>JAFPYR010000070.1 GCA_017412115.1 Bacteroidales bacterium | reverse complement strand
TCCGGCTCTGAATGAAAAAAGCCGTTATCGTTCCAATACTGATACCATTTTTCTTCACTGGTAGCAGCCTCGTATTTTGCTGGAATTTCCATTTTTATAATTTTTGCTAATAAAAAAACTGCGCAAAGGTAATAATTTTTTGCGAAAAAAGCATTATGTTTGCAGAGAAAAATAAATTCTTTCAACCGAGTTTAATAGATTTCTTACAATCCTAAAACTATTTGTGGCTCATCGCACTTATGAAAAAAATAATATGTTGTATGCTTTTTTGAAAGTTAAAAAAAAAAGCACTACTCTGTTTGTAGTTTATACCGTAGCTGCCATGCAGTAGAGTAGCTAATGTTGAAAAAATATTTTCATAATAAGTCGGTGATTCTTAATACAAAAAATGCAGTGAAGGAGAATAAAAAAATCTTTAAAAATTTTATTAGCCGAGAAAAAATATATGAAAAAAATTTGTTGTTTTCAACTTAATTTGTACCTTTGCACTCGAAAAAACAGAAAGTCTTCTTTAAGAATAAGGATATTCTCCTTGTAAAACCAATCTTATCAAAATGTACGATATACTTGAATTGAACAAAAAATTGGTTTCTGAATTGCGCGAAATTGCTAAAGAATTGGAGATAGCAAAAGTAGAAAATTATAAAAAACAGGAATTAATTTACAAAATTTTAGATCAGCAGGCAATTAAAAATGCAAGTGCCTCTACAAGGCGCAAAGAAAACGATAATTCTAAGCCTCAAGATACACAATCCTCTCAAAATCAGAATTTTGCACAGGATAATAATCAACCGTCAGTTCCTCAAGATAATACTCCTGAGGAGACTCCTAAAACGCCTAAAGTAAAAGAAAGACGCCGTAGGTTGGTTGTAGGAAGAAAAGTTTCGGAACCGGTTGCAGCTTCAGTAGAAAAAAATTCAGAGGAGGAAGCTCCTAAAAAAATAGAAGAAGAACCTATTCAAGAACCAGAACCTGTTGTTGCGCAGCAAAAACCGATAGAGCCGCAAATTACGGAACAAGTTCAAGAAAATCAGGATTTTAATCAAGAGCCTGCACCTCAAAATAATAACAATAATTTTGAATCTCCTCAATTTACGCAGCCGGAGGATTATTCTTCACAAGGCAAAAAATCTTCTATTTACGATTCTGACGGTGTAATTACAAATCAAGGTGTTTTGGAGGTTATGCCTGATGGTTACGGATTTTTAAGAAGTGCTGATTTCAATTATTTCAATTCGCCGGATGATATTTATGTTTCGCAATCGCAAATAAAACTTTTCGGATTGAAAACCGGTGATACTGTAAAAGGTTCAATACGTCCGCCCAAAGAAACTGAAAAATATTTCCCATTGATTAAAGTATTGGAAATCAACGGCAGAAGTCCTGATTATATTCGTGATAGAGTAAATTTTGACTATCTTACACCGCTTTTCCCGAACGAAAAATTCCGTCTTACGGGCAACGGGCACGAAAACAATCTTTCATGCAGAATCGTTGATATGTTTGCTCCTATCGGTAAAGGTCAAAGAGGTCTTATCGTTGCTCAGCCCAAAACAGGTAAAACAATATTACTCAAGGATATAGCTAATTCAATTGCTGATAATCATCCGGAAGTTTATTTAATCGTTCTTCTTATTGATGAGCGTCCTGAAGAGGTTACGGATATGAAACGCAGCGTAAAAGCCGAAGTTATTTCTTCTACTTTTGACGAACCTGCTGAAAAACACGTTAAAGTTGCTAACATCGTTTTGGAAAAAGCAAAACGTATGGTAGAATGCGGACATAACGTTGTAATTTTGCTCGATTCTATTACACGTCTTGCACGCGCTTACAACACTGTACAACCTGCGTCAGGAAAAGTTTTGACCGGTGGTGTTGATGCTAATGCGCTTCATAAACCCAAAAGATTTTTCGGTGCAGCACGAAACATCGAAAACGGCGGTTCTTTAACGATTATTGCAACTGCTCTTATTGACACGGGTTCAAGAATGGACGAAGTAATTTTTGAAGAGTTCAAAGGTACGGGTAACATGGAACTTCAGCTTGACAGAAAGCTTTCTAACAAGCGTATATTCCCCTCTATTGACATTAATTCTTCAAGTACGCGCCGTGATGATTTGCTTATCGACAGACAAATGCTTGATATTATTTGGGAGCTTAGAAAGAAACAAATTTCCGAAAGAAATTCTGTTGAGGCTATGCAATATCTTCTTAAAGAGATGGAAGGAACTGTTAATAACGAAATGTTCTTGTTTCAAGTTCAGAAAGAGCTTGAGGTTGATAACGTTACGTATTATTCTAATTCTCAAGAGCCTTCAGTGGAACGTCCGCGTCGTCCGCGTATTTCACAGAGGGATGAAGATGAGGATGAAGACAGAAGATTCCGCTCTGACTACGACGAAGAGGAGGAGTAGCGGTTTAGATTTGTAAATTTTAAAATATTTTACTTTTTATCCGCCGGAAAGAGAAAATTTTTCCGGCGTTTTTTTTTTAAAGTTTGCTCGGAATACATTGTTTTTAATAGATGAAAGTCAAACTATGTTCTGATAGCGTGAATCATACAGTAAAAGACAAGGAAGTACAGATTTTATAAAAAACACACTTTACTCTTTTTTGTTAATAACAAAAAATTATATAAATTCGCCACTATAAATTCTAAAAAAATGATAGACCAAATATTACAATTCAACAAGACATTCGTTTTAGAAAAGGCATACGAAAAATATTTAACCGACAAGTATCCGGACAAAAAACTTGCCGTACTCTCGTGCATGGACACACGTCTGACGGAACTTTTGCCGGCTGCACTCGGTCTTAAAAACGGCGATGCAAAAATCATCAAAAATGCCGGCGGCCTTGTAATTTCGCCTTTTGACAGTGCGATGCGTAGCCTTCTTGTGGCGGTTTATGAACTTGGTGTTACTGAAATTATGGTTGTAGCACATAGCCATTGCGGAGCGTGTCACATGAGTTTCAAGGAGTTTGAACTTCACATGGTAGAGCGCGGAATCGACCCTAAAATTTTTGACACTATTTCACGTTGCGGAATTGACCTCGACCATTGGCTTGAAGGTTTTCACGACACGGAAGAATCGGTGCGCAAAACCGTTGACACAATTTCCAATCATCCGCTAATGGCAAAAGATGTAGTTGTTAGAGGTTTTATAATCGACAGTGTTACAGGCGAATTAAACGAGGTGAAATAAACAATTCGCTTGCGGTTTCTATAATTCATACCGCAAATATACTATTTTTTTGTGCATAAAACAACAACGTGCACAATTTTTTCGATTTTTTGTGCATATTTTGGCAACGTGCACAAATTTTTCGATTTTTTGTGCATATTGAAAGAACGTGCACAATTATTCTTTCGACAACCTAAATTTCTTCGCGGCAAAGATAATATTGTTGAATAAAAAAATGCTATGTGAAAAAATATTAAAGACGATTTATTTTTTTGTTTTATTCTATTTCTTTTTTACCTTACCGCCGCTAAAATAATTGGAATAATTATTGCACAAAAAAATAATAATACACTTAGAATCATTATATTAAATAACACAACAAGTTATATGAAAAAAAGCAGCGGTAAAACACTGAAACTGCGCATGATAATTACATTAATGGCAGTTTTGCTTCCGATTGGCTGTATCGGAATATACAGCGTTTACAAGGTTAAGGTAATCAGCAATATGAGTGAGGCACTCAACAAAGAGCATATTGTTGCCGAAAAATTCTATTCCAAAGTGGGAATAGAAGCCACAAAAGCAATGTATGGCGCAAACGCTGCAATCAACAGCGGCGATTTTTCTATACTCTCAACTATAAAAACCGTTGAAATACCTGCCGAGAATCCTTTGACGCAGGATTATGCAAATTTTGAAAATTTCAGAAAAAAAGTTTCCGACAAAAATTCTGCGCAAGAGGCTGATTTGGCGCAATTTGCGAAAATGTCAGAAAACTTAAAAATCAAAGCCGAAAATCTCGAAAAAGAAAAAATCTCCGAAGAACGCACGCAATATCATTGGCTTGCCGATTGGGTGATACATTCTGTTTTGGAATTAATTATCGGATTAAGTATTTCTTTTACAGTGGCTTACATTGTAGGACGATTGTTTGAAAAAAGACTTGCACCGCCAATCAAAGCCGCTGAAACTATTGCCGACAATATTTTGCAAGGTGATATTAATTCAACGGTTAAGACCTCGGGCGGAGAAGAATTTGCCGAACTTCAAACGGCAATGACATCGCTTAGAGACCAACTGCAAACTATTGTACCACAGTTAAGAGACAATATTGAGCAGATTTCTTCTGCTGCCGAATCTACCAAAGATACTGGCGAAACCGCTCACAACGGCGCATTAAATTTGGCTCAAACTTCACGGGAAGTGTCAGCAGCAGTGGAAGATATTGCCTCTAACATCAAACAAAATTCTCAAAACGCTCGCTCGGCTTACGAATATTCCGAGCATACGGCTCAAAAACTTGATGAATGTTCTGTTGCAAGTGATAATATCGTAAAAGCAATGAGTCAAATTGCAGAAAAAATTACAATTATCGACGACATTGCTTTTCAAACCAATATTTTAGCCTTGAATGCGGCAGTGGAAGCAGCACGCGCAGGCGACGACGGAAAAGGTTTCGCAGTAGTGGCAGCAGAGGTGAGAAAACTTGCTGAAAGATCCGCCTCGGCTGCAAAAGACATCGACAATGTTTGTTCAAAAGGTGTTGAACTTACTGTACAAACAGATGAAGTTTTTAAGAAGATAATGCCTATTGTTAAAAATAATGCTCTTATTGTCAGAGAGATAGCAGAGGCAAGCGGTGAGCAGGCTTCTAATATCGGCAATATCAATTCGGCAGTAGAACGCATTAATTCGGCAGTTCAAGATTTAGCCGATATTTCATCAAACATGAGGTCAAATGTTAGCACTGTTTATTCAAGTGTTGAAAACCTTCATGAAAAAATTAATTACTTTCAAAACGCTTAAAACACCATGAGATACAAGGATTTATCATTAGGCAAAAAGATTTCAATTGCGGGCTATATATTTTTGATGCCGATAGCAGCAGTAGTCTTTTTTAACATTTATAGAGTATGGGCTATGCAACAGTTGTATTTGTCGCTCGACGAGGTTTACCGCACGATGTCGACAAAAGCAGCAAATGCCCATTCGTATTTCCTAACTGCATCTTTGGAGTCTGACAATCAGAAAGTTGTGAGTTTGATTGCTCAAGCCGACAAAAACATAAACGAGATACAAGGACTCTCTACAAAAACGGAAATATTAAGTCAAGAAATAATATCGGCGGCGCATACTTTGGTATCCACCTACAATTCAACAGGCAAAGATGCAGCTAAATTGGCAGAACTTTCTCTTAATCTCGAAAATATTTGTCTTAGTAGCATCGAAAACAAAATTCAAGAAGTCTGCGAATGGGTGGAAGGTTCCAATATGGAACAAGTAATAGGTTATAGCCTTTGTATTTCGATTGGTCTAACAATACTTTTGACAATTGTGGGCAAAATTATTGGACCTATCAACGAAACTATTACACACACGAGCGAAGTAACAAACGGAAATTTGACGGTGAAATTGCAAGAAAGTGATTCAAAAGACGAAGTCGGACGGCTTAGATCTTCGGTTGCACATCTTACAACGTTTTTGCAAGATACTTTTGGGTCGATTGGACACGAGGTAAGCAACATTACGGAAGCCTCATCAGAGTTTGAAAAATCAGCGCAGGCAATCCGTACGCAAGCCACCTATATTTCCGACTCTACAAACGAGGTTAGCGCAGCGATAGAAGAACTTGCAGCCTCGGTGGAACAGAACTCTCAAAACTCAATTTCGGGTGCTCAAATGGCAGAATCTGCATTGTCGTCGGTATCGGAATGTAACGATTCGGCAATGAAAACTGTTGCTGCAATGAACGAAATCACCGATAGAATTTCGATTATTAATTCAATAGCGTTTCAAACGAATATTTTGGCACTTAACGCGGCTGTGGAAGCGGCACGTGCGGGCGATGCGGGCAAAGGATTTTCTGTTGTTGCCTCCGATATTCGCAAACTTGCAGAGCGTAGTGCGTTGGCAGCCAAAGAGATAAACACAGTAAGCACCTCGGCAAGTAATGCGGCAAAAAGTGCGCAAGAGGTTTTTACGAAAGTTTTGCCGGAGATTAACAAAACCTCTGAATTGATACGAGAAATTTCGTCGTCGAGTTTAGAGCAAGCGCAATCGGGAGCAAGGATAAACACTGCTGTTCAAGATTTTACGCAGGTAACACGTCATTTTACAGGAATAGCCGACGAGGTTGCTCAAAATAGCGCAATACTTTTCCAACGTTCCGAAGAATTATCGTCAGCGATAAGTTATTTTAAGACGGAATAGTTTGTTTTTTATTGGTAGTAAAAAAATCGCCGTATACCGAACGGCACGTACGGTGGGGTTAGAGGTCGAAAAATAAAGTAAAAGTTTATTTTTCGACTTTTTTTATTATTCTTCTTCACCGGCTGCGGAGATTTCTACTTTCAAAATGAAATAATCCGCTCCGTTGCAAGGTATAAACAAGTATTCAAGTTTTCCGTCGGTTTTGCGAGCAATGTCTATTAATCCTAATCCGGCACCGCCTTTTGATGAAATTTTGCCTTCTCTTAATTGCTTTTTGTACATTGCGTTGAGTTCGTCTTTAGTTGCGCCGTTTACACATTCAAGGGCTTGAGAAAGATGCACGATGTCGTGTTTTGTAACTTTGTTAGCGGTCATAATATAGTACACACCATCTTTGCGGCCTATCATAAAAAGTCCGTTGATAAGGCTGAATTCGGTCTGAAACTCCGTACTGTGTTTCTGCATATTTTGCAGAATTTCCACTAACGAATGGTGTACTCTGCGTTTGACTTGCTTTTGCTCGTTGTTTTCGTCCATTTCCGCTTCGTTCTTTTCGGTGAACATTTTCACTACTTGATGTGTGAATTTACCGATATAAACTACAGATATGCCGTTTTCAATCAACTCGTCATAAAGTGCCAACACGTTGTGCATGAAGTTGATGTCCAATTCCATTGAAGGATTCTTTGTACTCATGGCGCAAAAAAATTATTTTTATAAAAAAATACTTGTTTTACTCGTTGTTGCAATTTGCGTGCAAAATTGATGTCTGAGAAAATATTTTTTTAGTTTTCTTCTTTTTCAGACTCTTCTTTCTTGCCGTCCAAACATTCTTTGAGGTCTAAAATCATTGATTTAATGCCTTTTAGCGATTTTATGATTTCAAAATTAGAATCATTTTCTTCACCGTTATTTTTCAATTGTTTTTTAGCACCGTCCAATGTCATGCCCCTTTCTTTTACCAAATAATGGATTTTGTTGAGGTTTTCGATGTCTTTTTTCGTAAAAAGTCTGTTGCCTTTTGCGTTTTTTTTAGGTTTTATAATCGAAAACTCTTTTTCCCAATATCTTATTAAAGAGGTGTTGACGTTCAACATTTTTGCAACTTCGCCGATCGTATAAAATAATTTGTCCTGCGAAATTTCCTCTGTTTGAACTTGTTGAATGTTATCCATGTTTTTTTCGCTTTTTTTATTTTTTTTTTGTTAATCAAGACTCAAACCATTGCCGTTTACGATTTTTTTCAATTTACCGTAATCCTCCGGTCTGAGCGAACCGAAAAAGTAATGCACAGGATTGATTTGACGGTTTTTATAAATAATCTCGTAATGCAAATGCGGTGCAAGAGATTTACCCGTATTGCCCACGAAACCTATAATGTCTCCGCGTTTTACTTTTTGGTATCTTTTAATGGTAAACTCGCTCAAATGCGCGTATACCGTTTGATAATCGTTTTTATGATTAATGACAATGTATTTGCCGTATTCATGGTTTTCGCCAACGAAATCCACTGTGCCAGAGGCAGTTGCAATAACCTCCGTACCGATTGTAGCCGCTATGTCCAAACCTTTATGGAGTTGCGGTGTTTTGTAAATCGGGTCAAGTTTTTGTCCGAATCCGTAATACATTATCTTAATGCCGTCGTCTGTTATCGGCTGAACGCACGGAATCTCTGTTAAGTCTTCTTTGGAATTTTCCAATATATATTTCAGCTCCGTAAACTGCGTTTCCTCTGACATCAACAATTTGTCAAGTGTGTCAGTATCGTTTTTTATCATTTTGAGCAGTGCCTCGTCGTTGAGGTTCGACAAATCTTTTCCGTTATTGTTGTCGTCAAAAGGGTCTGTTTCATAAATCGAACGGTAGATGTTTCTGTCCTGCTCTTTGAGTGCGTTGAGTACCTCTTGCGATTGTTTGTACTTAGCATCAAGGCGTTCGTACTCTTCGCGCATAACATTGTTTTCCATTTCGATTTCCCTTTGTCCCGGCGTTTTGATAGTGTTGGTAATCGCTAAAAAAACAACCGCTCCTATCACGAGTGCTGCAACGAGTGTCGTTGAAAAACTAATGAGGAATTTTCTCCCCTTCTTCGGATCTTCCTTTTCAAACGATAGGGAATCCGAATCAAATCTGTAATTTTGCTCTGACATCGGGTTTTTTACATTAATTTTATCTGCAAATGTATTAATTTTTTTTCTTATCCGGCAAAAAAGTTGTGATGTTTTTTATAAAAAAATATTTCTTTTAATTTAAATGCCTGATAATCAATCTTAACAAAAAAAACTTGTAAAAAAAATGCAAAAAAATTTGGCGGGTATTAAAAATGTCATTAAATTTAACATTCAAAAAAGATAGTGTAGCCTTATGAAAATTGTGGCATGAAAAATGCACTTAAAAAATTGGAAAATCATTCCTAATTTGGTTTTCTAATAGTTGTAGTAAATATTGTATAATATTGAAAACTAATAAGTTATGGAATTTAAGATAAAAACTGACGATGTTAAAAAGCATTATCGCGAGTATGATATATCCGGTGATGTTTCGGTTCAGAATATTGAAGATATTCTCTCGGAAATGAAAAACACTATTACCGAATGTGATTCTCTGAGGATAAACCTAAACAGAATAACCGGGTTTGATACGGCGGCGTTACAGTTTTTTTATTCGTTGAAAAACAGTTTTATCAGGGAAAAAAAGAAATTTACCGTACATTGTGATTTGTCAGAGCAGGTAAAACAGCTTTTGCATAATTGCGGAATTGATGATTTGGCGAAAGTCTTATCAATTGACACGCAAAATTAAATTGACAATTGATAATTGATAATTGATAATTGACAATTATATTATATAAGGTGTCAGGCGATAAACATAGATAATTTTTTTATTTAAACAAAAATAACAACAAACCAATGGCAAAAACAATACTCATTGTAGATGATTCGGAAAGTATCCGTGAAGTAGTTAATTTTACACTACAAAACGCAGGATTTGAGGTATTTGCAGCCGGAAACGGTATTGAAGCCCAAAGTTTTCTTGACGGGCGGACGATTGATTTGGTAATTACCGACCTCCACATGCCGGAAATGGACGGTATCGAACTTATCAAATATATTAGAGCCACCTCCGGTTATAGTCGTGTGCCAATTCTTTTCCTTACTACCGAATCCCAGCTTGCTAAAAAAATAGAAGCTAAAGATGCGGGAGCTACCGGTTGGATTATCAAGCCTTTCGTTCCTGCTAAATTATTGGCGGCTATCAGTAAGGTTATCCGATAATCTTGTACGGCCGAAAATAAGAAAAGAAGTAGTTTTTTTTTAAAAAGTTTTTTAAGTAAGTAAAATTAAACCCGGATTTTTTAACGATGGACAATTTTCAAAGAAAATTTTTGGAAGAGGCATCAGACCTTATCAACCAGTTGGAACAGGCGTTGCTGACTCTCGAGCAGGATACCGGAAATCCGGAGCTCGTGGATAGTATTTTCAGGATTATGCACTCCTTGAAAGGCGGCGGTGGTATGTTCGGGTTTGATAATGTTACTGCTTATACCCATAAATTGGAAAATATGTACGACCTCGTGCGACAGAAAAAACTTAAAGTAACGCGCGAGATGTTGGACATAACTTTCGAGTCGGCCGATCATATTACGAGTATGCTCAACGACGACGGTTCTAAAGCTGCCGAAATAAAAAAGAATGAAGAAATCCTCAACAAAAGGATTGATGCCATTCTCCTCGGTGATAATTCCGGTGAAATCGTCGTTTCCCGTGGGGATGAGGTTACTCAGATTGGTCATGCAACCTATTATGTAAAAGTAAAACCTTACGAACATATCCAAAAAAACGGTACTAATCCGTTCTTCCTTATCGACGAATTAGTCGGTTTAGGTCAGGCTAAGGTTAATATTTTCTATTCTAACATTCCCGATTTTGAAAATTTCGTATTTGATGACACTTACATTTGGTGGGAAGTCGTAATTTCAACCGATAAAAATGAGGATGCGATAAGAGATGTCTTTATTTTTGTTGAGGATGATTGCGAGGTTACTATCGAGAAATTGGCGGATAGAGATATTTTTGGTTTGGAAGGTATTGAACCTTTGCTCGTTTGCAGACACGATTTCCCATTTGACCTTGACAAAATAAAATCGCTTGTTACGGCGATAACGGCTTTGGAAAAGGCTAAAAACGAGAGTGCTCTTAAGGTTAAGGAAAATTCTGGTGACGAACATATTAAAAAATTCGCAAAAGAATCTTCAATTTCAGGTATTAGGGTTGCCTCAGAGAAGATTGATATGCTCATGAATCTTGTCAGCGAGCTTATCACTACTCAGGCGGGTCTTAACCTTTATGCCGACAAAAACAAAGATGCCGAATTAACGAGAATTGCAGAAAGTCTTGAAAATATTTCAAGACAGTTGAGGGATACGGCTTTTAGTATTACCCTTATTCCGATTGATTATTTAGTGGTAAGATTCAGACGTTTGGTAAGGGATTTATCGCGAGAGGTCGGAAAAGAAATCGTTTTTGAGGCAAAAGGTGCAGAAACAGAACTTGACAAAACTCTTATTGAGGGTATTTCAGAGCCGTTGATGCACATTTTAAGAAACAGCATTGACCACGGTATCGAATCGGCAGAAGAAAGAGTTGCAGCAGGAAAAAGTCCTGAAGGCAGAATTACTCTTCAAGCTTATTATTCTGGAAGTCAGGTTGTTATAGCCGTTACTGACGACGGCGCAGGTATGAATCCTGCAAAAATTAAACGTAAAGCCATTGATAAAGGACTTATTCCTTCCGATGCTCAGATTTCGGACAAGGAGATAATAGACCTTATTTTTATGCCGGGCTTTTCGACTTCGGAGCAAGTTACGAATATCAGCGGCCGCGGCGTAGGCATGGACGTCGTAAAACGTAAAGTCTCTGACATCAGAGGTACCGTACAGGTTTCCTCACAATTAGGAGAAGGAACTACGATTACGATAAAATTGCCTCTTACATTGAGTATTATTGACGGTATGCTTGTACGCATTGCCGATGTTGATTATATAATTCCGCTTTCGGTAATTGATACGATTTTTGCGGTGGAACATTCTAAAATTGCAGCCGCTTTCCAAAACGTTATCAATATCGAGGGAACGCAATATCCTTTTTATTATTTGAGGGACGAGTTTGGAATCACCGAAAACGTGCCTGAAAAAGAGGAGATTATAATGGTAAAATACGAAGATAGAAAAATCGGAGTAGTAGTTGATAATATTACGGGTGAATATCAGGCTGTATTGAAACCTCTTGGAAAACTTTACAGAAATCAGGATATTTTCTCCGGTGCGTCAATCTTAGGTGACGGAACTGTTGCTTTAGTACTTGATACACACAAAGTTATTAATCAGTTTACAAAATATAACGAACTTAATTAAAACCACGATAAACATGGAGCAGGGAACTAACTCTTATATTTCTTTTATGTTGGGCGAAGAATATTTTGCTATCAACGTAGGAAAGGTTTTAAACATTCTTCAGCTTGTGCAGATAACCAAAGTGCCTACCGCACCGGATTACATGAAGGGTGTTATCAATCTGCGCGGAACGGTTTTGCCGATTATCGACGTAAGAATGAAATTCGGTATGGAACCGATTGAATACAAGCGTGATACGGTGATTTTGGTGTTGAACGTCGAAATCGAAGGCGAGGTTGTCAATGCCGGTATTTTGGTGGATTCCGTTAAAGAAGTTTTTGAACTTCAACAGGAAGAAATCATGCCGCCTCCGGGTATCGGCGCAAAATACAAATCAAAATTTATTGACGGCGTTTACAGAATGTCCGATGAGAAATTCGTTATGCTTTTGGATATTGACAAAGTATTCTCAACTGACGAACTTGTTATGATGCAGGATACGGCAGAGAGTGAGGAGTCAAAGAAAGCTGAAAAAATAGAGTAATTATTTTTTATAACAATTAAGAAAAAACTATTTCTCATGGAAAATTCCGTTAGTCCGTTGACCTATTATGATGCAAAACTTTCAGCTAAGGATTTTGAGCGTCTGAGTAAATTTATTTACGGTCAGTATGGTATCAAAATGCCTGAGGCTAAGCATATTATGCTTCAAAGTCGTTTGCAGAAACGTTTGAGGGCGTTGCAAATACCGTCATTTTCGGATTATGTTGATTATGTGTTTTCTCCTCAGGGTGAAAACGAAATTATATCCATGATGGACGTTGTTTCGACCAACAAAACGGATTTTTTTAGGGAGAATCAGCATTTTGAATTTTTGACTGATACCGTCTTGCCGGAGTTTTATCAGGTAAGACGTCAAAACTATGTCAAAATCTGGTCGGCAGGTTGTTCTTCGGGTGAAGAGCCTTATACGCTTGCCATTGTTTTGTCGGAATTTGCAAAACGGTTCAAGGGGTTTGATTTTCAGATTTTAGGAAGCGACCTTTCGACTATCGTTTTGGAAAAGGCTGTTACTGCTATTTATCCGGAAGAGCGGGTTTCGGTCATTCCGATGGATTTGAAGAAAAAATATTTATTGAAAAGTAAAGACAGAACTAAACCTACGGTGAGAATAGTTCCTGAATTAAGAGCTAAAACGAGTTTTATGCGTCTTAATTTTATGGACGAGGTTTATGATGCACCGAATAATTTTGATATTATTTTTTGTCGCAACGTGTTGATTTACTTTGACCGCAATACTCAGGAAAAGGTTATTAACAAACTTTGCAGACATTTGAAACCGGGCGGTTATTTCTTTCTCGGACATTCGGAGTCCGTTACGGGAATAAACGTTCCTCTGAAACAATTGAAACCAACCGTTTTCAAACGGATTTGAGACTGATAAAGACAAAAGGTAAAAATTAGATACTTAACTACTAATATTTAAGAAATCAAAATATTATGGATAACATACAGGCACAGAATATAAGCGACGGAGTTCTTTTGAACGAGTTGTCTGCCCGTATCGAAAAGTACAAGGCAGCCGTTGAAAACCTTAACTCCCTCAACAAGCAACTTTTGGATTTGAATCAGAAACTGACAGAATCCGAGGCTATGAAATCTCATTTTATTTCAAACATTACGAATGAGATTATCAATCCTTTTGCTTCTATTCTCGGACTTTCAAAAAGTATTATGGAATGTCCTGAGACTGATGTTGCAAGAATGAAACGCATGGCTACGATGATTCACGGCGAGGCGTTCAACTTGGATTTCCAGTTTAAAAATATTTTTGCGGCTGCGGAAATCGAAGCCGGTGAAATTCAACCTAATATTTCGGTCGTTAATGTCGGTGAGATTATTACAAGTCTTTTTGGACAATACACCCGCGAAATCGAGCGAAAAGCATTGCGTCAGGTTATTACAAATCGTATGGGAGATAGCAATCCTGTTTTGTTTAGGACCGATAGCGACAAACTGATGCTTATTCTATCAAACTTGCTTTGCAATGCTATCAACTTTAACCGCAAAGAAAAACGTGTTGAAATAGCATACGGTATCAACGAAAACGGTGAACTCGTCGTTGATGTTATTGACGAGGGCATGGGTATTTCTGAGGAAAATTTGAATATTATTTACGACCGTTTCAAGAGATTGGACAACGGAATTAACTCTTTGAACAGAGGTCACGGTTTAGGTCTTTCAATCAACAAGGCCTACATTGATTTGCTTAACGGCCGCTTAGAGGTTAAGAGCAAAGAAAACGAAGGTTCTACTTTTACCGTGATTATACCTGAATCACAAGAGCAAAATAACGATTATTCCGAAGAAGGAAACGAAGTATTCTTCGGTGATGAAGAAATATTCTGATAACCTTAAGAAAAACAAGTAAACCTATGACCAGACATTTTTTATATCCTTCTACAATGTACGCCTCGGCTCAGCCGAGTGAGGTTACGACTATACTCGGTTCGTGCGTTGCGGTATGTTTGTGGGACAGAACATCAGGCATCGGGGGCATCAACCATTATATGCTGCCTACTTGGAACGGTATGGAATTAGCATCTCCGAAATACGGAAACATCGCCATTGAAAGATTGGTTGAGAGAATGGTTCAGTTAGGCTGTCGTACAAACAATCTTGTGGCAAAAATATTTGGAGGCGGCGAGGTTATCTCGTTTTCATCCAATATAATGCATATCGGACAGAGAAATATTATGGTTGCTGAAGAAATGCTTGACGAAAAACATATTCCTATTATCGGTCGTTCTACGGGCGGTAACAGCGGACGTAAAATTATTTATAACACTCATACAGGCGAAGTGCTTCAGTGTTATATTAAGAGCAATATCACTAAATAATATATATTCCGCTTTACAAAAAACGGAGATAATTTTATTTAAAAAAGAGGAAGGTAATTATGTCATTGGATAATAAGAAAATACGGGTATTAATTGTAGACGATTCGGCTGTTGTAAGACAGACCTTGTCTTCTATTTTGCAGACCGATCCTCAGATAGAGGTTATGGCGACGGCCTCGGATCCTTATATTGCCGCCAAGAGGATTCAGACGGAGGTTCCTGACGTAATTACTCTTGACGTAGAAATGCCCCGTATGGATGGTATTACGTTTTTGAGAAAAATTATGACACAACATCCTATTCCTGTGTTGATAATTTCTTCTCTTACCGAAGAGGGCAGTCAAACGGCTTTGAAGGCTTTGGAATACGGTGCGGTAGATGTTATCGCAAAACCGCGAATGGATACCAAGCAGTTTATCGAAGAGTCAAAAATCCGTCTTATTGAAGCAGTAAGGGCGGCTGCTTGTGCAAAACTTATTAAACGTTCACCTACTTTTATGAAGATCGAACCTAAACTTTCAGCTGATGCGGTTATCGCTAAATCTCCCTCAGTTATAGGTTCGAGCATGATTAAAACTACTGACGTGGTTATTGCAGTAGGTGCTTCAACCGGCGGAACGGAGGCTTTGAGAGTATTTTTGGAGGCTATGCCGGAGGATTGTCCGGGTATTGTGATTGTTCAGCACATGCCGGAGAATTTTACCCGTTCGTTTGCAAACCGTCTTAACGATATTTGCAGAATCAGTATAAAAGAGGCAGAAAATGGCGATAGTGTTCTTCCCGGTCATGCTTTGATAGCTCCGGGCAACAAGCACACGCTTTTGAAACGCTCCGGTGCAAAATATTATGTTGAAGTCAAAGATGGTCCTTTGGTTAACAGACACCGTCCTTCGGTTGATGTTTTGTTCCGTTCTACAGCCCGTTATGCCGGTGCTAATGCGGTCGGAATTATTATGACCGGTATGGGTGATGACGGTGCTAAAGGTCTTTTGGAGATGAAAGAGGCCGGTGCTAAAACGGCAGCTCAGGACGAGGCAACGTGTGTGGTTTACGGTATGCCTAAAGAGGCAGTAAAACTCGGTGCCGCAGACAAAGTCCTGCCGCTTGAAAAACTTGCTCTTTTTGCCGTGAAACCTTTTTAAGGCAAAAATTTTAAAGTTTTGGTATTTATATTGCATTAATAAATAATACGGGAGGCGATTTTTTCATAGGAGGAAATTTTCCCGTACTCAAAAATAAAACGTTTTTTTAGAAAAAAGTATGTCAAAATTAACAGTTTTAGTAGCAGACGATATATTTGCTAATCAGTTTCTTTTAGCATCATACGTTGATATGATAGATCCTACTATCGGTGTCAGAATGGTTTCTAACGGGAAAGAAGCCTTTGATGTTTTGGAAAAGGAGAAGATTGACGTTATTTTTATGGATATTGAAATGCCGGTTATGAACGGTATTGAGGCCACAAAAAAACTGAAATCCGATAGTAAGTATTCGAGTATACCCGTAGTTGCTATTACGGCTCATAATTTGGAGGATTTTGCCTCTGAATTTGGAGATGCCGGCTTTGATACCATTTTGGAAAAACCTTATTCCGAGGAAACGGTTTTGGAGGTATTAAAGAATTTGAAGTTGCTTTAATAAAATAATTAAACAAGGTTGATTATGAAAAAGAAAGCGCAAGCCAATGCCGCATATTCTTACGCGTTTGTAGGATTTTTAATCGGTGTGGGTCTTTTGTCGATAATCGTATTTTTGGATATGGTTTTTCAACGGGAGCCTATATCGTTTGACCTCATTGTAGAAACTTTTAGAGAAAGTCCTTCGATGTGGGTTAATTTGGCATTGCCTGTTTTGTTCGGCTTTTTCGGTTACTATACAGGTAACGAATTGCAGAGCCGTATTACGGATTTGAATGACGGTATTAATAGTGAGCAGGCAAAATCAAGAAAAGTCTTCGATTTTGTCGAAAAAATACGTCAGGGTCAGACAGATTTTCAGTATGAATTTCAAGAAGGTGACGAAATCGGAAAATCTCTTATCAACCTGCGGAACGAGTTGAAACGTTCTCAGGAAGAGGAAGATGCCCGTAAAAACGAAGACAAGCAGCGGCACTGGATTACCGAGGGTCTTGCGCGTTTCGGTGATATTCTCCGAGAAAACATCGGCGATATCGACAAACTCTCTAACGAGGTCGTTATGAACCTCGTAAAATACGTTAATGCCCAGCAGGCGTGTTTCTTCCTTTTACAGGAGAAAGACGGTCAGAAAATTTTTAATATGACGGCCTCATACGCATACGGACGTAAAAAATATCCTAACAAAGAGATTCAATGGGGAGAGGGTTTGGTCGGAGCTTGTGCTCAGGAGAAAAAAACTATTTTCATAAAGGAGACCAAAGAGGATTATGTTAAGATAACCTCAGGTTTGGGAAAGGCTAATCCCCGAAGCCTTGTGATTGTACCTTTGAAAGTAAACGACGAAATTTACGGCGTTGTTGAAATCGCCTCTTTCGTAAAATATCAACCTTTTGAAATTGAGTTTATCGAGCGTGTGGCAGAGTCTATTGCCTCCACGATTTCAAACGTTAATATCAACATGAGAACGGCTCAGCTCTTGAAAGAGTCTCAGGAGCAGGCGGAAATAATGGCGCATCAAGAGGAAGAGATGCGTAAAAACATGGACGCTTTGAAACAGACTCAGATTAAGGCAGCCGAACAGTCAGAACAATTCGTTTCGTTCACAAATTCAGTTAACCACACCATGATACGTGCCGAGTATTCTGTTGATGGTTTCTTGCAATATGCTAATACGAAATTTTTGACGAAACTAGGTTATACGAATGTTTCCGAAATCGAAGGAAAACATATTTCGATGTTTATTTCCGACAAAGACAGGGCTTGGTTTAATGAGTTGTGGCAAAATCTTGCCTCAGGCGGTAAGCACTTTGAGGGTGATATGAAGCACGTTACGAAATCTGGTACCGACCTTTGGACGATGGCAACATACGTTTCTGTAAGGGATATAATGAGAAAACCCGTTAAGATTCTTTTCTTGGGTATTGATATTACAGAGAGCAAGAAAGAGAGTCTTGACTATAAAGGACAAATCGATGCCCTAAACCGTTCTACCATGAAAGCAGAATATGGTCCTGACGGAAGGGTGCTTGAGATGAACCACAAACTTATTGACATTCTTCAGTTTACCCCGGACGAACTTGTTAAGAGGACGATTTTCAACTTCTTGACGGCAACCGATTTGGAGGATTTCAAAGTTATTTGGAGAAATATTATAAACGGTGTTCCTTTTGAAGGCAGACACAAATGGTTTACCAAAACAGGTGAGGAAAGATGGTTTCAAGGTACGTATACCGTTGTGCATGATATGTACGGCGAGCCTGCGAAAATTGTCTTCATCGGTAATGATGTTACCGAACAAATCCGAATCGAGGAAAAAGCAAGGGAACAAACCGAAATATTGAGGGAACAAGAGCAAAAACTTTCACAATCGAAAGTCGAACTTTCTAAGAAACTTAAAGAGGCACGTGAGGAAATGAAACTTCAGTTCCGTGAGGTTTCAATTGTTAAAATCCTTTCCGACAAGACTTTGGAAGGCATGTTGGATGCTGTGGTTACGATTAATCAGGATAATAGGATTACGCTTTTCAATCGTGCGGCAGAGGAACTTTGGGGAATTCAGCACGAGGAGGTTCTTAACAAAGAAATTTCCGAACTTTTACCGACTGATAATATCGCAAACGAAGATAATTATTTAGGAAACTTCTTTAAATCAGGCGATAAAACGTTGATTGGAAAACGTACCGAGGTCTTTATAGTTGATAAATTTGACAATCATATAAATGTCCTTGTTACTCTTGCTGAGGCTGCAATCGGGGAACGTTATACTTTAACGGCATTTATTCAAAAAATTGAAGTGGAATTATTTTAAAATTAAAAAAAGCCGCAATTTTTTTGCGGCTTTTTTGTTAATAATTTTGTACTGCAAATTTTTTTTTCATACCTTTGCACTCTCATAAAAAGTACGTATTTTTTTAGATAATCATGACAAAACAGAACATAAGCAGATGTTCGTTCTGCGGTCGTCCGAAAAGTGAAACGGAACTCCTTATTGAAGGACAGGATGCTTACATTTGTAATTTTTGCATAGATCAGGCTCATCAAATCGTGGAGTCGGAAATAGGTTCAAAAACTTCGGGTTCGAATGTTTCAAATATTGAATTCAATTACAAACCTTCTGACATTAAGAACTTTTTAGACCAATATGTCATCGGTCAGGACAATGCAAAAAAATCTTTGAGCGTTGCGGTTTACAATCATTACAAACGACTTAACCAAAAACCTTCAAAGTCAAAATCCAAAAACGACGACGTTGAAATCGAGAAATCAAATATTATAATGGTCGGTCAGACGGGAACGGGAAAGACCTTGTTAGCCAAAACGATAGCAAGACTTCTTAATGTTCCTTTTACGATTGTTGATGCAACCGTTTTGACCGAGGCCGGTTATGTAGGTGAAGATGTTGAAAGTCTTTTGTCAAGACTTCTTCAGGCTTGCGATTTTGATGTTGCATTGGCAGAAAGAGGTATTGTTTTTATTGATGAAATTGATAAAATAGCACGTAAGGGTGATAATCCTTCGATTACGCGTGATGTTTCCGGCGAAGGCGTTCAACAGGGACTTTTGAAAATTCTTGAAGGAAGCATCGTTAATGTTCCGCCTAACGGTGGCAGAAAACATCCGGAGCAAAAAATGATTTCCGTTAATACGAAAGATATTCTTTTTATTTGCGGCGGTGCTTTTGACGGTATTGAGAAAAAAATTGCTCATCGTCTTAATACGGAGGTTGTCGGTTTCAATTCTATCCGGGAAACGGGTGCTGTTGATAGGGACAATCTTTTGCAGTACATTACTCCTACCGATTTGAAGTCTTTCGGTTTGATTCCCGAAATTATCGGTAGATTACCTATTTTGACATTCCTTGACCCCTTGGACAGAACGGCTTTGAGAAATATTTTAACAGAGCCTAAAAATGCCATTATCCGTCAGTATAAAAAACTTTTCAAGATGGATAATGTTGATTTGGAATTTGAGGACGGAGTTTTGGAATATATTGTTGATAAAGCTGTTGAATTTAAACTCGGGGCGAGAGGTCTGCGTTCGATTTGCGAGGCGGTAATGCTTGACGTTATGTATGATTTACCTTCTCAAAATGTTGATTCATACACTGTTACGCTTGATTATGCGAAACAAAAAATCGAAAAAGCAGAGTTTTTAAGACACGCTCAAGCCTAAAAAAAAATTGTACTATGGATAATTTTATTGATTACGTAAAAATATATGTAAAATCGGGGCGCGGCGGTGCTGGCAGTGCCCATCTTAAACGCGAAAAATACCGTCCGAAAGCCGGTCCTGACGGTGGCGACGGTGGAAAAGGCGGTAGTGTTATTATTCGCGGCAACAAACAGTTTTGGACTCTGTTACACCTTAAATATCAGAAACATATCATAGCCGAAGACGGTGTTTCGGGTATGAGGGATACTTGGAAAGGTAAAGACGGAAAAGACGTTATTATTGATGTGCCTTTAGGAACAGTTGCAAAGGATGCCGAAACCGAGGAAATTCTTTTTGAAATTACTCAAGACGGTGAAACACAAGTTCTTGCAAAAGGCGGTAGGGGAGGACTCGGTAACGTTCATTTCAAATCTTCCACTAATCAGGCACCTCGTTATGCACAGCCCGGCGAAGACTGCGAAGAGGGTTGGAAAATTCTTGAACTCAAGGTTTTAGCTGATATAGGATTGGTCGGATTTCCTAATGCGGGAAAATCGACTTTGTTGTCATCAATTTCGGCTGCAAGACCCAAAATTGCGGATTATCCGTTTACGACCTTAGTCCCGCATTTAGGAATTGTGGATGTTGATGGCAAACATTCTTTCGTAATGGCTGACATTCCGGGTATTATCGAAGGCGCATCCGAAGGTAAAGGATTGGGTTTGAGATTCCTTCGTCATATTGAAAGAAACTCTTTGCTTTTGTTTTTGATTCCGGCCGACAGCGATGACGTTAAAAAAGATTATGAAATTCTTTTAGGAGAATTGGAGCAATACAATCCCGAACTTTTGGACAAAAAACGTATTTTGGCGGTTTCAAAATGCGATTTGGCGGATGAGGAAATTTTGTCGGATATTAAGAAAAATCTTCCCTCTGATATTCCTTGTTTTACGTTTTCGTCATACACAAAGGACGGTTTAAAACAATTGGTTCACGGCATTTGGGAACTTTTGGAGGAGGATTTTATCGAAGAAGAAGCCAAACAAGCAGAACAAAATGTTTTTGAAGATGCTTTTCAAGAGGAGCAAAAATCTCCCGAAGAGAATGAAACTTCCGAAGATGAGCTTTCAAGAAATTCTGTCAAAGAAAGTTCCGTATGGGATTTTTGAAGATATGCTGGCTACTTTATTTTTCTTCTACTCGATTTTGTGAAATACTTAAAAATAATTATTTTTACAACGGAAACATTTTAAAATAATTTTCGTTATGCAGTATTACGACCCCAAAACCGACGTTGTTTTCAAAAAAGTGTTCGGTGTACATAAGAATTTGACAATCAGTCTTTTGAATGCTGTTCTAAAATTAGAAGGCGACGACCAAATAAAGGACATTGAGTACTTGCCGTCAGAAATTATACCTTTGACTGACGGCAAAAGGCGCAGTGTAGTTGATGTTAAGTGCAAAGTTGCCGAAGATACATATTTCATTGTTGAAATGCAAATGTATTGGTCAGCAGACTTTTTGCGCCGTGTGATGTATAATTGTTCAAAACTTTACGCAACGCTT
>JAFPYR010000069.1 GCA_017412115.1 Bacteroidales bacterium | reverse complement strand
TTCATTTTTCATTTTTTTTGGGCGGAATGTGATGTGATATCATATTCCGCTTTTTTTTATGACGGACATTAAGGCTGACACATAGGTCAGCCCCTATAATAATCCGATTGATTTTAACAATAATAAAAACAACAACAGCGGTGCGATATATTTTATCATAACCCTGTAAAGTTTTTCTCTTGAAAAAATTTCACCGTTTCGGGTAACCTCAGAAATAATTTTTTCAGGCCCTGCGATATAACCGATGAGGATGCAAGTGAGCAATGCGGTTATCGGCATAAGTATATTATTGCTGATATAATCCATTAAATCAAGGATTTGTGCATTAGTTCCGTTTGGTAGCGGCAATTCAAAATACAACGCATTGTAACCCAAACAAACCAAAATCGCAAAAAACAATGCGATTAAAGTTTCTATGACAACAGATTTTTTTCTTGAATAACCGAATTTGTCCATAAAACTTGATACTATTGCCTCCAAAATCGAAATTGCACTCGTTAAAGCCGCAAACAATACCATCGTAAAAAATACCGCTCCGAGCAGATTTCCGATTTGTCCCGTTTCGGCAAAAATTTTAGGAATATTGACAAAAACTAATCCCGGACCGGAGGCTGTCATTCCCTCATAACCGGCAAAAACATAAACTACGGGAATTACCATTGCTCCCGCCAAAAATGCAACCGCCGTGTCAAAAATTTCAATTCTGTTGATGCTTTTTACAAGGTCGTTTTCGTCTTTGACATACGAGCCGTAAGAAATCATAATTCCCATTGCAATGCTAAGACTATAAAACAACTGTCCGATTGCATCCATTAGCGTAACCGAAAATTTCTCTAACGTTAAATCTTTGAAATCGGGAATAACGTATATTTTCATTCCGTCAAGACCGCTGCGTGTTTCGCCTAAAGAGTCCGTGTGCTGAATTGTCAGCGAAAAAACCGAAATGCCTATTATCAAAAGCAATAACATAGGCATTAAAATTTTTGAAAATTTTTCAATGCCTTTGTTAACGCCTCTGTAAATTATAAAACTTGTAAGCAGCAAAAATGCTACCGTGAAAATAATACTTTCGTATTTGTGAGTTATAAAATTCGTAAAATATCCCTCCTGAGCGGTTTCAACACCGCTGCCAAAGAGATAAGCGGTTGCAAATTTCATAACCCAACCGCCTATGACGCTGTAATACGGCAAAATCATCATCGGAATTATGCAACCGATTAATCCTAAATTTTTGAATCTCGGATTAATTCTTCTGTAAGCCGACAAAGGGCCTTTGCGAGTTTTTCTGCCGATTGCAATTTCGGTTGTAAGAAGTGCGAAACCGAATGTTAAAGCAAGGATTATATAAATCACCAAAAAAAGACCTCCGCCATCTTTTGCTGCCAAATACGGAAATCTCCAAATGTTACCTAATCCTACGGCACTTCCCGCCGCTGCCAAAACAAAGCCTACCGACCCGCTGAAAGAACTGCGTTGCATAATTTTTTTTCTCGATTAAAATTTTTGCAAAAGTACAAAATAAAAGGCAAAAACGGTTTAAGAATTTTACTTAAAAATAAATTTGTATCTTTCGTCAAAAAAAAACTTTAACTGAAAATTACCGTACAAGCAATGTATCCCGCATAAATCGTAACCAAAGCAATGCCTTCCCATCTTTCAAGAGTTTGTTTTGTAGAAAGAAAAAACCAAAGCAAACCCGAAAGTGCTACCATGCAAATATAATCGGTTAAAAATCCTACGTTTGAATTTTCAATCGGACAAATTGCTGCCGAAATGCCTACAACCGATAAAATATTGAAAATGGCACTGCCCACAACGTTTCCGATTGCCATATCGGTTTGACCTTTTTTAGCGGCGGCAACCGATGCGAAAAGTTCCGGGAGCGAAGTTCCTATTGCAACTATCGTAAGACCGATAACTCTGTCCGTAACACCTAAAGATTTAGCGATATTTGATGCGCCTTCAACCAATTTGTCAGAGCCGTAAACCAATGCTCCGAACGACAAAATGACAACAATCAACGCTTTCCAAACGGGCATCGGTTCTTTTTCGTCTTCTTCGGTTGTAGTTTGAGCCGGATAGTGTTTTATTTCCCAGATAATAAAAGCGCATAACAATAAAAATCCGATTATGCCTGCTGTTCTTGAAATCGTTCCAGACATTGCTATTCCTACAAAAAGTCCCGAAACCAAGAACATAAACGGCATATCAACTTTTAATGTCATTTTTTGAGCTACACATTCTTTTACGATTGCCGCCGTTCCAAGTATTAGGGCAATGTTTGCGATGTTACTTCCAACAACGTTTCCAAGCGCAATGCCCGAACTGCCGCTGAGTGCTGCTTGAATACTTACCAACAATTCCGGTGATGAGGTTCCGAAGCCGACGATTGTCAAACCTATTACCATCGGTGAAATTTTTGCACGTTTAGCGATTGAAACCGCTCCGTCTACGAGGAAATCTCCGCCTTTTATCAGCAGAACAAATCCGATTAAAACATATAAAATATCTAACCACATTTTATTTATAATTATGAATTGTGAATTATGAATTGTGAATTATGAATTATTCATTTTTTTCTCATGCTTAATACAATTTCTACCCTTCGGTTGAGAGCCCTGCCGATAGAGGTTTCGTTTGTTGCCATCGGAAGAGATTTTCCGAAAGCTTTGTAAGTCAAACGCTTGGAATCCGTTCCCGCCATGATTAAATAATTTACGACTGTCCGGCAGCGTTTTTCACTCAAAATCATGTTTTCCTCTTCCGTTCCTATTGCGTCGGTGTGCCCTAAAATTTCGATGTTGTATTGAGGATACTCGCTCAAAAACAGGGCTAATTGATGCAAATATGCTTTGCTGATTTCAGTTAGTTTTGCCGAATTATAATCGAAATTAACATTTTCCAAAGTATAAGGCACCTCGGTTTTTATTCTGTCTAATTTAACGTTTTCAATCGTCGGGGGAACATAATTCGAGGAATCGGGACGGTAAAACATCACATTATAAAAAAAGCCTTTTTTCTTGATTGTCATCATGTAATCCTCGTCTTTTTCAACGGGGGTCGAAACGGCATAATCGCCTGTTTTGGAATCGGTTACGCTATGAGATGTTTCGTAAGTTTTCAGACTCGTTAAATCTACGTTTACCTCAGGGACGGGTTTTCCCTCCTCGTCGGTAATTTTTCCTTTTATCAACAAAACATGACTCGGGGCAGCCTCTTTTGTAAGTTCAGAGCAATAAATGTCCCAACCGCCTTCACCGCTTAAAAGCATTGCGGAAAAATAAATTCTTTTGCCATCGGCGCTAACAATGTATGCAACTTCATCTTTCTGACTGTTAAGCGGATAGCCGATATTTTGCGGTTTTGAAAACATTCCGTTTTTCTCTTGACGCGAATAAAAAATGTCAAAACCACCGACTCCGCCGTGTCCGTTTGATGAAAAATACAGCGTTTGATTGTCGCAATGAATGAAGGGCGTTTTTTCGTCAAATTCGGTGTTAATTTCTTTTCCGAGGTTAATCGGTGCACTCCAAAGCGAATCCTGATGTTTGCGGACTATTTTATAAATGTCGTAACCGCCGAATCCGCCAGGACGGTTTGACGAAAAATACAAAACGTTTCCCGTGGCATCTACCGAGGGCTGACCTTCAAAATATTCGGTATTAACGGTGTTCGGCATTTTGATTAAAGGTTGCCAAGCGCCTTTTTCGTTTTTGGAATAATAAATGTCGCAATTATCATGACTGCAAATAGTTATGTACATGATGCGGTTGTCAACCGTAAGGGAAGTTCCGCCTTGAATTTTGCCGGTGTTGAAAGGTGTTGTCATTCTCTCGCCTTTGGAAAATTCCTCTATGCCTTCTTCGTTTTTGGTTCTTATGCTTTGCATTAATTCTTCAATGAAAACGTTAGGGCGTTTTTCGTATCTTACCGTGTAAAGCAAAATAGAGCCGTCGTGAGAAATCAGCGGCAAAAATTCATCGTTTTTGGTTGAAACGTTTTTAAGAATTCTGGGATTAAACGGTATCGGATTGTTGATTAAAACATAATAATCTTCAATCATTTTCATACGTTTTTTAGCCCCTAAGACAAGGCTTTCGGCTTTGTTTTGAGCGGATAAGAAGGTTTGAAAAAAGAACTTCGATTTTTCAAAATTTCTGCAAATGTAATATCCTTCGCCCAAAAGATAAGCCGAACGGCTGCTGTCGTATTCGTTGCAATTCTTATAACTTAGGTTCAGATTTGAAACCGCCGTTTGTGCGTATTCCAAAGCCGTTTTGGTTTGAAATCTTAATGCTGACTCTTGAGCTTTTTTCAGATAATAATCTCCTAAAATCAATGAGGCGGGATAATAATTCGGATTAGTTTTTATGATTTCGTTCATGTATTTTACGCCTAAATCCATGTTTTGTTGCATTAAGGCTTTTGCGTCTGAGAAACGATTGTTCAACTCCTTGTTTTTCGGCAGATTACAGCTTTGAGCAAGGGTGTTAATCGTATGAAAAAAAACTAATATAATTGAAAAAACTATCCTCATATTGTTTTTGTCGAATACAAAGAAAAGGTTTTTTAACGGATTTTGCAAATTTTTTTGAAATACTTTTATGCAAAAACTTTAAAAAAATTTTCATGTATTAAAACAAATTGTTTTATTTGCATTGTTTAATCTCATTTATATTTTTTTCGCGATATGAAGAAATACTTATTATTAACGATAGTGATAACCTTAGGGCTGTTTCTTTTTGCCTATAGGAGTTATTCTAACAACAAGAAAGCTATGGACATAAAAAATTTTTTTAAGGAGAAATTCTCTCTTTCCGGGGGTGAATTTTCTTACGAGGAGGCTTGGAAACAAGTTGTGGAACTCGAACGCAAAAACAAAACAAATGATGCGTACAAAAAAGTTAAAGATATTTTAAGCCACGCTCAAAAGGACAAGAATTATCCGCAGATAATCAAAACTTACATTTATAGTCTTGATTATCAGAACGAAACTGTGGACGACGGATTCTTTCCCGAACTAAAAAAAATGGAAAGCGAACTTGATAATTTTCCGCCAGCCGACAAAGCTGTCATGCACTCGGTTTTGGGTCAGATTTATATGAATTATCTTGACAAAGAATATTTTGCTATTTCAAAACGTACTGATGTAGATGTCAAGGACGGCAATCTTCAAACCTATTCTACGCAGCAGATTTTAAGAGAGGCAAAAGCGCATTTTGAAAAATCGGTTGCTCAAGCGGAAGATTTAAAAGCCAAAAAGACAGAAGATTACAAAGATATTCTCTCGGGTTTGGAAAAAGATTTTTCGTATGCGCCTACTCTTTACGATTTTCTTTTGAATAGGGCTTTGACACAATTTTACAAAAAAGAATCTTCACGTTATGAGGTTTTTGACGATATTTTCGATAATAACAACCAAGCCTTGTTAGGAGGGCTAAACGAGTTTTTGAATCTTAAATTCGACGAAAAAGCGTATGGTCATTTGTCCTCTTATCAAGTATTTTTGATTTATCAAAAATTAATCAATACTCATAAAGATGATGCAGATAAATCTTTGTTGATTTACAACGATTTGAAACGTTTGGAATATTTTCGCAAGCAATCCACGCTTGCCGATAAGGATTTTGTTTTGCTTTCCACGCTGGAGGAAATGGAAAAAACTTACGCAAACGTGCCTGAGGTAAAACTTATAAAATGGAAAATTGCAGAATTGTATTATAACGCAGGAGATTTTGTAAAAGCTCACAAAAAGGCAGAGGAAATTCTTGAAAATGATTCCAATGCTAAAGCGATGATTTTCAACATCGAAAAGCCGGATTTTAGTTGCGTAACCGAAAAATATTTGCCGCATACAAGCGAAATAGTTTTCCGCATCAAGCATAAAAACATTGATAAAGTTTATTTTAGAATCGGAAAAATTTCTAAAGATTTTTTTGAAATTCCTGATTATAACAGCAAAAATTATTTAGAAAAATTTCAAAAAGCGATGTCCGATGTTAAAAACTATGATGTTAATGTTGAAAAATCTTCTAATTACAAATATTCAAATTCCACGTATGCTTTGCCCGCTATGGGTATCGGATATTACGCTGTTTTAATATCGAATAATAAGGATTTTAAAGAAGGAACGGTTAGTTTCAGTTTGATACAAGTAACTGATATTATTGCTGTTACCTCTCAAAATACCAAGAACGGAACAACCACGGTAAAGGTTTTGGAGCGAAAATCAGGAGCTCCTATAGAGGGTGCTATCGTTAAAGCTTTGGGCGAGGAATACAAGAACAACAAATGGGTTTGGACACTTTTGGACAAGAAACTTTCCGACAAAAATGGCGATTGTGTTTTTGACCGCAATGTCGGCAATTACAAAGGTTATTCCATTAATTTTACGGTTGAAAAAGATAAGGATTTTCTTGACAGAGATAATATTTATTTCTCCAAATCGTCTGAAAAACAGAAGGAAACTTTTTATAAAGTTTTCACTGACAGAGCTTTGTATCGTCCCGGACATACCGTGTATTTCAAAGTGCTTTGTTATGATAAGTTCAATGTTAATTCCGGCAAAAAAATTACCGTTTTAGTCAGGGATATCAATCGTCAAAAAGTTTTTGAAAAAGATTTCACCACAAATGAATTCGGTACGGTAAGCGGCAGTTTTCAACTTGGAACTTCCGTTGTATTAGGAAATTACACTTTTAGCGTTAATTCTTCAAGCAATTCTTGTTCGTTTAGCGTGGAAGAATACAAACGTCCTACTTTTGAAGTTTTTACCGACGAGACAACGGGCGAAATTACTTTGAATCAAGATGTTAAAGTAAAAGGTTCTGCCAAAACTTATTCGGGCGTAAAAGTAGAAAATGCGGAAGTAAAATATAAGGTTACGAGGATTCCGAAATTTTTCGGTTGGTGGTATTTTAATTATGATTTGCAGGAGAAAGTAATCGAAACCGGCAGAGCTCAAACCGATGAAAACGGCGAATTTGAATTGAAATTTTTAGCACGTCCCGACAAAAGTTTGCCGGAGGATTTAGGTCTTACTTTCACTTACCGTGTTAATATTGATGTAACTGCACCCGATGGTGAAACTCAATCCAAAACGCATTATGTTTCAGTAGGTTATGCCGGAATTTTCTTGGGAAAAATCCGGCATTCGGATCTTTATTTCAAAGGGCAAAATTCATTTAAGGAACTTGGAATTTCTGCTTCTAACGCTTTGGGTTCGCCCGTGGAATGTCAGATTGAAATTTCTGTCAAAAAACTTAAAAACTTTTTGAATCCGTTGCCTGAAAATGATTTATACAAATTGGAGGACGAAAAACTTATTAAAACCATGAGTTTGAAATCTTCCCAAAAAGTGGATTTGTCGTTTATTGAGAATCTTGAAGACGGCAATTATTGCGTTTTGTTAAAGACAAAAGACTCTAAAAATCACGAAATTACATCGGAGTCAAGATTTACTTTGGTTTCTGAAAAATGCAAAAAAACGGATTTCAACAAATATTTTTGGTATCATAATTTTAAGCCCACATGTGAGCCGGGTGAAAAAGCGAAAATCGTTTTCGGAACCTCTCAAAAAGATGTTTTGCTTTGGTACGAAGTTTTTCAGGGCGACAACCTGTTGATTCCCCAAAAACGTATAAAACTCTCACAAGAAACGCAAACCCTTGAAATTCCGATAGTTGAGGAAAACCGCGGCGGCATTTCGGTAAGATTTTTCTTTGTTAAGGACAATACGTTTTTCAATAGAACCGTTTCTATCAGCGTGCCGTACACCAACAAAAAAATCGACATTAAATACGAAAGTTTCCGCGATAAATTGGAACCCGGTGAAAATGAGACGATTAAATTAAAAATCCTTGACAAAAATTTAAAACCCGTTGATGCCGAATTGTTAGCAACACTTTACGATGAATCGCTCGATGCTATTAGGGCAAACAATTGGTCTTTAAGTTGTTACGATTACAACAGAATTTGTCCGGCATATAGTGTTAATAAGTTGGGCGAAGATTACAGCCGCAATATTCGTTATGTTTCGGATCAGAGTTTTTATCACTCGTATTCTTCTTTGGAAATTAATTGGTTCGGACATCAAATTTACAGATTCGGACGTCCTAACGAGCATTATTTTATGATGGGGCGTGGTGTCAAGGAGAAGGGACTTGTCTATGAGAGTTGCATGAAACTTGAGGATAATGCCTTGGATGAAGAAACGGCTGAAGTTTCGCTTGCAACTGACGCTAATGGTGCTGATGAAAATGACAAGGAATTTGAAGATGTAAAAGTTAGAGAAAATTTTGCTGAAACAGCCTTTTTCTCTTCTAATTTGGTGACAGATGCCGAAGGTAATCTTTCTATTCAATTTACTGTTCCTGAATCACTTACGAAATGGCATTTTATGGCTATGGCGCACACGAAGGATATGAGATATGCTTTTTCTGACAATCATTTGATAACTCAAAAATCTTTCATGGTGGAGCCTAATTTGCCGAGATTTTTCTTGGAATCTGACAAAATCGTTATTCCTGTTAAAATCAGCAATTTAACCGATAAAAAATTGACGGGAAAAATTAAAATCGAGATTCTTGACGCTCAGACTCAACAGCCTGTAAACGATTATAAAATTTCTCAAAAGGTTAAGGATTTTTCAGTTGAAGCCTCACGCACTCGGGTTGAAGATTTTACGTTGGAAATTCCTAAACGTCCTGAACCTGTGATAGTTAAAATCGTAGGCGTTTCTGACGAATATTCAGATGGAAGTCAAAAATTTGTCCCGGTTTTAACAACCAGAACTCTTATCACCGAATCGCAATCTTTCAACATCAGAGCAAATCAAACGAAAAATTATGTTGTGCAATCGCTTAAAAATCAATCGAAAACACAAGATAATCAATCTTTTACGTTTGAATTTACTTCCAATCCCGCATGGCTTGCGTTCATGTCGCTGCCGTATTTGAGGGAAACGGATGTGGAATGTTACAACAGCGTATTTTCAAGGTATTACGCTAATATGTTAGCGCAAAAAATTATCAAATCCAATCCCTCGTTTGAAAAAACATATTCGCAATTAACGGAGGAAGATTTTAAGTCGGCATTAGAGAAAAATCAGGAATTAAAATCTATTTTGCTATCTCAGACGCCTTGGCTTTTGGATGCGAAAGACGAAAGCGCACAGATGAAAAAAATTGCGCATTTGTTTAATTCCGAGGAAGTTGAGAGAACGAATAAAGTTTTCTTGAAGAAACTTTCTGAGGGTCAATATTCTGACGGTGGTTGGCCTTGGTTCAAAGGTATGAAACAAAGTGTTTTCGTAACGCAGGAAATTCTTTGCGGTCTTGGCAGGTTGATTCATCTCGGGGCAATAGAAAATTCAGGCGATATTAATAAAATGACAGAAAAAGCCGTTTCCTTTATCGACAAAGCCTTGGAGAAAGATTACAAAGAATTGAAAAAAATTCTCTCTAAAAAGGATCTTGATAAATATCATCCGAGTTATTATGATATTCAATATTTTTATGCACGCAGTTTCTTCCTTGATAAAAAAGTTCCAAAATCAACTCAAGAGGCTTACGATTTCTTCTTAACGAAGCTTGTTGATAATTGGACTGATTTTTCTTTGTACGCTCAAGCTTTGATTTCAACATCGTTCAAACGTCTTGGAAAAGAGAAAGTTGCAAAAGAAATTGTTGATGCTTTCAAAAACAATGCTCAAAACTCCGAAGAGTTCGGAATGTATTATTCCAAAAATCTCAACGGTTATCATTGGTACAATTCCCCGATTGAAACTCAAGCAATGATAATCGAAAGTTTTGCCGAGTTTGGTTTCTCTCATGAGGTTGAGGAGCTGAAAATTTGGCTTGTTAAAAACAAACAAACCAACTCTTGGAAATCTTCACGCGCTACTACAGAGGCCGTTTACGCTTTGCTTATGAACGGCGAAAAACTTTCTGTCAGCGAGCAGCCTTGCACGATAAAAATCGGTGGAAAAGTTTTGTCAGAAGTAGCCTCAGAAGGTTCGGCTTACGTTAAAAAAGCATATCCGAAGGGGGAAATTTCTTCTAACCTTACTCAAATCGAAGTCGTAAATCCTAACAATCACATTGCCTACGGTGCTTGTTATTTGCAATACTTTGAAGAGTATCAAAACGTTAAAGCCACTGCAAACGGTCTTACCCTCAAAAAGGAAATTTATAAAATCGAAAAAGATGCTTTAGGTCAGGATGTTGCAACCCTTGTAACGCCACAAACTCCGCTTCATCAAGGCGATAAACTCAAAGCCCGTTTTGTTATCACGACCGATCGCGATTTGGAATACGTCTTCCTAAAAGATGTTCATTCTTCCGCTTTCGAGCCCCTTAACAAACTCTCAGGCGGTCGCTATCAAGATGGACTTTACTATTATGAATCGACGAAAGATGCTTGCGAGGAATTTTTCATCGAGTTTATGCAACGCGGAACCTATGTGTTTGAATATCCGCTTGTTGCGGTTCATAAAGGCGTTTTAACTAACGGTATCGCTACAATAGAATGTATGTATGCGCCGGAGTTTAGAGCAAATTCAACGTCACAAAAAGTTAAAGTAGAGTAGAGAAAAGATTATAAAACTAAAAAAAGCGTTTAAACAGTCTTTTAGGGGTAGTTTAAACGCTTTTTTTTATGATATTTCTGACTATTTTTTCTCGGACAATGATGATTTTTAACACAAATCATCGAATATTTCACCGCCCGTCCATTCCAATCCTTGTGCCCAAATCAGAAAACGCTCACCTCCTTTTTCGTCGAAATATGAGCTATAATTTTCATGGGCAAACTTATCACCCGAAATGTAAATTTTGCAACATGCAGTTCTTTTTACGTTGTTGGAACGAGTAACTACACCAATAGCCTCTTCATCTTTAAACATAGCAAAATCTGCAATTATAGATTCTCCATAAGTATTTTTGCCGAAAACTATACCCTTAGAAAGGTTATTGTAGTATTCCTGTAACGATAAAGTCATCTTTGGACATAGAACAAACTCTGTTGGAGTTTTCCAATCAATTTGTATCGCATTATTTGTCAAAGAATTGTATATTTGGGGTTGACTTTCTTCCTCAAATTCTGTTAGATTTGAAGTATTGTCGAACTTACTGATATTTGAATTGAGGTACGAATATTGATAATCTTCACATATATGTTTAATAGAAGAGGATTCATTAGGATTGAAATTTGAACTGGAAAATTCAAGTTTAAATTCCATACCATTAAAATGATTTTCTGCTAATTCTAAGGATTGATATTCCTTTAAAACTTCATGAAGAAATTTTTTGCTTGTATTCAAAGTTACCATTGCAACAATATACGAATTCTTTGGATTTTTTGATGATAAAATTAAATGAATAACTTCTCTTTCTTTGTCAAAGCGGTGATTAATCACTTTATAAACAAAATTCTCACTTTGGGCAAAAAAGTGGTTCTCCAAAATGTTTTTATGATATTCTTGCAAAGATTTCTTGTTTGGACAACATGGAAATTCCATTTGTTCATGCCAGTTCTTTTGCAATGCATTAGGTGTTAAAGAATCTGTAATAACTTTGCTTGGTAACAACGGTTCAAAAACTTTGTCTGTAAACTTACCACCATCAAAATACATCGCTTTGCGTGTGTCCTTAGCCCAGTTGGTGATGTTGTCATAAGCATTCTTTGCCTCTTCTTTTGTTACTGTTCTCATCCAATCGAATTTTTGATGATAATTGATATATTGATTTAGAATTGATGGATTTTCGATGAATGCTTCAACGCTACCGCAACAATCTATGATTTTCCTTAACGTAGCTTCGTTGTTGAGTGCGTTTTCTAATTTTGTAACCCAACGCAGATTTTCAGGACGATTGTTACAGCGGTTAGTATCTATGTGATCTACAACGTAGTCATCCGCTGGCGGTTCCCCAAGAAATGCAAATGCAACAATGCGATGAACTGCAACTTTGCAGAACATCATATATCCTTTTGAAAAATCTTTATTGCCGAATGTCCACATCTCATCTTTTGGACGTTTTTTGTTTCCATCTTTTTTATGACGCATAATTGCACCATTGTCACGGACAGAATACACCTCTCCCTTGTATTCGCACTGAACTTCGCGGTCGAATACATCAAGCAAATTCATATTTCCCATTTTATTTACTATTAGATGTATTGGGGATTAAGTCAAGATGAGCGTCAAGTACAATTGCAATGCGTGAAAGAATATCTACACCCGTAGAATACTTACCTTGCTCAATTCGTGAGAGATTAGCGGCATCAATACCTGTCAAAAGAGCAAGATCCCTCGCTTCCATTCTTTTGGCTTCGCGCAATTCGCGAATGCGTTGACCTATTCTTACTCTTTCTCCATTTCGGTTACCTGCTCCAATTCCCATAGAAGGAACAGCATTTAACAAAAAATCCCGACTTATTCTGTTTATCATAAGTTCTTTGTCGTCGGAGAAGTTTTTGTCAAAAATAAATTCCATCAAATGAAGATAATAAGCTTTGGTTTCTTCACTATCGTACTTTGCAATATCTGACATTATTTTGAATATTTCACCGTCAGATGTCTGCACCTCAACATAATGTCCATCAAGAATCTGAGCTTTGGACTTTGTCGGGGTATCCATGAATTTTTTTAAATTTTTATCCATATTCAATCAATCGTTTTTATCGTGGTGTCCCCACTTTTAAATTGAATTGCAGCAAAAGTATATATATAATTTAAAATTGGCAAATTTACCAATTAATTTTTTTGTTAAAAAAATATAATTTTGTTTATGGTGGTAATTATCAGCTATATACATATGAATTATAAAAGTGCGGTAATAAATAATGTTTGCTGTTCGATGAAAAAGATTATTGTTGTCCGATAAAAAAGACAAACGATTTCCATATAACCTTTACAAAATCGAGACGAAAGTCGAAGCATTGCAAAACTGGGAACTGCGTTATATGGAACACGAACAAGCTTACAAACACGATGAGAAAAAAGCGGTTATTGAAGCCGCCAAAGCAATCGGCGAGGCATACGCCAAAAACCAACCGGTGCCTATTTATAAAGTAAACGTTTGGTAGACAGATAATTTTTTCATAAAAAAAGGTGCTGCTTGAATTAAAAAACAGGTAGCACTTTTTTTATACAAATTTTTCAAAAACCTCTTAAACATATTTTAACTAAATTACGGCAACTTTATTTTGTATTTCATCGTAAAATCATAATATAACCCTTAAAATCTTATAGATTATGAAACAATTACTTATTATTTTACTTGCGTTTTTTACGGTGATTTCGTTTGAGGGAAATGCTCAAACCGATTGCGGAAAATGTAATGGGACGGGAAAAATTGAAAACGAGTGCAATTCGTGCCACGGTACAGGCAACCGTGAATGTTCACTTTGTTACGGCAAAAAACAAATCCGTTGTACGGTTTGCGGTGGTGCGGGATTTTTCCGCTGTACGCATTGTCATGGTGTAAATTCAGAGAATTGCAGTTATTGCAACGATGAAGGAAATGTAAACTGCGAACGTTGTAATTCAGAAGGTTTTATCAATTGTACTTCGTGCGATGCCACGGGTCTCAACCGTTGTATGACTTGTAACGGCAATGGAAAACATGTTTGGAATTGTACAGAATGTAACGGCACAGGCAAAGTAGCGTCTTCGCAATCCGACTCTGACCTTCCTGAAAAATATAAACGAGGTTATTCCGGTACATATAAGGTTTATATTGACCCGAATTGGTCGGAAGAGGAAAAACAACGCGCATTTACCAAAGCACGCCTTCAGCACAGACAACAAATGATGGAAAGCAGAAAATAATCAGATTTAGCGAAAAAATATAAAATCACATTCTTTTTTCTGCAATGAAATCATCGGCAATGTAACGGTCGCTTAACAGATACAGCCCCGTTGCTTTGTTGTGAAGGTTTTCACAGGTTTTGCTTTCGTAAAACAGTTGCAGAGCCTTAATGGGTTCAATATCAAGCTGTTCTGAAAGTATAACCGCAATCGCTCCTATGTGGTTTGCCATTATAATCTCCTGAATAACAGGTGATTTTGCCGGGTCTTTATATTCGTTCTGTGTCATTTTTTTGCCTCCCATATTTTGAGACATTCCACCATATCTTCTGCGATGTATTCGCGGCTCTGAGTGTGAAGTGTCTCGTAATTCTCGAAAATATATTTTTCAATCATATCAACTTTCTTCATTCTCTCAAAAACCTCTTTGTACGAAACATTCAGATACCTTGCCGTAGTTTCTATACATGTGGAAACAAACGCCATAACTATCTGAATTTTCGGTATTTCCATAAACTTTGGCAACATGATTTTATATTTTTTGCAAAGTTATAAAAAGTATTTTATTTTTTCTGTTCATTTTCTAAAAAAACTTTCTTGCCAAGGCAGCGGCGGTTTTATTCGGAGCTTTCTACCGGCGAAACAAAAATCTTTACAATAATTTAATCTTGAAAATTTGTTAAATTTCTAAAAAATAAAGATTTTTGGACATTAAATAACAACAGGATTAATATGAAAATCAACGACTTGGCACGAATATTGCACATCGCATCGCATCGCATCGCATAAAATCGCACTTAAACACCTTGAAAATTCGGCGTTTGGGCCGTTGAATGATATACTATCCCCTTGCGGACAAAAGTGAAAACTTCTGTCTGCAAGGGGATTTTGTTTTTTCTGACAATTAATTTTTTTATTAACATAAAATTTTCTTATCAGATGGAAAAATTAAAAAACGAAGTCGTAAAAGACGTAACGACAAAAAAGAAATACGTCAAACCCGATTTTGAAGTAATCGAGTTGAATATGGAAGCACCATTACTCAGCGCGAGCGGAAGTATAGCACCTAACGGAAAAGCGACATTCGGTAATGGCGGAAGTTTAACAGATGCAATTTATGGTGAGAATTAAAAAACACGGAGGACAAAGAAATGAAAAGAACGTTTTTGAAAGTGTTGCCATTTGCGGCAGCCTTATTGCTTGCAACCTCTTGCAGCAAAGACGAGAACAATTCAGTAGACGAAATTGTTAATGGTGGCGAACAGACCGAAACTGTTGTCAAAACCTTTAAAACCCTTACAGTAAAGGGCAAAGTAAATAAGTCGATTTCCAAAGTAACTACCAATCAAGATGAAACTGCCTTGGCTTTTGAAGGAAACGAAGTATTTGCTTTCGGAAGTAATACTGATGATGTGTATGGTACAATTAATTTTACCAACGCAGACGGTTCTTATACCGCAACCATAAACTATACTGACGAAACTGTCCTTAGCGGAAATTTTACCGCTACACTTGGTACAAATCCTGCAACAATTAGTGCCGCGTATGATAATTTGGCGGCAGCGGTAAAGAATGCTTATTATACAATCAACTTCTCTATTGTGCAAGAAAATGAGGAGTATAAATTGAAGAGCGGAGAAACCGACCTTGTTGTAAATCTTCAATCTGCTTTTATTGAGGCATTGGGTGCGAAAACCACTCAACTTGGCGGCACAGAAATCTCTGTTGAAGCCGGCAAATATTATATTGTACCCGTAGGAAAAGTGATGGGCGAAAGCAGCAACAGCACTGTTGCGGGCAAAATCTACACGATAAAAGCCCCTGACTATCTCCCCGGCGTATTCACCGTCGCTGACGGCAAAACGGTCAAGTTCTCCAAAGGCAACTTGCAGTACCATTGCAATAGCAAAACATGGCGTTTTGCCGAGAATCAGTGGGACTACATCGGCGAAGCCAACAAAAACATTTCCTCCTCCTATGACGGCTACATCGACCTTTTCGGCTGGGGCATGTGGCTTGAAGGCGGTAACCCTGTTAACAAAAGCACAACATACTACGACTACACTTGGGACGACAGCAAATCCTCCGCCTTTGGCTCGGAATGGACGACTCTCAGCAAAGACGAGTGGACGTATCTGTTCAACACCCGTATCACCACGAGTACTATCCGCTATGCCATGGCTCAGGTTAACAATGTAAATGGCGTAATTCTTCTGCCTGATAATTGGAGTTCAGAGACTTACACTCTTACCAATACTAATATATCCAATGCCGCATTTACGACAAATACGATAGATGCGACAAATTGGTCAACCTTGGAGGCTGCCGGTGCGGTATTTCTCCCTGCCGCCGGTTACCGTCTCGGAGAGTCCGTCGAGGGCGCCGGCTCCAACGGCTACTATTGGTCCGGTACGGCTCGCGGCACGTCCGACGCCTACATCGTTTACTGCGAGTCGGGCTACCTCTACTCTACGGACGACTACGGCACCCGCTTGTGCGGGTTCTCGGTTCGTCCGGTTCGGGTGCAGAATTAACCTTGTTTCCCAAGCCGAAACAAAATTTTTGAACAGGACACTTCAATTTATTTTGAGGTGTCCTGTTTTTGTTTTTGTAAAAATTTTTTCTACCTTTGCGTTTGAAACTTTTTAGAATACAAAATATTATGGGAAATTATATACGTTTTGACTGGATGATAAAACGCCTTTTGCGCAACAAGAGCAATTTTGTTGTGTTGGAAGGTTTTCTCAGCGTGTTGATTAACCGTCAGATAAAAATTTCGCAACTCCTTGAAAGTGAGTCGAATCAAGAGAATGACAATCAAAAATTCAACCGCGTAGACCTCTTGGTTGAGGACGAAAAAGGTGAAAAATTTTTGATAGAAGTTCAGAACGACCACGAGTTGGATTTTTTTCAGCGCATGGCTTTCGGCGCGTCAAAAATTATCGCCGAATATATGAAAAGCGGTGAGGCATACAAGACTTTACCAAAAGTGTATTCTGTCAACATCGTATATTTCAGCCTTGGACAAGGCAAGGGTTACGCCTATCACGGAACAACCGTTTTCAAAAATATGTTCAATAATGAAGACGAACTCAAACTCACGCCAGCGCAAAAGTCGAAATTTGGCGTTGACGAGGTTGCCGGAATTTTTCCCGAATACTATATTCTCCGTGTCAACAAGTTTGACGAAGAGATTCGTCAGCCGTTGCAAGAATGGATTTCATTCTTAAAAACCGGCGAAATTCCCGATGCGTTTACCGCGCAGGGCTTGAAAGAGGCACGTGAGATTCTCCGTGTAGATGCTCTCAGCGAAGAAGAGAGAAAAATTTACAAGCGTTATTTGGAAAGTGTCAGACTTGCGTTAAGTCTTGACGATTCAAGCCGTTACGAGGGCTATTGCGACGGACATATTGACGGCAGAGCAGAGGGCGAGAAAATCGGTCTTGAAAAAGGCCGTGCGGAAGGCGAGAAAATCGGTCTTGAAAAAGGCCGCACCGAACAACTTGTTGAAAGTGTTAAAAACCTTATGTCTAATGGTTTTGATTTTGAAAATGCGGTTGAAGTGTTAAAAGTTTCAACAGACCAAATTGAAGAACTAAGGCGTTTAATTTAGCGATTTAAAAAAAATATAAAAACGGGATTATCAAAAAAAAATGATAATCCCGTTTGGTTTTGTTATTTCACCTTTAAAAACTCCAAAAAGTTTTCTATGTCAGGATTGTAAGCCATAGGTTCTTTCAGCGGAGTGTCAGGATTTTCAGGGTCGATAATAACATAATACGGCTGCGCATTGATTTGGAATTTCTCTTCTTGAAAATCAGAGTTTACATCACCGATTGAATTTTTCCCGTCATCGGACATGGTTCTGTCGTCGGTGTAGAGGGCGCATAGGATGAAGTTTGTTTTCATCATTTTTTGTACACGCGAATCTGACCATACGTTTTCTTCCATTTTTCGGCAATTAACGCAGCCGTGTCCTGTGAAGATTAGAAGTAATGGTTTGCGTTGATTTTTTGCACATTCGAGGGCTTCGTTGTATTCAAAATATGATTTAAGACCGAACGGCAATGCTAATTTGTCGGAATATTTCGGGGTATTGCAAAGTGTTGTTTCCAAAGAAGTTGAGTTTTCTTCTTGGGTAGCGGTTACGGAGTTTGTGTTAAGTACGAAATCCTGAGTTGTGATCGGCGGGATATATCCTGCTAAGGCTTTGAGTGGTGCGCCGAACATACCCGGAATTAAGTAAACAACGAATGACAATGTTAAAACCGCTAATAATAATCTCGGCACTTTGATATGTTCTAAATCGCTGTCGTTCGGGAGTTTAAGTTTTCCGATTAAATAAAGGAACATAAGTATTCCGATGGCAATCCAAATTGCTAAAAAAGTTTCTCTATCGAGTAAATGCCAGTGATAAGTTTGGTCGGCAACGCTTAAAAATTTTAAACCTAAAGCCAATTCTACGAATCCTAAAATAACTTTAACGGTATTGAGCCAGCCGCCTGATTTCGGAAGTTTTTTCATGATTTCGGGGAAGAACGCAAAAAGTGTGAACGGCATGGCGAAAGCGAGTGAGAATCCGAACATTGCTGTTATCGGTTTTAAGAAACTTCCGCCCGTTGTGGATTCCACCAAAACCGAGCCTACGATAGGTCCTGTGCACGAAAAACTTACCAAAACGAGTACGAAAGCCAAGAAGAAAACGCCGATAAGTCCGCCTTTGTCTCCGCGTTTTTCGGCTTTGTTGATAAGACTTGATGGCATTACGATTTCAAACATTCCTAAGAATGACAGAGCGAAAATAAAAAATATTATGAAAAATATTATGTTAGGTAACCAATGCGTACTCAATGCGTTGAAAATATTTGCCGTAAAATTTTCTCCGCCCAAAAGGTTGGATAAAATTATCAAAATTGCAACGGGTAGTGTGTAAAGTAAAATTATAGAAATTCCATAAATGAGGGCATGAAGTTTTCCTTTGCCGCTTTTGTCTTTTAGGAAAAAAGTAACAGTCATTGGAATCATCGGGAAAACGCAGGGCGTAAAAATAGCCGCCAAACCCGCTAAAAACGCAATTAGAAATACTTTCCAAAGCGAATCGGAGCGGGTTTGGTCGGCTAAAGTTTCTTCAGTTAATTTTTTTTTTGAACCTCTATTGAGAAATTCTTTCTGACCATTGTGCACATAAATTCTTCGTTACAAGCCTGACCTTTGAGTTTTCCTGTTACAGAAAAAGGCTTATTGGACGAAGGTTTGATGATAATTTTGAAGTCGGCTTTGTTTTTGAAAAATTTTTCCGTTACGCCGAAAGTTTCTTCGTAATGTTCTTCGGCTTTTTGAACTTCAATAATTTTTCCGACTTGCGAGAATGCTGCGTTGGAATCCAAAGTTATATCCAAGGGCAAAGATGCACCTGCCGGATTGTTAGGCGAATAAAGTCTGTAACCCGGAGCTATGGTCGCCGAAAAAATCAATTCGATGTTGCCGTTTTGAAGTTTTTTTGACGAAAAATTCCACGAAACATTTTCTGTTTTTTGCGCATAACTTATTGTCAGCGAAAATATTAACGCTATTAAAAGTAGAAGTCTTTTGGTCATTTATTATTTATTTTAAAAGGTGAATTTTTTAATATTTCTGAAATTAATCTGTAAAATTTTGCAACAGATTTAATTTCAACTCTTTCTGTCGGCGTGTGAACGCTGTACATCGTCGGTCCTAACGAAATTGCTTCCATGCCCGGATGTTTGTCGGTTATGATTCCGCATTCAAGACCGGCGTGAATGGCCTTTACAATAGGTTTTTCGTTGAAAAGCCGTTCATAAATTTTTTCGGCTTGCGACAAAATTTTGCTATCGGGATTAGCTTTCCAACCCGGATATTCGTCTGAAAACTTGCAAGTTGCGCCTAAATATTCAGTTAAATCCTTGATTATGTTTTTAAGATAATCCGATTGCGTTTTTACTGAACTTCTAAGGAAACTCAAGATTTGCAATTCGCCGTCTTTAACTTCAGTAATTGACAGATTGTTAGACGTTTCCACTAAACCATCCATGTCAGCGCTCATTGCAAAAACACCCGAAATTATAGTGTTGATCATAACTTTTACGTTTTTGAAACACTCTTGGGTAAGAACTTTTTCGATGTTTGCGCAATTCAAATTTTCAACTGAAATTTTGCCTTCAGGATCGCTTTTGCCACATTCCGTGTCGATGATTTCTTTCTGAAAATCCTCTACTGCTTTATTTAGTTGCAATAAATCGGATTTTTGAACAAAAATTTCTGCTTCGGCTTCTCTTGGAATTGCGTTGTGCATATTTCCGCCGCAGAAAGTGCTGATTTTTACGAAGTTGATACCGCTTAAAAATCTAAACAAAACTTTTGTGGCGTTAGGACGGTTTTTGTGAATATCGCCGCCTGAATGTCCGCCGTTAAGCCCCGAAATCTTAACTCTCAGTTTTTGATATTTATTGGTGTTAAGTTCCTCATAATCAAGTTTTTTGTTGATGTGAATATTAACACCGCCGGCGCAACCGATGTAGAAAATATTATCTTCTTCCGAGTCTAAATTCAGTAGGATTTTGCCGTGGAGTTCATTTTCTTCAACACCGTTTGCACCTGTCAGACCGGTTTCTTCGTCTATTGTGATAAGAGCCTCAATGTCAGGGTGTTCAATAGTGTTGTCCTCAAAAATAGACATGATAGCGGCAACACCCATTCCGTCGTCTGCGCCTAAGGTCGTTCCATCGGCACAAACAAAACCGTCTTTTACCAAAGTGGTTATCGGATCGGTAAGAAAATCGTGTTTTTTGTTGCTGTCTTTTTGCGGAACCATATCGCAATGTGCCTGAAGGACAATCGGTTCACGATTTTCCATGCCGGGAGTTGCGTGTTTGAAATAAACAACGTTTCCCACTTTGTCAAAATATGATTTATCTGCGTATTTGTCTCCGAATTTTTTCAAAAAATCCGTGATTTTTTCCTCGTGTTTTGAGGGTCTGGGAATGAGTGTCAGTTCCCTAAAATTTTTCCAAACTATTTTCGGTTCTAATTCTAAAATATTTTCGTTCATCTTTTTGGATTTTTTTTGACCTTGCAAATTTAGCAAGAAAAAATGCTTTTTCCGTGCTAATAAATATTAAAACTTTACTTATCTGCTGATGATTATTCCGTAATCGTTTTTGCGGATTTTGCATACCGTTTTGTAACCTTCAGGGCAAGAGGTTTCTTTTGTGATTGCGATAACTTTTTTGGGTGGCAGAGGCATTTCTGTTGAAATTTCATGATTCTCCACAATATCATAATCGCTTGATATATAGCCTAATGAAGTGTGGCGGAGATACATTTTGAAAAAATTGTCGCAATAAATTACCTCGCCGGGCTGAATTTTTTCCGTTAAAATCGAAATTGTCTTTTTATCAACTTCAACTTTGTCTTTGAAACTCAAAAACGAATCTTTAACGTTGTTTTCAAAAACGGCATTGAGCGCAAAAGTAATTATTAAACCGCAGGTTATCAGATATTTATAATAGTATTTTATGTTCATAATCGAGAGCGAACAACCCGTTGCAATTGCTAAAATGGTGATTAACAAAAGGTTATAACTTTCATTGTTGCCGAAAAGTGAATTTCCGACCATTATAAAGCAGAAATAAAAACCCGTAGTTTTGAAAATATCCAACGCATAAAAATCTACTTTTTCGGAAAATTTCGTTATAAGAGCCGTTGATAAAAACAATACCGTTAAGGCGATTCTGAATTGTGAAACAAATGTAAAGTTCAGATTATCAACGAAATTCATGACATTAAATTCAAACTCTCTGAGGCTCAATTTTCCGCAAACGGTTATACTTATGATTTGGTATGCAAACCATATCGCAACGGGCAGACAAAGTGCAATATTCGTTGAAATTTTCCATTCACGGTTGGATTTTTCTTTATAATACGCTACAAGAATGAAAACCGCTGTCAAAGCACCTAAAATATCCGTTAATGCGGCAAGGCTCAAAAGAGATGCGCACCAAATAAATTTTTCTCTGAAATAACAGTATAAAGACGTTATAATCAAGGCGTTAAGCATCATAATTGGCAAAATCATTCCCGTCTGACTTAGGAAAACGTTTTGAACCGAAACCAAAACGGCTGCGATAACTCCTGCGTGTATTGAGAAGAAAAATTTACCGAATTTGTATGCGAAAATTATAGTTAACGCTGAAAAAATCAAAGTAAACGCGTGCAAAATTATAGTATTGTCTGACAAAAATTTTGCGAAATATCCCATTAACACCGAAAACAAATCCGGCAACTGTACAGCCTGACCGGCGAAAACGGTTCCGATGCCGTTGTTTTTGAGTGAAAAAATCGAATCCGTAAAAAGTTGTGCCTCCGAATAGCAAAGCGGCAAACTAAGGTACGGAATTTTGAATGCGGATACCATTAAGATTGTCAGTATCAGCGGTATATGTTCTTCGTATTTGTTTCTCATTTTTTTAAGTAATTGATAGCCTCTTGTCCTAAATTGAAAATCAAGTCGATGATGCTAAGGTTTTCTTCAAAGTTTAGCCGTGAATCAAAAACTTGCGGATAAACTTCTGTGTCATAATAATTTATGCCTTTTGTTTGCTGACGTTTCGGATGAATCTCCCCGCGTAAATCATTGTAACCTTCCGTGCCTGAAAAAATATAGTCAGAGGTAAAATTTATTTGTCTTTTAATGTTGAGAATATTTAGAGCGGTGGAGAGTATTTCCGTATTAAAATCCAACAAAAAATCGTATTTCCTAATGAAAAATTTTTCAAAATCTTCCCTGAAATATTCAAAATACGGGGACGAATTATAAGCCGAAACTATTGAATGCCAATGTTTTGGCTGCCAATTTTCGGTGTATGAAATTTTTATGTCTTTTGTCAGTTGTTTGGAATTTACTTTTATTAGCGGAATGCTTAAACTCATTCTTCCGTGGTCTGAAAGAATTTCCGTGCGGTTTCTAAAACTCTGTTTTGGGAAACTTTCATAACCCTCAATCAAAACTTCTTCGTTCTGATAAACCGCTCTAAAGTACTGAATGTTTGGCAAATAAGCCGTACTCAATAATAGTTTTTCCATTATCAAAAAAATTTCTGCAAATTTAAACATTTTAACGCAATTTTTAGCCATAAAAAATTTTTTTCTACATTTTTTTTCCGTAAGTTTGTCATCGCAAATAGAAAAAAATAATATTAAAAATTATGAGTAAAATTTTGAAAACCGTACTAAAAATAGGCGGTTTTGTAGTGCTTTTTGTTATAGCCTTGCTTATTATAATCCCTGTTTTTTTCAAGGATAAAGTATTGGTAGCGGTTAAGGAAATCGCTAAAAATTATGTTGATGCCGACGTTAATATCGGAGATTTGGATTTGAGTTTGATTTCAAATTTTCCGGGCGCAACGGTAACTTTAAAAGACGTTTCTGTTGTCGGTCACAACGAGTTTAAGGGAGATACCCTTGCTCAGTTTGACAAATTCAGCACGACGGTAAACGTAAAATCGCTTTTCGGAGGCAAAATCAGAGTAAAGTCTATTTTACTTGATAACCCAAAAGTCAATATCATCGTAACTTCCGCCGGAAAGCCAAATTATGATATTGCAATTTCGGATTCTTCTCAGGTTAAAGAAGAAACACCCGAAGAAGATACTTCGTCAGCACCGTTTGAAATAGTTCTTAAAAAACTGAATGTCAATAATTTGAATGTTGTTTACACCGATTCCGTAACCGATGTTCACGCCTATATCGACAGTCTTAATTTTTCGCTTTCGGGCGACCTTTCCGACAAGGAAACCATACTTTCGGCTTTGCTTGATATTGCAAAACTTAACGTAAGGTTAGGACCGATTATTTACATCAACGATGCCGTTGTTAATATGAAATCGGATTTGGATGCTAATTTGGAGAAAATGAAATTTGTTTTCAAGGAAAACGTTTTCAAAATCAACGAGTTAGCTTTGGGTCTTGACGGTTTTGTGGCTGTTCCCGATACCAATATCAGAATGGATTTGAAATTCGGTACTAAAAGTACTGATTTCTTGAGTGTTTTGAGTATGATTCCTGCCGAATACGCCAAGGATTTGGAAGGTGTTAAGACCGCAGGAAAATTCTCTTTTGAAGGTGGTGCAAAAGGTGATTTCAATGCTGTTTCGTTCCCTGAATTTTGGGTTGATTTCAAAGTTGATAATGCCCGTTTTCAGTATCCTGAACTTCCGGAATCTGCTGAAAATATTAACGTTAGCGCATTTATCAAATGTCCGGGAAATTTGGATAGTATTAACGTAGATGTGGAAAAATTCCATGTTGAACTTGCTAAAAATCCTGTTGATGCCTCCGTTGTGGTTCAGACCTCAAAAAATGACATCGCTTTGGGCGGAACGGTTAATGCAAATCTTGATTTAGGCGTTGTAAATAAAGTGGTTCCGCTTGATGGCATGACTTTGAAAGGTTTGTTGAAAGCGATTTTGAATTTCAAAGGCAACCTTTCTGACATCGAAAAAGAGCGTTATGACAGATTTAATGCTCAAGGCGACATTTTATTGACTAATTTTCAGACTGTTATGACGGATTTGCCCCCGATTGACATTCATACGGCACACCTTATTATATCACCCGAAAAAGGTAATTTGGAGACTCTTTCGATGAATCTCGGAAAATCGGATTTTGCTTTAAGCGGAAAAATTGATAATATTTTTCAATACGTTTTTGCCGATTCTACTTTGAAGGCAAGTTTTACGTATAAATCTGATTTAGTGGACGTTAATGATATTTATTCTTACGATCATTCACAGCCTGAGGTAGCTCAAACTCAACCTTCGGAGGAAAATTTAGAGACTCCTGCTCCTGAAATTCCCAAAAACATTGATTTTCAGTTGAATGCTACAATCGGCAAGATTCTTTATGATTCTTTGGTGATTGACAATTTGGTAGGAAAAATCACGTTGAAAGACGGAGTTGCCGGTCTTAACAATTTGAATTTGAAAATGTTAGGCGGTAAAGCTTTTGTCAACGGTATTTATGACGGCTCCAATCAAAACCGTCCTAAAGCCGATTTGCAGTTGGATTTGTCGGAAGTGGATATTCAGAAAACGGCAAAAACTTTCAATACCGTTGAAAAACTTGCTCCGATTGCATCTTCTTGTCATGGAAACTTAACTGCGAAAATCAATTTCAAATCGGATTTTGACAATATGTTGAATCCTGATTTAAAGACGGTTAACGGTGACGGCCGTTTGATTACGCAGTCTGTCGGAATCAGAGATTCAAAAGTCTTCAATCTTATCGGAACAGCTGTTAAAAACGAAAGTCTTAAAAATCCGACTATTAATAATCTTAATGTTGGTTTCAAGATTGTGGACGGAAATGTTGAAATTGATTCTACGGCGTTTAAACTTGCCGATCAGGACGCTAATTTTTACGGAACCTTGGGATTGGATCAATCGCTTGATATGAAAGTTGGTTTAACACTTGCTGAAACTGTCGCTAACTCTTTGTTAGCTAAAGCGGTAGGTAGTGAAAAAGCCGGACTTGTAAAAGTTTTTGCTAATATCGGCGGAACGGTTACCGACCCCAAAATTACCGGATTTTCAACTTCTGCAACCGATGCTTTGAAAGAGGTTGCGCAAGAAAAAATTCAGGAGGCGAAAGAGAAAGTTTCTCAGGAGGCAAAAAAATTGATAGCCGATGCTAAAGCGCAGGGCGACAAATTGATAGCAACAGCAAAAACCGAAAAGGACAAACTTATTGCTGCAGCTAAAAAGACTTCTGACGAGGCTAAAAAATTAGCACAAGAAACGCGTGACAAAGCCGTAGCGACGGCAAAAGAGGAGGCTCAAAAAGCTGTTAATAAAGCGACGAATCCTTTAGCGAAAGCCGCTGCTCAAAAGGCTGCTGATAAGGCGATTTCTGAGGCAACAAAAAAAGCTGACAAAGCACTTTCAGAGGCTAATTCAAAGGCTGATTTAATAGTTTCAGAGGCAGAAAACAAAGGTAATGCACTTGTTTCTAAGGCGCAGAAGCAAGCCGATCAGTTGAATGCCGAGGCTGTTAAAAAAGCCGAAAGCATAAAATAAAAAAAGTTTTAGAAGGGTTTTTATTTCTTGATTAAAAACCCTTCTTCTAAAAATAATTTAACATCGTTGTCGATATCGGAACTTTTGGCATTTACCAAGAGTTCTCCGACAATTGATGAATTTATTCCGGCTCTAAGAGCTTCTTTTTCAATGATTTTAATCAAATGATGTCCGCGGGCAAAACGTATTTTTATTTTCGGATTTATGAATCTGAAAATTGCAAAAGTCGTTAAAATTTCCTGATTTGAGAGTTTGAGTTGTTTTTCAAGCGGAGTTCCCGGAAACGGCAGCATGATGTTGAGTGATACTCCATCTACATTTAAATCTCTGAGTTTTAATGCAATATCAATTCTGTCTTCCATCATTTCGCCCATGCCGATAATGCAACCGCTGTAAATTTTATAACCTAATTCTTTGGCGTTTTTCAGAGTTTTATATTTTTCGTTGATGTCAATTGTTGTGCAGACGTTAGGATAAAAATTTTCTGAAGTTTCGATGTTGCAATGATAAGATTCGATTTTGGTTTCGGCTTTCAATCGTACTAATTGTTCGCGGCTTAAAGTCCCGAAAGACGCACAAACATCAATGTCAGCGTTTATCTTGATGAAATTTATCATGTTTATCATTTCCAAGAGTTGCTCATCGTTGAGTTTTTTGTGTGTAACGTCGATTTCTATGTGATTGACGCCCTTGCTTTTTAGTTTTAAAATCGATTCTATTTGCGTTTTAACGTCAGAATCATCGCACGTTGCGTAATAATCAACTTTTGTGGTCGTTGACATCGGGCAAAAATTGCAGTCGTTTTCACACCGTCCTAAATTTTGATGATAAACAGACCACATTTCAAAAAATGGTCCGCAAAATTTAGCGCGGATTTGGTTTGCACTATAATATAAGGTTTCGATATTTTCGGTTTTAACTAATTCCACCGCTTCGGCTTTTGTTATCTGATGACCGCTAAATATCTTGTCTTTCAGTTCTTTAATTTCGGGAAAATTCATAACAGTACGTTTTTAATTTTTTCAAACTCCGTTTCAAAATTCGGTGTGAAAAAGCCTTTGCCGAGGTTTTGTGAAATCTCTTCAAACGAAAAAAATCTGCCTTCATCTATTTCGCCCACAGCAATTATTTGGGGATTTTCGTACCTGCATTTATAAACTCTGATAAATTCCTTTTCCAAGGGACATTCCCAGAGATACGATGTAATGAATTGAAAATCACCGTTTTCAACACCGGCCTCTTCCCAAGCTTCGCGTTTTAAAGCCGTTTCGATTTCCTCGCCGAAGGTTATGTGTCCACCGACGGAGGTATCCCATTTGCCGGGCTGAATCAATTTTTTCATGCTCCGCTTCTGAAGGAAAATTTTACCCTCTTTGTTGAGTATATGAACGTGTACAACGGGGTGAATCAGCGTGTTGTCCTTATGACAAACACTGCGCAGGGCTTTGCCGATAACAACGCCTTTTTCGTCTGTTAGGGGCAGCATTTCTTCGGCATCTGCCACAAATTCCTTTTCTAAACCGTTAGTTTTCATAATATTAACTATTAACAGCAAATAAAAAAACTGCGCAATAAAAATATTCATAAAATTTGACAATTTCAATACTTTTATTAAGGAAACAAAAATTTTTTTTTAATTCGGAATATTTTCATTGTTGTTTTAAGAAAAAATTTTTACTTTTGCACAAACATTTTATTAAATATGGAGTTTACAGATTTGACAGCCGTTTCACCGGTAGACGGTCGTTACAGAGGGAAAACCGAAGAATTAGCCGAATACTTTTCTGAATTCGGACTTATAAAATATAGAGTGTTGGTAGAGGTGGAATATTTTATTGCACTTTGCGAGATTCCTTTGCCGCAGTTGAAGGGTTTTGACAAGCAATTGTTTAAGCCCTTGCGTAGTATATACAGAAAGTTTGAAATATCTGACGCTCAGCGTATTAAGGAAATCGAAAAAATTACCAACCACGACGTTAAAGCCGTAGAATATTTTTTGAGGGAAAAGTTTGACGCTTTGGAAATTCCTCAATACAAGTCGTTTATTAATTTTGGTTTGACATCGCAGGATATTAACAATACATCAATTCCTTACGCCGTGCAGGTTGCTATGGATAATGTTTATTATCCTTTGCTTGACAAAGTGGTTTTGCAACTTTATCACAAAGCTGGCGAATGGGCTGATATTCCGATGCTTGCACGTACACATGGTCAGCCGGCAAGTCCTACGAGGCTCGGAAAAGAAATTGAGGTTTATGTTGAAAGACTTCACAATCAGGTAGGTCTTTTGAGACTTGTGCCTTATTCTGCAAAATTTGGCGGTGCAACCGGTAATTTTAACGCTCATAACGTTGCTTATCCGGAAATCGACTGGACAAGATTTGCAAATTCTTTTGTAAATCATGTTTTAGGTCTTGAGCGTTCGCAAGTTACGACTCAGATTGAGCATTACGACAATTTCGCAGCACTTTGTGACGGTTTGAAACGTATTAACACGATTTTGATTGACCTTTGTAGAGATATTTGGATGTATATTTCAATGAATTATTTCAAACAAAAACTCAAAGCGGGCGAGGTTGGTTCGTCAGCAATGCCGCACAAGGTCAATCCTATTGACTTTGAAAACGCAGAGGGAAACCTCGGAATGGCAAATGCAGTTTTAACGTTTTTGGCTCAGAAACTTCCTATTTCACGTTTGCAAAGGGATTTAACCGATAGTACGGTTATCAGAAACATAGGTGTTCCGATTGCACATACTTTGATTGCGATGAAATCTTTGTTGAAAGGTCTTGACAAACTTATTCTTCATAAAGAGTCTATTGACAAGGATTTGGAAGAAAATTGGGCTGTTGTTGCCGAGGCTATTCAGACCGTTTTAAGACGTGAATGTGTGCCGAATGCTTACGAAAAACTCAAAGAATTGACACGTGTTAACCGTCAGATTACGGAAGACGACATTCATAATTTTATCCAAACGCTTGATGTTTCTGAGAGCGTAAAAGAAGAATTGATGAGAATTACACCGTTTAATTATACGGGAATATAGTTCTAAATAAGGAAATAAGGTATGGATATATCGTTGGATTTGAAAAGAGGAAAGGATACAAGACTTTTCCTTATTAAAAATCAGGATAAAGATAATGATTATCTGTTATTAAAGGATTTTGATAGCGGTTTGAATAGTCCTATTCTATATTTGGAATTGATTAATGGTAAATTTACCATTAATCAATCAAAGTCAAATATGGATTTAATAACCGACATGGATTTAGATGCTAAACTTGATGCGTTAGCGTTACGTGTTACTGAGGCTGTACAAAACGGAGAAGATATCAACGATATAGTAGTTGGTGATGAAAAACCATACGATCCAAGTAAAATTCGTTGTGAATCAAGAAATTTTTCGCTTAAACAAGTTTATGATATGATTGAAAGCGAAAGCCACGATATTGATTTACACCCTGATTTTCAGCGCAATGTAGTATGGGATAATTTACGAAAATCTCGCTTAATTGAATCCATTATACTGGGAGTTCCTTTGCCGATGTTTTATTTTGCAGAAGACGAAAATGGTCAACTCAGTATTATTGATGGGCTGCAACGTCTTAATGCAATTTACGAATTTATGTCTGGCAAATTTTCGTTGGTAGGTCTTGAATATTTGGATAATTGCAAAACCAAATTTGAGGGATTGGAAGTCAAATATAAGCGTAGAATTAATATGACTCAGATTTCTTGTATAGTTATTTTGCCTGAATCTCCAGCAGAAGTAAAATATAATATATTTCGAAGAATTAATACTGGTGGTCGTCCTTTAAATTCACAGGAACTGAGAAATTGCATGTCTGGGCAGAATTTGAGGGCTACTCTCAAAGAAATGGTAGATTCAAAGGAATTTATCCAAGCTACGTCAGGAAGTGTAAAAGATATAAGGATGGATGCACAAGAGCTTGCGTTGCGTTTCATATATTTCAGAGATTTATTACTATCCAAAAAAGGCATTGAATCATATAATGGCAGTATTGATTCAGAACTTGATAAATTGACAGATTCGCTTAAAAGAAAAGGGCTTGATACGTTTAAAATATATGTATCCTCTTTTAAGAAATCTATGAAATTAGCATTTCATTTGTTTGGTGACCATGCTTTTCGTAGAATTTTTTTGAATAAAAGTAATCAGACTATAAAACGTTCAATTATCAATAAGGCTTTATTTTCAAGTATATCTGTTTTGCTTAGTTTCTATACAGATGCTGATGTAAAAAAAATACTGCAAAAGCCTAACGGTTTTTTGATAGTGCCATTTGGTCAAGCAATGTCAGATGATAATAACTATAAGAGATATTTGTCCTATGGTACAAACGGAAAGCAGAATATTGTCTATTCTTTTGGCAAAGCTCAACAATTATTGGAAAATAATTTGGGGATTAAAATGCAAATAGTTTCTCCTCTTTTGTTAGCGGAACTTGAATCACTAAATTCTGATATTAGGTAAAAAATGAGACTTCACATAGAAAATTTCAAATGTTTTGAAAACATTAACATCAACATAAATGATTTAACAGTTTTTGTCGGGGCAAACGGCGTGGGTAAAAGCACATCAATCCAAGCATTATTATTGTTACGAGAAACAGTTGAAAATTTGCATTTAAAAAGCATCCCACTTAATGATGTGTATGGATTGCTTTTAGGGACATCCGCATCTGTCATTCATCAAGGAGCAGAATCTAATATGATTAGGCTTGTTTTTACTGATATTGCTAATAAAGAATTATCTGCTGAATATGAATCTGATATTTATCAGGAACAACTCAGTATGAAGGTTGTTAATTATCATAAGGGTGAAACGTTTTTAGAGAAACGACCATTTTATTATATTAGTGCAGAAAGATTAGGTCCTCGTTTTTCTCAAAGGATGAAGCATTTAGAGTTTGATACAGTTGGGATTCAAGGCGAAAATACAGCACAAATATTGGTAAAGCGGTTAAAAATCCGCAAAGAGTTAATGTCTGCAAATACGGAAAATCCTAATTTGCTTAGGCAAGTCAATTTTTGGTTGAAAACAATTCTTCCTGATGTTGAAGTCGAAGCTGATTCAGATAACAAGTATATGACAGCGCAAATACGTGTTAGAAATACATTCACTGCCGAATCTTCTGTTTTGGCTACGAATATAGGGTTTGGTATTAGTTATGTTTTGCCAATAATTGTTCAGGCATTGGTTGCTGAAGAGGGTTCGATGATGATAGTTGAAAATCCCGAAGCGCATCTTCATCCTGCAGCACAATCGTCTATGGGTGAGTTTTTAGCGATGATAGCTGATAATAATGTTCATGTTGTTGTAGAAACTCATAGTGACCACATAATAAGCGGTTTTCAATTGTATATTGCCAAATATCCTCACTTTTCTGATAAAGTTACAATCAATAGCATTTCAATTGATAATACAATTGGTCAACCCATTGTTGATGAGGTGTCAATTGATGAAAAGGGAGATATAACTGCTTGGCCAAAGGGATTTTTAGACCAAGCGCAAATTGATTTTGTCAAACTCAACGAATTGCAGAGAAATGTATAATTATTACATAGATGAAAATTCGTACAAAAATTCTGGCGTTACTAATTTTGCAAATAATATGTCAGATTTGATATATATTTATTCAACCCTTGTCAATAAGCAAAAAGAGTTTTTTTATAAGAATGATACTCTTCTTTGGACAATTGTTATTGAAAATGGAAAAACAATAAGTGAATGTTTGTTTATGCCGCAAATGCGTCGGTTCAAAGGTGCTGATATTAGGACTCTTCAACAAATAAAATCCAATCAATGTATTCACTCTTTTGCTAACTTGAAATCGAAGTTTCCATTTGATGTAAATGCCTCTTGGGGTATAAATTTTAATCCAAAATGCGATGATAATTTGACTAATCTTAGCGAATATGAAACTTTTAGAAAACGCAAGGCAATAGACCGAATATTAGCTACGAATTTTAAAGATTTTGAAAAATTTGTATTTAAAAAAATTGTTTTTTGTCCTGATGTTTATGAACAAATCGCTGCCATAGACAAAAATTCATTTGATATAATACTTCCTGATTTAATTAAATTGGACTTTTTTAATGAGCAATGGAAATCAGGACATTGTGCGGCTGCAATTATCAATAAAATAGTAGGTTTAAATATTAGTGAAGAATCAGACAGTGTAAATAATGATCCAAAACTTCGAGGTAAAAGGTTTTTTAAATTACCTGATGGACGTACAGAATATTTTGAAATGCATATAAAAAAATCAAGTGGTTTACGTATTCATATTTTTGCCGATGATGCACAAAAACAAATATATGTTGGCTATATTGGTACACATTTACCAACGGCAAAAAATAAATAAGCAATAACCATGAAAATACTTTTCACCATATTATCCATCTTGCTTGCATCGCTTACCTCGCAGGCTCAGCAACTTAAAATCGCCTTGATGAAATATTCAGGCGGCGGTGATTGGTACGCTAACCCGACATCGCTTCCTAATCTTGTAAAATTTTGTAATAAAAACCTTAAAACCGATATTTCTTTGGACATCCCGAATGTGGAGCCCTCAAGTGCGGAGATTTTCAACTATCCTTTTGTTCATGCTACGGGACACGGAAACGTGATTTTTTCATCTCAGGACGTTGAAAACTTGCGTAGATATTTGATTGCGGGCGGTTTTTTTCATTTTGATGATAATTACGGCACTAAAGAGTATGTTTTTAGGGAGATGAAAAAAGTTTTCCCCGAAACCGAATTTGTAGAATTGCCCTCAAGTTTTGAAATTTTTCATCAAAAATATCGGTTTGATAACGGTTTGCCGAAAATTCACGAACACGACAATCATCCGCCGGTGGCTTACGGAATGTTTTACGAAAATCGTTTGGTCTTCCTTTACACTTGGGAGTGCGACCTCGGCGACGGTTGGGAAGATATTGAGGTTCACAACGATACGCCTGAGGCTCACGAAAAAGCATTAAAAATGGGGGCTAACATTATTCAATATGTTTTTACCCATAATTGAAAAAAAAACTGCTTATGAAAAAAGTCTTTGTATTTCTGTTTTTTGCGTTTTGGGTCAATAGTTTGGCCGGGCAAAATGACTTGAAAAATTTCGGAAAAGTAGACGGTGAGGATTTTAGAGAAACCGTTTATGATGACTCCGGTTATGATGCCGTTGTTTTGTTTAAACAAAAAAAAGCATATTTTGATGTTTATAACGGCTCGTTAAGATTTTATAATGAGAATCATGTCAGAATGAAAATCTTAAAAGACGGAATTTTTAACGGCAAAACATACGAAATCCCGTTTTCTGGCAAAAACGAATACGATAAAGTTCTCGCCGTGAAGGTTTGTGTTTATTCTCAAAACGGGAAAAAAGTCGTTGCTAAAAAACTGAAATTCAAGGATATAGAATATCGTAATCCTGATTCTTTGCACAGCTTGGTATCGGTTAATTTGCCCGAAGTTAAAAAAGGCGATATTTTGGAGATGCGGTATTATTTTATAAGTTTTGACTTTCTTTTGCCCCCAAAAATAGAATTTGCATCTGAATATCCATGTTTGAATTCGTATTTTATCGCTTCTTTTCCCGAAAACATGAAATATAAATACGATGTTTATGAAGGTGAAAATTTCGTTTATCATTCTCAAAATCAGACGTTTCAAACAATTTCTTATACTTTTTCGCCTTACGATAATCCGAAATCGTTTTATTATATGTACAGTGGCAGACGGTTTAATTTGAATTTCAGATTTTCTAATGTCGTTGATACTTTCAAGGTTTCAAATCTTTTGCCGAAAAAAAATTATGACGCTGATTTTCAGAGCCCTTCCATTATTATGAAGGCTTATAAATTTACTCAAGACATCGGTTATAGTCATCCAATTTATCAAGCAGGTTGGCAACAAATGACACATTTGCTTTACGTTTATGCCGAGCCTGATAACAGATATTTGAGTCAGTCAGAGGCTTGGTTCAAAATGTATAATGCCGGTTATGTGATTGTTAAAGCCGATTCGTGGGATTTTTTGCACAAACGTCTGAAAAAATCTCCTGATTTTTACAAACCTTTGGCAAAGTTTTTCCCTGTTGAACCTTCTTTGCAAAAAATTCTTGAAGAGGCGGAATTTTCTGATACGCTTACCGTTATAAAGCAACTCTATGATTATGTAAACAAGCAAGTTGCATGGGACGGCACTTTCAAAAATTACGTTGATAAAAAGCCGGAAATGGTTTTGAAAACTCAAAAAGGTTCGTCCGCCGAAATCAATTTGACATTGATTTCACTTTTAAGAAGGGCGGGTTTGGAGGCTTTTCCTGCGCTTTCTGCAACGAAAGATTTCGGCAGGGTTGATACCGCTTACGCAAGCCGTATTCAGTTCAATAACGTGTTGGCGGTTGTAAAATTATCCGATGAAAAATATTTAGTTATGGATTGTTCCGATAAAAATTCTCCTTATAATCAATTGCCTGACAGAGATTTAAATGATTGTTGCTGGGCTGTGGCTCCTGATGAGGGATTTTTTATTTGGTTTTAAGCGAACATGTAGAGCCGTAATGTTTACGGCTCTTTTACATTACGGCTCTTTTACATTACGGCTCTACATGTTTTATTTTTTTAATGCGTTTTGCATTGCAACCATTTGGATTGCCGTAACGGCTGCCTCGTCGCCTTTGTTGCCGAGTTTTCCGCCTGAACGGTCTTTGGCTTGCTGCAAATCGTTTGTCGTTAAAACTCCGAAAATTACGGGTTTGTTGTACTTAATGTTGAGTTCCGTAATTCCTTGCGTTACGCCGTTGCAGATGAAATCAAAATGACGTGTATCGCCTTGAATTACACAGCCTAAAACGATTACCGCATCTGCTGAGGTGTATTCCAAAAGGCTTTGTGCCGCTAATGTCAGTTCAAAGGTTCCCGGAACTTTTATAACGCCGATGTTTTCTTCTTTTACGTTGTGTTTTAAGAGCGTTTCTTTTGCACCGCTAAGAAGTGCCGAGGTTATTTCCGTGTTCCACTGTGCAACGGCGATGCCTATTTTCATCTGGCTGCCGTCAGGAATTTCAGTGTAGGAAAAATCCGATAGATTTTTTAAATTTGATGCCATTATTTTTATGTTTTTTTTTAATTTATTTCCGGTTTTGAAATGTCAGAAACAATTTTGTAAGAGGCTAATTTTGAATTATTTACTTTATTGTTTGAAGTAATTTTCAAGCAATAGTTTCCGTGAGAAAAATCCTCTAACGAAATAATTAGATTTTCGCCTTGTTTCTTTTGATAAATCTTGTTTTCTTGAAGAAAAACATTATCGGAATTTAGTTTTAAAACTTCGATTTTCAAATCCGCATTGCCGTATTTGCCGTCTTCAATTACGATTTTGGATTTTTTTGCGTCGGCTTTTTTGCTCAAAGAAAATTTCAGATAATCAGTATCTGAAGAATTTAAAGTGTGTTCCTGAACAATTTTGTCTTTCAAAATGCTTGCAATTTCGGGGCAAAAATCAGGTTCAAAACTATCTGTGAGCGTTGTTATTTTTAGATTCGTTTCTTCAAAAGATAATTTCCAATCTCCTGATTTGTCGCGTTTTGCGGCAGTGTAAAGCATAACCGCTTTTTGCATCGGCGTAAAATTTCTGCGGCATTGTTTGCCTAAAGTATATGACATAATGTTGTCGGTTTGCGGACTGTATTTTTCACCGCGTTTGTCCGTTAAATCCGGTGCAGTGTAATTGCATTTTTTATCGGTATATTTTACTAAATGCGGTTGCGCTTGAGTGTCTGAAAGTCCGTCGCCGTTGATTTCGCAATTTCGTCCACGAAGAAAAAGTCCGCCGCGGAAAGCATCTCTATCAACGGCTTCCTGATTGTGTTTGCCTTTGTTGTAATTTTTGTGCGGGTGTTTTAATCCAAAAAAATGTCCGACCTCGTGTGAGACGACCGAACCGTCGTTTCCGTTAGCGATTATAACAGTGTGATTCAGATTGTTGCACGCTCCGGCGTATTCCAAATTCTTGTTTTTTTTGCCCGGTTTTTTAAGGCTCGTAACAAGAAAAATATTCAAAACTTTTCTCTTATGTCTGAAAATTGACTGAAACGGAAACTGTCCGTAATAGCCGAATTTGTCAAATTTTTTTTTCTTAATAAATTTTATATCATGAAGATAAAATGAAATCAAGGTATTGTTTTTTGTATAAATTTCGTTAAGATTTTGAATAGTTTCCTTTACGTCGGTTAATTGCGGGGCGTTGTTTTTGCCGAAAACGTAAAACTTAACGGGAATCGAATACATAGGATTTTCTTGATTTTCATAATCAATTTCTTTCAAATAATTCGTTAAAAATTTGTTGTTGCCAATCCACGGGGAGTGAAAGGCGTGTTTGTGTTCGTATTTTGAAAAATCTCTTGTTTGTTGGGCATTAACATTGAGGTTGAAAAAAAATGCCGTCATCAAAAAACTTAGCAATAGTGTTATTTTCATCATTTTATGTTTTATAATTTGCAAAGAAAACATTTTTAGTCAAAATTTGCAAATTTTTTTGTTTGAAAATTCCGTTAAAAAAATTAGATTTGCGCTTGAACAATTCAATAAGAAAAATGTCAAAACAAGAAGAATTAAAACGTCAGATTTTGGCTCTGACCAAAGAATATTATGAGGAAGTTCATGCTAAAAAGCCTGATTTTAAGGCGGGTGAAACATTTGTAAATTACGGCGGAAGATTTTTCGACGATGCCGAAATGCAAAACCTTGTAGATGCTTCTTTGGATTTTTGGCTTACTTCGGGGCCTTGGACGGCAAAATTTGAAAAAGGGTTAGCCGATTATTTAGGCGTAAAATATTGTGCATCAGTAAATTCCGGCTCATCGGCAAATCTCTTGGCTTTTTTTACGCTGACCTCTGATTTGTTGGGCGAGAGGCGCATAAAACGCGGCGACGAGGTCATAACGGTTGCTTGTGCTTTTCCAACGACTGTTGCGCCGATAATTCAATTTGGCGCCGTACCCGTTTTTGTGGACGTAACTTTGCCCGGTTATAACATCGACGTTAATGCCCTTGAAAATGCTTATTCGCCTAAAACAAAGGCTGTTATGTTGGCTCATTCGTTAGGAAATCCTTTTAACATAAAAGCAGTTAAGGAGTTTTGTCTTAGGCATAATCTTTGGCTTGTGGAGGATAATTGCGATGCTTTGGGTTCACTTTACACTATCGGTGAGGTTACTAAGAAAACAGGCACTTGGGGCGATTTAGGAACGTCATCTTTTTATCCGCCGCACCATATAACAACGGGCGAGGGCGGTGCTATCTACACCGACAATCCACTTCTTAACAAGATTATGAAATCTTTCCGCGATTGGGGGCGTGAATGTTGGTGCAAAAGCGGTAAAGACAACACTTGCGGGGCAAGATTTACGGGGCAGTTCGGACTTTTGCCTTACGGTTATGACCATAAATACGTTTATTCGCATTTGGGTTTCAACTTGAAAATGACCGACTTACAAGCCTCTATCGGTTGTGCGCAGTTGGAAAAAATAGATTTTATCGCAAGAAGAAGGCGTGAAAATTTTTCTTTACTTTATGAGGGTTTGAAAGATACGCCCGGAATAATTTTGCCCGAAAAGGAAGAAAATTCTTTGCCCTCGTGGTTCGGTTTTGCATTAACGGTGAAAAAAAATGCCGGTTTTTCACGAAATGAACTTACTAATTTCTTGGAAAACAACAAAATACAAACCCGTAATCTTTTTGCCGGAAATCTTTTGAAACATCCCGCTTTCAATTCGATGCGGCTTTCAAACGAAGGTTTCAAAATCTCCGGCGGGTTGGAAAATACGGATTTTATTATGGAAAATACTTTTTGGACGGGCGTTTATCCCGGAATGACAGAGGAAAAAATTTCGTGGACAATCGACTGTATCAGAGAGTTTTGCAAAAAAAATTATAAAAAATGAAGACATTGATTTTAGCGGGCGGCTTGGGTTCGAGGCTCGGCGAGGAAACTCAAAAAATTCCAAAACCGATGGTCGAAATAGGCGGTTATCCGATTTTGTGGCATATAATGAAAATTTACGGTCATTACGGTTTCAATGATTTCGTGATTTTAACAGGTTATAAAGGTCATATTATTAAGGATTTTTTCTTGAATTATTATGATAGATATTCCGATATGACTATTGACCTTGCTAATAACGACGTTCAAATTCATCAGACAAGAACCGAGCCTTGGACGGTAACTTTACTTTACACAGGACAAAAAACGCTTACCGGCGGCCGTATTAAAAAAGCCGAAAAATATCTTAACGGCGAACCTTTTATGCTCACTTACGGTGACGGAGTTGCGGATGTTCGTATCGACAAACTATTAAAAGCCCATCAGGATTCAGGAAAACTTGTTACCTTGACAGCCGTTCAGCCTGTTGGACGTTGGGGAGCGTTAGACTTTGATTCTCAAAATGTTGTGCACCGTTTTGTGGAAAAACCCGACGAAAGCAAAACATGGATTAACGCAGGTTTTTTTGTTTGCGAAAACAAAGCTTTGGATTACATTAAGCCCGATGATATTAACGAGGTTTGGGAAAGAGAACCGCTTTCAAACCTTGCCGCTGAGGGTGAACTCCATGCTTACAAACATTCAGGTTTTTGGCATCCGATGGATATGCTGAAAGATAAAAACGAACTTAACGATTTGTGGATTAACGAGAAAGCACCATGGAAAGTATGGGATTAGCAGATTTTTATAAAGGTAAAAAAGTTTTTTTGACAGGACACACAGGTTTCAAAGGAACGTGGCTTGTTAATATTTTGAAGTTTTTCGGCTCGCAAATAACGGGTTATGCACTTAAGCCGCCTACAAAGCCCTCACTTTTTGAAATCGGGAAAACTTCAGAAAAAATCCGTAGCATTTATGGCGATATCAGAGATTTTTCTTCGCTTTTAACAGCGATGCAAGCCTCTGAACCGGAAATAGTTATACATTTGGCAGCACAACCTATTGTGAGGGAGTCTTACAAAAATCCTAAAGAGACTTTTGAAATTAACGTTATGGGAACCGTTAATGTTTTGGAAGCCTTGAGAAAAACTCCTTCGGTAAAAAGTTTTGTTAATGTTACAACGGATAAAGTTTACAAAAACAAAGAATGGCTTTGGGGCTACCGCGAAACGGAGGAACTTTGCGGCTTGGATCCCTATTCTAACAGCAAAAGTTGTTCAGAATTAGTAACTTACAGTTATAAAAAATCATTTTTCGAGAACGGTTCTGATTTGAGAATTTCCACTGCCCGTAGCGGAAACGTTATCGGCGGCGGAGATTTTGCAGCGGACAGAATAATTCCCGATTGCATACGTTATGCAAGGGAAAAAGGCGAAATTATTGTTAGAAATCCTTTCAGCATAAGGCCTTATCAACACGTTTTGGAATGTCTTTACGGATATTTGTTGTTAGCAAAGAAACAGTTTGAAAATAAGGATTTTGAAGGTTCTTACAATTTTGGTCCTGAGGCAAAAGATTGTATTTCGACGGGGCAGTTAGTGGATATTTTTTGCAAATATTGGGGCGGTAATCTCAAATGGAAAAAGTTTAACGAGGAAAACGCTCCTTATGAGGCTTCGTTCTTAAAACTTGACAATTCCAAAGCAAAATCTCTCCTTGGCTGGTATCCGAAATGGTCAATCGAAACTGCCGTAAAAAAAGTCGTAGAGTGGGAGAGAGGTTGCCCTATCGAAAAACAGATTGAAGAATATTTTTTAGGAGTTTAATATTTTTTTTATACCGCTTATAAAATCCGTTTTGTTTTGCCAGCCGGTGTCGTTTTTTAGGGCAGAAACATCTGCAACAAGGTACATCGGTTGGTGCGGATAAAACGGTTTAGCGGCAAATTTCAGCGGAATTTCAGGATTGATTAGATCTCTTATTTCTTCGATGTAAGTGCTTAATTTTCTGCCGTTTCCTGAGCCTAACGGATAAACTTTGCCGTCAATGCCTTTTTCTGAGATGCATAAAATCGCTTTTGCCGCCTCTTCTGAAAAAAGATAATCCCACGTTTGAGTACAGGGCGTTAAAAGCGGACTTTCGCCTTTTTTAAGGGTTTCGATTATGTAACTTATGAGCGTGTTTTTGCCGTCGCCGATGCCGTAAACGCTTAAAATTCTAAGCCAATTAAAACGTATTCCTAATTGTTTGCAAAGCATTTTGGAGAATTTTCCGGCTGAAAATTTTGCAATTCCGTAGCCGCTTTCAGGATTGCAAGGCAGTTCGGGTGTTAATTTTTCGGTTTGGATTCCGTATTCAGCCTGCGAGCCCGCTCCGATAAAAACTTTGCAGTTTAAGCGTTTGGCAAGTCTTACGGCATCTAACGTATATTTTATGTTATCTAATTGAATATCAACATCATCTCGTTCTGTTGCGGAAGTTTTATCCCATGCAAAATGTATGAAAACATCAGACGATATTTTTAAATCCAAGTTGCAATAATCTTTTAAATCACATTCTATAATTTCAAGATTTTCGTTTTTTATTTCCAAGAGTCTTTTTTTGCGTGAAGAATTTTTCCTAATAATGCAAATAATTGAATATCCGCATTTTAACGCAGTTTTTATAGTCGCAATGCCGAGCATTGAGGTTGCTCCGGAAATAGTCAGGGATTTTATCATTTTTCAAAAAAAAGTTTTTACAAAACTAACCTTATTTTTTCGGATTTACAAATTATAGTTTTTTATGAAAAACGCTGATATTGCCTTTGTAATGTTCGCCGTTTTTTTTCAGAACGTAAAAATAAACTCCGTCCGAAATATTTTCAGCACTCCAATCGTTTTTGTAATTATCTGTTTTGAAAACTCTTACGCCTTCTCTTGTGAAAATTTCCAAATGCCAACCGCTTCCGAGCCCTTTGATTTTGAAATAATCATTTATGCCGTCATTGTTGGGCGTTATGATATTTGGAATTAAAATTTCACCACAATATCTTTCATAAACGTTTACCGTGTCGGAGGAAAAACCGCAGGCATTATAAGTTTTAACGGTATAGATTCCCGGCGTTGTAACCTCGTAATTTTCCGTGTTGGAAAAATCTTGCCAAATATAATCCGTTGCATCTTTCCAAAAAACATCTAATACAATGCTTTCGCCCTCACAATACGAGGTGTCGGCATTGAGATTTATCTCGGGCAGAGTTTTGAGTTTTAGATTAACGGAAGATGTTGAAAAACAGCCGTTTTCGTCAGTTACAGTAACGGAATAATTTCCGAAATCTTTTACTTTTATGACCTGAGTTTCCTCGCCCGTAGACCAAAGATATTTTGCGTTTTCGACCTTGCAGTCAAGAAAATTGTCTTTGTTGTTACAAAAAATACTGTCAGTGGAAAAATCTATTTCGGGTAAGGGATTTTCTTTTATAAAAATTTCGTCTTGAAACTTGCAGCCGTTCAAATCCGTAGTTTCAAGAGTGTAACTTCCTTGTTTTGAGAATGTTCTATTAACCTCTGAGGATTTGTTGTCAAGCCATTCAAACGAAGAAAACCTTTGGGGATTTTCGATTTTGAAATCGGATTTTAACGTTTCGTTTTTGCAAAATTCCATATCGTTTCCAAGAGAAAATTCTTCAGGAGAGTTTACTTTTACGGAGATTTCGTCAGAAAATTCGCAAAGCGTATAAATGTTTTTTAATCCTCCAGCAAGGTTTTGGGTTTCAGTTACAGTGATTGTTTCGTCCTCGGTGTTATCAGACCAATGAAATTCACAATCAGTGAGTTCGGCGGCTTTAATTTCGGCTTTTTCGCCCTCGCAAATTTCTATGTCGGGACCGAATGAAAATTCAGGATTTTCATAAACATAAAAATAACGGTATTCTGAAATTTCTTCGTTGTTTTCGAGAGTAATCGTTAAAGTTATTTTGTATTTTCCTTTTTCAGTGATTTCGTATTCAAAATCTTTTTCATTAGACTCTGCAATTTTTTCGTCGTTAATGTTTGATAAAACCCATTCGTAATTCGTTATGTTTCTTTCGTCCAAGCATTTGAAAAAAGTTTTGTCTAAAGTGCAATTATTTGAAATCTCAAATTTCGGCGGCAAAAAATATGACGGAATAAAGTTCGGAAGACCGGCACGGGAGATTTTGTCCTCTAAATATAATCCTTTCATTTCAAAATTACAGGCATCTCCTTTTTCTCTCGGATTATTAATAACGCCGAGATATTTGCACATATTTTGAGCTACGTAGATTTTTCCGTTTATAGCAAGTTGAAGTGCTCCGGCTATCGGGACGGTTTGTTGTAAGGCAAGAATATAATTTTCTTCTGTTGCATAATCGCTTCTGTTTATGGCATTCGGGTCATAAAGCGGTAACGAAAAACTTCTAAAATCAAAAGTTCCTATTTTGGTGAGTGAATTTTGAATTTCTTCTTCTGTTTCCTTAGTTAAATCCAATTGAAAAATATCTAATCCGCTTGTATAATAAAGTTTTGATACATCATTGGAAAACTCAACGCCGTAAAGGTCAGAATTATAATCGCAAATAGTTGAATTCGGAGTTATTACGCCGGTTTCTATGTTAAAGTCAAAAATTTCTAATATCGAAAACGGGGTATCGTTATCATTGAATTGAAACATACCTTTGTTTGCGCAGGCTATTTTTTTTCCGTTAGGACTAACACGCATATATCCGAGCGTAATAAATCCTCTGTTCATTTTTGTCTCTGGCGGCAGTCCGGGAACATTTGGGTCTTGGTGTTGAATTATACTTATCGGAAATTTTTTTTTGGAACTTAAATTTAATCCGTTTTCATCGATTAACCATTCTATGATGTCTTTGGATTTTGCGGATTTGGTTAAAAGCCAAATATCTTTGTTGTTTTGGTGTCTGATAGCGGTAACTTTTTCACAGACAGGTGTTTCGATAATAATATTTTTTTTGTCTGTAATTGCGCCCAAACCCTCGTTTAATGACATATCAACAATGGAATAACTCAGTCCGTTTACTCCGCCTTGTTCATCAACTACAAAAATATAATAAAGATTTTCGTTTTCAGGCCATGGAACAATGATTGCCGATTCGGTGCTGCTTTCGTGTCCTAAAAGGTTATCTCCGTTTTCCATAATTTCGTGATTTTTGTTCCAAACCGTCCTTCCGTCAGTGTATAGGAGCAAATTTCCGAATTTATCGCTAAAACTTGCAACGCCTTCGTAATTTTTTAACGCACCGTCCGTTAAGGCTCTCGGAACCTTGGTTTTGAAATCTAATCCTGCATTATCACCGAAATACCATACAGATGTTTCAAGTTGTGCAAAAATTTTTATGCATCCGAAAAAAATAAAAAATATTATCGCAATAACTTGTTTCATAATTTGTTAGATAAAAATAATCAGTTAGTTTTTTTCTGCTAAATTACATTAATTAATTTTTTTTGCAAAAAAATATTCAAAAAAATTTTGCAGTTTGAAATTTAGTTTCTACTTTTGCAACGTCAAAAAACAAAAGAGTATTCGGTCTCTAGCTCAGTTGGCAGAGCAACTGACTCTTAATCAGTGGGTCCAGGGTTCGACTCCCTGGAGACCGACTAAAAAGAATTGATTCAGCATAAAAAATTACATCTTTGGAGAGATGGGTGAGTGGCTGAAACCAACGGTTTGCTAAACCGTCGTAGGGTATAAACACCTTACCGGGGGTTCGAATCCCCCTCTCTCCGCTTCTTTTTCTTTTCGTTATTAACATTTATTGGAATCTTGTTTCATATAATTTGTGTATTCCTTAAAAAAGTAACAGCATATTTAACGTATTGATCCTTGCTTTGTAATGTTAATGGTAATTCGTTTTTTTTTTTGTTTTATTTGTTGTTTTAAGAGAAATAAATGAAAATTTCGTGGATTATTACTATAAAAATGACTTTTTAACGCTTTTTAACTTTTTATATAATAGTATTTTTTCTTTCTTTGCAAGAAATGTTATACAACCAACAAATATTATCGAATTATGCATTGGAAACTATTAACAAAAAAATCGTATGGTAGTGTACTATACGGGCCATTTACGTAAATTTATATCCTATTTTTTTAAGAAAACAACAAAATCGTTAATAATGAACTCAATTTTTTAACAAAAATAATAAAAATATGGATATAAAAACAACCAATATTTCATTGGGTAATGAGTTTTGTAAGTATATCTTTACCTTTCTCTTTATTTTTTACCTCCTATCACTGCAAACCGCAATGGCGCAAGATGAAATAGAGTTTAAGGGTTTAATATACGAAATCAACACGCAGACCAAGACCGCTATGGTAACGGGAGTAGTCTCTGACGATGCCACGGAATATATTGTTCCGGGTATGTTTGAGTATGGTGATGCGGTATATACCGTAACGGCGATTGATAATGGCGCATTTTCAAATTGCGAGAAGGCTACTAAGATTACTCTTCCTGTAACTATTGAAAGTATTGGCGGTAGTGCATTTCTTACTTGTAAATCTCTTACATCCCTTCATATTTCGGGGTTAATTACTGCCATAGGAGATAATACTTTCCAAGGTTGTACGAGTCTAACTGAGATTGTAATACCTGCGACAGTTACTTCGATTGGTAAAAATGCGTTTAAAGATACTCAGTTGGAGACAATTGTTTGTAACGGAATAAATCCGCCTAGTTTAAAAAACAATACTTTTGCCGACCTGACTCTTTCTGATATTCAACTTATCGTCCCTGAAAATCAGACTGATTATAGTAGTGCAAGTACTTGGAAAAAATTAGACATTCAAACTGTTCCTCGTATTGACATTGACGCATTAAGAAGTGCTATTGATTTGCTTATCCCTGACACAAAAACATACGACGGTACAAATAGTGTTCAGTGGAGTTGTCCTGATTATGACCATGACGGAATAGCAGACTCTATTATTGCTCCGTTAGCAAATATTCCGACAGATAAAGATGTAAAAGTAAAAATCATCTCGGTGGAATATGACTATACCCGTAATAAAATTGTGACGAAATTTACACTTATCGGAGACGACGTTACTGAATATGTTTTAACCGAAAATGTGTTTGAATATGACGCTGAATTAGCCCCTGCGCAACTTACTCTTGTAGATTGTGAGCCTCAGGATAAGGATTATGACGGTAATAATAAAGTGTTGGCGTTTGAAGGTTGCAGACTTGAAGGCGTGATTTCGGGCGATGACGTTGAAATCTCGGAAGTAAAAGCTAATTTTGTAGATGCAATACCCGCAGAAAATAAACCGGTAACATTCACCTCGATAACACTTACCGGTAATGATAAAGGCAAATATTCTGATGATATACAATTTCCAACGGGAAAAACAGCAACAATATATCCTTATACTATTAAGTTTCCAGAAGATCCGTATGACCCTACAGACCCTCAAAGCACTCATAATGAGCAATCTGTTTATGCCGAAGATAAAGTTTACGACGGCGCCACAACTGCCACTATTCATTTTCCTTCCTCGATAAATGGTGTGGGTGGTGATGTACTTTCTAATTTTACGTGTACGGCTAATTTTTTAGAATCGAATGTAGGCGAACACGCAGTTACAATTTCGAATATTTCGTTTACATGCAGTAATCCAGACCATACAGATTTTTATACGTTTGAGAATATGAATTTGCAGGCCGCAATTACGCCTAAAGAAATTTCAGTTACTTCCATTGATGCTATAAATAAAGTGTACGATGGTAGCGATTTGGCAGAATACGAAAATATAGTATTGAGCGAAAGTGAACTTCAGGGCGTTTCGCTTGTTGTTGGCAGTGCAAAATTTGCAGATAAAAATGTTGACGAAGATAAAAAAGTAACATTTGGTGATTTTTCGCTCGAAGGTACTAATGCCAGCAATTATAAAATTACTACAACTTCCTTAACAAGTACAGCAACCATTACAAAAAAAGATGTCCACCTTAGCGGCTTTGAGTTCAAAGACAAGGTTTTCGATGGTTCTTCAACAGCCTCTTTTATGGGTACGATTACTTCCAGCGATTTCATTAGCACCGATAATATAAGTGTGTCGCAAGATGCAGCCAATTTTGAAAATGCTAATGTTGGCGAAGATAAAGAAATCACATTTACTAATTTGAGACTTGTTGGTCAGGATAAAGACAATTATAATTTAATTACACCAACAGATCTTAAGGCCAACATCACTCCGGCTATTATAGAAGTAACAGGTCTTAGTGCAGAAAATAAAGTGTACGATGGTAATACCACAGTTACTATTACAGGCACTCCCGTATATACTTGCACTAATAGCGCACTTAACAATTCCGGGCGAAATTTCTTTCACGGCTGCTTTTGTTGACAAAAATGCAGGTACAGGCAAAAGTATCAATTTTGAATTTGTTACCAATAGCGATAATTTTTCGGCAAGACTCAAGACTCAACTTACTGCTAATATTACTAAAAAAGAGGTTAAAATTGACGCTGTAAAGTCTGCTGACAAAATCTACGACGGTACCACAGAAGCCGCAGTGAATATCGAAAATGCAAAAATTGTAGATTCTGATGGTAACGTATTTGCAATTACGGGTGATGATTTGTAGATTTCAACATCTACTATTTCAGCCAATTTCGATACCAAAAATGTCGGCACTGATAAAGATGTTACTTTTAGCGGTTTTGCTCTTGAGGGTGATGACGTAGGAAATTACACATTGATGGCTCAACCTACAAGTGTTAAAAATGCAATAACACAAAGGACCATTACGCTAACTTGGCAAGACCAAAGCGAATTTCCATACAACGGCGAAGAACAAATTCGTACGGCTACTATAAGCGGTGTAGAGGCTAACGATGATTGTAGTTTGACTTTTGCCGAACCTAAAATTAATGTAGGTTCTAATTATGTTTCTACTGCAAGTTTGAATGGTGAAGATAAAGACAATTACAAACTTCCTGATGACAACAAGACAGCAGTATTTTCTATTACTGCTGTTGCTCCCACATTTACTCCTCCTGCGCGTGTTATTGTTACATACAATGGCTCAGCACAACCGCTTCTTACAGTAGGTGAAGTAACCGGCGGTGAATTCCAATATAGCCTTACCGAAAACGGAATATTTACTTCAGAAATTCCTTCTAAAAAAGATGCCGACGAATACACTATATATTATAAGGTGAAAGGTGATGCCAATCATAATGATTCTCAGGTTGGTTCTATAACTTCCACAATCAATAAAAAATCTGTTACAATTACGGGTGTAAAATCTGCCGACAGAACTTACAATGGCAATACAAATGCTACAGTGGATATTTCTGAGGCTATAATCGACGGTAAAGTTTCAACAGACAACTTGAACATAATCGCAGGTACAGCAAGTTTTTCAGACAAAAATGTTGGTACAGGAAAAGCAGTAACTTTCTCTGGATTTACTTTAACAGGCACTGATGCCAATAATTACGAACTTTCGGCTCAGCCTGCAAGTGTCAATAATAGTATAACAAAATTGACTGTTACATTAAGCGGTCTTAAATCAAACGACAAGGATTACGACGGCAACACTACTGCTGACATCGTTACCACAGATATTTCTTTTCCTGAAATGATTTCGGGCGACAACTTGTCGATAACGTGTGGTACTGCAAATTTTGCTGATGCAAATGCTGGTGCAAACAAAGACGTTACAATTAGCGGCTATACTCTTTCGGGAACTGACGCTGACAATTATTCGCTTTCTACTGAATCAACTTCTGTTACCGTTAAAAACGAAATCAGACCAAAAGAAGTAACTATCGAATGGGGAACAACTACTTTTGAATACGACGGCATGGAAAAAATTCCTACCGCTACGGTTACAAATTTAGTTTTAGGAACTTCCTGCTTAGTAACGGTGGAAGGTGCGCAAATCAATGCAGGAACTTATAGCGACGATAAGGCTGCAAAGGCTGTTAGTCTGAGCAATCCTAACTATAAACTTCCTACAATACAGCCTACTACTGATTTTACTATTAATCGCGCCACTCCTACTATTGCCGACGAAGATTTGCCTTCGACACCAGCAAACGGAACTATTGGCACTGATAACGTTATCGAAATGCCTTACAACGGTTTAGAGCAAAATTTGGCAACCGGCGGACAAAACAATCCTACGGGTACTAAATTTCAATACAAAGTTGGCTCCGATGGTACTTATGCAGACGCAATCCCAACAAGAAAAGACGTTGGAGAATACACTGTTTATTATAGAATCGTTGGTACAGACGGCAATCACAATGATGTACAAAACGACGCAAATCAGAATTTCAAGGTAAGAATTACGCGCGTACCTCTTACTATCACCGCTGAAAACAAAACCATTAACTACGGCTCAGCAGCACCATCATACTCTGTTTCGTATTCTGGTTTTGTTAATAACGAAGCAGAAAGCATTCTTAGCGGAATATTAGCATTTGATTGCGATTACGCTCAATACGATAATGCTGGTAATTATGACATTACTCCAAGTGGTTTAACCTCAAATAATTATACTATTACTTTTGTAAAGGGCACTTTAACTGTTAATAAAATCACCGTTGGTATTACTTGGCAAGATAAATCTGAATTTGTATACAATGGCGAGAATCAAAGCCCGACTGCAACTCTTACCAGCGTTGTAGAAGGTACAACATGTACACCAACTTTAAAAGAAGGTGGCGTTAATGTCGGCAACTACACAGCCGAGGTTATAGGGCTTAGCAACACTAACTATTTGTTGCCAAGTAGCGGCAATAACAAAGCATATTCTATCACACAGAAAGAGGTTGAAATCGTTAGCGTTACCGTTTCTGACAAAACTTACGACGGCAACAAAACGGCAGAAGTTTCAGAAAGTACTTTGTCAGGTGTTTTAACTGCTGACGAATCAAATGTAAGTTTGGTAAATGCCACAGCCGAATTTGCTGAAAAAAATGTTGGTCAGTGGGGTATTACTTTCACCTCCGATTTTACACTTACGGGTACAAAGGCAGAAAACTATACTCTCAAGGTTAAACGTCCAACGGACGTTAAAGCCAATATTACCCCAAAAGACCTCACTGTTAAAGCCAACAATCATACTATCACTTACGGCGATGCGCCTTTCGACAATGGGGTAACGTATAGTGGTTTTATCTCTGGTGAAGACGAAAGTGTGTTATCAGGTACTTTGGTTTATGATTACACATACGCTCAATACGAGGATTACGACAAAGAGAATAAAACTATTACGCCAAAAGGTCTTACCTCAGAGAATTACAATATTATTTATCAAAGTGGTAATTTAACGGTTAATCAGCTGACTGCTACTTTAAGTTGGACTCCTAATCCTGCTACTTGGGTTTACGACGGCATCGAACATTGTCCCGTTCCGAGTGTTTCTAATACTGTTAATTCTGATGTTGTAACTGTTACTTATGAAGGTGCGCAAACCGATGCCGGAGACTATACTGCCTTAGCAACTGCACTTACAGGCGACAAAGCCAAAAACTACGTACTTTCGAATGTTAAAACACAGGCTTTCTCTATCACAAAAAAAACACCAAGTATCACTACAGCACCCTCTGCCAACGATTTAACTTACAATGGCAGCGAACAAACATTGATAACTGCCGGTGAATGTGGCAACGGTACTTTGAAATATCGTTTGGGTGAAACAGGAGATTTTTCAATAACACTTCCTAAAAGTACCAACGCCGCAACATACACCATTTACTATATGATAGAGGGTAACAGCAATTATCAAAGCACAACGCCAACCTCTCTTACTGCTACAATTAAGAAAGCAAATCTTACTATTGCAGCCGATAACAAAGAGATAACTTACGGCGAAAATGCTCCCTCATTTACTAAGATGTTTACAACGCTTCTTGGTACTGACACTGAGAATGGTTTGAATGCAGACATCTCGATGTCTTGCGAATACGTTGCGGGTAATAATGTAGGAGATTACCTCATTGAGATTTCGGGCAATACGGAACTTCAAAATTACAATGTTACCTATACCAACGGCAAACTCACTGTTAAGAAAAAAGACATTGCGATTACTTGGGACACCGAAAAAGAATTTACATATAATGGTCAGACGCATATTCGTAGAGCAACAATTGCTGAAGGAAGTCTTTTTGGCAGTGATAATTGCACATTAACTTTTGCAACAGAGCAAACACAAGCAAGCGACATGCCATACACTTCAACGGCAACTCTTAACGGTGAAAAATCTGGCAACTATAACATTACAAACCCGACAAGTAATTTCACCATTAAGAAAGCAACACCGACAATAACAATTTCATCGGTACAAAATCTTGTTTACACTGGTTCAGATCAGCAACTTTTGGCCACTTACAACACATCGGGCGGTACTCTGAAATATAAAGTCGGCGAAAGCGGCACTTATTCCGAAACACTTCCAACGGGCAAAAAGGCAGGAGAATACACTGTTTATTATAAAGTAGAAGGCAATTCTAATTATAATAGTGTTGACGAAGAGGATTTAACCGTTTCAATAGCACCAAAACCTGTTACTATTGTAGGTGTTGAATCTGAAAACAAGGTATACGACGGCAATAATACTGCCTCAGTAATAAGTACTGAAGCCACCATTTCGGGGAAAGTTGCAACAGACAATGTAACTATTAGCACCACAAATGCTAAGGCTACATTTGCAAATGTAAACGTCGGCACTTGGGAAGTTGCTTTTCTCGGTTTTGCTCTTGAGGGCGAGGATAAAGATAATTACTCTCTTTCGGCACAACCGGCAAGTAAAACATATCAAATAACCCCAAGACCGCTTACCATTTCAGGCATTTCTGTTAGCGACAAACCATACGACGGCAACACAACGGCAACCGCTTTAGGCGGAGAGTTAAATAACGTTGTCAGCGGTGATGAATCGGCGGTAACAATAGTGGCGGGTAATGCTAATTTCGACAACGCAAATGTCGGCACTGATAAGCCTATAACATTTACCAATTATTCACTTTCGGGCGAAAAAGCAAGCAACTATTCGCTTTCGCAGCCTCAATCTACAACGGCAAATATCACCGCCGTAACGATTACGATTACTGCTGAAAACAAAACTATCGCTTACGGTGATAATGCTCCGACATACACGGTAACGTATTCTAATAATTTCAAAAACAATGAAAATTCAAGCGTTTTGAAAACACTGCCGACTATTTCTTGCGATTACAATACTACTGTTGCCGACAAGAGGAAACAAGGTACTTATACGATTACGACCTCAGGTGCAGTGGCTCAAAACTACGTTTTTGAATACGAAAATGGTACTTTAATAGTAGAGAAAAAAGAAGTTGGATTAACTTGGGACGAAACACCGCTTGAGTACAATGCTTCTGAGCAGTACCCTTTAGCAACGGTTAATTCCACAGATCTTGTTTACGGAGATAATTGTATTGTTTCTGCATACGAGGGAGCGCAAACTAATGCAGGCAAAAACTACACTGTAACGGCAACGGCTTTGAGCAATGATAATTATAAATTGTCTACTCCAAATTCAACACATGATTACAACATTGCACAAAAGCCTGTCACGATTATCAATCTTAAAGCTAACAACAAAGTATACGACGGTAATACAGTTGCCACAACTACCGGCGGAGAGTTGAGCGGAGTTGTTGATTCCGACGAAGGTGCTGTTACAATCAAAGCAGGTAACGCTACCTTTGCCGACAAAGATGTTGCCGAGAATATCGTGGTAGCATTTACCAATTACGAACTTGAAGGTTCAAAAGCGGCAAATTATGTATTGTCGGTACAGCCTGCAAATAGTGCTGCCAACATCACCAAAAAAGACCTTACCGTTACGGCAAACGACCATACAATCGTTTACGGTGAAGAGCCTTCCAACAACGGTGTAACTTACAGCGGTTTTGTAGACGGCGAAGATGCGGCTCACAATTTGAGCAACACTTTGCAATTCAACTATAAAACGTATCACAAAAACGACAACTACGGCGTATACGAAGACGAAATCGTGCCTTACAATCTTGAGTCTCAAAACTACGAATTCAACTACGTTGCGGGTACATTGACTGTTGTACAAAAGCAAGTAGAAATTCAATGGGGTAATTTGGTTTTTGAATACGATAAACAAACTCACAAACCTACCGCCACAGTTGTTGGCGATAATGATTGCGAAGTTACTATTGTGGTAAAAGAAGGCGAAAGTATCAACGTCGGATATTATACGGCAGAGGCTACGGGTCTTAGCAATCAGAATTACGCACTTCCAAACTACAATTTGAAAATAGGTTTTGAAATCACACCAAAAGTGGCTTCAATTTCTTGGGGTACATCAGAGTTTGATTTCAACGGTAAGGCTCAAAAACCTGAAGCAACAGCAGGTGCTTTGCTTAGCGATGACGAATGTACAATAACAGTAAGCGGTGCGCAGGTAAACGCTGGAACTTACACTGCAACGGCAGTAGAGGTCTCCAACCGCAATTACAAACTTCCAAGCAACGAGACAGTAAACCAAACGTTTACAATCAAGAAGGTAGTACCTGAAATTACCGAACCAATCGAATATACATTGACTTACAACGGTGAAAATCAAGTGTTAATAATGGCAGGTAGTACAACTGCTGGCGAAATGCTTTATAGTCTCAACGGAACAGATTATTCTAAATCGCTTCCAACGGCTAAAAATGCTAACAATTACACTGTTTATTACAAAGTAGTTGGCAACACAAATTTCACCGACGTTGAACCACAAACTATAACTACTGTAATTGAAAAAGCACCGTTTAAAGTTACTGCCGACGACAAGACAATCACTTACGGCGATGCGACACCTACAATTACATTTAGTTACGATGGCTTTGTTGAGGGTGAAAGTACTACCAATATTACAGTTGGAAGTGCTAATTACTTAAACTACACTGGCAATGCTGGAGTTTACACTATCGAAATCGACGAAGATAAATTCTCAGCCGATAATTACGATCTTCAATTTACAGACGGAACATTCACCGTTTTGCAGAAAGAAGTGGAAGTAAGTTGGGATTACACACAGCCATATCCATACGATGGACAAGAACATTGTCCAAAGGCTACGGTTGAAACCGTTAGCGGTGATGTTTGTAATGTTACCGTTTCAGGCACACAAACCAATGCCGGAGAATACACCGCAAAAGCAACAAGCATTGACAACGACAATTACAAACTCATAATGAATAATAAGATTTATCAGGAGTTTGAAATTAAACCCAAAGGCGTAACGGTGCAGTGGGACGGTAATATATTTGAATACGACGGTACTGCTAAATATCCAAAGGCAAATGTTAAAGCAGAAGATATTGTAGGCTCTGACGTTTGCGAAGTAGTAGTAAGTGGAGCAAATGTCGCAGTAGGTAATTACACGGCTACGGCGGTGGAACTTTCCAACAGAAATTATGTAATTGCTAATGGCAAAACACATGATTACGAGATAACCCCGACATTACCGTCTCCCGTTGTTGCGCCCAAGCCAAACAATTTGGTATACAATGGCTTTGAGCAGAATTTGGTTTCAGCAGGTAGTACAACAGCTGGCGAAATGCTTTATAGTCTCAGTCGTGATGGTGAGTTTAATACAGCACTTCCCCAAGCAAAGGATGCTGATAATTATACTGTATATTACAAAGTTCGCGGCAATTCCAACTACTCCGATACTGAAATCGGCGAGGTAAATGTAACGATTGAGAAAGCACCGCTTAGAGTATTGTGGGGCGAATTGTCTTTCGTATACAATCACGAAGAGCAAAAACCCGAAGCCACAGTATCGGGCTTGTTTGCTAACGAGGTAATTGATGTTGCTGTAAATGGCGGAAGGGTAAACGGCGGCAATTACACTGCCACAGCCTCAATAGAATCCGACAATTATCAATTGGAAGAGCCTACAACAATCGAATTTGAAATTCTTCCCAAGAAACTCATGATTGGAAAAGTAGATGTTCAGATTGTTAAAGATTATGACGGCAACAATACAGCTGAAATTACTTCTGAATTGCCCACCAACGCATACGAAGGCGACAATTATAATTTGAGGGCAACAGCTGTATACAACGATGCTGAAGTATCAACTAACAAAGTGATTACATTGAGTTTCTCTCTTGAGGATAATCCGAATTATTATCTTGACGACAACGAGAAGGAATATGTATATAGTCGAGAAGCTATTATCGTGGGAACTCCCACACTTGTATTAGACGAAGATAAACTATACGCATATCCAGCCTCAGAAATCGGCAACGATATCTATGCTGAGGCCTTCTACAACGGTGAAAAGTTGAGCGGTCGTATGACTTATGAACCCAAATCAGGCACAGTACTTAGAGCACTTGACGAAAAACAAGAAGTAGTGGCAAGATTCGTTCCCGATCAAAATTGCTACAAAGAGGTTTCTCAGACATTCGCTGTTATGGTTTCCAACAAAATCGAAACAAATAATATCAGAATTACTGTAGATGTTACCAACGAATATCTTTGTTCCAACAAAGTATTGCTCGAATACGAAGTGCTTACAGGCAAGGTAGAGAGATATGAAATTACTTTTGACGATTCAAGATTTGAAAGCATGGAAGGAATAGCCGACAACAATTCGCAAATTCTTATCAACTTGCCCGAAAATCTTGAAGCTGGTACATACAAAGGTAAGATTGTATTCTTTGACATGGCAGGTAACGTATCGTATCCATGCGATTTTAGTTTCACAACCAAGATAGCAGCTAAATCTTTGTTCCAACTTTACAAGGATGTAGTATTTGTAAACGGAGATTACGTAGATTATCAATGGTACAAAAACGGTAATATGCTTGATGGTCAGACAGGACAGTATCTTTCGGAAGATAAAGATCTCTACGGAACATATTACGCACTTGTTACCAATAAAAATGGCGAAAAATACGAAACATGTCCGTTGGAGATATATCCGACAATAAAGAAACGCAATGCTGTTTTGTCAGTTTATCCTAATCCGGCAGTTTCAATGCAGGATATACATATCGACATCGAGGATTTTGATGAGGACAAAACGGCTGAGATTAAAATCTATACAAATGGCGGCATTTTGGTTCAGCACATAAAAAATGCGCAGCCTGAAAATATAGTTAATTTACGCTCAGGTAATTATACCGGTGTTTTCACACAAAACGGTGTCAGATTAAGTTTTAAAATAATCGTAAAATAGGAAACAATATGAAAAAAATAATATTGACATTTGTATTTTGGGCGGTTTCTTTATTAGCGGTTTTAGCGCAAGAGCCTGAAAACAAAAATATCTGCGAAAAAGGCGGTGTTGTGCATTTTGATTTCGGCGCAGGACTAAACAATATCAGTTATGAAATGGATAAATACGGTAATAAAAATCCGGGCGGGGGCTTTTTCTCCCGCTTAGGATACCGTTATTATTTTTCTAAAAATTTCGGTTTAGGAGCCGGTTTGTCGTTTTTTACCTTGCGGAGTAATTCAGAACTTGATTTTGAGGAAACTCAAATGGGGGTCAAAGACGATGAAATAATGTTGGAAAACAAGACCCGAGATTATACCACCGATTATTCCGGTTTAAAAGAAAAGCAGAAAGAAAAGTTTTTGAGTTTACCCGTAGGATTTTTCTTACGTTTCCCGATAAAGAAAAATTGGAAAATCAATGCGGGAATCTCTGCCGCATATAATTTTTCTTTCTTGCAGAAATTTGAAACTAAAAACAGTTTTAATACTTCAGCCGATTATACATCTGTGGAAGATGGAATTCTTGTCAATTTAAACGGTGTTGAAAATTTACCTAAACATGGGCTTTCAGAGTTTAAAGATTTTAAAGGTGATGCCGATTTAAAAAAACATCTTTTCTCTTTGGGAGCAGAGTTTGGTATAGGATATTGTTTGACCAAAAATCTTGACTTGAATTTCGGATTTTATTTCAACAAAGTATTAACAAATCAGAACAATGCTGATGAGGTTTTTTTGTATGATTATTCAAAATCGGTTTATAACGGCGTAACACAAACCAAAATTTCTCAGGAGATACGTCCTCTTACCATTGGAGCTATGGTTGGTTTGAGTTATCGTCTCAAAGGCAAAAAAGTACCTGAACAGCCTTCCTATGACTGTGAACGAGAGGTCAGAAAACTTAAAGACGATATTGAGGATTTGAAACAAAGCAATGACGATTTAAGAAGAGATTTGGATAGTTTGCAGGAAGAGAATGATGATTTGGAAATCAAAAACCGTGATTTGAAGAATCAAAACCGTGATTTGGAGGATGAAAACAATGATTTGAAAAAATCACAAGATACGCCACCCTCAGAGGTAGGATCAGATGAAAAGGAATTAACATTTGAAGAACTTGTATATGCAAATGAGCCTATATATTTCAATTTGAATTCCGCAACGGGTGATCCTAAATTGATGGAAAAAGTTGATGAAATAGCTGCTGCGATGAGAAGTCATCCTACCCGTAGAATTTTGATAGAGGGGCATACTTGCGATTTAGGTTCGCATAATAATAATATGCAACTTAGTATCAGAAGGGCGGAGGCTTTGAAGGCGGAACTCATAAAACGTGGTGTAGGACCTTTGAGAATTGAAATTAAGGGTTTTGCCGAGAAAGAACCTATTGTGCCTAATATTTCAGAAGAAAATCGCAAAATTAACCGCTGTGCTATAATCAGAGTGATAAATTAATAGCTGTTTTTTTGTAGAAAGTCTTTGAATTTAATAACAAAGAACGGAAATCTTATCTGATGAGGTTTCCGTTTTTTTTATGTCAGAAAAGTTTATTACTTTTGCATATAATTTTTAAAAAGAAAAAAGAATTTAGCATTAAATGATTTCAGCAGAAAACTTAGCCGTTGAATTCGGCGGCACAACACTTTTCAAAGATATATCGTTTCAGATTAACGAAAAGGACAGAATCGCTCTTATGGGCAAAAACGGCGCGGGCAAATCTACGCTTTTGAAAATTCTTGCCGGAGAACGTACACCTTCGCGCGGTGTTGTTACCGTTCCTAAAGATACGGTTGTGGCTTATCTTCCGCAACACCTTATGACAGAAGACCATAGAACTGTTTTTGAAGAAACAGCGCAAGTATTCAATTACATAAAAGAAGCCGAAAAAGAAATTGACCGTCTCAACGAAGAACTTTCAACACGTACCGATTACGAAAGCGACGATTATATGAAATTAATCGAAAAAGTAAGTTCGCTCAGCGAGAAATTTTACGCTATCGACAACGTGCATTTTGACGAAGACGTTGAAAGGACGTTGATGGGTTTAGGCTTTGAACGTGAGGACTTTAACCGTCCGACTTCGGATTTTTCGGGCGGCTGGCGTATGAGAATAGAACTCGCAAAACTTCTGCTAAAAAATCCCGATGTTTTGCTTCTTGACGAGCCTACAAACCACCTTGACATCGAGTCGATTCAGTGGCTTGAAGATTTTATAAAGGAAAGTGCAAAGGCGGTTGTTGTGATTTCGCACGATAAAAAATTTGTTGATTCAATAACGACAAGGACTATTGAGGTTACTATGGGCAGAATTTATGATTACAAAGCTCCTTATTCTCAATATCTTGTTTTAAGACAGGAACGTCGTCAGCAACAGCAAAAACAGTACGAGGAACAGCAAAAAATGATTCAGGAAACCAAAGATTTTATTGAGCGTTTCAAAGGTACGTATTCTAAAACGTTGCAAGTTCAGTCGCGCGTAAAAATGCTTGAAAAACTGCAAATTATCGAGGTCGATGAAGAGGATACGAGTGCTTTGAAATTGAGGTTTCCCCCTTCGCCGAGGTCTGGTCAGTATCCCGTAATTGCTGAGGGTGTTAAAAAAAGTTTCGGCGAAAAAACTATTTTTAAGGATGCCGGTTTTACGATTCAAAGGGGTGACAAAGTGGCTTTCGTAGGTCGTAACGGCGAGGGAAAATCAACTCTCGTAAAATGTATTATGGGCGAACTCGAATTTGAAGGAAAACTTCAGCTCGGTCATAATGTTAAAATCGGGTATTTTGCACAAAATCAGGCATCTTTGTTGGATGAAAACTTAACGGTTTTTCAGACGATTGACGACATCGCAAAAGGCGATATCAGAACAAAAATCAAAGATATGTTGGGTGCGTTTATGTTTTCGGGCGAGGCTATTGACAAGAAAGTCAAGGTCTTGAGCGGCGGAGAGAGAACAAGGCTTGCAATTTTGAGATTATTGTTAGAACCCGTTAATTTTTTTATCCTTGACGAGCCGACCAACCATTTGGATATCAAGACGAAAGACGTTTTGAAACAGGCTTTAAAGGAATTTGACGGAACGTTAATCGTAGTCAGCCACGACAGAGATTTCCTTGACGGTTTGGTTACGAAAGTTTATGAGTTCGGACATCAAAAAGTAAAAGAGCATCTTTGCGGAATTTATGAATTTTTGGAGACAAAACGTTTGGAAAATCTTCACGAATTGGAAAGAAAAAAATAAGAAAAATTTTTGCCAAATTCGATAAAATTCAGGGATTTGGCTAAAGTTTATTATTTTTTTTGCAAAAAGTAGGAAAAAAATTTTTTTATTTCAAAAATTCTCTTTTACTTTGCGACATTAATTAAAACAACAAAATGAAAAATTTTTCTACATATAACAATTGGTGGTGGCGCTTACGGAATAAAAATTCGTGAGACGATTACCTTGTATATGTACTAAGATAAAAAATTAGAAGAAAAAAGGTCTGTTAGTTCTCACTGACAGACCTTTTTTTTATTTTGGCAATAATTTTTAAAAAAAGTAACAAAAATGTTTAAGTACCAGACTAAATCCAAAACTATTTTGAGCGATTTGTATACGCCCGTCAGTGCGTATTTAAGGCTCAGAGATTCAGGCGTTCAGAGTGCGTTAATGGAATCTAACGATTATCATTCAAAAGAAAATTCGCGCTCGTTTATCGGAATTTTTCCGCTTGCTTCGGTTGCTGTCAATCACGGAAAAGCGGTTCTGAAATATCCCGACGGAAAAACTATAACGCACGAAATTTCAGAAGATTACACCGTTCAAAATGCGTTAGACGAGTTCTTAAAAAACTTCTCTGTTGAGGGCGAAAATGCAAACTACACGGGACTTTACGGTTACACCGCTTTCAACGCCGTCAGATATTTTGAAAATATCCCCGTCAAAGACACCACAATGGACGAAAATGATGCGCCCGATATGCTTTACGTTTTGTTCCGTACAGTGCTGGTTTTCAATCACTTCTCGTCAAAACTTACTATCGTGGATTTAACACAAAACGATGAAGATAAAATCTCGCAAGTCGAAAAATTTTTAGCAAAAGCCGGTGTCAGAACCGATAATTTTCATGCTGTGGGCGAAACTATTTCACCGATTACGGATGATCAGCACAAAGAAAATATTAAAAAAGGTATCGCTCATTGTTTGCGCGGTGATGTTTTCCAAATCGTTATATCCCGCAGATTTATACAGAAATACGAAGGCGACGATTTCAAACTTTACAGGGCTTTGCGTTCAATTAATCCATCTCCGTATTTGTTTTATTTTGATTTCGGAGGTTTTAGAATTTTCGGTTCTTCGCCCGAAACGCATTGCAGAATCGAAAACGGCAGAGCGTACATCGACCCGATTGCAGGCACTACAAAACGCACCGGCAATCCTGAAGAAGACCTCAAAAACGCAGAATATCTTCGTCAAGACCCGAAAGAAAACGCAGAACACGTTATGCTCGTAGACCTCGCACGAAACGACCTCAACCGCAACTGCGACAACGTAAAAGTTGATTTTTACAAGGATATGCAATTTTATTCGCACGTAATCCACCTTGTTAGCCGTGTCAGCGGTGATATGAGAGAAAATTCTGAGCCCGTTAAAACTTTTATCGACACTTTTCCCGCAGGAACGCTCAGCGGCGCACCAAAAGTCCGCGCAATGCAATTGATTTCCGAAATAGAACCGCACAACCGTGGAATTTACGGCGGCTGTATCGGCTTTTTAGGGCTTAACGGTGACCTCAATCAAGCAATCACAATCCGCACTTTCGTGGCAAGAAACAACGAACTTTGGTTTCAGGCGGGTGGCGGAATTGTCGCAAAATCCGACCCCGAATACGAACTTCAAGAAGCTAACAACAAACTCGGCGCATTAAGAAAAGCAGTAGTAATGGCTCAGGAATATTAACCTTATAAAACACGAAAAAATGAAAGTTGTTATTATAGATAATTATGATTCGTTTACTTACAACCTCTTCGGTTATGTAAGGGACTTAGGCTTTGATTGTAAGGTCGTTAGAAATGATAAATTTGATTTGAAAAGTTTAGAAAAGTTTGATAAAATAATTCTTTCGCCCGGTCCGGGAATTCCTTCTGAAGCGGGACTTTTGCTTGATGTTATCAGAGAATATGCAGACAAAAAACCGATTCTCGGTGTCTGCCTTGGTCATCAGGCGATAGGAGAGGTTTTCGGCGGAAAACTCACTAATTTGACGGAAGTTTTTCACGGAGTTGCAACTTCTTGTAAATTAAACTCTAACGATTATATTTTCAACGGTTTACCATCCGAAATTGAAGTCGGAAGGTATCATTCTTGGGTTGTTGATAAAGAGGGTTTGCCGGATTGTCTGGAAATCACCGCAGAAAGTCCTGAGGGACAGATTATGGGGTTAAAACATAAAGAGTTTGATGTTCACGGAATACAGTTTCACCCCGAAAGCGTTTTAACTCCTGACGGAAAAACAATTTTGAAACAATTCTTAATTCATAATGCATAATTTATAATTTATAATTAAAAGGATGAAAGAAATTTTAGAACGTCTTATTTCCGGCGAGACATTCAGCCGTGAAGAGGCAAAAAATATTTTAATCGGTATCACCGAAAACAAATTTTCTAATGAACAGATTGCAGGTTTTTTAATCGGCGTTCAAATGCGTTCAATCACCGTAGAGGAGTTGTTAGGACTTCGCGACGGAATTTTAGCAACGGGTACTCCGGTCGATTTGTCACCGTACAAAGTAGTGGATATTGTCGGCACGGGCGGCGACGGAAAAAACACTTTCAACATTTCAACTTGTTCTTGTTTTGTGGTTGCGGGCGCGGGTTACAAGGTCGCAAAACACGGAAACTATGCCGCTACTTCGGTTTCAGGAGCGGGTAATGTTTTGGAAGAGCACGGCGTAAAGTTCACCGCTGACAACCAAAAATTGAAAAATTCGCTCGAAAACTGCAATTTCGTTTACATGCACGCACCACTTTTTGCGCATGCGATGAAATTTGTTGCACCCGTTAGAAAAGCCCTTAAAGTGCCGACCTGTTTTAATCTTTTAGGACCGATTGTCAATCCCTGCAAACCGCAATATCAGGTTCTCGGAACGGCAACATTAGACCAAATGCGCTTGTATCACAATGTGTTACAACAAATCAGTGAGGGTTATATGATTGTAAATTCTTTGGATGGTTACGACGAAATTTCGCTGACAACGGACTTCAAAATCACATCGTCAAAAATTGAGAAAATCTTTGATAGCGACGAAATTAATTTCCCCGCTATCAAACCCGAAGAAATTTTCGGCGGCAAAACCAAGCAAGAAGCAAAAGCAATTTTTGATAACGTTTTGATGAATCAAGCCTCTGAATCACAAAAAAATGTAGTTCTTGCAAATGCGGCTTTTGCAATCAACTGCGTTTGTCCGAAAAAAGCACTTTCAGAATGTTTTATCGAGGCAAGAGAATCTCTCGAAAGCGGCAAAGCGTTACAAGTTTTGAAAAAATATATCGAATTAAATTCTTAAAAAAAACAAAGCGAGAATAGAAAAAAACGGTTGCTGTTGATAGTCGCAGCAACCGTTTTTTTTAGAATTGGAAATAAATAAACGGCTGTACCGTTTCGTTTTGAAATTGTATAACTAATTGAATTACAATTAGAAGCACTAAAATCTTAACGATAATATTTGATTTTATGAAAATCTCTTGAATTTTTCCCGCCGTTTTTTCGGGTATCGCATGACAAATAAATCCGAAGACTGTCAAAACTATCCACAAGGCTCTTGCGTCCCAAAAATGCTTGAAAAACGTTATGTCAAAATCATTGAAAATTTGGCTTAACATCACGAACGGAACTTCAAAAGCGGAAATTATAACTCCTTCATTTTCAATATCATTAGCGCGGAAAAACATCCACAGAAAAACCACGAAGTTGAATGTTAGAAGCCATGAAAAAAACGTTACCGTCTTATTATTTTCTGGCAAAATCTTTTTAAACAATTTGTCAATACCGAGGGCAATACCATGAACACCGCCCCAAAAAACAAATTTCCACGCCGCACCGTGCCACAAACCGCCTATCAGCATGGTTAGCAGCAAGTTAATGTCGGTTTTAATCATTTTTGAGGTCTCTGGTTTTGCTATCGAAATTATCCAAACAGCAATGCAAACCGCAATTGAGGTGCTTAAAAATATTGATTCAAAAAATACCGCAACCGTGAAAACCGTTGCTATTACAAGCGTTGAAACTACCAAAAAATTCTTTTTCGTTTTGTATGCCATTATGCCTGAAATAGCAATTAGTATTAATACCAAAGTGTATGGTAATGAGCAGTTTAGAGCCGAAATCAAAATCAAAATTACCGGTATAGCATATACAGAAAACGCCGAAACTTCTCTATTGCCGCCAAGGGGAATATAAAGATATTCTCTTAACCAACTTGAGAGTGAAATATGCCAACGCCGCCAAAATTCTGTAACATTAACGCTTTTGTACGGTGATAAAAAGTTTACGCCCAAATCATAACCCATGATTTTACCGATTCCGATTGCCATATCAGAATAGCCCGAAAAGTCGCAGAAAATTTGTAAAGCATAACCGTAAACCGCCATTAAGTTTTCAAAACCGTTGTAGTTTTGTGGTGAAGCAAAAATCAAATCGTTGTATTGCGCGATATAATCAGCGATAACAGCCTTTTTGAAAAGTCCGAGTATTATCATCCAAAGTCCCGTATATGCTTGATTCATATTGACTTCGGGCGTTTTCTCCAACTGCGGCAAAAACAAATTCGCTTTTACGATAGGGCCGGCGACAAGTTGCGGAAAAAACGTTAGATAAAATGCAAAATCCAAAATATTTTTCGCAGGTTCTACATTTTTTCGATAAATGTCTATAATGTAACTTAAACTTTGAAAAGTATAAAACGAAATACCTATTGGCAAAAATATTTCATGGAACGCAAAATTTTCTCCGATGATTTGCGAAAAGTTGAAAATCAGGAAGTTAGTATATTTGTAATATGCTAAATCCAAAAGCGGTAACACAACACCGGAAATGAGCCAAAGTTTGCGTTTTGTTTCGGTTTTTGCCTCAGACAAACGTTTTCCGAAATAGTAACTCAAAGCGGTTGTCATTACTAAAATCCAAAGATAAATGCCGCTGCTTTTATAGTAGAAAAACAAACTAAAGGCCACTATATAAAGTGATACAGCCGTTTTGTGCTTGTAAATCAGATTATAAATCGTTAAAAAAACAATGAACAGTAACAAAAACTGTCCGCTGCTGAAAATCAGCGGTTCGTCCTCTTTGTAAACGAACAATTCCGCTAAATTATTTAAAAAGTTCATTCCTTGTATACATAAAAAATTTGCGACAAAACTAATAAAAATTTTTAATTTTTTTGACATTTTTCTCAACGAAATTGTTACTTTTGTACGATATAATAAAACTTAAAGGAAATATGAAGACATACAAACTCGATTTATTAGAAAAATTAAAAAAATACAGTCCGAAATTTGATTCGGGCGTTAATTTTATCAATCATCCGTGGCGCATTTTTGACGATACGGGAAAGGAAATTTTTGTTTATTTCAAGGATGACAGCAATGTTTTACTTTCAGAAAACGGTAGCAATGTAACGGGTATGTGGCAGTTTGATGCCTTAAAAAGCGTTTTAAGCATGACTTTCGGACAGTTGAGCCTCAATCTCACGCCTTCTTTTTCTGATAACAACATAATCGTTTTTGCCGTTGATACCACTCAAAACTATCTTGTTGTTATCAATTCCGATTTCAAAACGCCGCTTTTAACATTGGAACAATTAAATTCGTACTTGAATTTTGCTCTTAACAATATCGATCCCGTTATAAAAGCAGCCGTTCAAAAAGCCGAACTCGAAAAACACGATTCCATCAAAGCCAAAATAGAATCTATCGCCGAAAAATGTGATAGCTACCCTTGGAAACGTAACTTATGGATTACTATTGCCGTAAGTTTTTTACTTTTAATAAGCGGAATACTCTCTTACATCTATTACAAATATTATGACAGTATCGGTATTTCCCTCATGATTCTTTCAGTCGTAATCGGTGCTATTCTTTACGGATTTTTCGATACCCAACGCTGGCAAACCGCTATCAAAAACATGGTCGTTTGGTTCAAAGATAATGACGAAACCGAAATCGTCGAATACCTCAAAAAAAATAAAAAACTTAAACTTTGGTTCATCGAAAACTACGATTTCGACCCTACCAAGATAAAACGTATTCCAATCCCTGATGTGTAATGCCTCAAGCCGGCGGGGCTGTTCTTTCTTGAAAGAAAGAACCAAAGAACTTTTAATTACTTATCTTAAATGCGTTAGGGGCTGTGGTTTTAAGACCACAGCCCCTAACGCATTTAAGATAAATTTTATAAAAGTTTTCCGGTTCCCTTTTTCAAAAGGGAATGCCCCCGCGGCGAGCGGCATATAAAAAGCAGAGTTTGAAAATATTTTATTTGCAAACTCTGCTTTAGGGAAAAAACTAATTTAATGAGGAAACAGTAAATACAAAACCGGTGTATTTGTGCTTTAAGATATTTTAAAGCCTATTACTAATATATCATCGACCTGATCGTATTGGGTGCCCATCCAAGCTTCGATTTTCTCATTGAGAATATTTTTCTGCTCGGCCATTGGTTCGCCCGATATTTCCAACAAAAGTTTTTTCATTCTACTTGACATAAACTTTTTACCCATTTTTCCGCCGAATTGTGAAGCGTAACCGTCGGAAAATATATAAATGATATCATCTTTTTGTACATCAATGTCGTAGGAGGTGAAACCTACGTCTACGTAGTCGTGAATACCTATCGGCATACGGTCGGCGCGGTATTCTTCGAGTTCGCCTTCGCGGACTAAGAACATAGGATTGAAAGCTCCTGAGTATTGAACTTTTTTAGTATCCAAATCCAAAATACAGATTGCAATATCCATGCCGTCTTTTGCTTCATCCACTTTACCTGTTTGTTGAAGAGATTCGATTATTGATTCTCTTAACATATCGAGTACGTGGCCGGTATTGAGTACGTCTTGATTATTAACCACGATTTCGTTGAGGTACGCGCTACCTAACATACTCATAAATGCTCCCGGTACGCCGTGTCCTGTACAATCGGCTGCAACGATTACGGCATAGTTATTAATGTGTTTGAAATAATAAAAATCGCCGCTGACAATATCTCTGGGGCGGAACAACACAAAATGTTCGGGAAGAATTTTTGAAATTGTATCTTCCTTCGGCATGATTGCGTTTTGAATCCTTTTAGCGTAATAGATACTGTCCATGATTTCTTTTTGGTGATGAGCAATTTCATCACGTTGTTGCATTGCGATATTTTTTTGAACTTCAAGTTCGTCTTTTTGAGAGAGAATTTCAGTTTTTTGCATTTCCAAAGCGGCGTTTTTCTCTTCTATGGCGTCTCTTTGTGTTAAAATTTCTTCTCGTTGAACTTCAAGTTCGGCATTTTTCAGCTCGATTGCCTCTTTTTGTTTTTGAATTTCGGAGGTTCTTTCGCTGACAAGTTTTTCAAGGTGTTCGTTTTGGCGTTTTAATTGAGCCTCACGAACTTTCATCGTTGATACGATTACCGCTAACGTGCCTAAAACCATGACTGCGATGAACCACCATTTACGGTAAAAAGGCTTTAAGATTTCAAATTTGTAAGAGTTGGAATGACACCAAATTCCGTCTTTTCCTTTGGCTCTGTAAATAAAATCGTAATTGCCCGGAGGAAGGTTTTGATAACTTGCGCGATGCTCTTTTCCTGATGATGCAACATAGTCATTATCAAGACCTTTCATATAAAATTCATATGTTATCGCCGCCTCGTCCTTAAACGAAAGTCCTGCTAATTCAAACAAGAAGTTGTTCTCGTCGGAGGAATAAACTTTTTTACTTCCGTCAATTTTGTTACCGTTTAGATAAATGTTTTCCATTCTGCACTGCGGTACTGTTTTCGACGAACTTTCTTTCTTTAAATCGAACACCGAAACGCCGTGGAAAGTTGCAACGTAAAGCACACCTTTTCCGTTGAGTAACAAGCCGTTAGTTACGATTTCATTACCTGTTAAACCGTCGTTGGAGTTTACTGTAAATTCGACTTTGTTGTCTCTGATGTTATAATAGCAGAACCCTTTGTTTGTACCGAGCCAGAGATGTTCTTTGTCCCTTGAAAGTCTGATTGAATTTATCGAACCATCCGGCAGTGTCGGAATATCAAGTTTGCGGAATTCTCCGTTGCTTGTGTAATATCCCAAACCATCTTCCAAACCCGTCCATAGTTTATCACCGATTGCGGCAAGACCCAAAACTGCTGACGGTGAAGACATTATCTCTTCAAATGTCAAACCGTTGAATTTTACAAGTCCCGTGTTGTTACCGCCGATTGTCATTCCTTGGAAATTAACAATTTGCGAAATAAGACTTGTGCAAGCGTTTCCCACGGGAATCGGTTGCGCATCAAGGTCGGGTATTCTGTACACCAAACCTTCAACGCCCGACAACAAGAAAATTTGATTGTCATCGGCAACGTAAACGCCTTTCAAATTGTAAATTTTATTCTTGAATTTCAATTCTCTGATTTTGGTCAAAGTCTTGCAATCGAATACAGCGCAGCCTTTGGAATCAGCGATGAAAATATTTCCGTCTTTCATGTTGCCCACTACATATGGAACGCCTTCACCGTCAAGATTTTTGGAGAAATTTACAAGGTCCTGATGATAATAGAAAACCTTGTTGTTGAATGCCATCCAAATCCTGCCGACACTATCTTCTTCGATGTTATTTAAGTAACTGTCAATAACTTCGGGGTAGAGATTTCTGAGCGAGCGGTTTGTTAATTTTTGAATACCGCCGGAGAATCCGAACCAATAATTATCCTCTTTGTCTTCGATGAAAGAGAGGAGTTTTAAGTTTTTAAGACCTATGCTTTGATCATATTTGATAGCCGTCTGCGAAAGCGAGAATATCTGATAAGCCTCAAAATCCGACAGCAAGAATATCGAACCGTCTTTGTTTTGTTTTATCGTGTGAATTCTTGAAGTTTCGGGTATGCTGACTTTGTTGTTAATCTTCAGAGAATCAATGTTTCCGCGCATAAACTGAGAGTAATTTCCCGTGTAAAGACCATCAAATGCCGAAAGCCAAACCAAACCGTCTTCATCAACAAAAACGTCGTAACAATTTTTGTCAGTGATTTTTTTGAGCTGTTTTTCGTTGTCCAAAATATAGAAACCATCGGGCGAGGCGATATACGTGTTACGTCCCGATTTATTTTGCGAGACTGCGTTAATCAAAGTCGGTAATGCCGGTATTTTCAGCGACATCTGAGACTCTTGATTGTTGGAAGTCAAGTAATAAAGTCCTTTATCACCGTAGAGATACTTGTTGTTGCTCTCGTCAATAAAAATGTGCTTTATTGGGATGTTCTCGAAATAATTCGTTATCTTTCCGTTCCTTTCAATGCACGAAACACCGTTTAAAGTGGCAAGGTAAAGACGTTTTTTCTTGTCTTGTGCGATGTCAAAAACAACGTTGCTTTTCAGACCCGTTTTTTCGTTGAAAGTTACCATTGTTCTTCCGTTGAATTTTATTGCGCCAGAATGTGTACCGAACCACATATAACCATCGCTATCTTGGAAAATACACAGAATGTCTTCCTGAGGCAAACCTTGGTCAGAGCCGTAAAATACGAACGGAAAATATCCTGACTGATATGTCTGATACATAGCCGTCAAATGGTTTTGAGCTGCTTTGTAAGGAATTGAAGTCTGTCCCATGAAAGCATCGTTCAAGATACCGAGGAGACTGCTTGATTCCAAAAATTCAAGTATTTTTTGACGGAGTTTAGGTTGGTTTTTCTTGATGCCCCAACCTACAGAATAAATCTCGCCGATAACGAATTTTGCTTCCAAATCAGAATATTTGGGCAGCGAATAAATGTCGAAATTGACAATAGAATAATCCGCATTTCCCTTTATTATTTCCGAGAAAAATTCATTAGCCTCTTTGTAATAATAATTGGTGATGTTGTTCTCAATCAAATCTTCCTCGTATGACGAACCTTTTGAAGTAACACCGCGGTATTGTTTCAAATCTTTAATACCTTTGATATCAACGCCTTTTTTTGCCACAACGATATTTGCAGTCGGTAAAACGTCCACGATGTCTATTTTATTTAGACGCCAATCCACAGGTGAAAGCATATCGCAGGCAATATCAATGCTGTTGAAAGTAGTCGGCGTATAAGCACTGTCTTTGACAATTTCGCCGTTATCATCTTCAAAATAACTTGAAAGGCTCGGTACGATTCTGATTTCCAAATCGCAACCTAAGTATTTCGCAAATTCTCCCGCAAGATAATGGTTAAATTGTTTTTGTCCGTAAGGGTGATAAACCATTTCACGGTCACGGAGCGAAACTATAATTTTTTTGGATTCCAATATCTCGTCCAAATCTCTGTAATTGCTTGATTTGTTGGAGTTTGCATTAGAATAAGAATTAATAATTTCGTTGTACGAGGAATAATTGACACCGAATTTTTCGGCAAAAAGTTTGTCCATAACGCCCGTACCTTTCATCATATCGAAAAATGCGTCGATTTCGTTTCTTAATGTGCGGTTACCTTTTTCAATTGCCCACGCCACGTGATCCGGACGTGCAATCGGGAACGCCAAACGGAATTTAGGATTCTCCTTTACGAATTGTAATCCGACGTAAGATACTGTTACAAAGCCGTCTACCTTTCCTAATTTGGCTAATTCCTGTGATTCTTCCTCACTTTTGGTTTTAACGATTTCGACTTCACCGTCAAGGGCTTCGATGATTTTTTGCATATTGGACTCGTAGGACGAGTTTTCCAAAAGTGCTATTCTCAGACCTTTTAAATTTTCGTAATTTTTGACTCTGAGTTTTTGCTGTTTTTCTTTGAGTGTTTCGGGTATGAAAAAATGTTCGATAGCTGATTTTTGCTGACGTGAATCCCTGACAATCAACAAGTCAGAGACTTCCATGTTACCGCCGAAATCAAAAAATTTCTCTCGCCACGGATAAATATAAGTCGTTCCGCAAATAAAGTCTGCTTTTTTGAGTGCGTCAGGTGTATAAGCTATTGAATCATTTGTCATGTAATCGTCCGGAATGACGCCGTTGAGCGAAAAAATTTCGTTCCAAGAAATTTGAACGATTTGAAGTTCGCAGTTCAAAAAGTTAGCGAACTCCTTGGCAAACTGATAGTTAATAGTTCTTAAACCACTTTTCGTGAATGCAACTCTTACCACGCCGCTGCGACGGATTTCGTCGAGTGAGCGGGAAAAAGACTGCATTACCGATAACAGTAATAATATAAGTGGTAACAGTTTTTTCATTTGTCTTTTAAGTTATAGAGGGAAATTTGTCAAATTAATTTTGCAAATATACAACTAATTTTCGCAAATTCCACAATTATTAAAGCAATTTTTGTGCCTTAAAAAAAAAATCACGTTTTTTTTTAGTCTACCAACTGAAAATATTTCCTTTGCGCCATGATGCAACGGCATTGTCCCAATAGGGTTTGAACTCTGTGGAACGTCTTAATACATATTTAGTTGCGCAAAACGGAGACTTTTCTTTGTTGAATACAAATCTGACTTTCTCGCCGGTATGTTTGTCTTTATAAATCCAAACTTCCGTTTTAGAGGTCAAAGCCAAAATTTTTGGAGGTCCTAACACGATGTAAATCATGCCTCTGTCCGTCATCATGCCCTCTCGGTAATCGTAAAAATACATATTTGCGAAAATTGAGCGGGTATAATAAACGCGTATCAATTCTTTGGCTTTTCTGACATCTTTCGTGCAGGAATACCAAAAATCGTCGATAGCGAGTTTTTTGTGTTCGGCGTTTTTAATGTTTTCGTATTCCTCTTTGCTTGTAAGGTATGCAAGAGGTTTTACCATTTCGTTAAGGCTGTAAATGTTGGGATAATCCTCATTAAAACAAGGAATTACAAGTCCCGTTTCGCTCAAAGTATCAACTCTGAAACAATACAAACCTTCTTTTTTTGTGATTAAAGTTGTGGGTTTGAAATTTCTTGCAGTGATTTCAAAAACAGTTGAATCCTTAAAAGTCGGGTCGCTGTTGTAGGGTAAAATCGGAATAGAATTGTCAGCTTCAAAAAAACTACTGTAAAGCATCTGATAATCAGAGCATAAGTAGTTTACCGAAACGCTTTCGTCAGGTTTTAAATAATCCTCTGAACTCGGGCGGTTGTTTTCGGTTTTGATAATCAAAAAATTATCTTTTCCTAACGAGTCTTTTTTGTCGATTTCTGTGAATTGAAGACTCATTTTGCCGCGGTTGATGTCCCTTATAGTTGATTGGATTACAAATTTTTCCAAGTCTACGGGTTTAACGGCGATTTTTATGGCGTAGATTTTCGGAGTTTCGGATTTTTGGAATGTTAGAATTTTTACGGCAGAATCCACTAAAGCCGTGTTTTCGTAACTTTCCATAATTTTATAGAAAATTCTTATTTTTGCCGTAGGATTTGTCGTAGTTTTTGAAAAAGTGAGTTCAGAGTCATTGATAATTACGTATAAATCAATGTTTTTCTTTTCGTTTTTGCGGGCAAAAACTTGAGGGTGGATAGTGGTTGCCGAAGGAGTGTAAATCAGTGCCAACTCTTCCATGCCTTGCGCTATCGGTGATGAATATTTGTCTTGAACCGCAATTTTGTTTTTGAAATTGCAGCCGTAAATAAGCATCGTTGTTAAGCAAATTAATGCTATAAAAATTTTCTTTTCCATAATTTTTTTATATTTCTTCCGCTAAAATACCGGCTGCAAAAATTCCGTTTTCTTGAGGTGTCAGGCTTAAAAATCCTGATTTTAATTTTCCCGAAATTATTTGCGGCTTTTTTGAAAGCATTTCAGCGGATTTCTGTTTTTGAAAAACATGAAAACTGCATTTTGAACCTTTCTCTATAAAATCTTCCAAATTCATTGCCAAAGCTCCCATGGAATTTCTGCAATTGATTTCTACACAAGGGTTTAACTTAAAACTGCCGTTTTGTGAATAAACCATGCAGTCGATTCCGAGATTTCCCGAATAATTTTCCGTGTAAACGGTTTTTTCGAGAATTTTCGTTTGATATTCCGCTAATTGTTTAACATTCAGAGCATTAAACAATGGCAATTCGTTAAAAAACTTTCCGATGCGGCTTGAGAGATAAAATCCGTTGTCAGCGGTTTCAAAAAGGGACATTCCCTTGAATTCGATTTTTTTACCTTCGATTTTGTAATGCATCGAAAAATCTTGTTTTCTGTCAAAAAAAGTTTCGCATTCTACTGCGCCTTGAGTTTTTATAACAAAACCCGTCCATTGCAAAATGTTGTCGGTAAGGGAGTCATTTCTAAAAATTCTTACTCCTCTGCCGCTTGAGGCAAACGGTGCTTTGAAAACTGCGCCTAAAGCTTTTTCGGAGAATTTTTCCTTGAAAAAAAGTGTCGCCTCTTCAACTGTTCGGGCGATGAAAGGCAGTTCGTTTTTTTTCGGAAAAATTTCGTCAAAGGGAAATTCCTCATAAAATTTTTTGCAGAAATCTGCCGAACTTTCCCTTGAAAAAAGTTTTTTATGTTTGTTTTCAAAACCGTTTTTGTAAAAATTGTCAGAAAAATTCATGCCTTCAACTAAGTGAAAAGCCCTTGGCGAGATTCCCCAGGGAATGAATTTTTCAAACTTTTTGTCTTGTTTTTTGATTTCGTCCTCTGTCATAAAACAAGTGCAAAACCTATCTTTCCATGTATTTATGAATGTGTTTTCGATAGGTTTGTTGATTAAAACGGTATCGTTTTTTTTTGCGAAGAACATAGGCAAAGTTCTCAAATCGTTTTCTAAGATTTGCGGAAACTTTTGGAGATTGTAGTTTTTGCTGCCGTTAGCAACCTCTAATTCGCAACCCGGATTAAAAAAATACAAACTGCCCATTTCTTTATTTTTTTATTTTTAATTGTCAATTGTCAATTGTCAATTGTCAATTATGCATTATTAATTATCCCTCCAGTTTTGAGATTTTTTGTATTCAAGACCTTGGAACATAGAAGAATTAAACGCAAGAGTGAAGTTGTAACTCTTTAATCTTCCGAACGGTATGATATAGAAACTGAGGTTGAAACAATGTAAATCTCTTGTTACGGAAACTCTTGTTGAGGTCATTTTTTTAGCATCGAAATCGTAACCGGAGCTAAGAGAAACGTGCCATTTTTCGGTGAATGTTATCGAACCTGAAAAGTTCAAAGTCTGAGTTATGGTCGGTGCTTTGAGATTCGGGTGCGAATAGTTGAAACCGTAATCCGCTGATAATGACCACGGACAAGAATAATAATCGAATTCACCGTCTTTTTCTTTTTTAGAAAGTTTGGAATTTTTGCGGGTTTCTTCAACTTCTTCTGCCGTAGCGATGATATTTCCTTCCTCGTCGGTTTCGGCTTGAGCGGGATCTTCGCCGTATTGATTAGCGGCATTTTCTTTTTCTTCTTTTTTCTTCTTGCCTAAGGTTTTGGAATCAAGCGAAAAGCCCGTGCTGATTCTTGCAGCTGTCAGGCGTGCCCATTGTCTTCCTTCGGTTTCTTGAATCGAATAATATTTTGTACGTCTGCCTAAAGAGTCCAACTGATAAGGATCGAATGTTCCTGAAAAGTTGAGCGTCATTTTATCAAACAGACGGGTGCTTCCGCTCATGGAAATATTTGAAAGTTTCATACTGTCGGCAGCCATGTTGTAACTTCCTGAAAAATTGAGACTTTCAAGAATTTTGATTTTTGTGTATTTGCCGTCAATAGTATCGTTTTTGCCTTTGACTTTCATCTCGAAATTGTTTCCGAGTGAGAAGTTGAGTGATGCACTTTTTCCTGAAGGTGGTGTGCCGTAAACACCGTTTTGATAAATACAATATTTTTTTTCTCCGGTTAAATCGCCCGGGTCAAGTTCGTAAAAACCAAAAACATCGTCCGAAAAGTCAGGACGCCATGAAACGCCGAGACTTGGTGTTAAAACATGACGGAAAGCCTTGATTCTCTTAGCGTTGTTGAATTGGAAAATACCGTAAAGTTTAGTACTTGCCGAAATTGACGCCGAGAAGTCAAAACAGTGTCTTAACGCATCAATTGTATCGGTTGAGTAAGAATATTTATCATCATTTGCACCCGACAAATCGTAATAATTACTTGCATAACGGCTTAAATAATTAGGATATAATCTGCCGGTGTAATTAATTGAGGGTGAAACGTTTATGTATTTTAACACGTTGAATGACGTGCTGAGCGGAATAGAATATTTCAAACCGTATTTCATTTGTTTGAACATCTCTTCTTTAAACAAAAGCGAATCGGCAATTGTCGGAACGGAGTTAGTAAAGTTCATGCTGAAAGAACTACCGATTTTTTCGTACCAACGCAGAGAGCCGACTTGGACTTTACGTTTGAACGGGAAAAATTTTTGAACCGAAAGCGACATTGTAGGAGCCGTAAAAGCAAGTGTTGAGTCGTAAAGGTTTTGTGTCATGTTGGCAGAGGCACTGAAATTGGCAAATCCGCCGAACATTTGTTTTTGATAACTTACGCTCGAGGATGTCGTACTTTTAGCATAATCTTGGACGGAGGTTGCGTTGTAGCGGTCATAATTCTGTTTATCGTAAGAAATATTTGCGCTGAAAGAACTTGTCGGATTAGCTTTCGGGTCTTGGTTGAAAGAAAATCTTAAAAGATACGAATTTGTCGAACTGTATTTGATGTCGGAATTCGTGGAGGTCATAAATTCTTTTTCACCGAAAACATTTTTGGTGAATTGAAAATTCAAATTTCCGGAAAATTTGTATCTTAATTTGAATTTAGAACTTGCCGTCATACCCCACGAACCGTAAGTGTAATAACTTGCAAGTAACTCTAAATCAGCATAATCGCCCATCGAAAAATAATATCCGCCGTCCCTTAAATAAAAACCGCGTCTTGATTCCTCGCCGTAACTTGGAATGATGATTCCGCTGTGAGTTTTTTTGGAGCGGGGAAAAATTCCGAACGGTAAACCCAAAATGTAAACCGGTACGTCCAAAAGTACGAAATATGCCGGACCAGAAATGATTTTGTCGTTAGGAATCATTTTGGCCTTTGTTAATTCCAAATAAAAATGTGGGTGAGGCAAATCGCAGGTCGTATAACGTCCGTTTTTAAGGTGTATCTCTTTGTTAGCGTGCATTTTAGTAACTTCGCCGAAAAGATACCCGCTTTGCTGTTCGGTTACAACATCGTATACGAAACCCTCTTTCGATTTGAAATTATATTTTATGATTTTCGCCTCGAATTCGTCTTTGTTGTCTTTGAAGACGGGAGTTCCTATCGTTTCGTTTTTAGCCGAATCATAACGCCCCTCCGCATAAATAGAATTGTTTTCCATTTCCATCCTCATATAATCTGAGGAAAGTTCCATTCCGCCGGTTTTAACTTTGGAAGTTCCGTAAAGAAAAACTCTCTTGTCGTCGAAAGAAATCAGCATCGAATCATCGCATGCGTATTCTATCGGCGTATCAACTATGGATTTCGGTTTTTTCTTAATTTCAAGGGAATCAACCGTAACCTGCACGGAATCCGTTCCTGCTAAAAGGCTGTCTTTATGGTTGTTTGACAGACTGTCAGCAGAAAAATCCTGAGCCGAAACTGAAAGCCGTAAAATCAGCAATATCAGTATAATAAATATTTTTTGCACGAATTTTGCCGTTTTTTTGGTTAATGGCTTTAACTTTGCATGTTAAAACAAAGCGCAAAATTAAAAAAAAAAATGTAAATCCGAAATTAAAACATTTCGTATTTTTATAAAATTATAACGTTAAATAGAGAATGAAAAAGAGTATTTTACTAAAGTGTATTGTTTTGCTGTGTTTTTTGACAGCGGATTTTGTTGCATTTTCGCAGTCTCAGGAGCATTATAAATTGCGGAAAATCTGTATTGATGCCGGACACGGGGGCAAAGACCCGGGTGCAATCGGAAAAATTTCAAAGGAAAAAAATATTTGTCTTTCAATAGCATTAAAGGCGGGAAAATATATTTCGGAAAACCTTCCTGACCTCGAAGTTATTTACACCCGTGATAAAGACGTTTTTGTGGAACTTGGTAAACGTCCCGATTATGCAAATGAAAATCAAGCCGATCTTTTTATTTCTATTCATATTAATTCTTGCAACAACAAAAAAGTTCACGGTGCATCGACTTACGTGGTAGGAGAGACCCGCAAAAACGATAATTTTGCATTGGCTTTAACACTTCAGGAAAACGGCGGCGAACTTTTTCAGCTTTCTTCAGAGGATTCCATTATGTTGGCGGGACTTAATAAAGTTCACAAAGAGCAGAGTTTGAATTATGCGGGAAAGGTTCAAAAACAATTTCGCGAGAGAATGGGCAGAAAGGATTTAGGCGTTAAGGATGCTAATTTTGCAGTGCTATGGAGGGCGCAAATGCCTGCCGTTTTGATAGAATGCGGTTTTATCAGCAATGCGGCTGAGGAAAAATTTATGGCCTCTTCTGAAGGTCAGGATTATTATGCTTCAGCGATTTACCGCGCCGTTAAAGAATACGGAAAGGATTATGATCCGCATTTTTTGGACAATGCTAAAACTTATGTCCCCGGTCAGAAAACTCAGCAGGATGTTGTTAAGCAGCAAAATGTTAAGACCGATAATAATCAAAACGCAGCGCCTGAGGTTCAAAACAAACCGGAGGTTGCCTCAAATGAAAATAATGTATATTATAAGGTGCAGTTGAAATCCTCACCGGTAAAAGTTTCGCTTTCCGATAAGTCTTTTAAAGGTTTATTAGAGGTTGAAGAAAATTTTCTTGACGGCAATTATAAATATACCGTCGGTAAAACTCAAAGTTATTCGGAAATCGTAAAGCTTCAGAGTGAGGTGCGTAAAAAAATTCCGGACGCTTTTGTTATCGCCGTCAAAAATGGTAATCAAAAAATTTCCATAACGGAGGCGAAGAAAATTTTATCAGGGAAATGAGATTAGCTCATTTCCTTTCAAATTTTTTGAAAATTATTTCTAAAATAAGGCTTACCAAAACATAAAAACAAGCATAAACCGCCGTTTTGAATATAAAATCTTTCGGCAAAATGTTTTGTGGGAAATATTTATTGAATGCGATTATAACGAGAATCGTCAAAACTATTCTCAAAACGTGTTTGAGGAAATCAATCCATGAAAAATTGAAATTAATATTGAATTTACCCATATTTCTTTCTCTAAAAATAAAAAAAGGCTGCATTTGATTGCAGCCTTACGTTAAAAAAATTCTTGAAAGTGACCATGCTGAGGCTCGAACTCAGGACCCCATCCTTAAAAGGGATGTGCTCTACCAACTGAGCTACATAGTCCCAAAAAAAGCAATATGATTACGGTTTTTTGTTCACAAGACTTAAAAAAAATCTAAGTATTACGAACCGTATTATAATTCATTAAATTAAAACAAATGAAGTGACCATGCTGAGGCTCGAACTCAGGACCCCATCCTTAAAAGGGATGTGCTCTACCAACTGAGCTACATAGTCTAACCAAAAGCTAATTTTTTCTTGTTTAACAGTGACCATGCTGAGGCTCGAACTCAGGACCCCATCCTTAAAAGGGATGTGCTCTACCAACTGAGCTACATAGTCTAACCTAAAATCGAAATATTATGGATAAAAAACCATTTCAAATAACCATCGAAGTCCGTCTTTATTATTCTTGTTTATTTTAAGAACCCCGTCCTCCGTTTTTGCGATGCAAAGGTAGAGTGAATTTTTAAATCTGCAAAATTTTTTTGCACTTTTTTTTCTAATATTTTTAGTTTGCGGCTCTAACATATTAACAATCAAGTAGTAAAATTTTGAAAAAAAATTATATCGAAACCTTCTGATTAAAAAAAAGAAAAAAAGTTGAAAATTTTATTGCTGTTATAATAAAAAATATTACTTTTGCGCTGTAAATTTATTTATCGGAACTAAATTAAATTATTAAATAAATAATATATACAATGAAAAAGCACAATTTTTTCGCAGGTCCTTCGGTTCTTCCCGACTATACGGTGGAAGAGACTGCAAAGGCAATCATGGATTTTAACGGAACAGGTATTTCGCTTATGTGTATGTCTCACAGAGACAAATCATTCGATGCCGTTATGAACAGAGCCGTTGAACTTTTCAAACAGGTTCTTGACATTCCCTCTGGTTACTCCGTAATTTTCTTGGGCGGCGGTGCAAGTTTGCAGTTTGCTATGGTTCCGATGAACCTTTTGCGTTCTAAAGCTTTTTATGTTAATACCGGTACATGGGCTAACAAAGCTGCTAAAGAGGCAAAACTTTTCGGTGAAGTAGATGACCATGTTTCAAGCAAAGAGGCTAATTATACATACATTCCTAAAGGTTTTGAAATTCCTAAAGATTGTGATTATATGCACATCACTACTAATAACACAATCTACGGTACTGAAATCCTCGAAGATTACAATTCGCCGATTCCCGTTGTTGCAGATATGAGTTCGGACATTTTCTCTCGTCCTCTCGATGTTAGCAAATACGGTCTTATCTACGGTGGTGCACAGAAAAACCTCGCTTGCGCAGGTGTTACTTTCGTAATCGTAAAAGACGAACTTTTGGGTAAAGTAGACAGAGCAATTCCGACTATGCTCAACTATCAAACACATATCGACAAGAATTCTATGTTCAATACTCCTCCGGTTGTTCCTATTTTTGCTGGTGTTAAAACCCTCGAATGGATTATTCAGAACGGTGGTGTTAAAGAAATGGAAAAACGTGCTATCGAAAAATCTACAAAACTTTACGATGAAATTGACCGCAACAAATTATTTAAAGGTACGGTTCAGAAAGATTCACGTTCGAGAATGAGCGTATGTTTTGTTATGAACGAAGAATACAAAGATTTGGAAGCTAAATTCTTAGACTTCGTAAAAGCAAGAGATATGGTCGGCTTGAAAGGACACCGTTCAGTAGGCGGTTTCAGAGCATCACTCTACAACGCACTTCCTATGGAAAGCGTAGATGCACTTGTTCAAGCAATGAAAGATTTTGAAAAGGAAAACTAATTTTTAATGCATAATTTGTAATGCGTAATGCATTATGAATAATATTAAGAAAAAGATGAAAATATTAGTTGCAACAGAAAAACCGTTTGCTGCCGCTGCTGTAAACGGTATCAAAGATATAGTAGAAAAATCGGGTAATACTTTCGCTTTGCTCGAAAACTATACTGACAAAAAACAATTGTTGGAGGCCGTTGCTGATGCAGATGCACTCATTATCCGCTCTGACAAAGTTACAAAAGAAGTACTTGATGCCGCTAACAACTTAAAAATCGTTGTTCGTGCCGGTGCCGGTTATGATAACGTTGATTTGGAGGCTGCTACGGCAAAAGGTGTTGTCGTAATGAATACTCCGGGTCAAAACTCTAACGCAGTTGCCGAACTCGTTTTCGGTCTTTTGGTTTTCGCCGTAAGAAATTTCTACAACGGAAAATCAGGTAGCGAACTCAAAGGCAAAAAACTCGGTATCTTGGCTTTTGGTCAAGTAGGAAGAAACGTTGCAAGAGTTGCAAAAGGTTTTGATATGGAGGTTTATGCTTATGACGCATTCTGTCCGAAAGAGGTTATCGAACAAGCTGGCGTTAAAGCTGTTGATAATCAAGAGGCTTTGTTTGAGACTTGCGACATCGTATCGCTTCACATTCCTGCAACTGCTGAAACTACGCAGTCAATCAATTACGCACTTTGCTCTAAACTCAAAAAAGGCGGTATCGTTATCAACACCGCAAGAAAAGAGGTTATCAACGAAGACGAATTGATAAAACTTATGGAAGAACGTGCTGATTTGAAATATATTACCGATATCGCTCCTGATAAAAACGAAGAATTTGCCGCGAAATTTCAAGGCAGATATTTCGCTACGCCTAAAAAAATGGGTGCTCAGACAGCGGAAGCTAACATCAACGCGGGTCTCGCCGCGGCGAACCAAATTGTTGACTTTTTCAAAACCGGCAATAAAAAATTCCAAGTCAACAAATAGAATTGTATAAAAAAATAGAAAAGGGAGGCCGGAAAAACCTCCCTTTTTTGTTAATTTTTAATAACTACTAAAATCACTAAAATCGCTAAATTTTTCCAGCTTTTCGTGTTTTTTAGTAGTTAAAAAAAAGATTATAAACCATGTCAATTGTAAAACCGTTTAGGGGATTGCGCCCCGATAAAAAAATCGCAGAAAAACTTTCATGTCTGCCATACGATGTTATGAACTCGAAAGAGGCGGCTAAAATGGCTGAGGGTAATCCCTACTCGTTTTTGCACGTTACAAGGGCGGAAATTGATTTGGACGAAAACATAGACCCTCATTCAGAGGTTGTTTACAACAAGTCAATCGAAAATTTTAAAAAGTTTAAGGACGAAAAATATCTCGTAAAAGATTCTGATCCAAAGTTTTACATTTATGCTCAGACGATGAACGGCAGAACTCAATACGGTATTGCCGGTGCTGCTTTTTGTGAAGATTATCAAAACGAAATTATCAAAAAGCACGAACTCACACGCCCCGACAAAGAGGACGACCGTATGGTTCACATCAGAGAAATTAACGCTAATGCCGAACCCGTATTCCTTTCGTATCGTGCTGTACCTGAGATAGATGCAATTGTTAAAAATATCGTTGAAACTCAAAAACCGGAATACGATTTTATCTCAAACGACGGTTTCGGTCATAAATTTTGGGTTATTGACGAGAATCAAACCAACCAAAAAATAGAAAAACTTTTTGCGGAAAAAGTTCCCGCTCTTTATGTTGCTGACGGTCATCATCGCACGGCAGCCGCTGCAAGGGTCGGTCTTGAAAGAAAATCTCAAAACAAAAATCACACGGGAAAAGAAGAATACAATTATTTTTTGGCAGTGATTTTCCCCGATAACCAATTGAAAATCATGGACTACAACCGTGTCGTAAAAGATTTGAACGGTCTTTCTGAAAAAGATTTCTTAGAAAAACTTTCAAAATCGTTTGAAATCACCAACAAAGGAAAAGAAGTATATTCTCCGCAAAAACTTCACGAGTTTAGTATGTATCTCGGCGGAGAGTGGTTTAAACTCTCGGCAAAAGAAGGCACTTTTAATGATTCCGACCCGATAGGAGGACTTGACGTTACCGTTTTGACGGAGCAAGTGCTTGAACCTCTGCTCGATATCAAAGATTTGAGGACTTCAAAACGTATCGATTTTGTAGGCGGAATCCGCGGTCTTAACGAATTGAAAAAACGTGTTGATTCAGGCGAAATGAAATGTGCCTTTGCACTTTATCCCGTTAGCATGGAGCAACTTTTGAACATTGCCGATACGGGAAATATTATGCCCCCGAAAACAACTTGGTTTGAACCCAAACTTCGTAGCGGACTCGTAATTCATACGTTGGATTAATAACATAACTACGAAAACTGTGAAAAAAAAATATAAATTTTAGTGTTTTTCACGATTTTCGTAGTTAAAAAAATAGAATTTTAAATATTAAAGATTATGAAAAAGTTTTTGTTATTAGCGGTAGCCGCAATTTTAGCCGCGGCGATGATTCCGACGGAATGTGCCGCTCAGAAAAAATCGAAAAAAGAACTCAAAGCCGAAGCTAAGGCGGCGGCCGATTCTATCGCTCAACTCGAGGCTTCTCTTGTAGACGGCGTTGAAATGACATTCAAATATACCGACCACAATTTCGGAACTATGGAAAGCGGTTCTGATGTGTCATACGTTTTCGAGTTTGTTAATACCGGCAAAGCGGATTTAGTTATAACTAACGTTTCGACTTCATGCGGTTGCACAACTCCTGAATGGACACATGAGCCCGTGCCGTCAAAATCAAGAGGGTCTATAAAAGTGAGATACGACTCCAGTAGAATCGGTAGTTTTTCAAAAACAATTACCGTTCACAGTAATGCATCAAATTCCCCTGTCGTGTTGTCGATAAAGGGAAATATCATAGTTAAACAGAATTAAAAAAATATGCCTAAAATATCAAAGACGGGCAAAATTATGCCTGCCTCCCCGATTCGTAAACTTGTTCCTTATGCTGAACAGGCTAAAAAAAACGGGGTGAAAGTTTATCATCTTAATATCGGACAACCTGACATTCATACGCCTGAAGTAGGTCTTGCAGTCCTTAAAAAATATGACGGAAAAGTTGTCGAATATTGTCATTCGGCAGGTTTGGAAAGTTACAGGCGTGCGCTTTCAAAATATTATGAAAGCATAGGTATTGAGGTCAATTACGACCAAATAATGGTTACTTTCGGCGGCTCGGAAGGTCTTATTTATGTGTTAATGAGCTGTTTAGACCCCGGCGACGAAATGATTGTCCCCGAACCTTTTTATACAAATTACAACTCGTTTGCAACGATGGCGGGCGTAAAAGTCGTTCCCGTTCCTTCAAGTTTTGAGAACGGTTTTGCTTTGCCCCCGATTAGCGAATTTGAAAAAAAGATAACACCGCAGACCCGTGCAATTATGATTTCTAATCCTAACAATCCCACAGGCTATCTTTATAGTATGCAGGAATTGTTGCAAATCAGGGATTTGGCTTTGAAATATGATTTGTACGTAATTTCTGACGAGGTTTATCGCGATTTTTGTTATGACGGAACGCGTCATATTTCTGTGATGCAGATTAAGGGCTTGGAAAATCATGCAATTTTAATTGATTCAACTTCAAAGCGTTACAGCGAATGTGGTATTCGTGTTGGTTTTGTTGTCACCAAAAATCAAGACGTTTTGAATACGATTATGAAATTTGCTCAAGCAAGATTGTCGCCGCCGTATTTTGGACAGTTGATCGGTATGGCTTCGCTTGATACTCCGCAAGAATATTTTCAGGAGGTTAGGGCGGAATACGTTAAGCGCAGAAATTGTTTGATTAACGGTCTTAATAAAATTCCGGGTGTTCTCTCGCCTATGCCCAAGGGTAGTTTTTACACGATGGCAAAACTTCCGATTGACGATTCTGAAATTTTCTGCCGTTGGATGTTGGAAACATTCCGTTATGAAAATCAAACAGTTATGATGGCTCCGGCAGCAGGTTTTTATGCAACTCCGGGACTTGGACGCGACGAAGTACGTCTTGCATACGTAATTAACACCGATGATTTAACCAAAGCATTGAAATGTTTGGAAGAGGGTTTGAAAGAATATCCGGGATATACGTTGCAGAAATAGTATTAATGCAAAAAAAATATATTTTTAAGAAAAAACCGACCCAAAAAATTACGGTCGGTTTTTTTTATTCGTTTATAATATTTTCAACTTTTGATTTGATTTGTCCGTCATAAAAAACGGTTGTTATTTCATCACCTTTTGAAACCGATTTTACGCCCGTGATAATTTCTCCTGAAGAATTTTTCATAACGGCGTAACCTTTTTTGAGGATATGTTTTGGAGAATTCATTTCAATTTTGGTTTCTATTTGTGTTAAAAAGTGCTTTTGTTCGGTTATAACACTTTGTATGCGCTCTCCGATGCGTTGAATACGCATTTTATCATTCATTCTGCGACGTTCAAAATTGATTTTGAAATTATTTTTGATGTTGTTTTTTACGGTTTCCAATTTGCTGAGCCTTAGCGGACAAAAGTTTTTTAAGTTGGTTATAAATCTGTAACGTAATTCGTCCGTTTTGCGCTGATTATAATTCAAAAGTTCAGTTAAACGTCTTTTTATCCTTGAAACGGTTTCGTTTAACGAGTTTTCGCACCATAAAGTTCTGTCTATCAAAAATTGAGCAACGGCAGTCGGGGTTTTTAGATGCGTATGAGCCACCAAATCCGCAACCGATTCGTCCCTTTCGTGTCCGATTCCCGTTATAATCGGCAGAGGAAACTGACATATATTTTGACAAAGAATATAAGAATCAAAACAATTTAAATCCGTTTTGCTGCCTCCGCCTCTTATTATCACGACGCAGTCAAAATCTTCCGGAGAATTATAAATATTTTCCAAACTCTTGATGATTGATTCTTCGGCAGTATTTCCCTGCATTGAAGCTTCAAAAAGGCGGGTATAAAATTTATAACCTCTCGGATTGCTGCTGAGCTGATTGCAAAAATCTCCGTAACCTGCTGCTCCTGAAGAAGATATAACGGCAATACGTTTTATCAGCAGCGGCAAATCTTTTTCGCGGTTCATCTCAAACACTCCGTCATTTTTGAGTTTTTCGATGGTAATTTTTCTCTGCATCGCAAGCTCTCCGACCGTATATTCCGGCAAAATATCCGAAATGTTGAGGCTTAGACCGTAAAGTTCATGAAAACTGACTTGAGCTTTCACCATTATTTTCAGACCTTGCTTTAGGCTTGAGCCCGTAACGCTTTCAAAATACGGTTTTATCATGCGAAATTTATTCGCCCAAATTGTCGCCCTGATTTGCGAGAGTATTTGATTGTTGTCAAGCGGTGATTTTTCTATTAACTCCAAATAAGCATGACCACTTCTGTTGATTGTAATCGACTGAATTTCAGCTATTACAAGATAAAAACGAGAAATATTTTCCTCAATTGTGCGGCGTATAAGACCCGTTAATTGAGAAAGGCTGATTGCTTCTTTGAAATTTTCATTCATAATTTTATTCTTCTTCTATTACGAAAACGTCTTCGTCTTCGGCTTTCATATAATATTGCTCACGGGCAAATTTTACGAGGTTTTCGTCGCTGGTTTTCAATTCGTTGAGCATTATCGAATAACGGTCTATCTTTTCAAGATAAAATTTTTTCTCTTTTTCCAAGCGGCGCGACTCCACAACGTCCGAAATCGACCTGCACAAATTGTTTTGGTCGAAAAATAAAACCCATATCACAAATATTGCTGTTACCCAATGGTATTTGTATTTGCGAATGTGAGCAATCACTAATTTTATTTTCGGTAATATGCTTATCATTTTGTTTTTTTTTGAAAAAAACTATTGGTTGCAAATTTAAATAAAAATTACTTTTTATCCAAAAAAATTGCAGTAAAAAAGCACTGATTGAAAAAAAGAAAAAAAACTTTAGAAAATTTTTTTTTCTTTGAAAAATATTTCCTTACTTTGCGAAGTGAAAAAATAATTGGACAATAAAAAATGATGAATTTTTCTACATATAATTATTGGTGGTGGCGCTTGCGGAATTTTAAAAATAACGTGAGGTAAGTCACTTTCATATTTTTTATTTGTGAATTGATTAAAAAAAAAGAAAGGTCTGTCGAACTCACGGCAGACCTTTTTTAGTTGAAAAAAGTATAAGAAAATGTCAACTGTATTAGACGAAATTGTAGCAAACAAAAGGTTGGAAATCAGCGAATTGATGAAACAAATTCCTGTTTCTAAATTGAAAGACGAGCCGTTTTTCTTACGTGAGGTTTTTTCGCTGAAAAACTCCTTAAAAAACTCTTCAACGGGTATTATTTCGGAGTTTAAACGCAAATCACCTTCTAAGGGTGATATACATCAAGGTATTGAACCTGAGGAAGTTGTACCGCTTTATGAAAAATACGGATGCTCTGCGGTATCATGTTTGGCGGATAATAAATTTTTTGGCGGCAGTTTTCACGACGTTGTTCAGGCCAGAAAAAATCTTGAAAAAACACCGCTGCTTTTCAAGGAGTTTTTAATAAATCCTTATCAACTCTATTTAGCAAAGTCCTCTGGTGCTGACGCCGTTTTGTTGATTGCCTCTTGTTTGGAAAAATCTCAGTGTCAAGAACTTGCGTTAGAGGCAAAGGAACTCGGATTGAACACTCTTTTGGAAATTCATTCAGAGGACGAGCTTTCCTATTATGATGAAAATTACGTAGATGTTTTGGGCGTAAACAATAGAAATTTGAAAATTTTTAAAACCGATATTGAAATTTCAAAAGCCATTGTTAAAAATCTGCCTGAAAATGCCGTAAAAATTTCAGAATCAGGAATTTCCAAGCCCGAAACTGTGGCAGAATTAAAAAAACTCGGTTTTAACGGTTTTCTTATGGGCGAAAATTTTATGAAAGAGAAAAATCCCGGTTTAGCTCTTAAAAGTTTCATTGACAACGTTTTAAAACTTTTGTAAGATGAAAATAAAAATTTGCGGTTTGAGGGACAATTTCTTGGAGGTTGCAGCTTTGAAACCTGATTTTCTCGGATTGATTTTTTATGAGAAATCACCGCGTTTTGTCCCGCAAAATGTTGATAATCAGTTGAAACAAAAAACTTTCGGCTCTCAAAAAGTCGGAGTTTTTGTCAATGAGTCCGAAGAAAAAATATTGAAAATTATTAAGGAGTTTAACCTTGATTTCGTTCAACTTCACGGTAGTGAAACACCGGATTTTTGCGAAAAAATTCGTAAAAAAATTCCTGTTATCAAAGCATTCGGAATTTCTTCAAAAGCGGATTTGTTTGCTGCTAAAAAGTATTACCAAAGTGTTGATTATCTGCTTTTTGATACCAAAACTTCAGGTTTTGGCGGTTCGGGCAGAAAATTTGATTGGAGTGTTTTAAGAGAGGAGGAAATTCAAAAACCTTTTCTGCTTAGCGGCGGAATAGATTTGTACGGTTTAGACGAAATTAAAACATTGAAAATCAAAAATTTAGTCGGTGTAGATTTGAACAGCCGTTTTGAAATTTCACCGGCGTTAAAAGATATTGAAAGTTTACAAAAAGCAATTAAAATTTTACGATAATGAATAGAATAGAAAAACTTTTCCAATCAGGAAAAAAGGACATTTTGTCAGTTTATTTTACAGCCGGGTTTCCGAGTCTTGATGACACAGTAAAAATTATTAAATCGCTTTCAGACCATGGCATTGACATGATTGAAATAGGCGTACCGTTTTCAGACCCGATGGCAGACGGTCCTGTGATTCAGGCGAGCGGTCAAAAAGCCTTAAACAACGGAATGAGTCAGAAAGTATTGTTTTCACAGTTGGAAAACATTCGTCAAGTTACTGATATTCCGCTTATTATGATGAGTTACATTAATACGGCAATGCAGTTTGGTTTTTCGGATTATTGCAAAAAATGTGCGGAAGTAGGAGTGGACGGTTTAATTATTCCCGACCTTCCTTCAGAGGTTTATCTTTCTGATTATAAGAGGTTTGTGGACGAAAATTCGTTGGATTATATTCAACTTATTACCCCTGAAACCTCTGATGAAAGAATCCGTGCTATTGACGATATGAGTCGTGGCTTTATTTATATGGTATCGTCGGCTTCTACGACAGGTGCACAGCAATCTTTTAGCGAGGCTAAACAGCAGTATTTCAGCCATATAGAGAGCATGAACTTGAACAATCCTACGCTTGTAGGCTTTGGTGTTTCCAATAAGGAAACTTTCAGAGCGGCGGCAGACCATTCAAGAGGATGTATTGTCGGCAGTGCGTTTATAAAACTTTTGAGCACTTCAAAATCAATTGACGAGGCGGTTGAAACATTGATAAGAAATTTGAGAGGATAAAAATTTTTATTCAAGTTTCGCAAGTGATTAAAACTTTGTTTTAATTCTGTGGATATAAAGTAATTCACTTGCGAAACTTGAGAATTTTGTATATTTTTGTCAATAAAAAAAAAACGGAATTATGACACAGATGATTTTGAACATTGAAGATGTAAGCCTTGTTGCGAGTTTGAAAGAAATTTTGGGTGCAATAAGAGGTGTTACAATTGACAAGCTTATTGTTAATGATGTTGAAGTTGAGCTTGAGAAGAAAATGATAAAAGAAAGCATCGAACTCGGTTTTCAACAAGTGAAAGAGGGAAAGTTCGCGGGAAAGAATCTTACTTCCCTTGACGGATTGATTAGTGAATTAAAAGCTGAAATCTTGTAGCAAAAAGTAAGGGCGGTGGAAAAAGAGGTGGCTTGAGAGTTATAACTCTTAATGTTGTTGTCGAAGTCAATGATACTTGTGTAAATCTTATAACTATATATGATAAGAAAGAAATTTCAAATGTTTCTGATAAATACATAGATGCTATAATAAGAAATTTGAAGTGATTTTTTTTCTCTAATTTTCAATGAGTTAAAAAAAAATGCAAATTTTCTTATTTTTTTAACAATAAATTAAACAATCATTCGTTTTTTATGTGTAAGTTTGCTGCGTGATACATGAGTTGCGCGTATAGCAGCTTTTCACTAAAATTAATTTATTAACAAAGTTTTAAACTTAAAAAACATTTAAAAAAATGAAGAAAGTATTCAAAACAGCGGCATTTTTGCTCGCAATGGGTCTTATGACCTCAACATTTACCGCTTGCGGCGATGATGAAAACGAAAACGGTGAAGAAGGTACAGGAGCAGGTTCTGTTGATGAAGTTTTGAAAAGTAATGGTATTGTAGCACGTGCTCAGACAAGTGGTAAAGTTATCATTGATGGTTCAATTACTTCAAACAAAAAAATCAAATGGTTTGGTCTTTCATCTACAGAATCTAAGGATTGTGATGTAGCTAACTGGAGTGAAGATGCACAACAGAAAACCAAAGATCCAGAAGATGGTAAATCTTTTACTCTTACTCTTAGTGGTAAAGAAGTTTCAATGTCTGCATTTCCTTGTTTTTTGACAATCAAAACCGATGGTAAAAAACTTTACGAAAAAGTAGGTGAAGATTTTACCATAGAATTGGGTGATGCTGATAATGAAACCAAAGGTTCTTATGCTTCATTGAAAGAAGAAGGTGGTAAAGTTTATTTGCTTACTGATTTTTATAACGGTGGTAAACTTACTAACGTAGATGTATTCAAAAAACTTGATGTATTTGTAAATTCGGATGGTGAATTGAGACCTATTTCTGAGGCTAGATTCTATAAAAATGTTACAGACGACCAAAAGAAAGACGCTGTTAAGAGTTTTATCGGTGATAATACCATCATTTCTTCGAACAATGTTATTGCTCGTATAAATGACAAAGAATCTGCGGGAGATGCTACTGCAAAAACTGTTACTTATACATTTAAAGGTATAGCACTTGGCGTTAAAGGTTCAGTTAAAGTTTCTACTGATGATTGCAAAGATGCTTTGAGCAAATAATTTTAGGCAAAGTTTTTAAACACAAACAATATTAAAAAAGTCCGTGGAAATAAAAGTTTCTACGGACTTTTTTTTGTGTTGTATGCCACAATTTTTTTTTGAAATAATTTGTTTTTAGGTTATATTTGCGGAGAGAAAAATATATATATTATGAAAGCAACAATAAAAACAATAGAGCAAAACGACAATGTGAGTTTGTATTCAAATTCTTTTGGCACTTGAAAAAATAATTGATAAAGGTGCGCTTGAAAGATTTTTTAGAATTGAGGGTAAAATGTCTGACAGAGTATCTGCATTGGCTCTTGATTCGCGAAAATTACGACTTTATTGTCTAAGGATTTCAGACCAAATACTAATTGTCGGTAATGGTGGAATAAAGACAACACGTACATATCAAGAAGATGAAACACTTAGCGGGTATGTACTTGATTTGCAAAAATTTGATGAGTTATTGTCGCAAGCACAAAAGAATGGCACAATTTCGATAGAAAAAAATTTGATTGTCGGTATAGAAAATAAAACTTTTGAATTATGATAACAAATCAATTATTTCGGGATTGCTTAAAACAAGTTTCAGCACAAACACGCAATCGGTTTGATTTTATTTTTTCTGTTGCGGAAAAAATTGTTGCCGTAATGGAAAAAAAAGGAATTAATAATGCGTTATTGGCGCACAAAATGAACGTTTCTGAAAGCACGGTTTCAAAGTGGTTGACAGGACGTTATGATTTTTCTTTGTCTCAGTTAATTAGATTGTCAGAGGTTTTGGGAGAGCCGTTGGTTGAAGTAAAGAATTGAGGATTTGAGAAACGGCAAGGTTTATCATGCTAAAAATGCAGAAGATATGCTTATAATCAAATATTAGGATAGAATATGTATGAAATAATAGATTTGTTTTGAATTAAAAAGTCCGTGAGAATAAAAAAAATCTTACGGACTTTTTATATATATGAAAATTATAACTTGAAATAATCGGCGTAAGTATTCATGTCTTTGTCGCCGCGACCTGAAACTGTTAAGACTACAATTTCTTCTTTGCCGAATTTTAGTTTCGGAAGCATTGCAAGAGCGTGCGCACTTTCAATAGCGGGGATAATTCCCTCTAATTTAGTAAGTTCCAATGCTGCTTGCATAGCTTGAGCATCGGTTATGGCGAGAACTTTTGTTCTGCCCGTTTTGGCAAAATGTGCGTGCATAGGTCCTACGCCCGGATAATCCAAACCCGCTGAAATTGAATACGGTTCTGTGATTTGACCGTCTTCGTTCATCATCACGAGCGAAAGACTGCCGTGAAGTATACCTTTGCGTCCTAAATGAATCGTTGCTGCCGATTTTTCAGGGTCTTCAAGGCCAAGACCTGCCGCCTCTGCCGCATAAAATTTAACTCTTTCGTCGTTTATGTAATGATAAAACGTTCCCGCAGCATTGCTTCCTCCGCCGATACATGCTAAAAGATGGTCAGGATAATCTCTACCCGTTTGATCAAGAAGTTGATTTTTAATTTCTTGACTTATAACGGATTGAAATCTTGCTACCATATCAGGGTAGGGGTCTGGTCCTACAACCGAACCTATTATGTAATGCGTATTTTTAGGATTGCAACACCAATCACGAATAGCCTCGTTTGTGCCGTCTTTGAGTGTTTTGTTGCCGGAGGTTACGGGTACTACTTTCGCTCCTAACATTTTCATTCTCTGAACGTTAAGGAATTGACGCTTAACATCGGTTTCACCCATATAAACAACACATTCCATGTTCATCAAAGCGCAGACCGTTGCCGTTGCAACACCGTGCTGACCAGCACCAGTTTCTGCTACAATACGTGTTTTGCCAAGTTTCCGCGCCAAAAGTATCTGCCCTAAAGCGTTGTTCAGTTTGTGCGCACCCGTATGACAGAGGTCTTCGCGTTTGAGATAAATGTTAGAGCCGTATTTTTCGCTGAGGCGTTTTGCATAATACAGCGGCGTAGGACGGCCTACATAATCTTTCAGAAGTTTCTGAAAATCTTTTTGAAACTCTTCATTCTCAATTATTTGCAAATAATTGTCTTTGAGTTCCGTTACGTTTTTTCTAAGAATTTCGGGTATAAATGCTCCGCCGAATTCTCCGTAATAACCGTTTTTGTCGATAGAATATTTACTCATTTTTTTAATTTTTTTCTGATTGTTATCTAACAACAAAAAAAGGTCTGCCGTGAGTAGCAGACCTTTTTTGTTGTTTTAGTTTTTGGAATTTTTTTTACAAAGGTAATCTAACTCACGAATTTTTATTCCGTAAGCGCCACCACCAATTGTTATATGTAGAAAAATTTTTCATATTTGTTCTATTTCACTACCGTCGCAAAATTGAAAACTTTTTTTGAAAGAACAAAATTTTTTGTGTTAAAATTTTTGTCAGTTTCTAAAAAAAATTCTTTTTGTGATGTTAATCTATAAAAAACCGTTTTTCGTAGATAAAATTACGTAAAATATCAGTTAATAACACTTTTTGGTAATAACATGATGTTTTTTTATTAGTTTCGAAATAAAAAAAGATAATATTTTATTAATATAATTCTATTAATACATTACAAAAAACATATTACCTTTGCACTCGAAAATTTTATAAATACTTTTACTAATTAAACAAAATTTTTTAAAGAAATGAAATTTCGTACAACTATGATGACCGGCACTATGGCCATCGTTGCGTTTCTGTCCGGCTCAGCAATGGGTCAAAACCCTCAAACCGATGACAGTACAGCAAATGTAGATTTAGACGAAATCAAAGTTTTGTCTACGCGTGTTCCGCTTTCGCAAAAGCAGACACCTCAACAAGTTACGATTATCGATCGTAATGAAATCATGCTTTCTCCCGCTAATACGGTTGACGGATTGTTGAAAGCAGCAGCAAAAATTGACGTCAGACAACGCGGAAGCGGAGTTCAGACTGACATCTCACTCAGGGGAGGGAGTTTTGATCAAGTTACCATTCTTTTGAACGGTATTAACATTACATCTCCTCATACGGGACATCTCAGTGCAGATTTTCCTGTTTCAAAGGAGGACATCAAACGTATTGAAATTCTTGACGGACCTTCGGCAAGAGTTTTTTCAACGCAGTCGTTTTGCGGAACGGTAAATATTGTTACCGTTGATGACGACCCACAAAAAAACGGTTATTCAACCTCTGCAAAGGGTTCGGTAAGTCTTTTTGGCGGCGATCATGGGCTTTGGGGCTCTAATGCTAATTTAACGCTTTCGCATAATGCCGGATTCAATTCTAAAGGAAATCCTAACCGTTTGATTCACAATTTTTCTATCGGTTATCTCTCTGATGACGGCGCAACCGACAATTCTGCTTACAATCTTAAAAGAGCGTTTTATAGGGCAAGTTACCGTTCTAAAAAAACTATTGCAGATTTTCAAGCAGGATATTCTTACAAACCATTTGAGGCGAATACTTTTTACGGCGGCGGGGCCTCAAAAGATCAATGGGAAAGCAATGAACATTTTTTGGTTTCTGTCAATGCTGATATTCAGGCGGGTGCGGTTCATATAAGTCCTGTTTTTTCTGCTGACCGCCGTTATGACCATTATCAATGGCATAAAGATTCTCATGCGGGCGAAAATTTTCATTTATCACAGGTTTTGAGTTACGGTCTTAATTTTTGGACAAAAAGTCGTTTCGGACGTTCAAGCATTGGTGCTGAGATTCGTTCCGAGGAAATTTATTCCACTAAATTAGGCGAAAAATTGGCTCCCGAAAAAGTTGAAAAACTCAAAGGCCACGATGCAGAAAACGGTATTTTTTATACTAATTATGCTGACAGAAATAATATCGTACTTGTTGCAGAGCATGATTTTATTTTTGATAAATTTACTGTTGCGCTTGCATTGCCGGCGATTTACAATTCTTCACTTGATGAAAAATGGCGTTTGTGTCCGGGGACCGACATTGCATACAATCCGAATAAGAGACTTAAATTTTTCATTAATGTAAATTCGGCTTTACGAATGCCTACTTATACCGATTTGTATTATTCGGCTACTAATATTCAAGGAACTTCTGACTTAAAGCCCGAAAGAACAATTGATTACGGTTTGGGTGCAAAATACCGTCAGAGCGGATTTTCTTCAGAATTAAGACTTTTTGCTTCAAACAAAAAGGATATGATTGATTGGGTTATTTTTGCTGATGAAGCTGACGGAAAAACTTATCGTTCAAGCAATTTCAAGATGCATAATTTTGGAGGAGAATTGGATTTGGTATTTTTGCCGAAGGAGATTTTTGATAATTCTTTCCTTAGCCGACTCGATTTGCAATATTGTTATATTGATGCTGAGGCTTCTTACGAAAAAGAAATTATCGCATCAGAATATGCTCAAGAATTTTTGAAACATAAAATCGTGTTATCCTCTGATTTTGAAATAGTTAAAGATTTGTTCTTTAATCTTTCATACCGTTATCACTATCGCATAGGCGAAAACAATCCGCCCTATACGCTTGTGGATTGCGGTGTTAAATATATCCGTAACCGTTTTGAAATTTTTACGGACGTAACTAATGTTTTCAATGAGAAATATTCTGACTTTTCGTTTATCGAACAGCCCGGGACGAGAGTCGTTGCAGGTGTTAAACTGAAATTCTAAATAAAAAAGAAAATAATAAAAGAGGTTGTCTTTATGAAAAAAGTACAACCTCTTTTTTTTTGTTTATTCCTTGTGTTTGTATTTGAAGAAAATTGCGAACAAAATTGTTATTAGTAAGGAATATCCGGCGAATATAAACCAAGAATTTTGCCAACCTTGCCAGATATCCATCGCTTGCGTTTTAGAGTAAACATTGTCGTTTACAATGTGTTGGGCGATTAACGTGCCGATTGTTGCACCGATACCGTTAGTCATTAACATAAACAAACCTTGTGCCGAGGAGCGTATTTTTTTATCGGTTTCTTTATCAACGAAAAGCGAACCCGAAACATTGAAAAAGTCAAAAGCAACGCCGTAAACAATACAGCTGAGAATAAACAGCCAAACGCCGCTGCCGGGATTTCCGAGTCCGAAAAACAAAAATCTTAAAACCCATGCCGTCATGGCGATAAGCATTACCCTTTTGATTCCAAAACGTTTCAAACAAAACGGTATGAGCAAAATACATAAAGTTTCCGAAACTTGTGAAAGCGAAATCAAAATGTTAGTGTGTTTTACTCCGAAAGTATCTGCAAATTCTGAAATATTTTCAAAACTTCTTATAAACGGATTTGCATAACTGTTAGTGATTTGAAGTGCGACACCCAAGAGCATCGAAAATACGAAAAACATTGCCATTCTCTTGTCTTTGAACAATTTAAAAGCGTCAAGACCGAGCATTGAAGCGAAAGATTTTTTCTCCAAAGTATCTTTGATTTCGCATTTCGGGATAATGTTGGCATAAAGTGCTAAAACTATTCCGATGAGACCTGAAATTACAAATTGCATGGCACTATCTTGATATTTCAATAAATCCACAGTCCACATCGTTGCTATAAAACCTACCGTTCCCCAAACTCTTATCGGCGGAAAATCTTTTACAGTATCCATTCCCGATTTGTCCAACGCATTGTAAGCCACGGAATAAGACAGAGAAAGACTTGCCATATAAAATCCTATTCCGAAAAAGAAACAAGTGTACATCGCCGGAAGATTCACCTCCCCGAGTCCGAAATATCCGGCAGAAAGCATACTCATTGCGCTTAAAAGATGACAGATAATGTAGAGCCGTTGCGCTTGAATAAATCTGTCAGCCACCATGCCTAAAAGTGCCGGAAAAAACAATGACACAATACCTTGTGTTGCATAAAAAGTTCCGATTTTATCTCCGAATCCGTTTTGAGCCAAGAACGTTCCCATCGAAGTCAGGTATGCTCCCCAGACTGCGAATTGGAGAAAATTCATTATCGCTAATTTTATTTTCATTTGTAGTTACAATTAAAGTAATGGTATAGCAAATTTAGAAATGTTTTTTTAGATAAAAAAGTTTTTTTGCAGATAACGAAAAAAAATCTAAATTTGTCAGAAATTTTTTTAATGACATTATTATTTATTGATATGAAAAGAGTTTACTTATTATTTTCGTTGCTGCTTTTGGCGGCTATGCAGACTCAGGCGCAGAGAAAAACCGTTCAGGTTTTGGCTCTTAATGATATGCACGCATATTTGGACAGAGCTGCGGCATTAGGCGGTGTTATTGATTCATTAAGGGCTCTTAATCCCAACCTTTTGGTTTTGAGTGCCGGAGACAACCGCACGGGAAATCCTGTTAACGATATGTATGAAGAGCCTTCAAGACCAATGACTGAGGTTATGAATGCTTTCGGGGTAAACGCCTCTGCTTTGGGAAATCATGAATTTGATGCTAAAATTTCGGGTTTTAAAAAACAGGCTGAACGTTCTAATTTTCCGTATCTTTGTGCTAATGTTACAGTTCCGGATTCAATGGGTTTCAAACTCGATCCCTACAAAATTTTTGAGATTGACGGCGTTAAAGTCGGTGTTATAGGTATTTTGCAAATTAATCAAAGGGGCATTCCTGATTGTTTGGCGGATAATGTTACGGGCCTGATATGGAGCGATCCTCAAAAGGCTGCCGAAAAATATGCCGACATCGTAAGAAAACAATGCGAAATTGAGATTTTGCTTTCTCACAACGGCATCGATCAGGACAAAATTTCAGCGCAAAATCTTCCTATGTTGGATGCTATATTGGGCGGACATACTCACACTTTGGTTCCTGCTAACACTTTTGTAAACGGTGTTTTAATTACTCAGAGCAAAAACAAAATGCAATATTGTACTTTGGTGGATTTTGTTGTTGAAGACGGCAAGGTTATAAGCAAATCCTCTAAACTGATTTCCGTTCTTGAGACTACTCAACACAGTCAAAAACTTGAGGATATTGTTGCTGAATATTCTAAAAATCCTTATTTGAATCAAGTAATCGGAAGATTGGCAAACCCGATTAACGATTATACTTCGATGGGTGCTTTTGTTTCTGACGGTCAGCGTTACGGTTCTAAAACTAAAATCGTTCTTCAAAACGGCGGCGGCGTAAGGTTAAGTTCAAAGGAGGCAGGCGATTTTACATTGAAAGATGCTTTCATGTTGGATCCTTTCGGCAACAGAATGGTTGTTTTTAAATTGAGGGGCTCTGAAATCAAACAATTGATTGTGGATTGCCGTGAAAGCGATGAAATGATTGAATGTTATACCTCGGGTGTAAGTTATGTTTTGACCGTTGATAAAAACGATCCGAAAAAAGTAAAGAATTTATCGGTTCTTGACGAGAGAGGCAAACCTTTGAAAAACAATAAATTATATTCCTTTGCTTGCAACAATTACGTGGTTTCGATTACGTTTTTGAAAAACCGTGAAGGCAAAATTCTTGAGAAAACCAGTGCAGATTGTCTTATTGAATATCTTAAAGACAAATCTCCGCTTGATTATTCCTCCGTTCATAGGACTTTGGTGGTTCAGGAGTAGTCTTGAAGAAAAATTTAGGATATTAACAAATCAAGAAATAGTATGAAAAGATTATTTACAATTTTAATTAGTGCATTGATTTTTGTTGTCAGTGCTTGTTCTAATAGCGGAGGGTCTGCTAAAGATGAACTTAGAGGTCGTTATGAAATTGATATGAGTTCGCTTACTTCTTTTATGGAAGATGAAATCAAGGGTAAGAACAACCTATCTTCGGATATGTTTTCCTCGATGTTATTTTCGCAGCTTGATTTAACGGTTCAGTTTGAAAAAGAAAAAGCCATACTTGATGCTTCAACTATTGCATCAGAATTAATCAAACAATTCTCGAAAGGCAAAGTAACGCTACCTTATTCTTTGGATTATAAAATAGAAAATGATACTGCGCTTTATATGCGTGCCGAGGGTAGTGATTTTGATTATATCGGCAGCCTAAAACCTCTTGGCGATTCATACGATTATCTTAAACTTATAGTTGATAAGGATGAGAAAAAAATCGAAGTGAATTTGAAAAAAATAAAATAGAGTATATTCTTCTTTTTGGAAAAAAATGAAAGGGTGTTAGAAAATTCTGACACCCTTTTTTTCTTAAAAATTTTAGATGGCTTGATTGTTATCAAAAGTTATTTTCGATTGGTTTTCATTGACCTCTATCGTTACTTTTGAACCTAAAATCAAAGGATAGTTTTTAGTGTCATGACCGTTTGGAATGCCGTAAACGACGGGCACGTTGAGCGGAGAAAAATATTTTGAAAAAATTTCATTCAGCGGTTGGTCGTTGCCTTGTGTTCCGCCGATAAATTCTCCGATTATAACACCTTTCAAATCTTCAAGTTTGCCTGATTGTTTAAGGTTTAATAACATTCTGTCTACCGAGTAGTTAGCCTCACCGGTGTCTTCAATAAAAAGTATCGAATTTTTGGTGTTAAGGTCAAAAGCTGTACCGCTGAGACTATAAATTATTGACAAATTGCCGCCTATGAGTCTGCCCGAGGCTTTGCCGCTGATGCAATTGGAATTAGTGGCGATTGAAATTTCTTCCGCAGTGCCGAAGAGCATATTTTTTAGGCGTTTGTTACTTTCAGAATCGTTGTTAAAACCTCTCATCATCGGGCCTAAAACAGATTCAAAACCCATATTGTTCAAAGTGATGTGTAAGGCCGTTACGTCGCTGTAACCGATAATCCATTTGGGACTTTTTTTGAATTTTTCCCAGTCCAAAAACGGTAAAACTTGCGCTGCTCCGTATCCGCCACGGGCAAAGAAAATGGCTTTAATTTCTTCATTATCAATTATTTCCTGAAAACCGTTAATTCTTTCTTTCAAACTGCCGGCATATCTGCCGTCTTTGGAATAGAGATTTGAGGCTTCAATGACTTCCAAGCCCCATGATTTTAAAGTTTCGATGCCAGAAGAAACGTCGCTTTCTTCCACGTAATTGCTTAATGCACAGACTGCAACCTTGTCACCGATGTTCAAAAACTGCGGTTTGAAATCTAAAGTTACCTCCTCTTGGTTTTCGATTATAAAACTCGGATTATAAACTATAGTCGTATCAAGATGAATTTCGTTTATAATCGTTTCTTCATCATCTTTATGACACGCAGAAAGTGCTGTCAAAAGTACTGCTAATAAAATTAAATTGGTGTATTTCATAAAAAAAATTATTGAATATTTTTCTTTGTTGAAAGTATTTCGAGTTTCATCTTAGGCGTTAAAAATGCTGCAATGTCCTTAAACAGAAAGAATTTCATGGGTAAAACGGTGAAATTTTCTGTCGGTTTCCAAATTTTAACACAACGCATAATTGCTTTTTCGGCGTTTTCGTTTTTTTGAAGTTTAATATAATTTCTTGCTGCCCAAATATGATGGTCATCAAGTGTTAAAAGGTCGGCATATTGTTCGTAAATGTTTAATACATAATCAGTTTCAACCGTATTCCACATTGTTGTAAGGGCGTGGCTGATGGTGTTTGCCTTTTCTTCAATGGAAGAATTTCCGATTGAAATTTCCGCCGAATCGCTTGAAAATTTTTCCGTTATGATTTTTATTTTCAAAGGTTCGTCCGTGCCTTTTTTGCCGTCCAAACGCAGCATTGCATTGTCATAAATATTGTTGAAAGGACGCAAACCGACCACGTCGTATTCTTTCCTTTTTTCGTTGATATAATAATCCAAAAACTCTTTTGCCCTGCTGATACATTCTAACTCTTTGGCAGCCAAAACGTATGCACGCAAATGTTGAACTACAATCAAAGGGTCGTACCACTGACTATCAGCGGCAAGAGAATGTTCGTCCCAAAACATTGCATTTTTGAGTTCATTTTTATAATATGAAATTTCGGCTTTTGCAATATTTTTTTTCTCTTGAGAACCTTCGGAGGTTTCAAGCATTTGAAGTCCTTCTTCGGTTTTTCCGCTGCGCAAAAGCGCAATCGCTGTGTTAAAATTTGTGTTCACTTTATTATAATAGTAAAATTTAACGCGGTTAAATTAATGACAATTAAAATAACTGCAAAATTTTTCTTTCACTTTTTTTTCTGATTTTGAGAAAAATCCGTTATCTTTGCAGCCGTAAAAATTTTTAGTAAACAAATTAAAATGGAGAGAACAAAAGTTATCGACCTTTTAAAGCGTGAAGATTACGGCGCAGAGGTTAACGTTAAAGGTTGGGTCAGAACCCGCCGCGGCAGCAAAGCCGTTAATTTCATTGCATTAAATGACGGTTCTACTATCAAAAACGTTCAAATCGTAGTGGACGTTGAAAAATTCGACGAAAATATTTTAAAAGATATTACAACGGGTGCTTGTATTAATGTTAATGGCACTTTAGTAAAAAGTCAGGGCGCAGAGCAAAGTGTTGAAGTTCAGGCTACTGCAATCGAAGTTTATGGTGTTGCAGGCTCGGATTATCCGCTTCAGAAAAAAGGCCACTCAATGGAATTTTTGAGGGAACACGCTAATATTCGTATGCGTTCTAATACTTTCGGAGCTGTCTTTAGAATCCGTCATAATATGGCGATGGCTATTCACACATATTTCCATCAGCACGGTTTTTATTATTGGAACTCTCCTCTTATCACGGCAAGCGATTGCGAAGGCGCAGGTCAGATGTTTCAAGTTACAACCTTAGACTTGAAAAATCCTCCGAAAACCAAAGAGGGCGAAATAGATTATTCTCAAGACTTCTTCGGCGCTCAAACATCTTTGACCGTTTCAGGACAGTTGGAAGGCGAACTCGCTGCAACAGCACTTGGTGCAATTTACACTTTCGGTCCTACTTTCAGAGCCGAAAACTCCAACACTCCAAGACACTTGGCTGAATTTTGGATGATAGAACCCGAAATCGCATTTATGAATCTCAACGAACTTATGGATTTGGAAGAGGATTTCATAAAATACTGCGTTAAATGGGCTTTGGATAACTGCAAAGACGATTTGCAATTCCTTAACAATATGATTGATAAAGGTTTAATCGCCCGTTTGGAGGGTGTCTTGAAAGATAGTTTCGTCCGTTTGCCATACACCGAAGGTATCAAAATCTTGGAAGAGGCTATCAAAAACGGTAAGAAATTTGAATTCCCCGTATCTTGGGGCGTCGATTTGGCATCAGAACACGAACGCTATCTTGTTGAAGAACATTTCAAAAAACCAGTTATCATGATCGACTACCCGAAAGAAATAAAATCTTTCTACATGAAAATCAATGATGATAACAAAACCGTTCAAGGTACTGACGTCCTCTTCCCCTCAATCGGTGAAATCATCGGAGGCTCTGTCCGCGAAGAAAGTTATGATAAACTTACTAACCGTATGAACGAACTCAATATGAAACTTAACGGATACGAATGGTATCTCGAAACTCGTAAATGGGGCTCTTGCCCTCACGCCGGATTCGGTCTCGGTTTCGAACGCTTAATCCTTTTCGTAACCGGTATGCAAAATATTCGCGACGTTATCCCATTCCCAAGAACACCAAAAAACGCTGCATTTTAGGGAGATAACGCCTCATGCCGGCGGGGCAGTTCCCTTTTGAAAAAGGGAACCGGAAAACTTTTATAAAATTTATCTTAAATGTGTTAGGGGCTGTGGTCTTAAAACCACAGCCCCTAACGCATTTAAGATAAGTAATTAAAAGTTCTTTGGTTCTTTCTTTCAAGAAAGAACAGCCCCCGCGGCTTGAGCGGCGTCATCCCTTTTAAAATTCAATGTAATGTTGTAGTTTTTTGAGGTCTTTTTGGTCGAAGGCGTTAAGTGGTTGGAGGTCGGCTATATGTTTGAAAGGTTTTGAGTTACGTGTTTCGATTATTTTAGAGACTTGAAATTTAGTGAGGTATGGGTGGTTTAGGAGAGTTGTTTGGTCGGCGGTGTTGATATTTATTTTTTTGAGTTCGACGCTGTGGCAGGTGTAGACATTGGTTTTGAGGGAGTTAGCGCGGTCGTATTTTATGCAGTCGGAAAGTTGCCATGTGGCGTAGAAGTAACCGACTTTTTCGCGGAATGTTATGATGTCTTGGGCTTCGGTGTGAGAGAATCCGGCTTGAGATAGTTCTTCTTCGTTAGCGAGGTTGAGGTCGTAAAGTTTTTTACCGTTGAAGAGTTTGTTTAAATCTATTTTGATATATTTTTCCAATTCTTTGTATTTTTTTTCGTCTATGAAATAGACGTGAGCGAAATCTTTTTTGACATAGAATTTCCAGTTTTTTTCGTCTTTTTGTTTCATGAACGATTCGATTTGTTTGGTTGAGAAACCGAGTTTGTACATTTCTTCACGCGTTAAGAAATTTGGGTCGAAATCGAAGTATTTTTCTTCGGAATTGTTTTTTGTGATGGTTTGCGGGGTTGTTGAGTCGTTGAAGTACAGGTATTCGCGTAAGAAATTGAACTGCATTGTTCTTAGTCCGTAGAGTTTTCTGAAATCGTTTTCTGTTTTGAAAACACCGCCGTTTTTTCTGTAATTTATTAAGTTTGCGATTTGTTTTTCTGTTAATCCGAGTTTTTGCAAATCATTTTCGTTTGCGGAGTTTGGATTGAATTTAAAAAGTTTAAGGGTATCGTAACGGTTTGCGATGTATAAATCCAAACGGTTGAGCGTATCGGATTTTAATTTTTCGGCATACATAACATTAAGACTATCAAGCCTTTGTAATGCTAACGCTTCTTCTTTTGGTGATAAATTAAGAGTGTTTTTAGCGGCGGTTACTTGGTAAATTTTTGTCGCTGAAAATACTATTAAAATCGTGATAATCAATGTTATAACTTGTCGTTTGTCTTTTTTTTCGATGTACGTCAGCGATGAATTGTTAAGACGGTTAAAAAATTTTTTTAATGTACTCATTTTCAATTAATTTTTTTGCAAAGGTAAAAAAAATGAAATTTTTATCAAAAAAAATTTGGATATTATAAAAATCCTTTTTACCTTTGCAGCGCAAAAATAAGGAACGGGAAGTTTCCAGAGCGGTCAAATGGGGCAGACTGTAAATCTGTTGTCTACGACTTCGGTGGTTCGAATCCATCACTTCCCACTAAGAAAAAATGAGGACGCTGCTTTTGATTATTTAAAAGGCAGCGTTTTTTTATTTGTTGAATTTTTATTATATTTGCAAATAAATCATTTGTGAGAAAAAAAATGGCTGGATTTTACAATTCTCTATTAACGAAAATCAAATATTTGAAACGGGTAAAATATTCTCTTTCAAGGGATTACAAAAGAAATAAAGGTAACAGAGTCTTAAAAATCGTTTTTTTTGCGGCTTTGTTTATTGTAATGTTTTTGTATTTTAGAAATTGTAATTTATCTTTTTCCTCTTCAGAAGATTCAAGGGGCGGTTTTGATGCAGCAATCGCTAATTACGGTAAGGAAATTAAAATTTTATCTGTTCAATTCGATTTGTCGAAAGAATATTTGATGGCGCTTATAATGTTGGAATCTTCCGGCAGAAAAGACGTGCCGCCGCGTTTTGAAAAAGGGATTTATCAGAAATTGAAAGCTATTCAAGAGCGTTCTCAGGCCTCGCTTGAAAATATTTCTTACAAGGATATTGCTGATGCCTCTGATGAGGCGTTGATAAATTTGGCATCCTCTTGGGGCCCTTTTCAATTAATGGGTTATAAATGTTTGCATTTGGATGTGAAAGTCAAGGATTTGCGCGGTGCTAATTCTTTGTATTGGGGCGTTTTTTGGATTGATAAAACATACGGCGATTACATCAGACAAGCCCGTTACGGCGATGCTTTTCATATTCATAACACGGGACGCCCGATTCCTAAAAGCGGCAAACATCTTACTTACGACCCCGATTATGTTAAAAAAGGTTTGGAATATATGGAATATTTCAAAAATAATTTTTAATAAAAAATAAAGGCTGCCTTTTCCAAGCAGCCCTAAAAAATTGTTATGTTTCTTTATTCTTTTAAATTACAAGAAGGAAAAAATCTTCTTTAATGTTTCCTTGCTCGGCGACAATTTTAAGTTGTCAACTTTTGTGAAAATCTCTTTTTCCATTGTTTCTACTTCACGAGTCAAACGGTGAAATCCGTCGAGCGAAATGTAATTTTTTGAATAATTTTTCTTTGGGTAACTTTCATTCATAGGCATCTGAAGTTTTAGTTAATTAATATATTTTATTTGCTTTACACTATTAAAACGTCACCTTTAAACTATTATTGCAAAAATATTAAAAAAAAAGTTTTTTATTTTCATAATTTGTTTTTAATTTCGCTCAAATTAAATTATTATATTAATTATTATGGTAAGACAATCATCTAAAAAGGCTAAAGCGCCAGTAAAGAACAAAAAAACAGAAACTTCCGTAGTTCAAACGACTCAAGAGCCTGTACATTTGTCCATTATGGACGACCACTGGCTCGACCCTGTAAAAGACGATATTATAGCACGTTACAATAGGTATCTTGCTAAATTCAAAGAACTTGAAAGTTATTATCCGACATTTGTGGATTTTGCCGGTCAATACAAATATTTAGGTCTTAATTACTCCGAAGAAGACAAAGGCTGGTATTTACGCGAATGGGCTCCTAACGCAAAAGAGATTTTTCTTTTCGGCGATTTCAATAATTGGGATCGTTACAAAAATCCGCTTGTAAAAAAAGAAAACGGTATTTGGGAGATTTTTTTAGATGACAAAACTTATTCAAAAACATTCGTTCACGGTTCGCTTTATAAAATTATAGTTCACGGTGCTGACGATTCAATTATCGACCGTCTGCCGGCTTATACTACGCGAGCCGTTCAAGATGATGTTACAAAAATATTTTCAGCACAGGTTTGGAGACCTGAAAAACCTTTTGTTTGGGGAAGAAAAAAATTCCGTCCTAATCCGTCAGAACCGCTTTTAATTTATGAATGTCATATCGGAATGGGGCAGGAGAAAGAAGGTGTCGGCACTTACAAAGAGTTTGAAGAAAACGTTTTGCCGCATATTAAAAAAGGCGGTTATAACACTATTCAAATAATGGCAATCGCTGAACATCCGTATTACGGGTCGTTCGGTTATCATGTTTCAAACTTTTTTGCGCCGAGTTCAAGATTTGGAACGCCCGAAGAATTAAAACACCTTATTAAAACCGCTCACGAAAACGGACTTCGTGTCATAATGGATATTGTTCATTCTCACACCGTTAAGAATACGACCGAGGGCATTAACCGTCTTGACGGCACCGACGACCTTTATACTCATCCGGGCGGCAGAGGCGATCATCCGCAATGGGATTCAAAACTTTTCAATTACGGTAAAAACGAGGTTATTCAGTTTCTTTTGTCAAATATCCGCTATTGGATGGAAGAATTTCATTTTGACGGTTTCCGCTTTGACGGTGTAACTTCAATGCTTTATTTCCATCATGGTAATATTGACAGTTTTGACCAAATGAAATATTTCCGCGACGGTGTTGAATTTGACGCTGTTACGTATCTTCAACTCGCCAACAAATTGATGAAAATCATCAATCCTGAATCAATTTCTATTGCGGAAGACGTTTCTGGTATGCCGGGTTTAACGTGTCCTGTTGATGAGGGCGGTCTTGGTTTTGACTACCGTCTTGGAATGGGTATTCCGGATTTTTGGATTAAGATTCTTAAAGAGCAATCAGACGATCAGTGGAATGTTTATCAACTTTGGAACGTTCTTAACAACCGTTTACCGCAAGTCCGCACGATTGCATACGCTGAAAGTCATGACCAAGCGTTAGTTGGCGACAAGACGATTGCTTTCCGCTTGATGGACAAAGAGATGTATTTTGACATGGCTACAAACCGTCAGAACCTTATTATTGACCGAGGAATTGCCCTTCATAAAATGATTCGTGCGTTTACGATTGTTAACGGCGGACAGGCTTATATGAATTTTATGGGCAACGAGTTCGGACACCCCGAATGGATAGATTTTCCGCGTGAAGGTAACGGTTGGAGTTACAAACACGCTCGCCGTTTGTGGTCTTTGATGGATGCTCCGTATTTGAAATATCATTATCTTAACGATTTTGATGAGGCGTTAATCAATTTGATAAAAGAATATCCCGTAATGCAAGACCTTTATGGTCAGCAACTTAACATGGACGAGCACAACCATACGATAGTTGAAAAGAAAGGCGGGTTGATTTTTGTCTTCAATTTTCATCCTACGGCTTGTATTCCGGATTATACGTTTTACATTCCGGAGCCGGGAGTTTACAAGATAATTTTGAACTCTGACGACGAAAAATTCGGCGGATTCAGCCGAGTGGACGATTCAACGGAATTTTTTGCAATTCCAAAAGATGACCATTATGTTTTATCGATTTATAACGTCAACCGGACGGTAATGGTTTTGAAAAAAGTAAGGGACTAAACAAATAATTGTCTAAAAAATAATGCACTGGGCGAAAAAAATTTCGTCTGGTGCATTATTTTTTTGTACATATAAAACAAAAGAAATTGTGAAAATTTTGCGAAAAGTGCAGTTTCAGGCTGAAAAAATTTTGCGAAAACTGCAGTTTTGGGCTGAAAAAATTTTGCGAAAACTGCAAAAGGTTGTATATTTGCCTGATTTTTAATGCGAAAACAATTATGATTTTTAAGAGGAAATTATACGACAAAATGTTAAAATGGAAAACCGAGCGCAATGGTTCAACTGCTTTGCTGATAAAAGGCGCAAGGCGGGTGGGCAAAAGCACCCTCGCTGAATTTTTCGCCCAAAACGAATACAAATCATACATTCTCATTGATTTTGCGCAGTCCTCAGGTGAAGTCAACGAACTTTTTGAAAATATGAGGGACTTGGACTATTTCTTTTTCAGGCTGCAAAACCTCTTTCACACAACGCTTTATAAAAGGGAATCTGTTGTAATTTTCGATGAAGTTCAGTTTCAACCCGCTGCTCGTCAGGCAATTAAATATCTTGTAAAAGACGGCAGATATGATTTTATTGAGACAGGTTCTTTGCTTTCGATTAAGAAAAACGTTCAAAACATACTTATTCCGTCGGAGGAGACACGGCTGACACTTTATCCGATGGATTTTGAAGAGTTCAGGACGGCTATGGGTGATGAAAATACGGGCGGATTCATGCGCAGTGCGTTTGAAATGAAACGACCTATGGGGCAGGCAGTTCACCGTCAGTGGATGCGGGATTTGCGGCTTTACATGGTTGTGGGCGGTATGCCGCAAGCCGTTGATACTTATCTGAATACCAATAATTTACAACAGGTTGACGAGAAAAAGCGGGAAATAATTCAACTATATGACGATGATTTCAGAAAAATTGATATTTCCGGTGCAGCCTCGCAGATGTTTATGAATATTCCGGCGCAACTCACTGGTAATGCCAATAGGTTTATGATTTCATCGGCGACCGAAAGCCGCATTACCGACTCCGTTATTGCCGTCATAAAAGACATGGCTGACAGCATGGTTGTCAATATCGCATACCACGCCTCAGATCCGGCAGTCGGCATGGCTCTTTCCAAGGATTATAGTCGTTATAAGATGTTTGTCAACGATACAGGACTTTTTCTTACGTTGGCGTTTTGGGATAAAGACTATACAGAAAACGTTGTGTATCAAAAACTGCTTTCCGACAAGACCGATGCTAATTTAGGTTATGTTTATGAAAACCTGACGGCTCAGATTCTCCGCACCGCCGGCAACGAGTTGTATTATTATACTTTTCCTGACGGCAACAATCATAATTACGAAGTTGATTTTCTGCTTTCGCGGGGCAGTAAGTTGGTGCCGGTAGAAGTGAAATCGTCCGGCTACAAAACGCATAAATCGTTGGATGCCTTTTGCGAAAAATTTTCGTCACGGATAAGCGACCGAATTTTGCTGTACACAAAAGATTATCACAAGGACGGCAATACAAGTTGTCTGCCGGTGTATTTCGCTCAGTTTGTGTAAGCAAAATTTATTTATGCAGGCAAAACAAAAGAAAAAGGTGAAAATTTTGCGAAAACTGCAGTTTTGGGCTGAAAAAATTTTTGCGAAAACTGCAAAAACTGATTTTTGCGGCGAATAATTCGCTATAAAAATACGGTTCTTTATTTGCCGAGCCCGCAATGCTTGTGGCTCGACAAATATGAAATTTTAATAAATTACGATACATAATTATGATTTTTTTGGGGGGTAAAATTTGTAAATTTTAATTTTTTTGTACATCGTTGTACCGAACATTGTTAATCCTCTGATTGGACTGTATAGTATTTTGTTCGGAAAACTGAAATAGAAACTTTTAATTCGCAGAAAGATATGAAAGATTATGTTAAACGAAACAAAAAAATTCTAGATAAATGGAGACAAAATAATGAAGATAAGTATGGTGAAAAAAAGTTCGCATATGATGGAATAATGTATCGTGGAAAAAATGATGATAGCGAAAATAAATTATGGAATGAAGCACAATTACGTATTTTATTCATTACCAAAGATCAGCCTGCTGGTGATGCTGATGCTTGGGATGTAAGAGGCGAACTCGGTGATTTGTCTTATGCATTTTTTCGTAATTTAATGTATCAATTATATGGTTTGCATAATACAACATCAAAGTATAAAGCTGACTATACTTTTACAAATGAAGAGGCGGAAGAACTTTACAGTAAATCTGCACTTGCAAGAATCAATGTAAAAAAGGAGGCTGGAACAAATTCGTTGCCCAACTATATATTGAGGAAATATCTTGAAAGAGATGGTGAGTTTTTGAAAGAACAAATAGAAAATCTTGATGCTGATATAATTGTATGTTGTGGATATTCTGATTACGTAGAAGACACAGGAAACCTAATATTGAATTTTCTCATTAAAGCATGCAAATATAAATTCAAAAGATATAATGATTGGATATATTATGATAAAGATAAGGAAAAAATAGCTATAAATAATTGGCATTTGAGTGTACGCAAAAGTTCCGAAGATATGTATAATAGCTTGACAGATGCTTATTATCAATTTTTAAAGGAGTATCCGAATTTCATAAAATCACACAGAGATTAATCTAAATTTAAAATTTAGTATAATGTAGTTTATTTATTGTCTTGTATAAAGTTAAAGGAAAATGTTTTGATGTAAAAATTACAAATTGCTCATTATCGGTGCGGTAAGCGAGATATTTTGTATGTTTACCTCTTTGACTTTCAATTTGTTCTTGTGTTTTGAGATTCTTTAAGGTCACAAATTGTGACCTCCAATTTTTAAATTCATACTCATCTAATTGAAACATAAAGTTTTGAGGGAATCTTTCAATGTTTCTTTTTACCGCCTGATTCAAAACTTTGGTCTCCACGCCGTACAACTCCGCCAAATCACGGTCGAGCATCACTTGCTTCACCTGATTACAAGGATTCGGTTTTCGATATTTATGGTTTGCAACGAGTTGTTCGGCATAGTGTTGAGTGTTTTTTGAAAGCAGTGCAAAGTTATGAAATTTTTTTTAGATGGGCAAAAAAGTTTGATGGTCGACATTAAAAAAGGCTGACGTTTTTTTTAACGTCAGCCTTTTTTCTTTTTAAAATTATTTAATCCATTTGTCAAGTTTGGATGTGATTTGATTTTTCATGTTTTCCGGCATATTGGATATTCTTGCCAAATGTGAGCCGTTGGGTTGAACAAAAACCTGCATATTTTGTTTTTTCTTGCAGTTGAGCCAACCTGCTACGCCTGAGGCTGTCCACGGATCGTTTTCTCCGTAAATGAAAATCAAAGTCGGATCGTTTTCTTTGAGATATTTTTCTGTGAATTTGTAAACCGTTTTGTCGAATTCAGTGTTACGCATCTCGGCGGGTACCATTATGTCCCTGACATAGTGTTTGGTATCTTTTAAATCCGTGTATTTTTTGATGTTTTTGAGAGAATAACCGTAATAACCGAACTCTCTGAGTACTTGGTAGAAAAAAGGTGTGTTATCGGATTCGCTTGCAAAATAATCCGGGCCTACCATATCAACGATATATTTGAACCAAACAATATCGCTTTCACCTTTTGAAGGAATTGTCGAAACAGGAGTTCCCCATTGCCAGAGCGAAAATTCATATTCCAATACCATATAATCGTAAACCTGAGAAAGCGGAACGTAATAATGATAATTATGATTTACCGAAAAAGTGTCCAACATACTGAGTATTTTGGATTTACGTTTCATAAATTCGACTTGACAATCTTTAATTTTTTCACGTTCCTCTTTTGTTCCTACTTTTTTGAGGAGAAATTTTTCGTGTCTGCCGTCAATAACTGCGTGGCTTATCGGAGCAACGTATGCAACCGTAGCATCTACGTCGTTAGGATAAAATGCGCGGTAATAAGTGCAAGTTGAGCCACCTTTTGAAATGCCTGTTGCAACCCATTTTTTCGTGAAAATTTTACCGAAAGTTTCTCTTACGTGATGCAAGTCGTTAGCAGAATTGGCAATCGTCATAAAATTCCAGTTTGTGGGCTGTGGAACTGATTTTTCAAAATAACGGTGTTCTACAACAATGAGATTGGCGTTATAAAGCTCTGACAATTCTTCGCGGTATCTTTCACGGGTAGCGTAAGAGGCTGAATAACCTTCTGTTACGAGGATTGTCGGACGGTCAAAACCTCTAAAACCTACAATAACTCTTTGTTTGAACGTTCCATTTTCGGGCGAATTACCGTTAATATTTTGTTCAATAAACATTACGTATTTTTCGGAATAATTTTTTGAATCGAGTTTTTCGATGTCCGAAATTCCTTTCAGTGATGAAAGTTTGTCCAAAAGCGTAGTTTCAGATTGTGCTCTTAAGGTCAATGAAAAAACGCTGAAAATCAATACAATTAAAAATTTTTTCATTTTTTGCTTTATTTTTTATAAATTTGAAACTTCAAAATTATAAAATCATTTTTAATTTAGTATTAAAAATAGCATGAAGAAAATAACACTTTTTACATTATCAGTTTTAATTGGCGTTTCATGTTGTGCGCAAAAATCTAAAACTATTCCATTATATGTTGATAATCAGGGCGTTTTGCGGCGGACAAGTACCGGCGCGGAGGTTTCGTATTGCGGAACTAATTATACTTTGCCATTTGCACATTCTTTTCGTGCGGCGGATTATTTGGGTGTAGACCGTTATAAGGCGATTGATAACGATGTTTATCATTTTGCGCGGCTTGGTTTCAACGCTTTCCGACTTCATTTGTGGGACGTTGAAATTTCTGACAAAGATGGCAATCTCATTGAAAACGAGCATCTTAGACTTTTGGATTATTTAGTAAAAAAGCTTGAGGAGCGTGGCATTGACATTGTTTTTACGGCGCAAACCAATTTCGGCAATGGCTATCCCGAGAGAAATCAAAAAACGGACGGTTTTACGTATTATTATGATAAATGTGCGGTTCATTCTGACAGTCAGGCTGTTAAAGCACAACAAAACTATATTTCCCAACTTGCAAAACACGTTAATAGTTTTACGGGAAAATCCTATTTGTCAGATACTTGCATCGTTGCCTTTGAAATTAACAACGAACCCTGTCATGCAGTCTCTGCTACGGATACGGAAAATTATATTAATTCTATGATAAAAGCTTTAAAATCAACCGGTTATAATAAGCCTATTTTTTATAATGTTAGCCATAACCATGATTTTGTAAGTGCATATTTTAAGACGGAAATTGATGCGGGAACTTATCAATGGTATCCTACGGGTTTGGTTTCAGGCGGTGAGTTGAGTTTTAATTATTTGCCGTATGTTGATAATTATAGCATTGATTTTCAAGATGTTGAAGGTTTTAAAAATAAGGCTAAAGTTATTTATGAATTTGATCCGGGCGATATTCTTCAAACCTACCTTTATCCGGCGGTGATTAGAAGTTTTCGTTCGGCGGGTTTTCAGTGGATAACGCAATTTGCATACGATGCAACATTTTTGGCGTGTTATAATACTGATTATCAGACACATTATTTAAATTTGCTTTATACTCCCGGCAAGGCTGTCGGAATGAAAATAGCCGCAGAACTTTCCAAAACCGTTCCTTTGTATGCAAAATTTGAAAAATATCCTAACGATACGGTATTTTACGGAGCTACAGTTAGTTATAAGCGAAATCTTGCTGCTTATAATACTGAAGAAAAGTTTTTTTATACAAATTCCAACGATATTTCTCCTGTTAATACTAAAAAATTGAAAGAGATTTGCGGTTTGGGCAGTTCAAAAGTTGTTGAATACGATGGTACGGGCGCATATTTTCTTGACAAATTGGACAAAGGAGTTTGGAGATTGGAGATTTTGCCCGATCAAGTGATTGTAAATGACCCGTTTAAAAAGCCTTCCCTCAAAAGAAAAGTCGGTGTTTTGATTTCTGATTATCGTCATATGAAAATTTCTTTGGAGGATTTGGGCGATGATTTTAAAATCGAAAAAATCTCTCAAAAGGCTGATTTTAAATTGATTGACGGTAAAATTTCTTTTATGCCGGGAGTTTATTTGTTGAAATCTCAAAAAGCTAAAACTAATATTTCAAAGGATTTTAGATATAATAATATTGAAGTTTCGGAATTTTTTGCACCCGAGACTAATGTTGATAAAGTTTATTTGATACATTCTCCAAAAGCCGTCCATGAAAAAGGGTCTGCTTTGGTTTTGAAAGCGAGAGTTGTATCTCCGCAAGTTGTTGATTCTTTGGTTGTTTATCCATATAATATTTCGTTTTGGAGTAATAACAACAAGTCAATTAAAATGGACAAAATTTCCTATTATGATTATTCCGTAGAAATTCCTGAAAATTGGTATTTTTCGGGAATCTTCGGATATTATATTTTGGTTTACAGTGGCGGAAAATGTATCACTTATCCCTCTGAATATCAAGGAAATCCTTTGGATTGGGACGCTGACGAGAAAAACTTTTATTCTACACCTATAGTTGATAAAAACGACAAAATGCTTTTGATTTCTTCGGCTTCTGACGATGAAAATCTTTCAGTAAAGTTTTTACCAAGTTGGAGCAAATCTTCCGCTAAAAAAGTAATTAATATGCCGTTTTATCAAAATGCGCTTTTGGTTTACAGCAAGCCTGACATTGAATCATCATCGGTTATTTTCAAAGATATACGTGGTATAATCACCGGACGGAAAGAGGGAATAAAAAATGTCGGAAAATTGAAACTGATGTTTCAGCCTTTTTCTGAGCCACAAACTTTAAGAATCGGTTTTGTTGATAATTCTGGATTTACGTTTATGAAGGAGGTTAAAACCGAAAAAAATCAAGAATTATTAGAAATAAATTTGAAAGATTTGAAACCTTTTCCGACCGTTTTTTTGCATGAAAGTTATCCGATTTTCTCCTCAAGTGAGTTTTCGGGAGATTCTAAAGAGAGTTTTTCGCTGAAAAATGCAGACATTTTTGTGATTATGACTCCAAAATGTAAAGAAAAGCTTTCATTTGGCTTCATCGGAGCGTGGATTGAATAGTATGTAACTATTTGATAATGAGTGAGTAATATTTCTAAGTGTTAAAAAGTTTAAAATTAGAAAAAAAACTTGCTTAAAAATTTGCACAGATGAAAAAAAAGCTGTTACTTTGCAGTGTAATAATCAAGGAACATTTCATGTTGATTTAATTATAAATGTTAAAATTTTTTGAGTTAATAGTTTGATTTTAGGTTGTTATTTGTATTGGGGGTGTTGTTGTGATAACAACACTCCTTTTTAAAAAAAATCTAAAATTCAGCACTCAAGGTTTTAATATATAGGAAATGAAAAGAATATATATTTTTCATAGTTTTGTTAGGTTAATTAGTTTGTTTTAGGTTAATTTTTGGTTTTAAAGAGAGTTCTTATTTTAAGGGCTCTCTTTTTTTTATGTCCTTTTTTTAGAAAAATATTAAGCTTTTTAATACAAATTATGCCGAGGTTTTGTTCCACGGCATAATTAAATTATTTTTTTAGAACTTTGAAAAATTTGTTCGGAATGCCTGAAACGATGACCATTCCAAGTATTATTGCCACTAAAACTTTCACTGCCGTCAATCCTGTGTCAAAGGCTTTTGAAAAATTGTCAGATACCATATAATAAATCGTCCAATAAATTCCAACGCCAGGAACCAAAGGCAGCAAACCGCTGATTCTAAAGACTGTAACTGGACATTTTTTTATCACGGCAAAGCATCTTGATAAAAAAGTTATCACAACGGAGGCGCAGAAATTTGATTCAAACGGCGTGAAATTCGCATAACGGGCGAGCAAAATATTTACCGTCCAACCCGCTGCTCCGACAATGCCGCCGGTGTTCCAAAATTTTTTAGGAACTCCGAATAATATAGCGAAGGCTATCGTTCCGAAATATCCCGAAATCACTTGAAACCAAACGGTTTGGGTTATCATATCAAATTCTTCTGTCATAATTCAAGTCCTCCTAAAAACTTGCTGAATCCGATTAATGTTACTGCAACTCCCATTGCGATTCCGAAAAAAACAACGCTTGCATCAACGAGCCTTGTTGTCCCCGCCAAATAATCTTCGTCCACGATGTCGCGGATTCCGATTGTAAAGGCAACGCCCGGGACAAGCGGAATTACTGCACCTATTATAGTATGTCCCAAACTTACTCCGAGTCCGAGTTTTATTGACACTATGCAAACTGAGGTCGCGATAATTGAGCCGACCATATTTCCGAAAAGTTTTGAAATATGGGTGCCGCTTATTTTTAGAACGAATATCCAAAGGATAAGTCCCGCAATCGTAGAGACTAAACAGTCTTGCAAGCCGCCGCCAAAAATCGAACAAAAAAATCCGCTGCCGATTCCCGATGACAAAATCTGAAACCAACCTTTTACGGGCGGAATCTTGTTGATTTCTTCAAGTTTTTCCTCAGCAGTTTCTATCGTGTATTTTCCTGCTTCGATGTCTCTGGACAACTGATTGATTTCTACCACTTTGTCAAGTCTCGAACCCCTTATCGGAATGTATTTTACGTCCGCAAATTGTTCTGATTGGGAGTTCGGATTTTTGTTTTTCAGTTTTCGTGAATTGCCGGTAGCAAATATACCGTTGCTTAACACAAAATAATTTCCTGAGTCTACGCCGAAATATTTTGCAATGCGGTTCATGGTTTCTTCTACGCGCGAAATTTCTGCCCCGTTTTCCAAAAGTATGTATCCTGCTTTTGTTGCAACTTCCAATGCCTCAGATATTTGTGATCTATTTTCTGAACTTTGCATCAAGATTAAAAAGGTTTAAAAAGTTGCGGCAAAATTAATTCCTTTTAATATAATTTCCAAGCATAGCCGGGTTAAGTATATTTTAAGCCGAAACACTTTTAAAAAAAGTTAATTTCAATCAAATTTTATAAAAACTATTGCATTGAAAACGTTGTTTGATTATTTTTGCGTTGATAAAAAATAATTATTTACGACATGACACAAGTTGTTGATATTAAAGAACTTAACGACAGAATTAGTAAAGAAAGTTCATTTATTGACCTCGTTACCATGGAAATGGGTAAAGTTATCGTAGGTCAAAAACAATTAACCGAGGGACTTTTAATCGGACTTTTAAGCAACGGACACGTTCTCTTGGAAGGTGTTCCAGGATTGGCTAAAACTTTAGCAATCAAAACTTTGTCCCAAATAGTCAAATCTAAATTCAACCGTATTCAGTTTACGCCGGATCTTTTGCCGGCCGACCTTTTAGGTACGATGATTTATTCTCAAAAGAATGAAGAATTTGTTGTAAAAAAAGGTCCTGTTTTCGCTAATTTTATTTTGGCGGACGAAATCAACCGAAGCCCTGCTAAAGTTCAGAGTGCACTTTTGGAGGCTATGCAGGAGCATCAAGTAACTATTGGCGAACAAACTTTCAAACTTGACGACCCGTTCCTTGTTTTGGCAACTCAAAACCCTATCGAACAAGAAGGTACATATCCGTTGCCTGAGGCTCAAGTAGACCGTTTTATGCTCAAAATTATCGTTTCATATCCGAAGAAAGACGAAGAGAAACTTATTATCCGTCAGAATATTACCGGCGAATTTCCTAAACCTGAACAAATCCTTACATCTGAAGATATTGTTCGTGCAAGAGAAATCGTAAAAGAGGTTTATATCGGAGAAAAAATTGAACAATATATTGTTGATATTGTTTCGGCTACAAGAAAACCGGAAGATTATCAACTCTCTAATTTTAAAGAACTTATCAGTTACGGAGCATCTCCGCGTGCCGGCATTTCGCTTGCTAAAGCAGCCAAAGCATACGCTTTTATCAAAAGAAGGGGTTATGTAATTCCCGAAGATGTTAAAGCTGTTTGTCATGCTGTGTTAAGACACAGAATAGGATTGAGTTACGAGGCTGAAGCTCAGAATATTACAACTGAGGAAATCGTTAGCGAAATTCTAAACGCTGTTCAAGTACCGTAGTAATAATGCATAATTCGTAATGCATAATTCATAATGAATAATTATGGAAACGTCTGATATTTTAAAAAAAGTTAGAAAAATAGAAATTAAGACAAGGGGACTGAGCAATCATCTCTTTGCGGGCGAATATCATAGTGCGTTTAAAGGGCGGGGTATGTCGTTTAGCGAAGTAAGAGAGTATCAGTACGGTGATGATGTAAGAAACATTGATTGGAATGTTACTGCACGTTATAACCGCCCGTATATCAAGGTTTTTGAAGAAGAAAGGGAGCTGACGGTGATAATTCTTGTTGATGTCAGCGGCTCTTTGGACTTCGGAAGTACGGATATGTCAAAACGCGATTTTATAACGGAAATTGCCGCTTGTCTTTCGTTTTCTGCTATTTCCAACAACGATAAAATCGGTGTGATTTTCTTTTCGGATATTATCGAAAAGTTTATTCCTCCGAAAAAAGGTCGTAGCCATATTCTTCGGATTATCAGAGAGTTACTTACTTTTACTCCGAAAGGAAAAGGTACAGACCCGGCTTTGGCGTTGGAATATCTGACAAGGGTCATAAAAAAACGGAGTACCGCTTTTTTGATTTCGGATTTTATTTGCGGTGATTTTTCATCAGCACTTAGAATTGCAAGCCACAAACACGATTTAATGGCTTTGAATGTTTATGACCCAAGGGATTTTGAACTTCCAGATGTCGGCTTAATCAACCTTCAGGATGCTGAAACAGGGCAAATGTGTCTTGTTGATACCTCAAGTCAAGAGGTAAGAAACGAGTATTACAGAATTGCTCAAAAACGTAAAACACAAACCGAAGAAATTTTTTCACGCTCGGGAGTGGATTGCGCAGTTATCGCCGACAACGAAGATTATGTCAAACCCCTGATAAAACTTTTTAAATCAAGGTAATCATGACTTGTTTTAAGATACTGAAAATTGTTTTGGTTTTGACTTTTTTGCTGCCATTGAGTATTAAAGCTCAGACGGTTAAGACTCAACTTGACTCCAATTTCGTTGAGTTTTCAAACCCTGTGAAATATTCAATCTCAGTTACAGTCAAATCCGGTCAAAAAGTCTATTTTCCGCAGTTTAAAAACAACAAAATAGGAGAGTATCTTGAGGTTTTAACAACATTAAAGCCGGATACGCATGTAACTGTCCAAAAGGAAGTTACATTTACTCATTCGTTTTTGATAACGAGTTTTAAGGATTCAACCTTTTACGTTCCCGCTTTGCCGATAAAAATCGACAAAGACACCGTTTGGACCGATTCCTTAAAAATTACTTTTACGCTTTTACAAGGAATTGATTCGACTTTTACTGCCGAAATTGATACCACAAAGACGCTAAAAGTTTTTGATATTAAGCCTGTTAAAGAAACGCCGTGGACTTTTGCTGAGTTTTGGGCGAGATATTCAAGGCTTATTTTAATTCTTTTGGTCGTAGCCTTGATAGCCTCTATTGCCACTTATATGTATATCAGGTGGAAAAACAATAAGCCGATTATTCCGATTTTGAAACCGAAAGAGCCGGCAGAAAAGGTTGCTATGCGAAAACTTTTGGAATTAAAAGACAAAAAACTTTGTCAGCAAGGACTTTCCAAGGAGTTTTATACTCAATTAACTGAAATCCTAAAAACCTATATTTCAGACCGTTATGATCAATCAGTTTTGGAGTCTACTTCAGACGAAACGCTTAAGACTTTGGACGGTATTTTGGACAAAAAATCTCAAGAATATTCTTTTGTGAAATATATTTTAGGAGTTGCGGATTTTGTGAAGTTTGCTAAACTTGAACCCTTGCAGGACGAAAACGACAATTCTATGTCATACGCAATAAAATTTGTAGAAATGACAAAGAAAGTCGTTGAAGAGACTCCTGAAAGCGGTGATAATAAATTGGAGAAAAATGTTTGAATTTACGCAATTTGCATATCCGTGGCGGCTGTGGCTGCTTTTGGTTTTGTTGCCGCTCGGAGTTTGGTATTTTTTCAAGCTAAAAAATTTTAATGCAGCACTAAAGTTTTCTACTTTAAAAGGTTTTGGCGCAGAAAAAATGACTTTCAGAAAAATATTATCATACGTTCCGATAGTCCTTAACTTTCTGATTATCGCATTGATAATTTTTTCGCTTGCCCGTCCTCAAACGACCTCGGACAACGAAAAAACCGAAAAGGAAGGTATTGACATCGTTTTGGCGATGGATATTTCCGGCTCTATGGAGGCTTGCGATTTCAAGCCGAACAGATTGGAGGCTGCCAAAAATGTTGCGTCCGAATTTATTCAAGCCCGTGAAGACGACCGTATGGGAATCGTGCTTTTTGCAGGTGAGAGTTTTACGCAATGCCCTTTGACAAGCGACCGTTCAACACTTGTGAATTTGATGTCGCAGGTTAAAAATGGCATTATCGAAGACGGTACGGCAATCGGTTTGGGCTTGGCAAACGCCGTTGCACGAATCAAAGACAGCAAGGCAAAAAGCAAAGTCGTTATCCTTTTGACCGACGGTATGAACAACTGCGGTGAAATCGAACCTATTACTGCTGCTGAAATTGCAGCAAATTACGGTATCAGAGTTTATACTATCGGTGTTGGAACCAACGGTGAGGCTCCTTATCCGGTGATTGACCCTTGGGGCAGAAAAATTTTTCAGAACGTACCCGTCGAAATTGATGAGGCAACGCTTGGGAAAATCTCCAAAATCACTGACGGAAAGTATTTTAGGGCAACTAACAATCAAGCCTTAAAGGATATTTATTCGCAAATAGACAAACTCGAAAAAACTAAAATGGAATCTATGACAATCAGTCATGTCCATGAAAAATTTTTCCCGTTTTTGGCTTTAGCGTTAGGACTTTTGGTTTTGAAAATTTTAATGCGGTACACTATCGCAAGAGTTTTACCGTAAAAAAATATAAAAAATGTTTGATATACAATTTGCACATAAAGAGTTTTTGTATTTTTTGCTTGTGATACCGGTTTTCGGTGTTTTGGTGTATCTGCATTTAAGACAGAGGGCAAAAGACTTGGAGAAAATCGGTCAAAGAAAAGTACTTGCACCTTTGATGGAAGAGTATTCCGTTAGCCGTCCGATTGTCAGGGCGATATTGTTAGCACTTGCTTTGGCGTTTATGATAATTGCAGTTTCAGGTCCGAGAATGGGCACAAAACTCAAAGAGGTTTCCTCCGAGGGCTCTGAAATTATGATTTGTCTTGACATTAGCAATTCGATGCGGGCAACGGATATGTATCCTTCAAGGCTTGAAAACACGAAAAATGCTATTTCAAATCTTGTGAAAAAACTATCTTCCGACAAAGTTGGTTTGATAATTTTTGCGGGTACGGCATTTGTTCAAGTGCCTCTGACTCAGGATTTAAAGGCGACTGATATTTTTGTTCAATCCGTTAGTTGCGATATGATTTCGGAGCAAGGAACGGCACTTGGAGCTGCTTTGGATTTGGCTTTTAAATCGTTTAATTATGACAACGATATGTCAAAAGCAGTGATTTTGATTTCGGACGGTGAAAACCACGAACCGACTCCCGACCCGATGAAAACGGCAAAACAATGTGCTGAAAAAGGTGTTGTAGTCCATGTTATCGGTACGGGCGATACGCGCGGAGTTCCGATTCCAAAACGTGACGGCAGTTCCGATTTTATAAAAGATAATAACGGAAACGTCGTTGTCTCAAAACTTGACGAGGCCTCGCTTAGAGAAATTGCGAAAATTGGCGGCGGAATTTATGTTCGTGCTACAAACGGCAATTCCGGTTTTGACGAGATTTATTCGCAAATTTCCAATATGAAAAAAGGCGAGTATGCAACATTTGCCGAATATGACGAAAAATTTACTGTTCCGGCTTTCATTGCGCTTTTGTTTTTCATGGCGTATTGTCTGACATTGGAGCGTAAAAACCGTTGGATTAAGAAATTAGGTATTTTTGATTAAAAATGAAACGTAATTTTTTAATAATATTGAGTTTTAGCTTGTTTCCTTTCGTTTCGGTTTTTGCTCAGAGCGAAAAACCTTACGTTAGGGAAGGCAATTCGTATTATAAAGACGGCGATTTCGAAAACGCCGAAGTGCAGTATCAGAAAGGTGTTAATGAAAATTCATCCTCTTACGAGGCATCTTTCAACCTTGGAAATGCACTTTTCCGTCAACAAAAATTTGATAAGGCAAAAGAACTTTTTGTTAACTTGGCTAAATCTCAAACCGATCCTAAAAAAGCTGCCGAATGTTATTTTAACCTCGGAAATACGGATTTAGGTTTGTGTGAGCAGACATTGGGAAAACAAGATTTTCAAAATGCTATAAAATATGCTGAAAATGCTTTGGAGGATTATAAAAATTCGTTGAAACATAATCCTTACGACAAAAAAACGAAGTACAATTATCTTTACACGCAAAAGATAATTGATATGTTGAAACAACAGCAGCAAAATCAGCAAAACCAGCAGAATCAGCAAAATCAAAATCAGAATCAGGATAATCAGAACGATCAGAATCAGCAAGGACAAAATTCCGATACTGATCACGACGGAATTCCCGATGATGTTGAAAAAGGCTCTGATTCTCAGAATCCTAAGGATACTGACGGTGATAGTATTCCCGATTACCGCGACCCTGATTCCGACAACGACGGCATTCCCGACTCGGTAGAGGCCGGTGAAGATCCAAAAAATCCTAAGGATACCGACGGCGACGGGGTTCCTGATTATCAGGATACCGATTCTGACAACGACGGAGTGCCTGATTCAGAACAAGTTAAGGTAATTCCACAGGATATGGCTGAAAGAATTTTGGATGCTATTAACAAGGCTGACGAGAAAGTTCAACAGAAGGTAAAAGACGACAAAAACGCAAAAGGCAGTGTTAAACACGAGAAACAATGGTAATTAGATATTTTAAAATGATAAGCAAACTTGCAGTATTTTTATTGCTGACGTTTACGGTTTTGGGCGTTGAGGCTCAGGATTTTGAGATTTCAATGCGTGCACCGTCAAATGTTACGACGGGAGTGCCTTTCAGAATCGAGGTTTCTGTTAATGCTCAAAATGTAAGAGTTCCTGATCCTCAGTTGAAAGGGTTTAACTATTACGGTAGGAGTACGAGCAGTAGTATGTCAATTATAAACGGAGATGTAACGGTAAGAAGTAGCAGCATTTATACCGTTTCGCTTGACAAAGCCGGTGTGTATACCGTTCCTGCAATTTCTGTCGATTACAACGGCAAAAAATATACCTCTAACTCTCTGACTATTACCGCCTCAGGTGATGATGTCAGCAACAATTCGCAAGCTGCGAACGATTCTAAAGGCGGAGATTCGCAATATACGCCGCCTTCTTCTACGGGAGATTTATTTGTTGATGTAAATTGCAATAAATCAGAGGTTTATGTTGGTGAGCAGATTTTAATGACGGCGAGTGTTTATTCCCGTTACAACATTACCGGTGTAGAGGACAACAAAATTCCTTCGTTTGCGGGTTTTTGGGCACAGGACGTTTATGCTCCCAGAAATATCAGTTTTGATAGAAAAGTTATTAACAATACAGAATATCTATATACCGTTTGGCACAAAAAGGCTTTGTTCGCTCAAAAACAAGGCACTTTGGAGATCGAACCTTACGAGATAAAATTCATAGTTTCAGACGGTTGGGGATTTCGCACCGCTAAAAAAACAGCAAAGAGCAAGCTTAAACAAATCAAAGTCAAACCTCTTCCTGCCGGCAAACCTGACGGTTTCGGCGGAGCGGTCGGAAGTTTTAGCGTTTCAGTTTCTGCGGACAAAACCGAGGTAAATTTGGACGAACCTTTAACGGTGAAAGTTACCATAAAGGGTTCGGGAAATTTTCAGTTGTTTGAGACTCCGAAAGTAGATTTTCCTTCCGCTTTTGAAAAATTTGAGCCCAAAAGCTCTGAAAATATTTCTGCCGGAGCAAACGGCATTTCGGGAACGAAAACCTTCAGTTATATGGTTATCGCTCGTCAAAACGGTGATTTTGAAATTCCGCCCGTTAAATTCTCGTATTTTGATCCTACAACCAAAAGTTACAAAACTGTTGAGTCTAAACCTTTGAATATCAGTGTTAAAGGTGAAAGAGATTCAACTGCTTCGGCTGCGGTTTCGGTTATAAAATCGGATGTTGAGAATTTGGGTTCTGACATCAAATTTATCAAACAAGGCAATGTAAAATTAAGAAACGGTCACAAAAGGTTTTTTAATTCTTTTGAATTTTGGCTTTTTGTGATTTTGTTGTTGGTAATTTTTGCGGGCGTGATTGCTTTGAGGTATCAGCAGATTAAAAATAATGCCGACATTATCGGTGTTAAAAACCGCCGTGCCGGAAAAACCTCTAAAAAGCGTTTGAAAAAAGCTGCCGCATTTATGAAAGATAACAAAAAGGACGAATTTTATGTTGAAATTTTGTCAGCTCTTTGGGGTTATCTTTCTGACAAACTATCAATTCCGACGGCTGATTTAACGCGGGACAATGTTTTTGAAACTTTTGCTTTGAAAGGTATTCCTGAGGAATCGGCTAAAAAATTTATCGGCGTTCTTGATACTTGCGAATTTGAGCATTATGCTCCCGAATCGCTGTCTCATCCGCTCGAAGACATTTACAAACAGGCTGCCGAGGCTATTGAAAACCTCGAAACGGTAATAAAATAAAGCTATGATGAAAAAGATTTTTTTGATTGTTTTCAGCCTCTTGGTTTTCTCTGCGTTGAAAGCGCAGAATCAAGACAGTGAGGCGTTGTTTAAAAAAGCGAATGAGTCTTTCTGTGCCAAGGATTTTGTTTTGGCCTCTCAGCTGTACGAGCAGTTGATTGAACAAGGTTATTGCGCAGCCGAACTCAATTACAATCTCGGCAATGCTTATTACAAAAGCGAAAATTATCCGCTTGCAATCTTGAATTACGAGCGTGCAATTAAGCAAGACCCTGACTTTGAGGACGCTAAAACGAATTTAAAATTAGCAAACTTACATTTAAGGGACAAAATAAATTCTGTTCCGGAGTCGAATATTTCGGCAATTTTCAATTTTTTCGTTAAGAAAATCAGTCTTAACACTTGGGCTGTTTTGTGCCTTGTGTTTTTGGCTGTCGGTTTAGGATTGTTTTTGTTGTACTTTTTTGCCGTTGAACAGAAGATGAAAAAATTTTCTTTCAGTTTTGGTTTTATTTTCGCTCTGTTTTCGATTCTCTCGTTGTGCGGCGGATTTTATGCTGAGGCTGTTAATTCCGAAAGTTCTGAGGCAATAATTATATCTCAAGTCGTAACGGCAAAAAGTTCGCCAGATGATTCAGGTACGGATTTGTTCAGAGTGCATGAGGGTCTGAAAGTTTCAATCAAAGACAAATCTGCAGATTGGATTGAAATCCGCATTTCTGACGGTAGGACGGGTTGGGTTAAAAACTCTTCATTAGAAAAAATTTAAACTAAAAAAATGGCAAAAATAGCAAATACGGAAAACCTTGAATCATTGTTTGTTGAGCATTTTAACAAAGAGGTTCAGAAAATTGAAAAACTTCCGCTTTCGGGTTCTAACCGTGAATATTTTTATATGACCTCCGATAATATCGAATGTATCGGAACTATCGGAAAGGAACTCAAAGAAAATCAAGCGTTTATAAGCTTTTCTGATGCTTTTTCAAAGGCGGGGCTTAACGTTCCTAAGGTTTTGGCGGTTTCAGATGACGGTTTGACGTATTTGCAAACTTACATAAAAGGTGTTTCACTTTTTGATTATTTGGAAAAACATCGTTTGTCGGATAAAAATCCTGATAATCAGACTGTTGAATATTATAAAGAGGTTTTGAAGAATTTGCCGAAATTTCAGACCAAAGGTATTGAAATTTTGGATTTTGACAAATGTTATCCCCGTAAATCGTTTGATTCTCAGTCGATTATGTGGGATTTAAATTATTTTAAGTATTATTTCTTAAAAACAACTCACACTGTTTTTGACGAACAGTTGTTGGAAAACGATTTTTTGACTTTGACTGATTATCTTTGCAAGGCACCTTCCGAGTATTTTTTGTACAGGGATTTTCAGTCGCGCAATATAATTATCGGTGATGACAAAAAGCCTTATTTCATTGATTTTCAGGGTGGACGCAAAGGCGCATTGCAATACGATGTTGCCTCGCTTTTGTACGACGGAAAGGCAGCTTTAAGTCCTGAAATCAGATTGGAACTTTTGGATTTTTATATTTCTGAATTGAAAAAGTATTTGAATTTTGACGAGGAAAATTTCCGAAAATATTTTTATGCGTTTGTTTATGTCAGGATAATGCAAGCGATGGGAAGTTACGGTTACAGAGGCTTTTTGGAGCAAAAAACGCATTTCTTGGCAAGTATTCCGCCGGCTCTTAAAAATTTGGAATATCTTCTTGATAATCATAAACTTGATATAAAAATTCCGCATTTGGAAAATTGTCTTAGGGCATTGACAGAAAACGAAAATTTGAAAAATTATGACTCTCAACAAAACGTTTTGAGGGTTTCCGTAAAAAGTTTTTCTTACCGCAAAGGTATTCCGTACGATGCAAGCGGCAACGGCGGCGGTTTCGTTTTTGATTGTCGCGCTATCCATAATCCGGGACGTTATGAAAAATTTAAGAATTTTAACGGCAAGGACAAAGAGGTTATAGAATTTTTTGCAAAGGAGCCTGAAATGGCAGAATTTGTCGCTTTGACACAAAAAATTGTTGAAATTTCAGTAAAAAAATACATTGAAAGAGGTTTTAAAAATCTTTCGGTATTTTTCGGTTGCACGGGTGGTCAGCATAGGAGCGTTTATTGTGCGGAAAGGATGGCGGAATTTTTGCGTAATAATTATCCGCAAATAAATGTTGAACTTTTTCACACCGAGCAGGACAAAAAATGAGATTTCATCCATTAAAATATTCACCCGAACAATTAAGAACGGTTTTTAACAATCCGTTTTATTATCAGCCTGATTCTCTGTGCATTAAAGCGCAAAAATTAGTAGTTGCGTATGTTGAACATTTTTTTAAGGATTTTTTGCCGGAGATTTCTTCGGGAAAAATGTTCGGTGTTTTAATCGTTGAAAATCAGCAAAAGAAAATCGGTTTTTTAGCGGCTTTCTCGGGGCAGATTTCAGGGAAAGACAATTATGATTTTTTTGTTCCCCCGGTTTATGACTATTTGAAGAATGACCTTTGGTATATGTTCGGTCAGATGAATATTTCCGAGGTTAATTTGAGTATTACGCAATTAGAAAAATCTTCTAAATATCTTAAATTCAAAGAGTTATTGTCTCAAACTCAAAAACAACAATCTCAGGAAATCGAATCTTACCGCCTTTTTATGAAACAGGAAAAGCAAAAACGCGATTCCTTAAAAATTGACGGCAAAAATTCTCCTGAATTAGAAAAGGAAAGTCAGTTTCAGAATGCGGAATTTAAGCGTTTAAAGCGTAAATTTGAGGTGCAATTGTCAGAAATCAGGGAAAAACTTGTCCCCCTTGAAAATGAACTTTCAGAGCTCAAGGCAACAAGAAAAAATCTTTCCGATAATCTGCAAAACTATTTGTTTTATAATTTCAGGGTTAATAGTTTTGCTGAAAGTTCGAGGAATCTTTTGGATATTTTTTCTGATTATAACGGAACTGTACCGCCTTCGGGTGCGGGCGAATGTTGCGCTCCAAGACTTTTGCAATATGCTTGTTTACAAGGTTATAAGCCTATTTCAATCGCCGAATTTTGGTACGGAAAATCTCCGAAAGGCGAAATCAGACAACATTTGAATTTTTATCCCGCCTGCAATTCCAAATGCCGTCCGATTTTGGAATTTATGTTAAATGGTCTTACCTATGCAAAAAATCCTTTGGATGATTTGCCAAAGAAAAGTCTTGAAATCGTTTATGAGGACGAATTTATGTGGATTGTTAATAAGCCGGAGAATATGTTGAGTTGTCCCGACAAAAAAAATCAACCGTCCGTTTTGTCAGTTATGAGGGAGAAATACCCTGATAATAAGGAAATTATGCTTTGTCATCGTTTGGATTTAGCGACTTCGGGACTGCTTATAGTCAGCAAGAGTTTGAGTTTTTATCGGGAAATTCAGCAGTTGTTTGAAAAACGTGAAATCAAAAAAACTTATTTTGCTGTTTTGGACGGTTATATAAATCAAACCTCCGGACGTATTGCCTTGCCGTTAATTCCCGATTTGAATGACAGACCAAGGCAAAAGGTTGATTTTCTAAATGGTAAGCCGGCGATAACGGATTATCAGGTTGTGGATAGTGCTGAGAGAAAAACTTATATATATTTTTTTCCTTTAACAGGCAGGACTCATCAGTTAAGAGTTCATTCTGCTCATTATTTGGGACTTCAAGTGCCTATTCTCGGTGATGAACTTTACGGAAGAAAGGCTTCAAGAATGTATCTTCATGCTGAAAAAATCGAATTTATGCACCCGAGATTAAAAAAAATCATTACGGTAGAAAAAAAGGCGGATTTTTATAGTAATTAAATCCCAAAAAAGTTTGCTTTTTGAAATGCTCTGATTATTTTTGTAACAAAAATTTTTGTTATGGTTTTTTTCTCGAAATTTCTTTTTCAAAAACTTCTGAAAACGTATTCGGGGATAACGCTTTTTCCGTTTATCTTTCTGAAATACAATGAGAAAGAAATGTCTGAGGCGGCTTTTAAAACCCTTGTGAACCATGAAAAAATCCATTTCGCCCAACAAGCGGAAACACTTGTAGTTTTTTTTTATCCGCTTTATTTGTTTTTTTATTTGAAAAACAGATTCCGCGGACAAAAACATTTTCAGGCTTATACTAATATTCCGTTTGAAAAAGAGAGTTACGAATTTGAAAACGATTTGTCGTATCTCAAAAAACGGAAATTTTGGGCGTGGAAAAATTTTATGTGAACTGACTAAAAAAATATAACATGATGCTGAAGAAATTTTTACCGCTGTATCTGACTAATATTATGAGCGTTATGAATGATAATCTGCTCAAAACATTGGTATGTTTTATCGCAGCGGGCTGGGTGGAAGATTCTCAAAAAACTTTTGTCGTAAATTCTACGGCGGGAGCTTTGGTCTTACCGTATTTGTTTTTTTCTCCTTTGGCGGGCAGGTTACCGCTTTTTTTCAAGAAAACTAAAATTATCAGAATCGCAAAAATTTGTGAACTTCCGATTATGTTAGTCGCCGTTTTGGGTTTTAAAACTCAAAATCTTTGGCTTGCTATCGGTGCCGTGATGTTGATGGGATTTCAAAGCGCAATTTTTTCGCCTTCAAAATACGGTTTGATTAAAGACATCGGCGGCGAAAAAGGCATTTCGCAAGGTATGGGCGGAATGGAGGCTTTTGCGTTTTTAGGCATTTTAATTGGTACATTTTTAGGCTCAGTACTCAGTGAAAAAGCCTCAGAATCAGTTCAATACACGGTTTTGGGCGTTGTGGCTCTCTTGGGCATTTTGTTTAGTTTTTTTATTAATGCTGACGAGACAAAACAAACCGAAGAAACTTCTGCTAATCCGATAAAATTTATTATTTCCGTTAGTCGGATGGTAAGCGAACACCGAGGATTAAAACACGTTATTTTTCTGCTTTGTATGTATTGGTGGCTTTCGGCTTCGATTCAAACGCTGCTCATATTGCATTGTAGTTCAGCACTTTCCATGTCGCCGACCGATACGGGTATAATTTTAGCGTTTATGGCAGTGGGAATTTCTATCGGCTGTATATGGTGCGGAAATCTTGACAGAAAAAAATTTATGCTCGGTTACGTCCCGCAGTTAGGTTTCTTGGTTTCGTTGATATTGATTGCGGTTTGCGTTTTTGATATGCGGGGAATGATTTTTACGGTAGCCATTATTTTGGTTTCCGTTTTGTGCGGATTTTTCAAAATTCCATTGGACGCAGAGATTCAAAAAAGAGCAAAACCCGGCGAATTGAATTTGTTTTTAGCTTATTTCAATTTGGTTTCTTTTATTTTTATATTTTTCTCCTCGATTACTAACGTTCTGATAACAAGCTTTTTAAGTACGAAATATGTTTTCTTGTTTGACGGTGTGGTGATGTTTGTAGCCTCAATTTTCTTTTTGTTTAATTACAAAAATGTTTTGTGCTTTTTCGGACGCAATCATGTCAGACTGCATTATGAGGTTTCTAAAAAAGGCGTTGAAAATATGGATACAAAAGAGGGCGAGAACCTTTTAATCCTGCCAATGCATAGGGCTGTACTCGATCCGATTATGCTTTTTTCGGAACTTTATGATAAAAAACTTCAGCCGCTTGTGGATTCAGTTTATTGGAAAATTCCTGTTATCGGACATATTTTGAATATGTTTGACGCCGTTCAAGTGCCGAATCTTCAAAAAAGCCGCAAAGGTGTTGAGCAGGTTCAACTTTTGGACGGTATTATTGACGAACAACTTCACAAAGGCTCTAATATACTTTTTTATCCTTCGGGACACATCACTCTTGACGGAAAAGAAACTATCGGAAACCGCAGACTCGCTTATAATGCAAGCAAAATTTTGCCGGAAAATACAAAAGTCGTTGCCGTGAGAATTATCGGTTTTTGGGGCTCTAAATGGTCAAAATACAAAGTCAAAAAAACTCCGTCTATTGTTAAATTGCTGTTAATGAGCGGTTTGTATATTTTCTCGGGAATAATTTTCTTCGTAAAAAAGCGCAAAATCAATTTGGAATTTGTGGATATTACCAACGATTTCAAGCAATGGAGCGTTTTGACTAAAAACGATTTCAACAAAAATCTTGAAGATTTTTATAATCAGGGAAAAGAATCGGAGGATTTGGTTTTGTCGTGGCTTTAGACTTTTTTTATAAAGCCTCTGCCACGATATAATTACTTCCGCCTAAAAAGATAAAATCGTCTTTTTCTGAGTCGGATTTTGCCGCTTTTAACGCTTCTTTCGGTGAAGAATATGACGAGCCTGAAAGTCCGTAATCAAGAGCAGTAAATTTCAAATTTTCAGCGGGTAACGCCCTTTTGGTGTTAGCGTTGCAGAAATAATAAACGGCATTTTTAGGCAACATTTTCAGAATCGTGGCAACGTCTTTGTCAGCAACAAAACCGATAACCATTCTTAATGTTTTGAATTTTTGAGCGGAAAGTTGTTCGCATACATATTTCATTCCGGCGGGATTGTGTCCTGTGTCGCAAACTGTAAGCGGCTCTTTATCAATGATTTGCCAGCGTCCGTAAAAACCCGTGTTGCGGTTTACGTTTTCAAAACCCGAATAAATATCGTCTTTTGAAATTTTAATACCAGAATTTTGCAATTGTTCGATTGCCGCAACTGCGGAAACAATATTTTTTTGTTGGTAAATGCCTGTTTGAGCACATCTTATGCCGGGTAAATAGGGTTCTCCGCATTTGAAAATGTTGAAAATTTGATTGCCGTTTTCGTCCAAACCGCCGGTTGTTGCCTGCAATTTGTTGGATGCCAAAATAACGGGTGATTCCATTTGAGAGGCTTTTTCCAAAAAAACAGAATTTGTTCTGTTATCGCTTTCACCGATAACCACTGGAACGCCTTTTTTGATGATTCCCGCTTTTTCTTTAGCAATATCTTTGAGGGTATTTCCCAAAAACTGACAATGATCGAGCGCAATGTTTGTTATAACGCTTAAAATCGGAGTTATGATATTGGTTGAGTCCAATCTTCCGCCCATGCCGGTTTCGATGATTGCAATATCAACTTTTTTGAAACGGAAATATTCAAAACACATTGCCGTAGTGAGTTCAAAAAAAGTCGGTTTAAGGTACGAAAATTTTTCGATGTATTTGTTAACAAAATCCTTGACGAAATCTTCCGAAATTTTTTCACCGTTTACCCTGATTCTTTCTTTGAAATCTACGATGTGGGGTGATGTAAAAAGTCCTGTCCTGAAGCCGGCTTGTTGAAGTATTGAGGCTAAAAAGTTGGAAACCGAGCCTTTGCCGTTAGTTCCGGCAATATGTACGGTTTTGTACTCTTTGTGCGGATTGTTAAAAAAATTATCAATCGTAGTTGCCGTATTAAGACCGGGTTTGTAAGCCTCACCGCCATTTCTTTCAAATACGGGCAACTGTTCAAACAAAAATTTTTCAGCTTCAGGATAGGACAAATTCATTTTTTTTATTGCTAATTTTTAATTAATTATTAATTGACAATTCTTAATTGTCAATTGTCAATTGTCATTAGTAGCCCCATTTAATGAGGATTCTGTGTGCAAGTTCAAAATCGGGAATACCGTAACCGTAAGTGCTATCGGGTTTATCGAATTGACTTGCAGAGGTTTTGATGGCTCTGATAAGTTCCATAACGGGAGCTTTCGGGTGTGCTTGCATAAGACAAATACAAGCTCCTGCCATTATCGGTCCTGAAAATGATGTTCCGCTTGAGGTCGTGATATGATTGGATGTGCCTTGAACCGCTGAACTTAAACCTTTAGCGCAAACATCGGGTTTGATTCTGCCGTCATAAGCCGGACCTCTTGAACTAAAATTAGCAATTACGCCGTTTTTATCAACAGCACCTACGGTTAGAACGCTGTCAGCATCAGCAGGAGAGGTTATCCACGGCCAAATAAGGTCGTCGCCTTCGTTGCCGGCGCTTACAGTTACCAAAATGCCTTTGCTTGCCGCAATGTCAGCTGCTATCGTGCTTACAGCAACGTTGCCGTCCATGTCGGAATATTTGTAGGATTTGCTTTTGTCATCGAATTTATAATAACCCAAGCTGCTGTGGATAACATCAACACCAAGACTGTCAGCTACTTCTGCAGCAAATGCCCAAAGAAATTCCTCAATTACATTTTCTGATTTGCTGATTTCGGTTCTGAAAAGATATGCCTGTGCATCAGGTGCCGTTCCGATTAAATGTTCCGGCCAATAACCTGTTATACACGACAATACATTCATGCCGTGAGTGTCAGTGTCATAAACCTCTTGATCGATGTCGGCAAAATCCCTTGTTCCCAAAAGACGGTTTTCTTCTATCATCTTTTGAAAACTTTTCCAATTAGGAACTTTATAAAAACCTGCATCCAGCAAAGCTGCCGTAATGCCTTTTCCCGTAAAACCGGCATTGTGAAGCGCTTGAACGTTGAGCATAGTAGCTTGATTTTCGCCTTTGCCGTACTGAAGTTTTATGCTATTGTCAAGCGGTTTGTCTTTTTTGGAAAGTTTGGGACGATCCAAAGGTTTGGGCTCGGTTTGGGGCTTGTCAATAGTTTTTCTCCAATTATAATCGTAATTGACAAAACTTAAGTTTTTAAGCTTTTCCAAATCCGTAGAATCGCAAATTACAACGGCACAGTTGAGCCATTTGCTCACTCCTTGAATTTTGAAACCGAGACTTTTCAAAGAGTCTACATATGCGGGTGTTACGGGCAAATCCCTGAAATCCAAGCCGATTGAAAATTTTTCACGTCTGTCCAAAGCTTTTTGCGTTAAAAACTCTTGCGGACGCTCCAGCGAATAAGGATTTGCTTCTTTGTCAGTAAATTTTACGGCATATTTGCCGGATGAAACTTTATACTGAGCAAAAAGTTGTGCTGACGGCAAAAATATTGATAATGCCGCCGCTAATATCATTTTATTGATTTTTCTCATTTTTTTAATAAATTTATTACAGCTAAAATTGCAATTGCTCCAACAAGTGCTTGGAGAAAATCACCGTACCATGCATCGGCAAATTTTATGCCTAACAGAGGACATAACCAACCGGCTAAAAGGCTTCCTAAAATACCTATTACGCAATTGACTAAAAGTCCTAAACCTTGTTTTTCCTTCGTCATAAGCCTTGCTGCTACGTATCCAGAGGCAATTCCGATTAAAACAAATAAAACCGGATGTTCTACATTTTCTAAACCTGACATTTTTTTTAATTGTGTTTATCGTTTTTTTGTGTTGCAAAATTAAATAATTATCTTAAAATTACCGCATAAAATATACCGAAAATAAATAATTATGATTAATTTTGCACCTTGGATTTTTAATTTTTGAAAATGATAACTAAACTTGAACAGTTGAGAGGGAAAGCCCCAGAGGGTGTAAAACGCAAAGTATCAGTTGCTTGTCCGTATGATTTTCATACATTGCTTTCTTTGGAGAGATTGCGTAAAGAAAATCGTGTTCAAGCAGTTTTGGTCGGTCTTGAAAACGAAATTTCAAAAGCAGCCCTTTCGTGCGGAATTTCGCTTTCGGATTATGAGGTTTGCCCTGTTAATTCTAATGACGAGGCTTTGGAGGTAGCGGTCAAAAAAGTTTCATCGGGACAGGCTGATATTTTGATGAAGGGTCTTATCAGTTCGGAGAAATATTTAAAAGCTGTATTAAACAGAAATTCAGGGCTTTTGACAGTGGACAGTACGATCAGTCATGTCGGTGTAATTGACAATCCTAATTTGGACAGACTTTTGATTTTCGGTGATGCTGCCGTTTTGCCCGAGCCGGATTTGAAACAAAAACTCAAAATTCTTTCCTCCCTTGTTCAAACCGCTGTTATGCTTGAAAATCCTAATCCTAAAGTTGCTCTTATTGCGGCTACGGAATTGGTTTCCAACGCTATTAAAGCCGGTTATGATGCTTCCATAATCGCTAAAATGAGCGAAAGAGGACAATTAGATTGTGTTGCGGACGGACCTTTAGGTCTTGATGTAGCAATCAATAAGGAGGCCTCTGAAATTAAAAATGTCAGAAGCGTTATAAAAGGTGATGCGGATTGTTTGATTTTTCCGAACATCGAGGCGGGTAACGCTTTTTATAAAGCTAACACCAAACTTGCAAATTCGATTGTGGCATCAGTGCTTTCAGGCGTAAAATCTCCCGTTGTTTTGACCTCAAGAGCCGACAGTATAGAGTCAAAATATTATTCCGTATTGCTTGCAATCGTTATGGGGCTTAATTGATGAGAGAAAAAAAATATTTTTTTTAAGCGGAATAAACCGTTCTTGCCTCTAACGACCTTGCTAAAGTAACCTCGTCAGTGTATTCAAGGTCGCCGCCGAAAGCGACACCTCTTGCTATTTGACTGATTTTCCCGACTTTGCTTTTGAAGAGACGGCTCAAATAGAAACACGTCGTATCGCCTTCCATGTTTGCGCTTAATGCAAAAATCAATTCTTCGGGCGGATTTTCCTCAATTCTTTCTTTTAATTGTTCGATGTTCAAATCGGAAGGGGCAATTCCGTCAATTGGCGAGATTAATCCGCCTAAAATATGATACACGCCGTTGTAACTTCCGGTTTGTTCGATTGCAATGACGTCCCTGATGTTTTCAACGATGCAAATAACTGAATGTCTGCGTTTTGCGTCAGAACAAATGCTGCAAGTTTCCTCGTCAGAAAGGTTTCCGCAAATTTTACAATTATGAATACCTGTCTTGAGTTTTATGAGCGATTGTGCAAAATTGTTGACAGTATTTTCATCTCTTTTTATAAGATCTAAAACAAGTCTTAGTGCTGTTTTTTTTCCGATGCCCGGCAGCCTTGAAAAATTATCAACGGCATCGGATAATAATTTTGAGGGAACGTATTCCATTTTTTAGCTTTTTAGTTTTTCAATTTTCAATTCTTAATTGTCAATTGTCAATTGTCAATTTTGAATTGTCAATTTTATAAAATTCTTTGCCTGCCAAGAAAAACAAATACATCGTAACGGCAATTACTACGTGGGATATATCATTGAAATTAAACCATTTAGTAATTTGAAGTTTTAATGCCATAACGGGCGCTGTTATCAACATCAAGAGAGTTCCGATTATTAAAAATTTTGCTTCTTTTGCGTTGTATTTTCTGATTATGATTATCTGCAACGGCAATTCTATAAGGTATAATGCAAAACCTATGTGTGCTGCTGCAATGTCATATTTTAAGATGTAAAGCGTTGCGGCAAAAATCAGTGTTGATTCTATTGCTATGATAGAAAAATAAAATTTCGTGTTGAGATATTCTAAATATTTTTTTGCTTGTTTTATTATTGCAATTTCAAAAAACGTTACGGAAATAACGTTGAAAATCCAATTCGGCATGTTATGGAGATTGATTTGAAATTTATCCGACCATTCAAGCATTGCGATTTCGCTTTTGGAAAGTTTTTCGGGGTTGAAAACATACGAAAAAGCATGACTCATTAAAGCAGCAAAAAAAGTTCCTAATCCCATAAAGAGGAAAAAATATACAAAACTTTTGCTGTTGTCGTTTTTTTTAGCGAGGGCTTTCAATTTGAAAAAACCGAAAATGCAGACTGCCGTAACGATAAAATCCGTTAAGGCGGTCATGGGTTCGAGGATAATTGTATTGCCGAAAATCCACTGCGTTAGTTCCATAACTATTTTTTTTGAAAAAAATTAACCGCCGCAAAGTTAATTTTTTCCGACGGTTTAAAAGTTATCAAAATATTAAAAAACTATCTCTTTTAGAGTTTTTCTTTGTTTGTCTTTTTGCGGAAAATCTTTTGCAATGTGTCCGAGCGGTATCAAAACGGCAGGTTCTTGTGTGTCAGAGAGTTTTAGAAATTCTTTTATGATTTTCGGTTCAAAATTGCAAACCCAGCACGTTCCCAAACCTTTTTCGGCGGCGGCAAGGCAAATATGTTCGACAGCAATTGCAATGTCAATGTCGCCGTGGTCTTTGTTGTCGGTTTTGCGTTTCCAACTCTCGGAGTGTTCTATGACGGCAACGATATAAAGCGGAGCGGTTTTGAACCAATCCCTTTCGTATGCTTTTTGAACAGCTGATTTACCTTCTTTAGACTCCACGATGAAAAATTTCCACGGTTGGTAATTAACTGCGGAGGGTGCGTATTGAGCACATTTCAAGATGTATTCCAAGTCCTCGGGTGATACTTTTTCGTCGGTGTAACTCCTTATGGACGAGCGTTTTAAACATAATTCTAAAAAGTTCATAATCTTACTAAAATATTATAAGTGTTCAGAAATTTTTACAAAGTTAGAAAAAAATATTTTGATAACAATTTTTTTTTTCTAATTTTGAGCAGTTTTGAAACAATTAAAAATACGATTATTAATGAAAAAAACAATTTTAACATTAGCCGTTGCGCTTTTAAGCATGGTTTCTATGGCGCAACCTCCGCATTCAGGCGGACAAAATCCTAACGGCGGACAAGGAAGACCGCCTTATGCAGGAAATGATTCTTTGCGTCCCATGGAAAATTTATTCGGACCGCTGACCAAAAGAATACAAATTCACGGTTATGCTCAAGCCGGTTATGAATGGAACAATAAGATGGAGGTTCAGACAAATACTTTTAACATGAAACGTACCGGATTGGTGCTTTTCGCAAAAGTTACTGACCGCTGGGATTTTTTCATGTTTTATGATTGTATGACTGAAATTCAGGATTTTTATGCTGATTTTAGGATTACTAAAAACAAAGCCTTGAATTTAAGATTCGGTGAGATGAAAAATTCTATTGGTCTTGAAAATCCGTATTCACCTGCTGTTCTTGAACTTATTGATGTTACTTCACAGGCTACAACCTATTTGGGCGGAACAGTTGATCCGCTTTTTGCTGACAAAGTAATGTACGGCAGGGATCTCGGAATGAAATTTTTCGGTGAATTGTTTGATTCGCATTTCAAATACGAAATCGGTTTATGGAACGGTCAAGGCGTTAATATAAACGATAAAAACAATAAAAAAGATTTTCAAGTGAAACTTGAATATGCTCCGATGCCGAATTTAAGGTTTGTAACTTCGGGTCAAAAGGGTAGGGGCGTTGCCTCTGATTATTGTTGGCTTTCGCCTGATGCGCCTTTTATTTCTCCTTATAATACTAAAATTGCAGCGGGCGAAGAATATCAGAGAGACCGTTGGACTTTCGGTACGGAATACAAATCTTTTGAAACAACACCGGCAAGCGATTGGAGAAAACGTCCGTATTCGTTTCGCGGCGAGGTAATGGGCGGCAAAGACGGCGATGTTGAATCTTTCGGCGGATATGCTTTAGCTACAATTCCGCTTTTTTCAACCCTTGAGGCAGTTGCTTGTTACGATTTTATGAATTATAACACGAGCGAAGATTTAAAATCTACAAAATATATAATCGGACTTCAATATTGGTTTTTCCGTCAGTGCAGACTTCAGTTGCAATATACGCGCACCGTTTTGGACAATATGACGGTAGGAGAGCCTATTATTGTTCCTAATCCTCAAGGACCTCCGACTATAATTCAAAATTATCAACCTAATTTTGATATGATTCAGCTTCAATTGCAAATCGGATTTTAAAGAACAAATTGGCAATTTTTTTTCGTAGGGCGGATTTTTGTTCGCCCTTTTTTTGTAAGAAATACGATATTTATATTTTTTGCGTTCTTGCGGAAAATTTAATTATGATTTTATAAAAAAAACATATATCTTTGACCGATGGTTTTTTAGAGAATAATCATCGGTTAATTTTTTTATATTTATGGGACTCATCAACACAATACAAGGCATTTTCAGTACACCGAAAACGCAGATTGAAGAAGGTACGGAAAGGATTGAAAGTGCCGTTTTTAAAGGAAAAACAGATATTAAAACATTAAAAATACCATCAACGGTAACTTATATCGGTGCGGAGGCCTTTTCGGATTGTACCAATCTTGAAAGTTTGGAGTTTTCTACGGGTTTACCAAATATCAAACGAAAAACTTTTTATAATTGTAAATCACTTAAAAATGTAAAAATCTCCGGTGAAATCAAGTTTATCGGGGCTTCGGCTTTTGAAAACTGCTCCTCATTAGAACAAATTGAGATTCCGTCTCCTGTTATGAAATTGGATGACCGCACCTTTGCCGGTTGTTCTAAATTACATAGCATAACGCTTTCTGATTCAGTTCAATATATCGGAAGAAGTACTTTTAAGGATTGCACCTCGTTGGAGGAGATTTCTTTGCCGAAAACTCTTATCGGTTTGGGACAGACAGCTTTTTGCGGATGCGAAAAACTCAAAAAAATTGTTATTCCCGCTTCGCTTACTTACATGGGACACAATCCTTTTTATAATTGTAAAAACCTTACAGTGGAAAGCGAAAACGAAAATTTCCGTTTTGAAAAAGATTTTTTCATTGACATTAAAAAACGTCGTGTTATAGCATATTTTGGCAAGAGGACTTCGCTTATTTTGCCTAATGGAACCAAAAAAACGTCTGATTTCTCTTTTAAAGGAAATTCAACGCTGGAAATTGTCATACTACCTACAACGGTAGAGAGAATCGGAAAGGAATCTTTTTACGGCTGCAAGGCTTTGAGAGAAGTTTCAATGTACGACACCGTAAAAAGGATTGACGAGGGTGCTTTTGAGGCTTGTCCTTCGCTTAGGAAAATTTATATTCCTATCGGTTGCTTAGAAAAATTCAAGAAGCTTTTGGATGAAAAATATTGGAATAAATTGGAAGAAATAGAATAAGTCATGTTAATAAAGGTTTTACTCACGTTGATATTTTTGGCAGTAACAGTCGGCGTGGGCTTGTTTCAAAGGAAAACTGCTAAAAGTGTAGAAGGTTTTGTTTTGGGCGGACGTAACGTAGGTCCTTGGCTGACGGCTTTTGCTTTCGGCACCTCGTATTTTTCGGCAGTTGTTTTTGTGGGTTATGCCGGACAATTTGGTTGGAAATACGGTCTTTCGAGTTCGTGGATTGGTATCGGAAATGCGATTATTGGTTCGCTTCTTGCGTGGATTTTTTTGGGCAAACGTACCAAACTTATGACTCAGCATATTCAAAGCAAAACGATGCCTGATTTTTTCGGAACGAGATTTTCCTCTCAAGGGCTTAGAATTGTAGCTTCGATTATAGCATTTGTGTTTTTAATTCCTTATACGGCAGGCGTTTACAAAGGTATTTCAACGCTTTTTGAAATGGGATTCGGAATTTCTTACGAATATTGTGCCGTTATAATGGCTTTATTAACAGCGGTTTATGTTATTCTTGGCGGTTATAAAGCAACGGCGATAAACGATTTTATTCAAGGTATTATAATGCTTTTTGGAATTGTAGCCGTGATTTTTGCCGTTTTGGAAAACAAAGGCGGTCTTTTTTCTGCTGTTGAAAGTCTTTCGGCGATTCCTTCTGATTCTAACCCGGAAATTAACGGCGGATTTGCGAGCATTTTTGGTCCTGACCCGTGGAATTTGGCGGGCGTTGTGGTTTTAACATCGTTAGGGACATGGGGATTGCCGCAAATGGTCGGAAAATTTTATTCGATAACCGATGAGGCTGCCATAAAACGCGGAACTATAATTTCAACGGTTTTTGCGCTTGTAGTTGCGGGCGGATGTTATTTTTTAGGCGGTTTCGGACGTCTTTTCGGAACGCCTGCCACACTTGCAAACGGCAGATTGGATTTTGATTCCATAGTTCCGAAAATGCTTGAAACTCTGCCTGATGCGTTAATCGGTTTGGTTGTTTTGTTGGTGCTTTCGGCCTCAATGTCTACCTTGGCATCTCTTGTTTTGACATCAAGTTCTACGATGACCTTGGATTTGATTTACAGGGACAAAAAATCCGAAGAAGGTGAGGTAAAAGAGGGCGAAATCATCGCCGAACAAGCCGAAAAGGTAGAACGCCGCAAAGTTGTGGTAATGAGAACGTTAATCGTATTTTTTATCGTGATATCCTTGTTAATAGCCCTGAATCCTCCAACTTTTATTGCTCAGTTGATGGGCATTTCGTGGGGAGCCTTGGCGGGAGCGTTTTTAGCACCGTTTATGTTGGGACTTTATTGGAAAGGCGTTACGACGGCCTCTGTTTGGGCTTGTTTTGCTTGGGGCGTGGGAATCACGGTCTTAAATATGCTTTTGGGCAATCCTATTTCCCCGATTAACTGTGGTGCAATAGCCATGACAGGCGGATTTTTAGTTGTATTTTTGGTGAGCCTTTTCACCAAGAAAATTGAAAAAGAAAAAGTTGATAGTATTTGGGAATGTTATGATTAAAAAATTTTTTGTTCTCAAAAAAAAAATCTAACTTTGCACCTTTGAAGAGCAGACCGGTCTGCCGCTGTTATAGTAATATAAAAGAGGAAAGTCCGGGCAACTTAGAGCACCGCCCTTCTTAACTGGAAGACAGCCGCGAGGTCGTGAAAAATGCAGAAGAAAATAACCGCCGCCGTAAAAAGCGGTAAGGGTGAGAAAGTGAGGTAAGAGCTTACTGTTTTTAACAGTGATGTTAGAAATGTGCATCGGCGGGTTGAAAGACCAAATATACCGGCATTTTACGGGTTGCTCGCCCGTGCCGGGGGGTAGGTCGTTTGAGATTGTCAGCAATGATAATTCTAGATAAATGGCAGGCACTTGGATTTTTTTTAAGATTCAGGGACAAAATCCGGCTTATAGGTTTGCTCTTTTTTATTTTTTTTAGTCTAAAACTATTAAAATTATGATAATCAGTACAGACAAAGCTCCTAAGGCGATTGGTCCTTATAGTCAAGCTGTTGAAACGGGAAATTTGCTTTTCGTTTCGGGACAAATTCCTATTGATCCCAAAACCAATCAATTATCAGAAGGAACAATAAAAGAGCAAACAAGGCTCGTTTTGGAAAATATTGGTGAAATTCTTAAAGCGGCAGGTTACGGTTACGAAAACGTTGTTAAAACAACTTGTTTGCTTTCCGATATAAAAGATTTCGGCGATATGAATGAGGTTTACGGTGAGTTTTTCAAAACTAATCCACCGGCAAGGTCGGCTTTTGCCGTTAAAGATTTGCCCAAAGGTGCTAAAATAGAAATCGAAACTATCGCTGCTAAATAGTTTAAAAAAAAAGCCGTCAAATTTTTTCTGACAGCTTTTTTTATGAAGTTAATTATAATTTTTCTTGACGGAGTTTTTCGATATAATCGTTAATATCGTTTAGTTTTTCAGGAATTTTGATATTTTGAGGACAATGCGGCATACACTGTCCGCAACCGATACAATGTGCTGCCTGACGTTTCTTTTCAACTACTCTGTCATAACCGATTAAGAAACGTCTGCGGTTTTCAACAAATTCTTTGTCCTGACATGATACCGAAATGTAACCCTCATTAACACATTTATTGTAATGCGTAAACGAAGCCGGAATATCAACACCGTATGGACAAGGCATACAATATTGACATTGCGTACAAGGTACAAGCGGGAAATTTATAAATTCGTCTGAAACTCTCTGCAAAAGATTGAACTCGTCTTCGGAACATTCCTGCAAGGGGCAAAATGTTGAAAGATTGTCTTGAAGATGTTCCATATAAGTCATGCCGGAGAGAATTGTTAAAACGTTAGGATGCGAACCCAACCAACGGAACGACCATGAAGCAATACTGTTTTCCACAATACGCTCTCTTAACATTTTTTCCAAATGAACAGGCAATTTTGCTAAACGTCCGCCCAAAATAGGCTCCATCACAAAGATTGGTATTTGCTTGTCAGTCAGACGTTTGTAAAGATATTCGGCATTTGTATTCATCGGATTGACTTTTTTGGCGTATTTCCAGTCTACATAATTCATTTGAATCATGACAAAGTCCCAATGATATTTCTCATGTTCGTCTACCAAATATTCAAAAACGTCAATATCGCCGTGAAACGAGAAACCGAGGTTTTTGATTCTGCCTGCTTCTCTTTCTTTTAGTAGAAAATCGAGAAGTCCGTTGTCAATGAACCTGCGCCTGAAAGTTTCCATTCCGCTAAGTCTTTGATCATCAACGGCTGCTGTTGCACCCACAAAATGCAAATGCAAATAATCAATGTAATCGGTTTGAAGGTATTTCAAAGAATTTTTGTAGATTTTGACAGACTCCTCCAAACTCCATTGCGTAGGACTAAAATTTGACAATTTTGTCGAAATTAAATATTTGTCTCTTGGATGACGGCTCAAAGCGATACCCATTGCGGTTTCTGAGCGTCCTTGACAATAGTTTGGTGATGTGTCAAAAATATTAAGACCGTGTTCAATGGCGTAATCGGTAAGTTTGTTGATTGTTTCTTGATCGAGTTCTTCTTGAGCGTTTTCTCTTGCGCTTCTACTGTTGATAGTAGGGAGTCGCATGAATCCGTATCCGAGGAGCGAGACTTTTTCGCCGGTTTTCGGATTTATGCGGTAAGTCATTTTATCGGTCGGAATTTCTTTTTTGGAAGTCGTTTTCTGACCCGTAACTTTTTCTGTTGTTTCGGCGTTAGAACAGCCGGTCATAGCAACGGTAGTAACTGCCGCTGCCGCACCCGCCAATTTCAAAAAATCACGCCTATTTATATTTTTTTCTGACATTTTTTTCCACTTTTTAATTATGAATTATGCATTGTGCATTGAGCATTAAAACTCACCGTGAACCTCGTTTCCTTCTACGTAGATTGCAGAAAAAGGTCTTGAGGGGCAAAGATTTTCACACGCACCGCAGCCTAAGCATCTTTCTGAATTAACAGCCGGCACTTCAACTGACGGATTTTCAGGAAGTTTTACCATTGTTATTGCGCCTGAAGGACAGTGTCTTGCGCAGTTTCCGCATTTAACCCCCTCGCTGACGGGAAGACAATTTTGTTTAATCCAAACTGCATGACCGGCACGGATTGCGGTTTTTTCTTCTTTGGTAATTTTTTCGATTGCGCCCGCCGGACAAACCTCTGAGCACCTTGTACATTCAGGACGGCAGTAACCGAGTTCAAAACTCATTTCGGGCTGCATTAATGTTGAAAGGTTTGATGATGGTCTCAAAACGTTGTTCGGACATTGCGTAACGCACAACTGACACGCTGTACAATGCGAAGAAAAATTTCTCAAACTCCTTGAACCTGCGGGTTTTACGGGACAATCACGAGCGGGGATTTTTTTGTCTTCGATAACTGCATAACCGCCGTCGAAAGTTTTTTCTTGGGCTTTAACAACGCTTGAAACAGCAAGTAACGCACCCGTTGAAAGTGCTTTTCTAAGCCCTGAATCCGTCGGTTCATTAGAAGAGGGTTTTGCCGCATTTTTTGTAAAAGAAATTGCGTCTTTTTTGCAAATTCCGATACAATTCATGCACGAAACACAACGTGAATAATCAACGGTATGTGCTTTAAAATCAATGGCTTCGGCTTTACAATTTTTTTCGCATAAACTGCAATTGACGCATTTGTTAGCATCGATTTTTATTTTGAAAACCGATTTTGTGGAAAGAAGTCCGAGAACCGTTCCGACGGGACAAACCGTGTTACAATATCCGCGTCCCGATTTCCAACTCCAAATAGTTACGATTAAGAACGTTACGATTGCAACTCCGAGTGTTGCGCCGCTTTTTAGCCAAACCTCAACACCGTAAAAAGCATAACTGTCGTAATGCTCTGCGGCTTTTGCAAGGAGATTGTTAACAGAGATGTAGAGCGGCTGAAAAATCGAACTAATCATTCTGCCGTAGGCACTGTACGGAGCAATTAAAGCCGCAAGCGGAGAGAATGCTACCATCAAAACTACAAAAACACCCAATATTATAAGACGTGTTTTGCGTTTTTCGGGCGTGAATTTGAAACGGCGTTTTTTGAATTTTCCGGCAATTCTGTTGACAAAATCCTGATAAACACCCATCGGACAAATTACGGAACAATAAATTCGTCCGAAAAGAAAAGTCAAGGCCGCAACAAATATTACAGCACCTATGTTTAGGGCTAATATTGCGGGCAAAAACTGAATTTTAGCCATCCAGCCCAAAAAACATTTGAGCGTGCCGCTAAAATCCAAAAACATTAAAGTAATGCCCACCCAAAACACAAGGGCAAGCATAAAGCGGAGTTTTTTTAACATGAAAGAATTGATTTGATTGTTTGTTTATCTTGTTTGTTTATTGTTTGCTCAATGTTAAATTCAATTTCACATCTTGAAGTGAAACTGAAAGCTCCAAATCATTTGGTTCTATTTTTTTGATAAAATATATGTCGGAAATTTGGTTTTCTATTGTAGTTAAAATTGTATCACCTTGGATTTTATACGTGCCGTTAACAGCGTCGTTTTCAACACGTATCGAAAATTTGCCTTTTTCTTCAAACGTGAAAGTCTGTTTCTCTCGCAAGGCTTCGGCTTGTTTCAAAACGCTTTCTTTGATTTGCTTTAAATTAACCTCGGATTTGCTCTCGAGGAGATTTTGACGTTTCTTGCGCAGTTTTTCCTTTTCTTCATTGCTGATAATAGTACTCAACTCTTTGTCAATCATTTTGATGGAATTGTCGATGCCGTCGTTTAAAGTGTTATATTTCTGACGGCAAAACTGATCTAAATTTTCGTATTCGGTATTTTTTAGAACCCATGTTCCTATTAACATAGTGTTTTTGTCGGCATTGCAGCTGCCGACAAAAACACTAACCGAAAACAAAATAAAGATGTATAAAAATAATCGTTTCATATTTTGTTATCTTATTTTTTCAAAGGTCAGTTTCGTTAAAACTTCTCCCGATTCTATTTTTTCCTGAACCACGATAATCAGTCTTGCTTGGGAAATCTCTTGAATTTGAACCACATCATACTGATTGACGTTTGCAGCTTGAAGTTTTAAGTATCTTGCTTGCGGGTCGTATTCCCAATTGCCGGTTTCGGGTGATTCAGAAAATCCAATTCTTTGGAAAGTTTTGTCAGCGTTGAAAACAAGTTGCGCCTTAGTCTTTAATTCGTTGACTAATGCCTGCAAATTAAGACTATCCTCTCTTGTGCGGCGGAACTGATTGTCGCTATAATCGCTTAATTTCCAATGACCTACAAAATCGCTTTCGCTGTTTTTGAGTTGCGTTGCAAGTTGTATTTTAACCTCTGAACCTCCGTTTTGTGAGTTTTGCGGATTGTTGTTTGCTCTGTAATTGTCTGCCTCGCGGTTCGTCTGTTTTAGACCGCCGTTTATCAAAATGAAAAGCAAAACAACGATTACCGCTCCGCACAAAATCAAAATGTTTTTGTACAAATTCTCTTTTGAAGAGGCTTGTACGTTAGACTGTTTTGACTTGTTGTTTGAGGTCTGGACAGCGGGGTTTTTGCTTACGGTTTTTGACTGAGGCTGTTTTCTGTCAATCCTTTTTGAAAGTTCAGAATATTCGTTTTTCAAAAGGTGGATTAATGATTTTTTAGCTTCGTCAAAACTTTCGGTGTTATCAATCCAAATGTGTTCGTCATAGAAGAAATTGCTCGAAACACTCTCTGTTTCAGGAGTATACGATACAAACAAAATTACGGTTATGTTCTTTTGAGAACATTCTTTCATAATTTTTATCATTGACGAGTCCTTGTCGGATTCTTTGTCGATAACGGCGATTACCATGTCGGGGAGTCTTTTTTCGCCCTCCAAAGTTTTCGCTCCTAAGGTTGTAAGAAATTTTTCTCCGCTTAAAACTTTTGATATTTTTTGCGCTGTATCCTTGCCAAGAGGAGAATTAATTATTAAAATCCTTTCCACTGTTTATTTTTATTGTTTTTTGAACGTAATAGTACCGTCGTCAGTAGACTGAACCATCGTAGTGCCTGACAACGATTCCAAATTAATAATCACGATACTACCGCCTTCAACGGTGAGTTTCAACTGACGGTTTTCGCCTAAAAGTTCCCATTTGCCTTTTTGGGTAACTCCGTTTACCGTTTGTGAAAAACTTTGGTCGGCTTTGAGATCCAAAACGCAGTTTGCAAGTGTGGATTCAAAAATTTCTTTTTTGATTTCTTCATCCATAGGCGTTTTCGGATTGTATTCCGATACTTTCCACGTTCCTACAATGTCAGGATTGCTACAACTTGAAATTCCTAAACACATAACTACTGAACATATCAGCAAAATTGTTTTTAATATATTTTTCATTCGCGTATGTTTTTTTGTTAATAACTTTTTTATTCTGCAAATATCATAAATAATATCGGAATAATCAATTTTTTTTTTGAAAAAAATTAATTTTCTACCGAGTCCGAAATTATTGATTTTTGGAACGAATATGCAATTTCCGACAAAATCGAAACAATTTCAGCCAAATCGTCTATCAAACCGATATGGATTTCGTGGGTTGCCATACTATCGGGACGATCGTTCCAAAGTCTTTTTAAATGCGAAATTCTAAGTTTTTCGCTGTCGTCTTTTGTTTCAGAGGTTTCGGAATACACTCTTGAAACAAAATCATGGTCACGCTTTTCTATCGAGAAAATCAAATCCTTAAAATGGTTGGAAATCTCTCTGTAATAGAATGTTATCTCGTCAATACCTTCTTGCGAAAATGTGTTGGGAAGGTTTGATAATTTATTGTAAAGCGGTACGAAATTTCTGTGTATCATCTCGCAAATGCGTTTTATCTGCTCTAAGGCTGACAGTAGCGCAAAGATTTTGTGCGTAGTGGAATCGCCCGTGTCAGTGCGTCCTAAACGGAACAGATATTTACGGATTTCGTTTTCGATGTAGTCAAATTTCTTTTGTTTTATTGACAAATTGTCCATAGTTTTCTGATTCTGTTTTTTGACCGCCGGAGAATCGGGGTCATAACTTATGAACGAGGAAATCGCATTGTCAAAAATCCTTGAAGTTAATTTCAAAAGCGTAGCCGTTTCCGAAATTGATAATTCCATCGCTGACTGAGGCATCGAAATAACATTGAAATCAATGTATCTTAAATGCGGAAGATTTTCTGTCGTAATTTTTTCGGGAATCATTTTCTCGATAATTTTAACAATCGTATTAGAAAAAATTATCAGGAAAAACGAAACTGAGGTATAAAAAAACGTGTGGCAGTTAGCAATTTGTCTTTCGGGCGAAATTTCAAACTCCGCGGAAAACCATTCCATGAAACTTACCATAAACGGTGTTAAAAGTATAAAAACAAATGCTCCGACGATTTTAGTTAAAACGTGAGCCATCATCGTCCGTTTGCAATTGACGGAGGTGCCTATCGAGACAATTATAATCAAAAGACAAGTTCCGATTGAAGAGCCGACGAGCAAGGGATAGGCTTGTTCGATTCCCATTAATCCCTCTTTTGCAAAAACCACGAGAATACCCGTAAACATACCTGTACTTTGCATAATGCAGGTCGCTAATATTCCAACTAAAAGTCCGACCAAAGGCGTACTTGCCGAGGCTATCATATTGGTAAACTCAGGAATATCTTTTAAGACCGAAACCGATTTGCCCAAAAACTGCATTCCGAAAAATACCAAACCAAAACCCATAATGGCGTTACCCGTATCTCTTAAATTGTCGTTGGATTTGAATTGTTTCATGAAAAAACCGACAATCACCGGAATTATGGCATATCCGGCAATATCAAATGCAATGACTTGAGCCGTAACGGTCGAACCGATGTTAGCCCCGATAATAATCGGAACCGTTTGGGCAAACTGCATTATATTTGTTTCTACAAAACTCATTAACATTACCGTTGTTGCGCCCGTACTCTGTGTTATTGCCGTAGCGATAATGCCTGTTAGCATCGCTGAAAAACGGTTTTTATTGAGTTTGGTAAAAATAATTCTCATCTTGTCGCCTAATCCGCTTTTCAGACCGCTGCTCATTAAATCCATTCCGTACAGAAAAAATACTAAGCCACCCAAAATGCCGGTTATCAGAGAGAACCATTCAATGTTTTGCATGATTGTAAAAAACTTTTTTTTATACCTCTTGTTTGTTAAGATTAAATGCTTTGTCCATTTTTTGTATAAGTAACGTTCTGTCAATAGGTTTGGAGACAAAATCCACACATCCTATTGAAAGTATACGCCGTCTTTCTTCCGGATACGAAAACGCTGTTTGCGCTATTATCGGTAAATCGGGTTCAATTTCCAAAATCTTTTTGGCGGCTTCAAAACCGTCCATGACCGGCATTTGAACATCCATCAAAATTAATGCAACGTCCCTATTTTCCAAAAACAAATCTACACATTCCTTGCCGTTTTTCGCCCAAAGAATATTAACACCGGTTTTTTCTAAAATCTTATCTATCAAAATAAAATTTATTTGTGCATCTTCCGCAACGATGATTTTTTTGTCTGAAAAATCAAATTCCGGGTCTTCATTTATTTCGTCAGTTGTTTTTTTCTCCTCGGTTCTCCCGATAGGAAGTTTTATCAAAAATTCCGTGCCTATACCGATTTCGGAATTTACCGAGATTACTCCGCCCATTAATTCCACAAGATTTTTGCTGATGGCAAGTCCGAGTCCCGAACCGTTGTTGTAATTATTGACATCTAACTGCGTCAGACGGTTGAAAATCTTGTTTAAATTCTCTTTCGGAATACCGATTCCCGAATCCGAAACTTTCAAAACCAAAAAGTTGTTGTCTATTATGTATTGATATTTGATAAAACCTTTTTCAGTATATTTAAAAGCGTTGTTCAAAAGGTTTATCATAATTTGAAAAACTCTTTGTTCGTCCGTATTTATGATAACCTCTTCGTCAGGATATTGTACCGAGGAGATTATTTGAATATCGGTTTTGTTATAATCCTTTTTGTACATAACGCAATATGCGCCTAATTGTTCAAAAAGCGAATTAATATTGAAATCATCTCTGTGAATGATGATTTTGTTGTGATTGAGTTTGTTGAAATCCGAAAAATCATTAACGACGCTCAAAAGCGAATTGCAACTTTGTTTGATGTATTTCAGATACATATTCCGCTCGTAAACGCTTAAATTTTCGTCAGATACGATATTTGAAAATCCAATAATCGCATTTAATGGGCTGCGGAATTCGTGAGCAATGTTAGCGGCAATTTCATCGGCTGAAAGTTTGGATTTGTCAAGGTTCTTAATCGAGGTAAAAACTAAGGAATAACCTTTGATGTAATTCATAACTTTTATCGTGAATGCCGAAACTGCAAATTTAACGGGAATATTATCTTTTGAGGTAAGTGTCAGTTGAAAGTTTTTTACGACACGGTTTCTGCCCGTGTAATCGTTGCGCTGAAATCCAGAAAGAACTTCCAAAAAATCTTCCATAGGTTCAACGTTGCAGACCGAATTGATTTTTTCGCCCAAAAAGTCTTTGCGCGTGTAGCCGAGAATTTTTTCAACCTTTTTGCTGATGTTTTTTATTTTATAATCGTTGTCAATAAAAATTATAAAATCATAAAAACTGCTTAGAATATGTTCATAATCAGCACGGTATCTTCTCCAAAGTTTTACGGTAAGTGGTTCGATGAAATCGCGTTTTATCTCCGAAAACTCTTCGTGAACGGTGGCAAAAATACCGTTTTTATCAAAAATCTTGATTCTTGCAATACGGCTTTTTACCGATTTTAATGAGCCGTCGGGAAGGATTATGTCAAAATAAATTTCTTTTTTGTCGCAATATTCTTTCAAAACCGAAACGTATGCTTTCAAAACGCTGTGCCTAAACGGCGGACATACGATACTCATCAAGTCGAATTCCATGCTTTTGTAAGTCCGGCGGGTAATTCTCCTCATTTCGTTGTTTATGTGCAAAAGTTTCTCTTCGTAAATGATAACTATGCCCGTATCTATGCCTTGAACAATTTGATTGAGAATGTAGTAATTCTCTATCATCTTGTTTTTTATGGAAACACCTCTGTTGGTAATTGACGTATACATAATCCTCAAAAATTTTAGAGCGTAAATTTAACAAAAGAAATTTAATTTTTTAAAGAAAAGCGGTTACTTTTGAAAAATTTTTTTTACTATTAATACGTTATTAAAGAAAGTATATTATAAAAAATGAAAAGATTTCTGTTATTGAGTATCTCAATACTACTGACTATCAAAGTGTTAGGTCAGCAAAACATCAGTTTCGGGCTTATAGGTCCGGGATTTGATTTCGGTGGCAGAGTAAATTCTGCGATTTATGAAACGATGCCTGGAGAGGACAAAGTTTTGATTATGGAGCCGGGATTCAGGCTTGGAGTGGAACTTTACGCAACGCCCGCTACAAGTTTTAAATTTGTGCAAGCCTTTAGAATCGATTGTATGAGGAAAATGGCTTTTAGTACGCAAATAATGATTCGTTTCAGGCTTTTTAAGGTTTACAAACATTCGCTTTCGTTCGGATTCGGTCCGACGGCGTTTTACCGTCAGACGTGGGCAAACATACCGGGCTATACCGATGAAAAACTTTACAAAGGCAAGGATATGCAGCATACAATTAATTGGGTGAGTGCGGAATTAGAATATAATTATGTGATTTCTAAATACAACGATTTATCGTTTTGCGTAACGCATCAAAACCCTGACGCGATGGGTTTTGCAATAGGTTTGAAACATTGGTTTACAAGGAAAAGCAACAAGTGTTCAACTTGTCCGAGTTTTAAATAACGAGGAGAAATAAAAAGAAACGTCCGCTTTAAGTTGTTACTTATTGCGGACGTTTTTATTTGTAGTAGTTGCTGATATATTATCTTAATCCAAAGGTTTTTCCAACTCAAGGCTTGCATTGTAAACGTGCATTGCCTTTTGCGACATACCCATTGAAGAGAATCCGCCGTCGTTGTAAAGATTTTGCATCGTGATTTTCTTGGTAAGGTCTGAGAAAAGCGTAACACAGTAGTTAGCGCAATCTTCAGCCGTAGCGTTTCCAAGGGGCGACATTCTGTCAGAATAGTCCATAAGATTGTCAATACCTTTAACGCCTGAGCCTGCTGTTGTTAAGGTCGGAGATTGCGAAATAGTATTAACGCGGACTTTTCTGTCACGACCGTAAATGTAACCGAAACTTCTTGCAATAGATTCCAAAAGTGCTTTAGCGTCAGCCATATCGTTGTAACGGTAGAATGTTCTCTGACCTGCAACGTAACTTAAAGCTACAACCGAACCCCATTCTTTGATAGCATCGAGTTTGTAAGCCGTTTGGAGTATTTTGTGGAACGAGAATGCGGAAATGTCCATTGTTTTGGTGTAATAATTATAATCCACATCATCGTAACTGCGATTTTTTCTAACGTTGAGCGACATACCGATAGCATGAAGAACGAAGTCTATCTGACCACCGAATTTTTCCATAGCGCGTGTAAAGACAGCGTTAAGGTCATCCATATTAGTTGCATCAGCGGCAACGATTTCTGAATTGGTTTTCTCAGCCAATGCTTTAAGACTACCGAATCTCAAAGCAGCGGGAGTGTTTGACAAAATAAATTCAGCACCTTCTTCATAGCAGCGTTCTGCGATATGCCAAGCAATTGATTTTTCGTCTAATGCGCCGAAAATAATGCCTTTTTTTCCTTTTAAAAGATTGTACATAATTTTGTATTTCGTAATTTTAACGGCGCAAAATTATAATTTTAATTTTTCCTTAACGTTTATTTTTTTGGTTTTAACTTTATGTTTTTTTTAACTTTGCAGCGTCAAACACGAAAAACTTCATAGAAATTGAGATTAGAGTTTTTTATGGCGAAACGCCTTATAGGTGCCTCTAACGGCAAAATTTCGTCATCAGTTGTAAAAATAGCCGTTATTTCGGTTGCATTATCGGTAGCGGTGATGATAGTTTCGGTTGCTGTTATCATCGGTTTTAAAAATCAGATTATGGACAAAGCAGTCGGTTTCGGCTCGTGTGTTAATATTGTTAATAGGGAATCGGGCGAAAATTTGGAGACTTTGCCTATTGATTCCAATCAGGATTTTTATCCTTCAATCGAAAACGAAGAAGGCATTTCGCATATTCAGCGTTATGCTCTAAAGCCTGCTATTTTTAAGGCGGGCGGACAAATTCTTGGAGCTATGTTAAAAGGTGTGGCTCAGGAATATGACCGTAGTTTTTTTGAAAAAAATCTTGTCAGCGGAGAGTTTCCGGATTTTTCTGATACTGTGGCCTCGAGGCGGATTTTGATTTCGCAAAAAATGGCGGACGCATTGAATTTGAAAACGGGAGATTCTTTTGCCGCATATTTTGTTCAGCAGCCGATGAGGATGCGAAAATATGTTGTCTCTGGTATTTATTCAACGGGTTTGGAGGAATATGATAAAATTTTTGCACTCGTTGATATGGCTGATATTCAAAAACTTAACTCTTGGTCAAAAAATCAGATAACGGGTTTTGAGGTTATGATTGACGATTTTTCTGTTTTGGATGAGATGACGGATTTGGTTAGGGAATATGCTGGTTATCAAATACTTCAAGACGGTTCGATGATGAAAGTTTCTTCCGTAAAGGATAACAACCGTCAGCTTTTTGATTGGATAACGCTTACTCAAATGAACGTTTGGGTGATTTTGTTTATAATGTTTTTTGTTTCGTTTGTTAATATGAGTACCGCCCTTTTGATAATAATTTTTGAGAAAGCCTCGATGATAGGACTTTTGAAAGCTGTCGGTGCATCAAATTTTTTAATTAGAAAAATATTCGTTTTAAAAAGTCTTTATATTTTGTTGAAGGGCATCGTAATCGGCAATGTAATAGCCTTGATATTGGTTTTGAGCGAACATTATCTGCATTTCATACCGCTTGATGCCTCTTCTTATTATGTGGATTATGTTCCATGTGATTTCAAACTTTGGTATTTTGCCGCTATTGACTTATCTACATTGTTGATAATGAGTGTTTTGCTTATAATACCGAGTTTTGCGGTTTCGGTTATGCAGCCGGCAAAAGTTATGGGGTTCAAATGAAAGTTTTCTTCTTTTTTTTCAGATGCTTTCACTGAACTCCATGAGTTCAAACGGAATATAAAAAAGTGTTGAATAAGTTTCACCGCTTTCTTTTATTTCTTCGTTTTCTGCGTCGTATATCCATCTGATAATCACTTCGTTGCCTTGATTTCGTATGTCTTCTAATATTTTGAAAATCTCAAAAAAGATTTGAGTTGATGACGTGCTGAAATATTTGAAATGTATTTTTACAATTGTTTTTTTCAGTGGTTTGAAGGCGTATTGTGAAAACCATTGATGCACGGGTGTGTAAAAAATTACGGGATTCTCCGGATACGAATTACCTTCAATTTTAAAAATTTCGTTTTGAACGTCGAGTTCTACTTCGGGCGTATCAAAAGCTGCCGGTATTTTTAACGGTTGTAGCGAATTACTGTTTTCCATCATTTTATTTTAATTTTTTTTAAACAAAATTCCTACAAGCAAAAATTTTACCGTTTTTGCAATTTTTTACAAAATAATTTTTATTTTGCTGCTTTTAAAAAAAATTTTTAAATTTGCGCAGTAAAAAAGTATTTTAAAAATTGCATTAAATGAAAATCTCATACAGTTGGTTGAAAAATTACCTGAATTGTGATCTCGATTCTCAAACCGTTGCCAAAGTTTTAACCGGCACGGGTCTTGAAGTCGAAACCGCAGAAAATTTTGAATCAATAAAAGGCGGTCTTAAAGGCCTTGTTGTAGGCGAAGTTAAAACTTGCGTGCCGCACCCCGACAGCGATCACATGCACGTTACGACCGTTGATGTCGGTCAGGAAAACCTTTTAAATATCGTTTGCGGCGCTCCTAATGTTGCAGCAGGAGAGAAAGTTATCGTCGCAACTATCGGAACCGTTCTCTACGATGGCGACAAAAGTTTTACGATTAAAAAATCTAAATTAAGAGGCGTTGTTTCAGAAGGAATGATTTGCGCCGAAGACGAAATCGGTGTCGGAACCTCACACGATGGAATCATCGTTCTTCCCTCTGACACAAAAGTCGGAACTCCTGCCGCTGAAATTTTTAAGGTTGAAAACGATACCGTTTACGAAATCGGAATCACCCCGAACAGAATTGACGGTGCATCTCATATCGGCTGTGCAAGAGATATTTACGCATTTTTAAAGACTTCCGGCGCAGTTCCCGGAGTAAAACTCGTTTTGCCCGATACTTCAAATTTCAAAGTCGATAATCATAACTTAGAAATCCCCGTTGAAGTTGTTTCTACGGATAGATGTTTGAGATATTCCGGCGTTACAATTTCCGGCATAACCATCAAAGAATCACCGGATTGGCTCAAAAAACGAGTTGAATCAGTAGGTATTCGCAGCATTAACAACGTTGTTGATATTACAAACTTCATACTTTTTGAATACGGTCAGCCGTTGCACTCTTTTGATGCCGATGAAATCAAAGGCAACAAAGTGATTGTCAAAACCTTAGACGAAGGAACTTCATTTGTTACTTTGGACGAACAGGAAAGAAAACTTTCAAGCGAAGATTTAATGATTTGCAACGCCGAAGAGCCGATGTGTATCGGTGGCGTTTTCGGCGGTTTGAAGTCCGGAATCAAAGACACAACTAAAAACGTATTCTTGGAAAGTGCTTGTTTTTCACCCGTAAGTGTCAGAAAAACAGCAAAAAGACACAATCTTCACACTGACGCAGCTTTCCATTTTGAAAGAGGCGTTGATCCCGAAACAACCGTCGAAATCTTAAAACGTGCTGCACTTTTAATAAAAGAGGTTGCAGGCGGTGAAATTTCGTCAGAAATCGTGGATATTTATCCTAAAAAGCAAGAAAAAGCCGTTATCAAATTGGAATTCAGTTATTTGGACAGAATCATCGGCAAAAAAATCGAAGTGTCAAAAGTGAAAGAAATTTTGACGGCTTTGGATTTTGAAATCGCCGAAGAAACTTCTGATTATCTGACTGTTAAAGCCCCGACTTACAGAGTTGACGTAAAAGAAAATTGCGACGTTGCAGAAGAAATTCTCAGAATTTACGGTTATGACAACGTTGAAATACCTTTGGAAGTTCATTCAGTTTTGTCGTATTCGGCTAAACCTAACAAAGAAAAACTTACTAACAAAGTTTCTGATTATCTGTCAGATACGGGATTTTGCGAGGCAATGTGCAACTCATTGACACAAAGCGCATATTATGACGGTTTGGAGAATTTTAAGCCCGAAAACTTAGTTTTAGTGAAAAATCCTCTGTCAGCACAGATGAATTCAATGCGTATGACATTGTTATTCGGTGCGTTAGAGTCGGTTGCTTTCAACATCAATCAAAAAAATGATTCAATTAAACTTTACGAATTTGGAAACATTTGGTCGTTGGGCTTGAAAAAAAGCGACAACAAAGGTCGTCTTGCCGATTACGCTGACGAAAATCATTTAATGATAACGTTAAGCGGTAATTTCCAGCCTGTTAACTGGTCAACATTAGAGATAAAATCTAACTTCTTCGTTCTCAAAACTACTGTTAATAATGTCCTCGAAAGAATCGGTTACAACGCTGAAAACCTTCAAAAACGCGAAACCGAAATGAGCGATATTTTCTCTTACGGCATGACTTATTGCATGGGAAAAGAAAAACTCGTGGAGTTCGGCTCAATCAGCAGAAAATTGTTAAAGAAATTTGATATTGACCAAGACGTTTTTTACGCAGAATTTAACTGGTCAAACGTTTTGAGATTCTTGCCAAAAGAGACAAAATACAAAGCGGTTTCAAAATATCCGGAAGTAAAACGCGATTTCGCGCTGCTTTTGGACAAGAAGGTTAAGTTTGAGGAAATCAAGCAGTTGGCTAAGAAAACAGAAAAGCAATATCTCAAAGACGTAAATATTTTTGACATCTACGTTAATGACGAGAAACTCGGAAAAGACAAAAAATCGTATGCCGTTTCGTTTACATTCCAAGACCCGGAAGCAACATTCACCGATGCGCGTATTGACAAGATTATGAGCAATTTGCGTGCTGTCTTCGAGAAAAACCTCGGAGCGCAAATACGATAACAAAAATTAGAAAAATCAACAAATCAGTCAAAATGAATAAGATAGTTAAAAAAAGATTTTTTTCGGAAAACGTGGTTCAGTTCGTGGTTGAAGCACCCGAAATCGCCCGCACCCGCAAAGCCGGAAACTTCGTCATCATCCGTCTTGACGAAAAAGGCGAAAGAGTGCCACTTACGATTTCCGAGGCAGACACCGAGAAAGGCACGATTACAATCGTGGTTCAGAGAATCGGCGTTTCAACCTACAAACTCGCCGCTTTGAACGAGGGCGACTACATTCACGATGTCGTAGGTCCGCTCGGACACCCGACTCACATTTTTAAGGCCGGAACGGTTTTGGCGTGCGGCGGCGGTGTAGGTGTTGCTCCGTTGTTGCCTATCGTTCAAGCGTTTAAGGAGGCAGGAAACCGTGTTGTTTCGATTCTTGCAGCAAGAAACAAAGACCTCATTATTTTGGAAGACGAGATTAGAAAATATTCCGACGAGGTTATCATCATGACGGACGACGGAAGTTACGGCAAAAAAGGCGTCGTAACCGTCGGCATGGAAGATGTCATCGCAAGAGAAAAAGTTGATTTTTGCGTTGCGATAGGTCCTGCTATCATGATGAAATTCTGTTCGCTCACAACGCAAAAGCATGAAATTCCGACAGTTGTCAGCCTCAACACGATTATGGTTGACGGAACGGGAATGTGTGGCGCGTGCCGTGTAAAAGTGGACGGCAAAACGAGGTTTGTCTGCGTTGACGGACCTGAGTTTGACGCTCACAAAGTTGACTTCAACGAGATGCTTATGCGTATGGGCGCGTACAAAGAACAGGAAAAAGAAGCGTTTGAGGCATACAAAAATGCGCTTGCTTAGTTTTTTTAACAACAAACAATCAGAGAAAAAAATGACAGATTATAAAGCAGAAAGGGCTGAGGCTTGGCGCGAGGAACTCAGGAAATCAATCCCCGCAAAAGACCGTACAAATTTGGAGCGCGTTGAAATGCCGATGCAGGACGCTGTCGAAAGACGTTCAAACAATTTGGAAGTAAACCTCGGTTTAACCGAAGAAATGGCGGTAAAAGAATCTCACCGCTGTCTTGACTGCGCAAATCCGACATGCGTTACGGGCTGCCCCGTAAACGTTAACATACCGAAATTTATCAAAAAAATCGAAGCGAAAGATTTTCTTGGCGCGGCTGCGGTCATAAAAGAAACTTCAACTTTGCCGGCTGTTTGCGGTCGTGTTTGTCCGCAAGAAAAACAGTGCGAGTCAAAATGTTTCTATACTCAAAAACTTAAAAAACCGGCTGTTGCAATCGGATATTTGGAGCGTTTTGCGGCTGATTATGAGAGAGAAAGCGGCAAGATGTCAATTCCCGAATGTGAAAAACCAAACGGCATAAAAGTTGCCGCAATCGGTTCTGGTCCTGCGTCTTTGGCTTGGGCGGCTGACATGGCACGCAAAGGTTACGACGTTACCGTTTTTGAAGCCTTGCACGAGATTGGCGGCGTTTTGAAATACGGAATCCCTGAGTTCCGTCTTCCGAAAAAAATCGTTGACGTGGAAATCGAAAACCTCGCTAAAATGGGCGTTAAGTTCCTAACTAACACGATTATAGGCAGAACGATAACTTTGGAAACCTTGCGTGAAAGAGGTTTTAAAGCGTTCTTTATTGCAGCGGGTGCGGGTTTGCCGCGTTTTATGAATATTCCGGGCGAAAATGCAAACGGAATTTTCTCTTCAAACGAATATTTAACCCGTGTTAATCTTATGCACGCTGCTGATCCTGAGTATGATACGCCTGTTATAAAAGGCAAAAATGTCATGGTTGTCGGCGGCGGAAATACGGCTATGGACTCTGTCAGAACGGCAAAACGTCTTGGCGCAGAGCGTGCGATGATAGTTTACAGACGTTCGGAAGATGAAATGCCGGCGCGTTTGGAGGAGGTTCACCACGCAAAAGAGGAAGGCGTTGAGTTCTTGACTCTTAACAATCCCGTAGAATATTTAGCAAACGACAAAGGACAAGTTCAGCAGGCGAAGATTCAGAAAATGGAACTTGGCGAGCCTGATGCTTCTGGTCGTCGCAGTCCGATTCCTGTTGAAGGCAGCGAATATTTAGTTGATACTGACGTAGTTGTGGTTGCAGTAGGTGTTTCACCGAATCCGATTATTACCTCGGCAATCGAAGGTCTTGACGTAGACCCGAAACGCAGAACAATAATCGTTAATCCCGAAAATAATCAGTCGAACATTTCTGATATTTTTGCGGGTGGCGACATTGTCCGCGGCGGTGCAACCGTAATTCTCGCAATGGGCGACGGTAGAAAAGCCGCTGAAGGCGCAGATGAGTATTTGAAAAGTTTGAAATAATTTTTATAAATTATAGGCTGCTTTTCGTTAAAGTATAACTTTTGGCTGGCGTTTTTATAACGTCAGCCATTTTTTTACTTTATTCTGAAAAAAATTGGAAATTATTGATAAAAAAAATTTTTTACCGTTGTTTTGGGTGTTTGATTATCGGCGGGGACAGCAAAAAAAATTAAAATAATTTAACATTTTTTCTTATCTCAATTCCGAAAAAAAAAGAGTAAATTTGCGGTCGTTAAATGGAACAGAGAATTCATTTATAAAACTTAATATAATAAAATGAGTAAATTAGATTTAACCAAGTACGGTATTACAGGTTCTACTGTAATCGCACACAACCCTTCTTACGAAGAACTCTACAATGCAGAGGTTAACCCCGCTCTTGAGGGTTACGAAAAAGGTCAAAAGACCGAACTCGATGCTGTAAACGTTATGACCGGTATTTTCACCGGACGTTCACCCAAAGACAAATACATCGTTGATAACGACGAAAGCCACAACAACGTTTGGTGGACATCAGAGGCTTACAAAAACGATAACCATCCTATGAGCGAGGATGTTTGGGCAAAAGTTAAAGACATCGCTAAAAAAGAACTTTCTAACAAAAATCTTTATGTAGTTGATGCATTCTGCGGTGCTAACGAGTCTACAAGACTTGCTGTAAGATTCATCGTTGAAGTTGCTTGGCAGGCTCACTTTGTTACTAACATGTTTATCCAACCTACCAAAGAGGAACTTGAAAACTTTGAACCTAACTTCGTTATCTACAACGCTTCAAAAGCAAAAGTAGAAAACTTCAAAGAACTCGGCTTGAACTCTGAAACTTGCGTTGCTTTCAACACAAAGAGCCGTGAACAAGTTATCATCAACACATGGTACGGCGGTGAAATGAAGAAAGGTATGTTCTCAATGCAGAACTACTACTTGCCCCTCAAAGGCATCGCTTCAATGCACTGCTCTGCTAACACCGATATGGAAGGCAAAAACACTGCTATTTTCTTCGGTCTTTCTGGAACAGGTAAAACCACTCTTTCTACCGACCCGAAACGTTTGCTTATCGGTGATGACGAGCACGGTTGGGACGACGAAGGCGTGTTCAACCTCGAAGGCGGTTGCTACGCTAAGGTTATCAACCTTTCTAAAGAAAACGAACCGGACATCTACGGTGCTATCAAACGCAACGCTTTGTTGGAAAACGTTACTGTTGACAACAGCGGCAAAATCAATTTCGCTGATAAGAGCGTAACTGAAAACACCCGTGTTTCTTACCCGATCGATCACATTAAAAACGTAGTTAAGAAAGTTGCCGGCAAGAGCGCAGGTCCTGCTGCTAAGAACGTTATCTTCTTGTCTGCTGACGCATTCGGCGTATTGCCTCCGGTTTCTATCTTGACTCCTGAACAGACACAATATTATTTCTTGTCAGGTTTCACCGCTAAATTGGCTGGTACAGAGCGCGGTATTACCGAACCGACCCCGACTTTCTCGGCTTGTTTCGGTCAAGCATTCTTGGAACTCCACCCGACCAAATATGCTGAAGAACTTGTTAAGAAAATGCAGAAATCAGGTGCTAAGGCATACTTAGTTAACACTGGTTGGAATGGTACCGGCAAACGTATTTCTATTCCTGATACTCGTGGTATCATCGACGCAATCCTCGACGGCTCAATCTTGAAGGCTGAAACCAAAAAGATTCCGTTCTTCGATTTCGAAGTACCGACCGCATTGCCGAAAGTAAATCCTGCTATCCTCGACCCGAGAGATACTTACGCAAACGCTTCTGAATGGGAGACAAAAGCTAAAGATTTGGCTGGTCGTTTCATTAAGAACTTTGCTAAATATACTACTAATGAAGCAGGTAAAGCTCTTGTAGCTGCTGGTCCTAAATTGTAGTAGAGTTTTTATTATATTTAGACATAGTTTACTTCGCGGTCGCCTTTTTATAAAAAGGGCGACCGTTTTTTTGTTGTTATTCTTAAAAAAAATTGCTGTTTTTACTCCTCTAACGTTAATTAATTATTAATATTCTATTATCGGCATAATTTTTATACATATAATTAGTAATAATTAACCAAATTTTTTTAACTTTGCTATAAATTTTTTAACGCTATGAAAAGAATAAGTTTTATACTGGCATTTTTTTTATGTTTTACGGCTTTTGAAACTTTTGCACAGTTCGATTTGACGAGGGAAACATATAAAATTAACGTGAAAAATTTTCCCAAGTATTTTGTTGAACCCTCTAATATGACGTACTGTTTCAAAATTCAACAAAACGGCGTAAAAAACTGTTATGCAGATGATTATTTCAGGACGGAGCTCGATTTTCCGGAGGGCTGGAGTGAGATCGACAACGAGACTGAGGCTTTTATGTCGGTAACATTTTCGGTTTCGCCGATTTCGATTGTAACGTGTGATTTAAAAAACAAACGCACGGAAAAAATAGATTCTGCCGGTGTTTTAAACGTTATGAACCATTTTTTTCCGTCCATAAAATATACTTTCAGCATGAAATGTGTTTTTAAATGCAAGTATGAAACTTTTGAATGGACACCTTTTAACCGTCCCGGCGGAGCTCCGGCGGCTACTAATGTTTACGATGTTAAAATAGATTTTCCGACCCGTGAAGAGGCTATGGAATATATTGAGCAAAGTAAAATTTCTATTCAGACAAGTATTGTCGGCTCCGCACTCAAAGACCTTGCCGCAGATATTCCGAAACTTTTTGCTGAGAGATTTTCCGATTATGACGGTAGCGAATATATTCCTATTCAATATCTTTTGGCAGATAAATGTCCTTATAAAGCCGATATGCAGACTATCAGACAGGGTATTAAAGCCGATATGAATAAAATAACGGTTTCTGACCCCGTGCTTTCGACCTCACCGAATATTGAAAGATGGATTGAAAGGTTTCAGATGGTGGCTGCCGATATGGACGTAAACAAACCAGACCAGAAAAAAGCGAAAGAGGCAATGGTTAAAAATCTTGCTTATTTGTTTTATATTATCGAGGATTTTGAAACCGCTATGCGTTATGCTAATGTGTTGAGGGACACTTTTAAATCCGGAGATGCACCGCGTATAATGCGTATGATTAAGATGGTTCAGGATAAACTCGAAAAGTACGGCAAATCTTCCCGACATTATTAACAAAAAAATTACATTGCCGGATTAGGATTTGAAAAAAATTAACATATATTTGCAACAGAAATTATTTAAAGATTTTTTGACCCAATATGAAAGTTTTGAAATTCGGAGGAACATCGGTTTCCTCAGTTGAAACAGTTAAAAATATAAGTGAAGTTTTAAAGAAAACTTCTGAGCCTCAGATTGTTGTGTGTTCAGCACTCAGCAAGGTAACCAATATGCTTACCGAGGCCGCTGAGAAAGCGGCGGCTGCTGATGTATCTTATAAAGAAATTTGTGCTCAAATCGAAAAACGCCATTATGATTTCATTGATGAACTCATTGCTAAAGAGCAACAAGGCGATTTGAAACAGACAATTCATAATAATATTGCAAGTCTTGAGAAAGTTTTGGAGGCTATTTATTTCCTTAACGAACTCTCTCAAAGAGCTTATTATATAATAGTAAGTTTCGGCGAAAAAATGTCTAACGCTATAATTTACAGATATTTAAGTATTCATAACGGTAGCGTTAATTATTTGGATTCGTCGCAAATTATTATAACGAGAACCGTTAATGGCAAAGAGCATATAAATCGTTCGGTTACTTACAAAAATATTCAAGATAATTGGAACAAAAATTATAAAATTACCGTTGCTCCGGGTTTCATTTCAAGAAGTGAAAACGGTTATGCAACGACTTTGGGTCGTGGTGGTAGCGACTATACGGCAGCACTTTACGCAGCAGCTTTGGATGCTTCGCTTCTTGAAATTTGGACAGATGTAAGCGGCATTTATACTGCTGACCCGAGAAAAGTAAAAAATGCACATCCTTTGGAAAAAGTTTCGTACAAAGAGGCGTTGGAGCTTTCTAATTTCGGTGCTAAAGTTATCTATGCTCCTACGATTCAGCCGGTTTTGGAGAAAAATATCCCGATGGTTATTCTCAATACCTTCCGTCCTGACGACAAAGGTACTTTGGTAACTAACGAGACTGACAACTCTAAGACTATCAAAGCTTTCTCTACAATGGACAATATTGCAATGCTTTCATTTACCGGCACAGGTTTGGTTGGTAACAGCGGCATTGCGGGCAGATTGTTTTCGGCTTTGAACGATGTTAATGTCATCATTATTTCGCAGGCAAGTTCTGAAATCTCAATTTGCATAGTTATCAATGCTGACGATGCTCAAAAAGCTGTTGATGCTATTAATAGCGAATTTGATTTTGAAATCCGTAAAGGTACTATAAATAAGACTGTTGCAGAAACGGGTTATTCTGTTTTGGCGATGGTGGGCGAGGGCATGAAAAATGCTGCCGGTTTGACGGGAAGAGCATTTTCTGCTTTAGGCGAAAACGGTATCAATATTCACGTAATTGCTCAAGGCAGTTCCGAACTCAATGTTTCAATCGTTATTAAGAGTGAAGATTCCGAAAATGCGTTGAACGTTTTACACAAAGCATTTTTCAATTAATAAAAAACTTAATAAATGCAATACTTCAGCACAAGAGACAAAGGCTTAAAAGTATCTTTTGAGCAAGCCGTAAAACAAGGTCTTGCTCCTAACAGAGGACTTTTTATGCCTGAAGAATATATAAAATTAGATACGGAATTTTGGGCTAATCTTTTTGACATGAGCCTTCCTGAAATCGGTTATCACGTAGGAAAGGGTTATGTCGGAGATGAAATTCCTGATGAAGATTTCAAAAAACTTTGCAATGAGGTTTTGAATTTTGACATTCCTCTTGTCAGAGTAAAAGATCAAGTTTACAGTCTTGAACTTTTTCACGGTCCGACTTGCGCTTTCAAAGATGTCGGAGCGAGATTTATGGCAAGATGTTTGGGGTATTTTTCAAGTCGCAAAAACGAGAAAACTGTTATTCTCGTTGCAACTTCCGGTGATACGGGAAGCGCTGTTGCAAACGGTTTTTTGAACGTTCCTGGAGTTGATGTTATAATCCTTTATCCGAGCGGAAAAGTTAGCGAAATTCAGGAAAAACAACTTACGACCAACGGCGGAAATATTACGGCTTTGGAAGTAAACGGCGTTTTCGATGATTGTCAGGCTTTGGTGAAAACGGCTTTTTCTCAATTCGATACGAAAGGCAAATTTTCGCTTACCTCGGCTAATTCGATTAACATCGCAAGATTGATTCCGCAATCGTTTTATTACTATTACGCGGTTAAGCAGCTGAAAAGTTTTGAATCCGTAATTTGTGTTCCAAGCGGTAATTTCGGAAACATAACCGGCGGTATTTTGGCTTTGAAATCGGGTTTGAAGGTTAATCATTTTGTAGCGGCAACCAATGCTAATGATACCGTTCCGCAATATTTGCAAACGGGTGTTTACAAACCTAAACCTTCGGTTCAGACCATTTCTAATGCAATGGACGTAGGCGATCCGAGCAATTTTGAAAGACTTGACGAAATTTTCTCTCACAGCAGCAAAAATTTTGCTTCAGTGATTTCAAGTTACAGTTTCTCGGACGAAGAGACCAAAAAGAAAATGAAGATGGTTTACTCTGAATACGGTTATACGCTTGACCCGCACGGTGCTGTCGGAATGTTAGGAATCGAAAAATATTTGAAGGAAAACGCAAGCGCTTGTCCGGGAGTATTTTTGGAAACTGCACATCCGGCAAAATTCCTTGACGTTGTAGAGCAGGCTGTAGGCGTAACGCCGGAGTTGCCCGAAAACTTAAAAAAATGTCTCGGAAAAGAAAAAGTTTCAATCAAAATCGAAAACGATTACAAAGAATTGGAAAAAATACTTTCCGAACGTTATTTGTAAAGAAAAAAAATGAGAATATAAACGTTTGATTTTTAGAATTTTGTTTAGCATGGTATTTTTTTTGACAAAAAAAGTCTTGAAAAATCAAAACAAAATTCTAAAAATAACGTTTAAAAGTTTAAACGCTAATTTATAAAGTAAAATGTCGCAAACAAACGCAATGTTGGACAGACATATAGCATACGAACTTTATGAGCATATTCCGACCGACGGTTTGGAATATACTTATAGAGGCAACGTTAATTCTGATGTTGTGGAAAATATTCTTTCGCTTGCCGAAACTAATTTCGGTGATATGAAAGAAAAAGTTCTTGTCAGAAAGCGTGTTTACTTTATAATGGTAGAAAGTTTACAAAACATTACACGTCATCAGGAAATTGATGCCGACTCTTCTTTCGATCAATACGGACTTTTTATCATAAGGCGCGGAAAATTCGGTTACTATATCACCTCAGCCAATCTCGTTAAAAACGAAAACTGCGCAAAACTTCAGGAAAGAATTGACCTTATCAATTCAAAAGATTCCGAGGAATTGAAAATGTTTTCGCGCGAGGTTTTAACAAACGGAAAATATTCCACTAAAGGCGGTGCCGGTTTAGGTCTTATAGAAATGGCACGTAAATCTGGTAACAAGCTCAAATATTCTTTTGTTCCCACAAAATACGGCTATACAAGATTTTATATGCACATTGATATTTTGTTCAACAAAAAGGATATTGACAATCAAGAGGCATTAGCGGAAATCAATCAATATTCTTTGGACAAAATTTTCGGTTTTCATTTAGGTCTTCAGAAATATCAGATTTTTTTGCATTACAGCGGCATTCTCAATCAAGAAAACCTTATTAATCTGATGAATATTCTTTCAAGACAGATTAATGTTTCTAAAGCCTTAAAAACAAGGGTTTATTGCGTGATGATTGAGCTTTTGCAAAATATTTTGCTTCATGCTGACAGACTCTCTGACGAAAAACAAACACATTGTTTCGGAATGTTTTTTATCCGTCAGGACAAAGAACATCTCGTTCTTACGGCCGCTAATCATGTTTTAAAATCTAAAATTCCAAATCTTATTTCTTTAATCGACTCTCTTAATGCTATTGATAGGGATGAACGCATTAAGATGGCAAAATCTCCTGAAAACAAATCGAAAGGTATTATTTCTATGCTCAACAAAAGCCGTCATAATGCGGAGTATAATTTTACGGATATTGACGAAAATTATTCTTTGTTTTCGATTTCGGTTTTTTTGGACAAAGATCAGAACGTCGATATGAATTTGTAAGTTAGGCTGTTAGAAAAAATATCAAAAAAAATACACAAAAATTTTGGTATTTCGAGTAAAATACCTTAACTTTGCACCCGTAATTAAGAAACGCAGTTTGCATATTGTATTTAGGCCTCGTAGCTCAACTGAATAGAGCATTTGACTACGGATCAAAAGGTTGTGGGTTTGAATCCCGCCGAGGTCACGTTTTTTTTTCATTTTTTTTTGAAATTTATTAATTCGTTAAACATTGGTTTAGGCCTCGTAGCTCAACTGAATAGAGCATTTGACTACGGATCAAAAGGTTGTGGGTTTGAATCCCGCCGAGGTCACTAAATTTTTTTACGGCTGCTTAAAAAACTTTTTTAAGCAGCCCTTTTTTTATTTGATTATGGACAAAAAAAGTGTTGTTAAAATAGGAGTTTTGGCTATTCTCGCTCTCGTGCTCTTGGTTTGGGGGTTGAGTTTCTTAAAAGGTGAAAATCTTTTCAAAACTCAAGACCGTTATGTTGCCGTTTATAATAAATTGGACGGCTTGGCAGAAAGTAATCCCGTTTTGTTGAGCGGTTACAGAATCGGTTCTGTCGAAAAAATTGATTTTCAAGAGTTAAACAATTCTTTGAAAATAATTGTCAGAGTAAAAGTTAATAGCGATTTCAATATGCCCAAAGGTACGGTTTTGAAAATTGTCAGCGTTGATATTATGGGTACAAAGGGCATTGAAGTTATCCGGCCGGAAAAATTTGACGGTTATCATAAAAGTGGCGACACTTTAGAGTCCATGATTCAAGGCGGAATTATCGAACAGGTTATGGACATGATTTTGCCGGTAAAAGACGATTTAGCAGGTTTTATTTCCGTTACGGATTCTGTTTTGCACTCTTTGAACGCACTTTTAACAGAAAAGAATGTCAAGAATTTAACTTCGGGAATCGAAAATTTACAAGTTTTGTCCGAACATTTAGCCTCTAATCTTAGTCGTATTGACGGTATGATTTCCGATTTTAATAATTTGAGCCGCACTTTAGCAAAAAACAGCGGAAATATTGACCGTGCAATCGGAAATTTTGCAGCCTTGAGCGATACTCTTAACGCTTTGAATTTGGCTCAAACACTTTCTGAGGCTCAGACTGCGCTAAATAATATTAATACCGCACTTGAAGTTGTTAATCGTGGAGATGGAACCGTTCAAAAACTTTTGACCTCGGATTCGGTTTATAACAATCTCGAACAATTGACTTTGAAGGCAAACCGTTTGTTGGAAGATTTTGAAAAACATCCCAGAAAATATGTTAATCTTGCAATTTTCGGCGGAAAAGACAAAAGTTCTGACAAGAAGAAATAACAAAAAGTGCCGTATTCTTTTTCTTCAAAGAATCGGCACCAAAATTAACCAACCTAACCTAACTATTTCAAACTTTTACACTTACCATAAAATCAATTAATGTGCCAAAAAAAATTAATTATGAAAATTTTACTTCATGCTTGTTGTGCGCCTTGTAGTGCTCCAATTTTGGAAAAACTTATGAAAGAGGGTATTAAGCCGGCAATTTTTTATTATAATCCTAACATTTTCCCTAAAGAGGAATATGAAATCCGCCGCAATGAATGTGAAAAATATTCTCAAAAATTGGGAATCGAAATGATTGAAGGTCCTTACGAACACGAAAAATGGCAGGAAGAAATTAAGGGTTTGGAAAACGAACCCGAAAGGGGTGGCCGTTGTTTGAGATGTTTTAAAATGCGGTTGAAACTTACCGCTAAAACTGCTCAAGAAAACGGTTTTGACACTTTTGCAAGTTCGCTTTCTTCCTCACGTTGGAAATCCTTGGAACAAATTGACGAGGCTGGTTTTTATGCGCAGTCTTTGGCTCAAAACGTTAATTATTTGGCAAAAAATTGGCGCAAAGGCGGTTTGCAACAGCGCCGAAACGAGTTGTTAAAAGAAAACGGCTTTTATAATCAACTTTATTGCGGTTGCGAATTTTCGTTAAGATAAAATTAAAATTTTTTTTGCTTTTCTGAAAAAAAAACATTTTCTTTGTGTGGAAATTTAACACTTAATATTCAATTTTTTTATCAGATGAAAAAACAGTTATTTTTAGGTGCTTTAGCGTTGTCTTGTGTATTATCGGCAAACGCTCAAAATCAGCACGTTATGGAGGTTAATACCTCAAAACAAGGGGCGTCGGTTCAACCGACAATGTACGGTATTTTTTTCGAAGACATTAATTATGCTGCCGACGGCGGTCTTTATGCCGAAATGGTGAAAAACCGTTCGTTTGAATTTCCGCAAAATCTTATGGGTTGGCGGACTTTCGGCAATGTTGAAGTCAAAGATGACGGACCTTTTGACAAAAATCCTCATTATGTAAGACTTCGTTACGCCGGTCATCCTCACAAACATACCGGAGTGGAAAACGAAGGATTTTTCGGAATTCCTATTAAAGAAGGTGAAGAATACAGATTTTCTGTTTGGGCAAGATGTCCCGAAGGCGGAAAATCAACTATTCTTGTTCAAATCGTTGATAACGCTTCAATGGGCGAGACTCAAGAACAAGAGGTTTGTTACGTTGATGTTGAAGGTACTCAATGGAAAAAATACACGGCTAAATTCAAAGGAAAAGTTACAAATCCGAAAGCCTCAATGAGAATTTTCTTACGCGGTTTTGACAGACAGCCTATCGTTACAACCGACCTTGAACACGTATCTCTCTTTCCGACAGATACTTGGAAGGGCAGAGAAAACGGTATGAGAAAAGATCTTGCTCAGGCTCTTTACGATATGAAACCGGGAGTTTTTCGTTTTCCGGGCGGCTGTATCGTTGAAGGTACGGATTTGGAAAGCCGTTATCAGTGGAAAAATTCGGTAGGTCCTGTTGAAAATCGCAAACTCAACGAAAACCGTTGGCATTATACTTTTGATTTCAGATTTTATCCCGATTATTATCAAAGTTACGGTTTGGGATTTTTTGAATTTTTCCAACTTTGCGAGGATTTCGGTTCTGAGCCGTTGCCGGTGATAAGTTGCGGTCTTGCTTGTCAGTTCCAAAATGAAAACAAGGAAGCAGGCAAACCCGATATGGAAGCGCATTGTGCGATGGACAATTTGCAGCCCTATATTCAGGACGCTTTGGATTTGATTGAGTTTGCAAACGGCGACAAATCAACGAAATGGGGAAAAGTCCGTGCTGAAATGGGTCACCCGGAGCCTTTTAATTTGAAATTTTTGGGCGTCGGAAACGAACAGTGGGACTACAAAGACAATCCCGTTTTCACAGAAAGATTGAAAAAGTTCTCTGACGCTATTCGTGCTAAATATCCGAATATCAAGTTGATAGGAACAACCGGTCCTGATTCTGAAGGCGAAAAATTCAATATGTTGCAGCCCAAAATGAAAGAAATCGGCGTAGACCTTTACGACGAACATTTTTACAGACCTGAATCGTGGTTTTTGGATTCTGTTAATCGTCATCGTTATGATAATTATGACAGAAAAGGTCCGAAAATTTTTGCTGGCGAATATGCTTGTCACGGAAAAGGTAAAAAATGGAATCATTTTGAAACTTCACTTCTTGAAGCCGCTTTTATGACGGGAATCGAGAGAAACGCTGACGTTGTTCACATGGCAACTTATGCGCCTTTGTTTGCTCATGTTGAGGGTTGGCAGTGGAGACCCGATGCTGTTTGGTTTGATAACTTAAATTCCTTTAAAACAGTGTCTTACTACGTTCAGCAGATGTATTCTTTGAATAAAGGCACTAATGTTTTGCCGCTTTTGATGAACAAAAAAGTTGTTGCGGGCGACAAAGACCAAGACGGACTTTTTGCAAGTGCGGTTTTGGACAGCAAAGAAAACGTTGTTATCGTGAAAGTTGTTAATACGAGTAAATCTTCACAGGCTATCAAATTGAATTTGAACGGTTTGAAAGGTAGTCATGATGTTGAAACCATAACGCTTGTCTCTTCTGATATGGATGCTGATAATTCACTTGAAAATCCAAACAGAATCACTCCGCAAAAGGGTTCTATGAAAGTTTCTGGTGCGAAAGTTGCCGTTTTGGAAGATAATGTTCCGGCCATGGCATTTAGAATTTACAGAATTAAGAAATAATAATTTCAAACGGGGGGAGACCCCCGTTTTTTTTTAAGAAAAAAAACAATGAGGATAGTATTTTCGTTAATAATTTTGTTTTGTGTTTCATGTTCTATCAGTTTTAATAATTTTGTTCAAGTTGTTGATACTGAGTATTTTTATGAAAATATTTGCAGTATTGACACCGTAACGAAAGATTTTAAAGTGATAGGAGAGAAGCCGCATATTTGTCTTTTTTATGACGATTATGTTGTAAATTGCGAAAAACAGGCAAAAATTTTTAATGAAGTGGCAGCAAAATATTCTTCGTATATGAATTTTTATGCGGTGAATGTTTCAGAAAATGCTGTTTTGGCAGAAATTTTAACTATCACTCATGGAGAAAAATTGCCGCAAATCGGGATTTTTCCGCCTAAACGTCAGTTTGAAATCATTAAATGCAACGGTAATCTTATGGATTACAATACTTTGTCGCAATATTTAGAAAATACTTTCGGAATAAGTGGTTTGTGATTATGAATTTTTTTACAGAGGTTGAAATCGGAAAATCAGAAATCAAAATCGATTACAATTCAAAAATTGTATTTATCGGTTCGTGTTTTGCGGAAGATATTAGCGCGTATTTTGAAAATGCTAAATTTCAAGTTTTGAAAAATCCTTCCGGCATTCTTTATAATCCGCTGTCAATTAGAGCGATGGTAAAAAATGTTTTGAGTGGAAAACGTTACGGGGAAAATGATTTTTTTTATAGTGGAGAGCTTTATAATTGTTATGATTTTCACGGAAGGTTTTCTCATGGAGATTTGTTAAGGGCAGTAAATCAAGTGAATGAGAGTTTTGAAAAGGCATACGTTTTTTTCAGGGAAGCGGACGTTTTTTTTATAACCCTTGGCTCTGCCTTTGTGTATTTTCTTAAAGAAAATTCTATGCCCGTTGCTAATTGTCATAAACAGAATCCGAATGTTTTTTTTAGAAGGTTGATAACAGTGAACGAGGTGCAAGATGCTGTTAATGAAATAGTTGAAACAATTCATAAAGTTAATTCCAAGGCGCGGATAGTTTTTACGGTGAGTCCTTTGCGGCATTTTCGGGACGGTGCGCACAACAATAATTTGTCGAAATCTACGTTGCAGTTGGGTACAGTTTTTGCTGTGGAAAATTATGAGTTTGTTGAATATTTTCCCTCTTTTGAGATAGTAATTGACGAACTTCGGGATTACCGTTTTTATGAAAAAGATATGATTCATTTGTCGGAAGTTGCCAGAGAGTATATTTGGCAAAAAATAAAGCAAACTTATTTTTCTGACAAAGTATCTTTACAAATTGAACGTGTTGAAAAGTTCATGAAATCGGTCAATCACAAGATAGAAAATCCGTTTTCTATTGGCTCAAAAAACTTTTGTGAGAAAAATATTTTTTTAGCGGAGAGTTTAGAGTCTGAAATTCAGGGTCTTAACCTCGAAAAAGAAAAAAAATATTTTTTGGAATTTTGTTGAAAATTCAAAATGAAAGTATTAACTTTGTTCAACCAAAAAGTAGAAAAAGTATGAAAACGAAATATATTTTATTTACCATAATTCTCTCTTTTGTTCTTAGTCTGAAAGGGTGGGGACAAGTTTCTATAGAATCAAAGTTAGGAGGAACTCAATCTCCTTATAGCGTTGTATATGGAAATACGCTTTCTGACGATTTAATTCTCACAGCTTTGTATGCAGGGGCGGTTACTATTACATATCCTGATAATACACGAGAAGAACTTACTGGTGTTTCAAAAGGTCAAACTCTTATTACTAGTACACATATAAAATTAGGAGGAAATGGTTATAGTGTGGCAGGAAAGACCAATAATGGCAGTTCTATCTCTTTTAATTTTGGAATTACTCTCTCTCCCCGCCTTATAAAAGTTAATCCTACAGCCCCCGGTTTTACAATCGAAAAAGAATATGACGGAAATACGGATGTCGTTTTGTCCTATGATAAAATAACTGAAGATGGTAAGAAATATAAAAAAGTTAATTTTAGTTATTGTACTGATGTTAACGGAACTATTGATGCAAATAAAACGGCAGTTGTTAATGGCGATGAAGTTTATATCGAAATCAAAAATATAAAATATAAAACCAAAGATGTTGAGTTTAATACTGACGGAACAATCAGTAGTGAAAAAGAAGTGGAAGTTGAATATGGAGATTTCTTAGTTGAAGGTACTGATAAAAATAATTATGGTTGTCTTGATGTCAATAAAACAGTAACATATAAAGTTGGTAAGATTACGCAAAAAAAAGTATCTCCTATATTGGCTAATTATGAAAAAGAAAAGGTCTATAACAATGATGCAACAGTAAAAGGTGCAGAGAATACGAATTATGTTGATTTATCGGGTTTAGCTCTCGGTGATGAAAATATTATACCAACTGCATCATATCAGTATTCTGATGCAAAAGTTTTGCGCGATGCTAATGGTAATGTTGAAAATAATCCTATAACTATTTCTGTTGAACTCGGAAATACAGTAGATGAAAAAAATTACATTTTGAATTATGCAACTACCGATCCTGATTTGCAAGTAACCGGAAATGGAACTTCTGAATTGACTATTGTTGATAATGGTGGTAAGATTAATCCGATACAAGAATCTGTAACTTGGACAGATAAGATAACGAATGCTAAAATTACTCAAAGTGGTAATAGTCCTTATGAACTTTCTGCATACGGCATGACAATTGAAAGTGCTCTCGGTGCTACAATCGTATCTAACAATAATTTTGATAATGACTATACTTATAGTTATACTTGTAATGGAAATTCTGTGGATATTACTAATAAGGTTTTGGAGGTTGGTTCCTATACATTGAACGTTGTTTGTACACCTACTAACCGAAATTTTGAAACGATAGAGAGCGAATTGAATTTTAGGGTTCCAAATGTGTTGAATATGTGGTATCCTTCGGGAAATTCAGGAATGTATGGTGATGTAGTAATTGGCGTGGATGGTGGAATTAAGTGTAAACCACGTATAGATATTTCAGAAACGGATGCTGATTTGGAGTGTACATATTATATTAAGAAGGATGGCGAAACGGAATATAAAAAAATTGATATAAACGGTGAAGATAATATTCCATACGTAGGAAATTATTCTTTGAAATGTGAAGTTGTTGATAAAAGTAATGTTTTTTCTGGTGTTAAAGTAACTCCGTCTGAAATGGCTTTGTCAGTTACTCCGAGAAATATTACGATAAAAGAGCCTACATTAAAAAATTCTAAACCTTATGACGGAACATCTGATGTTATAATCGAAGAAGGTGTTAGCTTTAATGGAATTTTGCCTAAGGACGAGAGCAAAATTTCTATTAGCACTTATGGTAATTATTATCAAAATGATGAAGAAGTTTCTGATGCAGGTAGTAGTTATGTGATGTTGATAAAAGCAGAGTGCACTGCCGATGATGAACTCATGGCTAATTATCAAATAGTTACTGATAAGGCAATTTTTGAAAATGGTGTTAAGTATTATGACGGAATAATAACAAAGTGTCCTGTTAAAGTTAAGTTTCAGGATTATGTGAAAGAGTATGGTGAGTCTGTTGTAAACAAAGATATTTGTGCAACCCTTGAACCGGTTATCATACAGAATACAGAATATCAGCTCGAGAATTACGTATTTAGCTATCGTACGAATGATCCTTCTGCTTGGTGGCAAGGTAATGAGATGATTGGTGTTGGAGAATATGATATAAAGGTGGAAGTAGAATTTACCGGTGCTGAGGCTAAAAATTTTGCACAGGCTCAAGGAAATTTAGCTGAAACACAACATCATGTTAAAGTTACTCCTAAAACATTGACTTTAAGTGATTTAGTAATTGCAGATAAAGTTTATGACGGAACAACAACAATATTGAAAGAACAAATAGCGGATCCTATATTGTCTGGTGTTCTTGAGGGTGAAACTGTAGTACTTAGTCGTACTTCAACGCCGGAATATCCTTCAGCTGAGGCTCAACTTTATAAAAATATTCCTGTCGGATACAAAATCACCGGTTCTAACGTTAATAATTATCAGTTAGATGAAAATGGAGCGAAGAGCATAACGCTTTATGCTGATTCTAAAATTACGATATTCGAGTTTAAATACAATATACAACCCGACGAACAGGGAGTCTATCAATTAGTCTACGGAAATTCAGTCTTGGGTGAAGATATACAAGTTATAAATCCTCTTGACAAAAATCAAGCTATCGAGTATTGGATAAGTGATATCAATAAGACGGGGGATATGTTGACTCCGAGTACTGATCCAAGACTTGTTACGGTTCGTCTCACACAGTTCGGTATCCTTGTTAAGAGCGAGGAGATAAAAATCTATGTGGATAAGTTGAAACTTATTCCCTCCGAACCGGAAATTTCTCATGTGAAATATTATGACGGAACCTCTTCTGTAAAATTGACCGGTTCAAATAGTACTTTTATAAATCGTGTCGGTGATGATGATGTGTTTGTGAGAACTCAAACTCAGACATACGACTCGCCTGATATTGCCTCGGGCAAAACTATAACCGTAGTCTTTGAAACTTACGGCGGTGATTGGCAGAGTAAATATTATCCGCCTGATAATATTGTTTATACCGATGGTGTAATTACTACACCCGATATCGATTTTATATCTTTGGGTGTTACGGCAAACGGATATTGTGAAAATGAATTAGTTACTGTAACCTTTGACGTTATCAGCGGTATGCCATTGACATATTCGATTTTGTTTCCTGAGCAGGCAAAGGATATTGGTTTTACGGATATTGTAGAAGAAAAACTGCCCGATGTTTTTGGACCGATGTCTGTTCAATTCCCTGTGCCCGAGGGTGTTTCGGCCAACGAGTTTGAATGTGAAATCACCTTGTACGATGCGTACGGAAAATCCAAGAGCGGAAAATTTAAATTCGTTTTGAATTATTCTGGAAGCGTTATGCTTTCTAAATTCAACGACGTCGTGGCGATTAATAATTATGAAGGGCAATTCTATAATTACCAATGGTATAAGAACGGTGAAATTTTGGAAGGTGAAACCAAACAATTTTTCAATGATTTGCCGTGTCTTTATGGAAGCTATAGTGCTGAAATTACGATGATTGACGGAAAAAAAGTTTGGGTTTGCCCTGTCTTTTATGATAAGCGCTCTGAAATTTCAAAGTCTAAAGCAACTTCCATAGTGAATGTTTATCCAAATCCTGCTCGGGTTATGGAGTCGGTTACCGTGGAACTTGTCGGGGTGCCAAACTTAGAGGCCTTGAAGCCTGTAATATATGTGTACAATTCTTTGGGTACTTTAGTTGATAAAATTACAAATGCAATTGACATAAATTATCTTAATCTTCCCAAAGGAAATTACACGGGAGTTGTTTTTCTTGGTAATGTTAGGCTTACTTTTAAGTTAATTGTCAGAAATTAGAGATTATGAAAAAAGTATTATTATTGTTTTTCTTGGCTTTGTTTGTCTTTGCCTCGGCAAGCGCACAACGCAAGAAAAAAGATACTCTGAATATTTGCCGTCCGGGAAGTTATGTACTTTGCGATTTAGGCGGCGGTTTGCATACTATGAATTACTCTCTTGATGGTTACGGGCGTAAAACTCCCGGTTTCGGAGGGCTTTTCAGAGTGGGTTATCGTTATTTTTTGGAAAACGGTTTCGGTTTCGGTATCGATTTGAACTTCAGATCATACGGTTCTAACGGTGAATTCAATTATACAAACGCAATTGAAGGTGCTATTGATACTGATAACGAAGTTTATGAGCACAGAACATATTACTATTATTTGAAAGAAAGACAAAGACAGACCATGGTAGGTATTCCTATCGGTGTGTATTATCATCATAAATTAGAGAAAAAATTGAAAATCGGCGGCGGCGTAGGTGCTTTAACACAGTTTGTCGCATTTGATAAGTTCAAAACAAGGGCAAATTATATTGAGACCAGAGGTTATTATGAGCAATACCGTCTTGAACTTTTTGATATGCCGCAGCATTATTTTTATAAGGATTACGATTTTTCGGGTCATTACAATTATAAGCCCTCGTTTGGTGCTTTTTTGGAGTTTGACTTGATGTATGTCTTGAATCCGAGATTGGATTTGAATTTAGGATTCTATTCGACTTATGGCTTTAATAATCAGAAAGATACATACAATAATTATCAATTCGACCCGGATTGTATGTCGCCTGATGCTTATCAAAATTCTATTTACAACGGTGTTTTGGCATCTAATGTTGTTGATAAAATTCATCCGTTTTCAGTGGGTTTGATGGCGGGTTTGAGATACCGTCTTGTCAGCTCGCCGAAGAACAAAATTCCGGGTGAAGAGAAGCCGAAGAAAGAAAAAACCGAGAAAGAGAAGAAAGACAAAAAGAATAAGCCAGGAAAGGACGAAAAGGACAAACCTGATAACAAACCTGAGATTGATTCTACGGATAAAGTTCCGCCTATTATTATTGACGATGACGATGATGATGACGGCAGTTTGGTTCCAAAACGTGAGGAGAATCCGAAGAAAAACGATGAGCCTAAGGTTGAGGACGAGCCTAAGAAAGAGGAAGAGCAGCCTAAGGTTGAGGACGAGCCTAAGAAAGAGGACGATGAGCCTAAGGTTGAGGACGAGCCTAAGAAAGAGGATGAACAGCCTAAGGTTGAGGACGAGCCTAAGAAAGAGGACGATGAGCCTAAGGTTGAAGACGAACCGAAGGAAGAGTTCAAGGAGCGGACATTTGTTGCCGTTAATTTCGACTTCAACAGAGCGGACATTAAGACAAAACTCGCATACAATAAGATGTTTGACGATATTGCCGAGATTGCAAAGGAATATCCTGAGGCTAAGATTAAAATCGTGGGTCATACTTGCGACATCGGTACGGCAGAACAAAATGATGCTTTGGGCTTGAAACGTGCCGAATCGGCTAAAGATTTACTTGTAAAACGAGGTGTTAGTCCTGATAGAATTGTTTGTGAATCAATGGGTTTGAGAAAACCTTTGGTTCCGAATACTTCCGAGGCTAACAGAGCTAAAAACCGTCGTATAGAAATAATAATAACACAATAACGATTTAAAACACAAATGGAAAACTTATTTGCAAAAAACACTTTGGTTGTAAACCAAAAATTTACCGTTCTTAACAATCAGTATCAAGTGCTTGATGCTGAGGGCAAAGAAATCGGTTATATTCAGGAAAAATCTTCATTGGGAAGAAATATTTTACAATTTATTGTTTCTAAGAAAATGCTTCCCTTTGAATTAAATATTCTTGATGAATCGAAAAACGTTATCGCTTCGATTACAAAGGGCATAACATTTTTCATGGCGAAAATCACGGTTAAAAACTCTAAGGGAGTAGAGATTGCGAAAATTGCTCAAAAATTTTCGTTAAAACCTAAGTTTGAAATTACCGATATGCAGGGCAATAAAATCGCTACTATTGCGGGAGATTGGTTCGCATGGGATTTTCACATTACCGATTCTAACGGAGGGGAAATCGGAACGGTTTCAAAGAAATGGGGCGGACTTTTGAAAGAAGTCTTCACCGATTCCGACAAGTACGTCGTTAATATTTCCGATTCACTTACCGAGGAAAATCAACGTATCGCAGTTCTTTCTACCGCTGTCGTTATCGATATGATTTTGAAAGAACAGAACAATTAAAACAAAAAAAGGTTGCTTAAAAAAAGCAACCTTTTTTGTTTTTTATCAGGTAATTATTTTGCAAAAAAATCTTCAAAAAGATTGATTGTTTTTTCGATGCCTTCGCTTATCTCTGAAAGCAAAATGTATTCATCGGCGGTGTGCGAACGGTTGCTGTCGCCCGGTCCCATTTTAAGACTTGCGTAAGGCATTACGGCACGGTCTGAAGTCGTCGGTGAACCGAAAAGTTTGAAACCTTTAGCCTTAGCAAGTTTTATCAGTGGGTGATTTTCGTCGATGTGTGAAGATTTCAATTTGAAAGAACGGGGTTTTACTTCAGTATCTTTGTTCGGTATGTTAGCCTTAATAATGTCCAAAACCTCCTGATGTGTATATTTTTCCGTGATTCTGATATCAACCATAAAACTACATTCTGCAGGAATTACGTTGTGAAGCGTTCCGGCATTAATTCCCGTAACGGTACATTTAACGTCGCCGAGCCAAGGAGAGGACTTTTCAAATTTATAGTTTTTAAGCCAATTAATATCTTCTAACGCCTTGTAAATCGCGTTTATACCGGTGTTGCGGGCTGCGTGTCCGGTTTTACCTTTTGCAATGCAATCGAGGACTAAAATGCCTTTTTCAGCAACCGAAATTTCCATGGAAGTCGGCTCGCCTACAACCGCAAATTCTATTTCTGGAAGTTTTCCCAAAATGCTTTGAACGCCGTTGTCGCCGGAATTTTCTTCTTCAGCCGTTATTGCAACTATCAGATTGTAAGGAAGTTGCTCTTGATTATAAAAATAAAGAAACGTCGAAAGGAGATTAATTGCTGCCCCGCCCGCATCGTTGCTGCCCAAACCGTACAAAACTCCGTTTTCAACATCGGGACTGAAAGGGTCGCGTGTGTATGTTTTGGCTGGCAAAACAGTGTCATGATGCGAATTGAAAAGTATCGTGGGCTTGTTTTGGTCGAAATTTTTGCTGACTGCCCACACGTTGTTGAGATGACGGTTTACTTGAGCTACACCGTGCGATTTTAGATAATTGAAAATTAATTCTGCCGTTTTGTCTTCGTTTCTTGACACAGAAGGCGTCTTGATAAGATTTTTCAAGAGTTCGATGCCCTCTAAGGTCAGTTTTTCTGCTAAAGATTTTTCTTTCATAATTCTAACATATTTTTTCTTACGGCAAATTTAGAATTTTTTTTAATAAAAAACTCTTTTTCAGTCTTTTTAGTCTTAAATTAATTGTTAATTAACCTTTTGGGGAATTAAAAATTTCTTAAATAATTCTAAAAATAGGTTAAATATTGTTTCTCTATCTTTGCACACTGAAAATGTAAAAAAAGATTAATTGTGGAAAACGTTTTTAAACCGAAATTTTTCTCTGTTTTGAAACAGGGTTATACCAAGCAGATGTTTAAGGCAGACTGCATGGCGGGTCTGATTGTGGGTATTGTGGCTTTACCTCTTGCAATTGCTTTTGCTGTTGCCTCCGGTGTCAGTCCCGAAAAAGGACTTATAACGGCTATTGTTGCCGGATTTATTATCTCGTTTTTGGGCGGTAGCCGTGTTCAAATCGGTGGTCCTACGGGTGCTTTTATCGTTGTTGTGGCAGGTATCGTTAATACTTACGGATTGTCAGGATTGATGATTTCGACGATGCTGGCGGGTATTTTTCTCGTCTTGTTCGGACTTTTGCACATGGGCAGCGTTATCAAATTTATTCCGCATCCTTTGGTTGTAGGTTTCACCTCTGGTATTGCCTTGACGATTTTTTCAACTCAGGTGAAAGATGCTTTAGGTCTTGCAATTGCCGACAAAATGCCTGCTGATTTTGTCGGAAAATGGGCTGTAATGCTCTCTAACTTATCTTCCGTAAACGTTTACGCACTTGGTTTGACGGTAATTACAATTTTGATTTCGGTATTTTTTGTTAAAATTACTCCGAAAGTTCCGGGTTCATTTGTTGCGATAATCGTGGTTACGATTTTGGCAGCGGCTTTTGATATGCCCGTTACGACAATCGGAACGGTTTTCGGCGAAATTCCTTCAACTTTTTCCATTGAATTTCCGGGTTTTGACTTTTCTAATATCGCAAGTTATGTAGGTCCGGCTTTAACGATTGCCGTTTTGGGTGCTGTTGAATCATTGCTTTCAGCTGTTGTTGCCGACGGTATGATTGGCGGTAATCACAGAAGCAATACCGAACTTATCGCTCAAGGTATTGCTAATATCGCATCTCCGATTTTAGGCGGTATTCCGGCAACGGGTGCTATCGCAAGAACGGCTACTAACGTTAAAAACGGTGGACGTACTCCCGTTGCAGGCATTGTTCATGCTATCACGTTGCTTTTGATAATGTTGTTTTTCGGAAAATGGGCGACACTTATCCCGATGTCTTGTTTGGCGGGCGTTTTGATTGTAGTTAGTTACAACATGAGTGAATGGAGATCTTTCGTTTCTATTTGCAAAGGTTCTAAATATGACACGATAATTCTTGTCGTAACGTTTTTGCTTACGGTAATAGTTGATTTGACGGCTGCTATTGAGGTCGGAATGGTTTTGGCTGCATTGCTTTTTATGCAGAGAATGGCATCACAGAGCGAGGTTATCAGCCTTCAGAGAAATTCCGGCGACCCGCTCGAAAACTATTCAAACTTGCCCAAAGGTATTGAAGTTTATGAAATCAGCGGACCTTTCTTTTTCGGTGCCGCTAAAAAATATCGTGAAACTCTTCGTCAGTTCGGAAACGAGGCCAAAGTTTTGGTAATAAGAATGAGACACGTTCCGTTTATGGACGCAACCGGCGCAAGAAATTTCAGCGCGGTTTTGGACGATTTAAAAGAAATCAACGTAAAAGTAATTCTCTCTGGTGTAAACGATTCTGTTTATAAGGAACTCAACAAAACGGGTCTTATCGAAAAACTTAACAGCAGAAATGTTTGTCCTAATTTCGATTTGGCTTCCGAGAGGGCGAAAGTCGTTTTGAGCGAGTTGGAATTGCAAACTAATAATCAAAGTTCATAGTATTTTAAGGTTAATATTTTGTGTACTGCATTGCGTTTTTTCGGGTATTAAAAACGTAATGCAGTTTTTTTTGTAATTTTGCATCGGATTAATTTTGATAAAAAATGATAAACAAAAACGAACTTTTAGAAAGATTTTTAAGGTATGTGAAAGTTTGGACGACCTCTGATTCTTTGCAAGCGGATTCAGGAAAATGTCCTTCTACCACAAATCAATTCGATTTGGCGCGAATCCTTGAAAAAGAATTAAAACAACTTGGTTTTCAGGGTGTTACTGTAAATGATAAATGTTTTGTTTACGGTTTTTTGCCCTCTGATGAAGGTTACGAGAACAAGCCTTCCGTAATGTTTCTCTCGCATCTTGATACCTCGGAAGATGTTTCAGGCAAGGATGTTGAGCCGATAGTTTGGAAGGAGTTTGTTGATGACAAGATAATTTTGCCTTCGGGGCATTTTATTTCGGGGGCGGAGTTGAAGTCGGCAATCGAAAATCATGAAACGATAATCACTTCAAACGGCGAGACTTTGCTCGGTGCTGACGATAAAGCGGGAATTGCTGCTATAATGACGGCCTCTGATTATTTGCAATCGCATCCCGAAATTAAACACGGAAAAATCGAGGTTGTTTTCTCTCCTGACGAAGAAACGGGACACTCCATGGATAATGTTCCTTTGGATATGATTTCCTCGAAATCGGCTTATACGGTGGACGGCGGTCATATCGGCGAAATCGAAATTGAATGTTTCAACGCTTATAAATCTTTGATAACATTTTTCGGAAATGCCGTTCATACGGGTTTGGGACGCGGAAAACTTGTTAATGCTGTAACGATGGCGGGCAGTTTTTTGAGCAATCTTCCCCGTCATGAGGCTCCCGAAACAACTGACGGTTACGAGGGATTTTTTGCGCCGATGGGCGTTGAAGGCTCTATGGAAAAAGCCGAAATTACTGTTTTGTTGAGAGATTTTACGGACAGCGGAATGGAGTTGAAGAAACGTCAGATTGAGGCTTTAGCTAATGTTACTGCGCTTAATTTCGGCGGAAAAGTTGAAGTTAAACATGTTTTTCAATACGCTAACATGAAATCTGAAATGGACAAAAATCCGAAAGTCGTGATAGATTTGATTAATGCTTGCAAAGAGGCGGGTGTTGCTCCGAGAATTGTTCCGATTCGCGGCGGTACGGACGGTTCGCGTTTAACGCAAAGCGGCATTCCTACGCCGAATATTTTTACGGGCGGACATAATTATCATTCACGCACGGAATGGTGTTCGCTTGAACAAATGGAAAAGGCGGCTGAGGTGATTGTTAATATCGTAAAAGCGAAATAATTGGAAAACAAAAAAATCGGTTGACAAGAAAAAAAGTCAACCGATTTTTTTTATTTGGTACCCGGAACAGGACTCGAACCTGCAAACCTCGCGGCACTAGAACCTGAAACTAGCGCGTCTACCAATTTCGCCATCCGGGCGGATAAAAAAATACAATTTTTTTGATTTTTGCGCTGCAAATTTAAAAACTTTTTTTTAATTTTGAAAGCAAATTTTAAGAAAAAAAACAAAAAAAACATGGGAAATTTATTACAGCCTAATTATCAGTTTCTTAGTAGCGGTGAAAAAGCTATTTTGTACACGATTTCATTGCTACCTGAGAGAATGTATTCCGCTAATTATATCTTCAATGTTTTCGGTATGAATCACGATTCTAAAGAGGGCGTTGAATTTTTTGATACTTTGCACGGTTTAACGGCAAAGGGCTGGTTGAATTTTTCAAAAGGCAATTATCAACTCAACGGAGTCAAAAAAAAGTTGCTTTATTCTTTTCGTCTTCCAGATTTTCATTATTTCAGGCGGTTGGCGAAAAACGTTACTAACTTTTTTTCACGGTATAATAACATCGAAAAAATCCCCGCTGAGGTTCTTAAAAATCAGGAGCAGGTCGCTGTTAATATCCTTGATAATATTTTAAGACCGACAAAACAAATTGCAGTTTTAGCGAGAAATCTTTCTAATTATTATAAACGCAAAAAAGCCGTTTATCAGGCTTTCAAATATTCTGCATTAGCGGTTGAAATGCAAAAAGAAATTGACGGCAAGGACGATGATTTGTGCTGTTGTTTAGCCGAAAGAGCCTCGCTGCTTTATTCGATGAAAAAATACAAAGAGGCAATAATTGACGCTTTAAATTGTTTGACGCTTTGCATGGAAGGCGATTCGATGAAAAAATACTGTTCAAAGCAGCTTTCTTTGGGAATTTTGGCAGCCTCTTACGAAAAAATAGGAAATTATGACTTGTCGTTTCAATATGCCTTAAACGCCTTAAAATTGGGCAGTGAACACAAACTCTCGGCTACCTTGCAGCAATGGCTAAGTTATTATAACGCTGGAATCTCTTTTTTTAGGAATAGACGGTTTTCTGATGCGTGGCTTTATATTGTAAAGGCATACGCGGAGTTTTGCGACGAAAACAGCAAAAAACCGGCATTTTTTTCAAAATTGAATTTCCGTAGAAATTTTTATGAGTTTGTTTACAGATTTTGCAGACTTTTTAAGAAATAAAAAAAGAGGTTGACGTTTTTTTTTCTGGCAACCTCTTTTTCTTTAAGAATATTTTTTAATGTATAAGTGAAAACTTTTTACCTATCGGAAATACCTTTTTGTTAGAATAAACAATTTGGTTTTTGCGCATGGCGTTTTCGTACTTATTGGATTCGTTTTTAGTCTTGTTTTCTGACTTAATTTCAGCTTGATTGTCAGTAATCGTATTAAGAGTATCCAACTCTTCGTAAATTGAATTTTCGCTCTTAAATTCGGGAACGATTCTCTTCATCATGGCAACGATTTTCATGTTGTCTTTGCTTTCGGTCATGGCGATAAGTTCGTTTACTTGTTCCGAGACTTTCGGGAAATCGTATTCGCGAACCTTTGCGACCATGATTTGAGAGTGATTGGTCGGAAGAGTTTTTTCTTTGTCGTTGAGTACCTCTTCGTAAAGTTTTTCGCCCGGTCTGAGTCCCGTGTAATGAATCTGAATGTCTCTGCCTAAAGTAAGGCCGGAGAGTTTTATCATTTTCTTTGCTAAATCAATGATTTTAACGGATTTACCCATGTCAAAAACGAAAATTTCGCCACCGTTGCCAAGTGTTCCCGCTTGCAAAACCAATTGACAAGCCTCAGGAATAGTCATGAAAAATCTCGTAATTTCAGGGTGCGTAACCGTTACGGGACCGCCTTTTTCGATTTGAGCTTTGAAACGGGGAATTACGCTGCCGTTGCTGCCCAAAACGTTTCCGAATCTTGTTGTGATAAACTGCGTGGGAAACATCGAATTGAGTGATTGAGTATAAATTTCACAAATTCTTTTTGAACAACCCATCACGTTTGTCGGATTTACCGCCTTGTCGGTTGAAATCATAACGAATTTTTTAACGCCGTATTTTACCGAAAAATCCGCTAAAAATTTTGTTCCTCTTACGTTGTTAGCAACTGCCTGAGAGGGATTGTTTTCCATCATCGGGACGTGTTTGTATGCTGCTGCATGATAAACGATTGAGGGGCGGAAAGTTTCAAAAGTCCACGTAAGACGTGTTTTGTCGCAAATGCTGCCGATTACGATTTCAAAATTATCGAAATTGAGTTTTTCCCTTAATTCCAATTCCAAATCATAAAGCGGTGATTCTGCTTGGTCGAAAACGATAATTTTGTGAGGGTTGAAACGTGTGAGCTGACGGACAATTTCGCTACCGATACTGCCTGCCGCACCCGTTACGAGAACGGTTTTGTTCAAAATATCTTTTCTGATTTTATCCTCTTCCAAATGTATCGGATCGCGTTCCAAGAGGTCTTCGATTCTGATGTTTTTGATTTGTTTGAAACTGAGTTCGCCGTTAATCCAATTGTTGACGGTAGGAGTAGACATCACTCTTACGTTGTTGGAAAGGCACCAATCAATAATATCTTTTCTCTTGGATTTGCTCGGTGTGTTGCCTGCAAAAATAAGATTTGTAACATCGTATTTTTTTACGATTTCGTCCAACATTTCAGGCGGATAGATTTTTACGGCATCAATACTTTTGCCTCTTAATCTTTGGTCTGAATCGATGAATGCCACAACTTTGTAATTGCTGCCGGCATCTCTGTCAAGGGTTTTTTTCGTTGTTAAAGCCGATTCGTTAGCACCGTAGATGATGACATTTTCTACGGCGGGGTCTTGAACGTGATGTTCAAGGTAGAGGAGTTTTACTAAAAATCTTGAAATTATCATTATCGTTGTGGCGATAATGCAATCCAAGATAGCGATAGATAACGGAATTTGAAAATTCAAATTCGTGTAGAGGTTTACAAGGAGAGAGCCGAAAAAGGCAACTATACTGCCCGAGATAACGGTCAGTAAAATTCTCATAGCATCGTTAGTGCTTGTGTAGCGCACCAGACCGGCGTAGGTTCTGAAAATTACAAACGACAAAACCCTTACAGGAAGGATTATCGCTATTGCCAACGCCAAATTTTGTTTAAGGATCTCACTCCAATCGAAATTAAATCTTAATAGATAACTTGCTGCAATAGAAATAGTTACAATCATCATGTCAATGATAAAGACTACCCAGCGTGGAGTGTGCATTTTGGTTATCAATAATTTAAACATATTTTGTTATGCTGTTTATTTAGTTAATGTTTTTTTTGTCTTTTTAAAACAACGCAAAAATACTTGTTTTATTTTATACGACGGTTTAGTTAGTGTAAAATAAAACTTTAGAATTGTTAATTTTGGGTTAATTGTTTTTGGGTGATTAAACCTTTTTAATTTGGGTTTCAGTATTTTTGAATTAACAATTTTTATAAAAAAAAATACAACAATTCGCCGAAAAATATCGTCTATAAAAGTGTATTGTTTAATCAAATATTCTAAAAAAGAACTGACATGAAAAAATTATTATTTACTTTAACATTGCTTGTTTTTGTATTTTTCGCTCATAATGCTTCTGCGCAATGGACGGATTTATTTTCTTCAAACGGCAATACAGGCAAAACCGAACTTTCTTCTAATAAAAGTGCAAGTATTAAATGGGACGTAACGGAATATAATTTCGGCGATATTAAGCAAAACGTTCCTAAAAAAATTGAGTATACTTTTACTAACACGGGCGACAAACCGGTTTTTATAACAAATGCGGAGGCTTCATGCGGTTGCACGAAACTTGAATACGAGAAATCTCCTATTTTGCCCGGAAAAACAGGTAAAATTTCAACTGTTTTTGATGCTAAAGAATTAGGAACTTTCAACAAAACCGTGACTGTTTACACGAGTCTTGAGACTCCTAACGATGTCTTTGAGCTTCGTCTTAACGGAAATGTCGTTAAATAATTGACAATTGACAATTGATAATTGATAATTGACAATGAAGAGAGTTATGTCAATTGTCAATTATTTTTTTTGTCAATTTTTCATTTTTCAATTTTCATTTTCAATTTTTAATTGTCAATTGTCAATTGTCAATTGTCAATTGTTTTTGTATAATTCTTTTGAGTTTGCAACGCTTTTGACCTTGATAGACGGATCTTTTACGGTTATATCTTTTTTGATTTTTTTGCCTTGGATAACGTATTCGTCAATAAACTTGCAAACATCTTCTAAGTTCCTTTCTACAAAGAAATTAACCTCGTGTCCTAAACCTTCGTAACGGTAAGTAAAATGTGGATAATTGTGTTTTTCAAACTTTTTTGAAAGTTTTTTCGTACCGGTAAAATGCCATTTCAAGAGATTGATTTGCTTGTAAGTTACTACTTTGTCGGATGTGCCGTGAAACATCATAGTAGGAGCGGGGGCGGCCTTTCTGTAACGTATTCTGCCTTTTGAAGAGAAAATTGCACCCGCAAAAGCTACAACACCTTTGTAACGGAAATCATCTCTTATAAGACCTTTTTTTACAAGGCCGTTGCATATAGAATAATCGGCTTGCAAAACGGTAATTGCACCCGCAGAAGAGCCCATTATAACAGTATTTTCAGCATTAACACCAGTTAAATTGGGGTTTTTCAGCAGAAAATCCGTCGCTGAAAACAAATCTTCAACCGCCATGTCGATAGATTTTAGCAGCGGAGAAAAAGAAAAAACTCCGGGTTTTCCTGAATTTTTCAATCCTAATCTGTAATCTATGCATACGATGTCAAAACCTTGGTCGTTGAAACCTTTTATGAACGGTAAAAACGCTTTGTCGTATCTTTCTCCCATGATAAATCCGCCGCCGAAAACATAAATCAGCAGAGGTTTTTTAATATCGGTGTTTTGTGATTTGTAGACGTCTAAATATAATTTTTGTCCGCCTTTTTCGGCATATAAAAAAGTTTGCTGTGCTTTCAAAAAAGAAAACGCAGCAAATACTAAAATTAAAATTAAAGACAGTTTTTTCATTTATTTTTTTCGATTTTCAACATGTTTTTGCAAGCATTTTCAAGGAGCGTTATTACAGTGTCAAAATCTCCTAATCCGCCGTAATATGGGTCGGGAACGCTTTCATGAATTATTTCCGGTGAAAAATAATCCGCAATCAAGATGATTTTGTTTTGATATTGCACGGGACACAACTGATTGAGTTTGTGAATGTTTTCGTTGTCCATGCCGATTATGTAATCGTAATATTCAAAATCTCTTTCGGAAATTTTTCTTGCTCTATGTTTCAAAGTGTAACCTCTTTTTTGAGCCGTTGTCATCATCCGCATATCGGGCAATTCGCCTTGATGATACGAAATCAAACCGGCTGAAGAAATCTCGAGTTTGAAATCCAAATCATTAGAAATCTTTTTTAAAACTGCCTCGGCAGCAGGGCTTCTGCAAATGTTGCCGAGACAGACAAAAAGAACTTTTGAGTTTTCCTCAATTTTTTTTTTAGTTATAGATTTTGTGTACATTCTTCGATATATTTTTCGATTTCTAACTTTTCTTCTTCGTTTTTGGGTTTCAATTTCTTGAAAATAGAAACCGCTTGTCTGTAATATTTCAATTTGAAATTACATATTGCTAAATTTTTCAATGCTTTGTGGTCTTGAGGAATGAGATTTATAATATCTTCCAAATATTCTTTAGCATCGAAATATTCTTCCTGCTGCATCAATTTTATGGCTTTTGCCATTTTGGAATTGATTTTTGCCGTATCAACATTGCCCTCTTGGAGTGTGCGTGTTACGGGTATGATTTTGCCACCGCGTGTGAGTTCCTCTTTTTCAGGAGTGGGCTCTTGCGTTCTGGTTTTTACAGGAATTACCTTCTCTTTTGTTTCCTTTTTTTCGATAGAGTTTTCTTTTGAAGGCGACGAAGTTATAACTTCCTCTTCATTAATTTGAGGAGTCTTCGATTCCTCTTCTGACAAAATTTCTTGAGCAGGGGAGGTGTTAGGCTCGTCGTCGTTTACGGCAACCGTTCCGCTGAATGTAGTTTCGGGGTCGCTTTTAAGATTTTTGATTCCGAAATATGCTAAGCCTACAACCGCAGCTGCAGCCGCATATTTAAAAAACGAAAAAACTTTGGTGTTTTTCTTTTTGTGTGAAATACTTTGGGCGCGTTTATCAATTTTTTGATTAATGCGCTCAGAAGCCTCTTGAACTTGTTCTACGCCAAGCTCTTTGAGAGTTTCATATATTTCTTTGCAGTCGGAGCATTTCTCAATGTGTTCTAAAACTTCGATTCTCTTTTTTTGAGATAATTCTCCCCTGAGCAGTTTTTCAATGTCCTCGAAGTCAGGACAAGTTAATATATTCATATTTATATTCATCGTTTTGTCGTTTTTTTTTTTTTAAAGTTTGACGATTTTGTTTTTAGAATTTTAAAAATTCAGCATAACAGAATAAAATAATAAAATCATCAACATTGCTTCCTTTGTTAAAAAATTTCTTAAATTGCGTTTTCCGTTCTGAAGATATGATTTTATCTTTTTAAAGTCGTAATCCGTCAATTCTGTAATTTCCGCATAGGATTTGCCTTTGAGATAAAAAAGTTCAATACAAATTTTTTGCTCTTTAGGCAAAGCCTCAACAGCTGAAGAAAGTTTGTCAATCATTTTATCTTTCTGTTGTCTATCTTCTTGATTAAAAATATCCTCAAATTCCACAATTTCTTCAACGTTTTTTTCAAAAAAATCACAATATTCCACTATGTTTTTATTATTTTTTAACATAATGATACAATGATTACGGCTTACGGTGGTCAGCCAGCTTTTAAAATTTGAAACTTCGTACTTGCGGAGTGATACGATAAGCGCTTCAAAAATCTGTTGGACTGCCTCTTCGGCGACTTCTCTGTCCTTGAGATATTTGAAGCAAACCACATAAACCAATTTTGTGTACCGTTTGTAAAGCGAACCGAGATAAACTCCTTCTCCCGTCTTTCGGTACAACATAGCAAGTTCAGTATCAGTCTTATTGTCTAAGAGTTCGTTCATTTTTTTTTAGTTTATTATAATTTGTCTCTTCTGTTGATTTATTCTGTTAATTTTTACAAGTCCGTTGATTTTCAGTAGTTCTTCTTGTATTTTTTCCAATTGTAAAGTGTCGTCTACGTAGACAACGATTTTGCCTTTGAAAAGTCCGCCTTCTTCTCTGAATTCAATTGATTTTATTTTTAGTTTCAACTCTTTTGACAGTTTGCTGGAAATATCGGCAATCATACATTCTCTGTCAACGCCTTCGAGATTAAGGGCGGCAAGAGCGGGGTTAATTTTTCCCCATCTGACGGTAGTTGTATGTTTTCCGTCGGTTGCGCCGATTTGTTTTGCCGTTTCGCATTCGCGTTTATGAATATACAAAACGCCGTCTTCGTCGCGGCATACAACCGCATCATCGCCCGAAATAGGCCGGCAGCAGGGCGAGAGAACGTAAGGCAAATCTTGATTGATTAACAGCGGTTTGCGGTAATCAATTTCTACTAAGTCGGTTACTTTTATCGGTTTTGGTTTTTCAATATCTTTGGTTTTAATAGTATTTTTGCCTTCGATAATGGTTTTAATGCCTTTAATTGTAGACCAAATATCGTTTTCGGAAATTTCGTGTTTTGCAATGCAACGGTAAAGTTCCTCTGTGTTAGGCAGTTCGTAATGTGATAGTATTCTTCCGATTAAATGTGCAGAGGGTATCACGTGTTTGTCGCAAAGCAGATTGTTGATGATTTGTCTGCCTTTTATGATTTCAGAATTATCGTTTTGGGGATTGTTTTTGAAATATTTGTCCAAACAATTTTTTGTGTGATCGCTTTTTATGAAGGAGTACCAATTTTTAGAAGGTCTTACGCTCGGGGAAAAAGTTACGTTTACTTGGTCTGTGGATTTTAATACGTAATTTATTTGGACGTGTTCGCCGCCGATAATTGCGCCCGTACAGTGGTTACCAATTCTTGAATGTATAGCGTATGCAAAATCCAAAACGGTAGCGTTTTTGGGAAGTTCTATAATGTTGCCTTTTGGTGTGAAAACAAATATTTTTTCTAAGTTGGAGAGGGTTCTGAAACGGTTGATTAATTCGATTGCGCTTTCTGAGTCGTTGAAACTTTTGATATTTTCCTGAAGTGTGTCAAGTCCGATTCTGTTTGGTCGTGATTTTGAGTAACCGCAGTGAGCCACCATATCATTTTCGTTGGTAAGGATTTGAATTTCAATCCAATTACCCTCGAACATGACCATAAAAACCAAAGCTTTGAACCCGTTGGATTTGGGTCTTACGACATAATCACGTTTGAAACCTTCACGCTCGGCAAAATTAGCAATTATAGAAGAGTAAATATTATAATGGGCATTAACAATATCTTGAGCGTCGTATATATCCCCTGCATCAAAAATAACTCTTAAAGATAGGCTGTTTTCTACTTCTGAAAAACTGATTCCCGCTTCCTGCATCATTTTCCAAATCTGGAAACAAGATTTTTCAATCACCGAAAATTTACAGACCCATTGGGTACCGACCATTATTTTCATCAATGCGAGTTTAAAACTTTCAAAAGTTTTTTTTCTTTTTTCTGAAAGTTTTTCCATTTCGGTTTTCAAATAAATGTATGTTCCGGGATGTGAATATTTAAAACTTGTATCTTCTAATTCGTTTTTTATATCGAAAAGACCTAATTGATCGGCAATCGGAACGTATACGAAAAGGTTTTCAGCAGCTTTGATTTGTCGTGTGCCGTCCGGCATATCCTCCATTGTGCGCATGTTATGAAGCCTGTCGGCTATTTTTATGAATGCGACTCTCGGGTCGTGAGGAATGGAGAGCAACATTTTTTTGAATGTCTCTGATTGTGCGTTTTTTTTCGCGTCGTATACGTTAGTGATTTTAGTAAGGCCTTCAACGATATTGGCGATATTGTTGCCGAATTTTTCTGCAATGTCTTCTTTTGTAAACTCGGTATCTTCAATGACATCATGCAAAAGTGCTGCTATAACGGAACTTACGCCCAAACCTATTTCATTGGCTACAATTAATGCTACCGAAATTGGGTGAGTGATATAAGGTTCATGATTTCCACCTTTGCGTCGTACTCCGTGATGAGCCGTAAACGCTAAATCATACGCAGAACGAATCTGCGTATAGGTTTCAGTCGGCTTAAAACTTTGAGGAAGTGCAGAATAAAATATCCTGAACAAATCCTCTCTGTATTTAATGTCATTAACTGTCATTATTCTAACCATAGTTTTATATCAGTTTTTTATCAGTTAAGATGATGATAGCATTTTTTTTGCGAAATTTTTGTACTAAGGTAGTTAAAAGAAAGGTAAAATATAAAAAATTAACATTAATTTTTTATTACCTTTGAATATAAAAAATAGCAAAGCCGGAGAAAGTTTTTGTTAAAAAAACGTATTTCCGGCTTCCTAAACTAACAAAATGAATTTTATCTTAAATCTAAAAATTGTTACTATCAGTACGTAGTATTGTTAGGGCGGTAATTCGGACAGTTTTTAACGCATCTGAATCCCACATTTTTCTTACATTCGTAAGGTAAATTATAATCTCTGAAAGTTCTGATGGAAATGCCTGATTCTGAGGTGTAAGCACCGCCTCTCATCGTTTTGTATTCGGCATCGGCGTCGGTTGTAACGGGATTTATTTGTCCTATAGAATGATACGAGGTTTCAGCGTACCAGTCCTGACACCATTCCCAAACGTTGCCGTTCATGTTCAAAAGTCCGAATTTGTTGGCTTGACCTAAATTCACCGCATGAAGTGATTTTTTTTCGGTTTTGTCTTTGGTATCGGCAAAAGCGTATTCCCATTGAGCCTCTGTCGGTAAACTTTTGTCAGCCCATTTAGCGTAATCGCTTGCACCATACCAACTTACGGCAACTACGGGATAGTTTTCAAAACCGTTTTCAACGTAATACCAACCACCGCTTTCACGGATTTTACATTCGAGGTTTTCTATGTTGATTCTTAAAATACCTTCGTTGGAATATATTCCGCTAATATTCAGAAAATTAACGAATTGCGAATTGCTGACCTCTGTTTTGTCCATATAAAAATCATCTACCACAACATTGTGTGCGGGGCTTTCGTTGAAGGGTCCGTCGTTTCTGCCCATCGAAAAATTTCCTCCCTTTACAAAAACCATATCTTTCTTGAAATCATTTCCTTTTTTTATACAGAGAGTCATTTTGCTGCGGCAATTCATGTCGCGGCTGTTGTTTTGAGCGACTATGGAATAATGGTCTAATGCTAAAAGATATTTTGCTTCGTCGTAATAATACTCAGCCGTGTCGTAATGACATTGACAATAATTGCAGGTTTTCATCATTACTTTAGCCGGTGGTTGAGCGTCTTCGCAAATGGAAGCTGCTCTGAAATTGTTGTAAGCTTGTTTATATTCGCCTTTGTAAAAGCGTTTAAGCCCTTCTTCATAAAAAAATTTATATCTTGCCAAATCCGTCGCAAAACTTTCCGATACCATCGATGTCAAGGCAAGAAATGTGATTAATGTTGTATAAAGTCTTTTCATTTTCTTAGTACTTTCATTTTTTTAGATTGAGACAAAATTATGCTAAAAAAAATTAAAAAACAAAAAAAAGTTTACTTTTTTTCAAAGAAAGTACACTTTTTTTGAAACCTATTTCTAAAAAAAACGTTTATAACCGATTGCAATGTATGTTTTATTTTCTTAATTTTGTGCGAAATTTTTTTTAAAACGAAAAATGAGAATCGATATAATTACCGTTTTGCCGGAACTTTTGGAAAGTCCGCTTTCACATTCTATTATAAAACGTGCCGTAAACAAGGGTTTGGCTCAAATCAACATCATAAATCTTAGGGATTTTACTACTGATAAACGCCGTACCGTTGATGATTATCAATACGGCGGCGATGCCGGAATGGTGATGATGATTGAACCCGTAGACAAAGCGATTTCCTATTTGAAATCACAAAGAAATTACGATGAGGTCATTTATACCTCGCCTGACGGTGAAAAATTATCACAGCCGATGGCAAATCATATTTCAACGCTTGAAAACATTATAATTCTTTGCGGTCATTACAAAGGCATTGATCACAGAATCCGCGAACACCTTATTACAAAGGAAATTTCTATCGGTGATTATGTTTTAACGGGTGGCGAACTCGCTGCTGCTGTCATAACCGACAGTGTCGTAAGGCTAATTCCGGGTGCAATGTCAGACAACGAATCGGCTTTGTCGGATTCTTTTCAAGACAATTTGTTAGCACCTCCGATTTATACCCGTCCTGCCGATTACAAAGGTTGGAAAGTCCCGGAAATACTTCTTTCCGGTAACGATGCTGAAATCGACAAATGGCAGTTTCAACAATCTTTGGAACGTACTAAACTTTTAAGACCAGATTTGTTGGAAATTGACAATTCATAATTGACAATTGACAATTCATAATTCATAATTCGTAATTTATAATGCAGGCAATGATTTTTGCTGCGGGGCTCGGAACACGTTTAGCCCCGCTGACAGATAACAAACCAAAAGCCCTCGTGAATTTCCTCGGCAAAACGATGATAGAAAACGCAGCCGCTAAACTCGTTGCTGCGGGTTGTAACCGTCTTATTATCAACGTTCATCATTTTGCTGACAAAATGTGCGAATTTATCAAAACGCATGATTTTAATGCCGAAATTTTGATTTCCGACGAGCGGGATTTTTTGTTGGACACCGGCGGCGGAATCCTCAAAGCACAGGACCTTCTCAAAAACGAAGAAAACACTATCCTATACAATGTTGATATTGCCTCTGATATCGACCTTAATGCGCTTTATGATTTTCATAAGAAAAATTCTTGCCTTGCAACATTAGCCGTTAAAGACCGTCAAAGCTCGCGAAAACTAATTTTTAACGATAATAACGAACTTTGCGGTTGGAAAAACTACACAAGCGGTGAGGAAAAAATTTCAAAAACTTTTAATCCTAAAACTGCCAATGAATATGCTTTTAGCGGGGTTTCGGTTATTAGTCGTGAAATCTTTTCTAAAATCATTGAACAAGGAAAATTTTCGATTACCAACCTTTATTTACGACTTGCCGCTGAGGAGAAAATTTGCGCCTTTTTGCACTCGGGATTTTGGGCGGATTTAGGTACAAAAGAAAAATTAGAAAAAGCCGAAAAAGAATTTTTAGCGTTAAAATAAAAAAAATCCCGTCCGTTTTTTCCAATTTAAGACGGACGGGAATACACTAATCGTTTTTTTTATTTTTAGTTTGGTTATTGTCTTTCTTTATTGATGATTTCAAGAATCTTTTTAGAGGATTCTCTCTGTTCATTAAGGGCTTTTTCGTCAGCATTAGAATTTTTTATAATCTCAGCGGTAAGATTTTTGATTATTGCGATATATTCTTCAAGGTTATAATAAACTTCTCTAACGGTTTCGCGATAATTTATAAGATCTTTATCGTTGAAAAGTTTGGTGAATGCATTTTCAGGTTTTTCGTTGATATAGTAATACAAATATCTGTCGTAAGCTTTCTCTGTTGAATTTCTGAGTTTTATGATATTGTTTTTGCATAAATCAATTAGAGAATATACGTTACCGATTTTAAGACGCAAATCTGTATTTTCGATAAAACCGCCGTTATTGATGAAGTTTTCTTCTATCCAACGGTCTTGTTGCATGAATTCTTCCCAGAAAAACAATTCAGCAATTTCATTGAAAGACGAATCTGTTTCTTCATAATCCTCAGATTCCATATTTTCAAATCCCTCTTCGCAGTATTGTATCCATTGGGTCTGCACGTTAGAAATTTGTTTTTCGTAATTCTCCAAGTTGTTGATCGTTGCAACGATAATTTTTTGATAGTTCTCTTCGTTGGAAATGTTTTCTCTCCATTTATCCACCAAAAGACCGATGATAATACCGATTGCTGTTGCAATAATTGTGTTTACAGCATCAATTGTAATTTTTTGCCAATTGAAATTCTCTTTGAACTGGTTTTCTTTTTCTTCTGCCATTTTTTTTTAATTTTATTAATAATTAATTACTAATTTTCGGGTTTTATCCCTTCTTACATTAATTATGATTATGTTTTTTCAAAAATTTCACAATTTTTTTTTATAATTGTGATTCGTCGCAGGTTAAAATAGTGTTAGCCTTTGACATATCGCCGGTTGTAAGACCGAGTTTCAACCATTTCATGCGTTGAGCTGAGGTGCCGTGAGTAAAAGCCTCTGCATTGATTCTCTTGTATCCTGCTGATTTTTGAAGATAATCATCACCGATTTGATGAGCGCAGTTAATAGCTTTTTCGATGTCGCCGTCTTCAAAGGATTTGAAAGTTTTGTTTTCGTAATAGCCCCAAATTCCGGCGTAAAAATCCGCCAAAAGCTCTATTCTGACACTTATTTTATTTGCCTCGGCTTCAGTTCTGCAATTGTTCATTGCATTATGAAGTTTTGATAAAACACCCGTTAAATATTCAATATGATGTCCTACTTCGTGCGCGATGACGTATGCGTAAGCCAAATCACCATCTGCTCCGAGTTGAGTTTTCATCGTTTGAAAAAATGTCAAATCCAAATAAAGTTTTTGATCAGCCGAGCAGTAAAAAGGTCCTGTTGAAGAACTTGCAGAACCGCAACCCGTATTAACGGCGTCAGAGAAAATCACCATTTTGGGCTGTTGATATGTCAAACCGTTTTGTTTGAAAATATTAGACCAAACATCTTCCGTTGAAGCCAAAATCTTTGATGCAAATATTGCGAGCTCGTCATTTGCTTTAGAAGTTTTAGTATCGCGTGTTTGTTGCTGTTCAATGACTTGATTATCACCGCCTAACGAAGATGAGAGCATACTTGCATCTCCCGTTTTGAAATACCATATTGCACCTATTATCAAAAGAATAATGCTTAAGCAACCGCTTTTTTTGCCGGTTGTCATTCTTCTTGGTGAGGAATCCGAGCCGAAACCTCCGCCTCTGATGTCTTCAACGTTAGAACTTGTTCTGCGTCCGTCTAATCTCATAATTATTATAGTTTTTTGGTTAACAGATATAATTTTATGCTGCAAATTTAGATTTTTTTTTATAATTTAACAAATTTTTTTTGTTAAATTACTTCGATATAAAAACTCACGGGTCTGAAACCGTCGTTGCATGAAATCATTGCAGAATTTGGATTTTTCATCCAGCCGTCGTAAAAATTACCGCCTCCGCAGGCTAAGGCCATCACAAAGGGTTGAAGTGATAGCCATGCGCTTGAGCACATTCCTTGAGGTTTTTCGGCGTTTTCCGATATAAATTCCTGACCTAAAAACATATCGCAGGCGTGTTGAATAGGATTTTCGTATTTTGAGGCAAGTTCGGCATGAAAACATTTTTTCATTACCGTGATTTTACATTTTTTCATCGAAATAAAAATTAAAATTATTGCTGCAAATATATTTATAAAATTTCTACAAAAAAATTATTGAAATCAAAAAAAAAATTCTAACTTCGCATAAAATTTAATTGGAACATGATGATTAGTGCTAAAGACCAGATTATCACCGGGTTATCATCTTATTCACAAGCGTTTAAGGTGATTTCTGCCAACAAAATGGGTAAATATTTCGTTTTGCCCGTTATTTTAAATATAGTTTTGGTTGCCGTTTTGATGTTTGCGGGCTTCGGTCTCGGAGGGTGGCTGAGTTCAACAATAGAAACTAACACCGAGAACATGAACGGTTGGATTCAGGCGGCTATGGTTGCCGTTAAAATCGTTCTTCCGATAGTTTCTTTCATACTGTTTATTTTCGGCGGCGGAACTATTGTAAACGTTTTAATGTCGCCGATTTACACCGTTTTGAGCGAAAAAACCGACACTTATTTAACCGGAAGAACGTTTGAAACAAATACAAAGCAAACCTTTTCTGACATCGGAAGGGCATTGGTAATAGCATTTAAAAATTCAATTAAACAGTTGTTGCTCACTATATTATGTCTGTTTTTGAATTTTATTCCTGTAATAGGTAGTGTGGTTTCGGTAGCTTTGATTTTTATAATTAATGCGTATTATTTCGGTTACGGATTTATGGATTACACTTACGAAAGACAGCGTTATTCTGCTAAAGAAAGTAACCGCTTGACATACAATCTCAGATACCTTGCTATCACTAACGGTGCGGTTTATGCTTTGCCGTTGTATATGTTTTGCGGAACGTTTTTCGCCGCATTTTTGGGCGGTGTTTCAACAGTTGCTGCAACTATTGCACAATTAGAACTTGAGAGAAAAAATTAGTAAAATGGAAAAACAAAAGATAGTTTTGGTTTCATATCATAATTCGCTACCATTTCTTTATGGTTTGGAACATTCCGAATACATAAAGAATAACTGCGAAATTATATTGAAATATCCCTCGGAGTGCGCCAATTTGCTTTATGAAAAAAAATGCGATGTGGCTTTGGTACCCGTCGGCATTATTCCGAACTTGAAAATCAGTTATATCGTTTCAAAATATTGTATAGGAGCCGAAGGAAAGGTTCGTTCTGTGATTCTTGCAAGCAGAGTTCCTATGGAACACATAACGCACGTTTATCTTGATTATCAATCGGCTACGAGTGTCAGGCTTGTAAAACTTTTGGCGAAAAATTATTGGAAGATTTCGCCTGAATTTATACAATCGAAACCGGGATACGAAAAAGAAATCAAAGGTACGACCGCCGGACTTATTATTGGTGACAGGTGTTTTGAATATGATAATTTTGAATATCAATACGATTTGGCTGAAGAATGGATAAAATTTACGGGGTATCCGTTTGTTTTTGCGGCATGGCTTGCTGTCAGACCCGTTAAACCGGAGTTGAAAGTAGCTTTGAACGAGGCTTTGGAGTTCGGTGTTAATAATATCAGCGATGTTATTCAGACTTATAAAAAGCGTTTTGTGAAGAATTTTAACGCGGTGGAGTATTATAACAAAAATATCAGTTATTACCTTAACGAAAACAAATCCAAGGGTATGAATACTTTTATAAAATATCTTTGTGTAGAAAACCGTGAAGAAAGTCTTCTCAAACGTCAGCTTTTTGCTCAAAAATAAATAAAAAGAAATTATGCTCAGACGAATACCATACGGTGAGACGGATTTTGTTACGATGCGAAAAGAAAATTCGTATTATGTTGATAAGACGGCGTACATAAGATATTTTGAAAACGCTGCCAAATATATTATGTTTTTACGTCCCAGACGGTTCGGTAAAAGTCTGTTTTTAAATACGTTAGCGGCATATTACGACGTTTTAAGAAAAGATGATTTCAAGCAGAATTTCTTAGGGTTGGATATTTTCAACAATCCTACGCCCAAGCAAGGGCAGTATATGATTTTGAAGTTCAATTTTTCGGGAATTGACAGCAGCAAAGGCAGCGTTGAAACTTCGTTTAATCTCAAAACTTACAATACAATATTAGCCTTTGTTAAACAATATCAAAAATTTCTACCGGAAAATGCAGAGGAGGAAATAAAAAAGTCCAACGGGAAATGTGATGAGGCATTGACAACATTGGAATTTTTGATGCAAAATTCCCCGCAGAAAATCTATATTATGATAGATGAGTACGATAATTTTGCCAATACTTTGTTTTCCACCGACGAGGATGCTTACAAAAATCTCACTCATGGCGACGGCTTTTTCCGTCTGTTTTTCAACGTGTTAAAAGGTATGACCACCGACAACAATGCCGCAGTCGAAAGAGTTTTCATAACGGGAGTATCTCCTTTGACGTTGAGCGACGTTACAAGCGGTTTTAATATTGCGGCAAATCTTTCAATTGAAAGCAACTTCAATGAAGTAATGGGTTTTTCTGAAAGTGAAGTCAGAGCGATGTTAGAATATTACCGAGAAGAAACTGGAGTTTTCAAACATTCTGTTGATGAGCTAATTACGATAATGAAAACCCATTACGATAACTATTGTTTTTCATCGGATATGGTGGAAAATGAGAGGGTTTTTAATTCGGACATGGTATTGTATTTTGTCAGCAAATATTCAGCTAAAGGGCGCATTCCTGAAAAACTTGTAGATTCGAATGTTTCAACCGACTTTTTCAAAATGGAAAAGATGGTGAAAATCGAAAAAGATTTCGGCGAAAAGTCTGAAATAATTTTGAATATCATAAACACCGGCAAAACATTTTTTGACCTGAATCCCGAATTTGCCATTGCGGAACTTTCAAAACCGAGCAACTTAAAAAGTCTACTTTATTATATGGGACTTTTGAGTTACGGCATTGACGAAGAAGGCCGCCGCATTTTTGTTGTTCCTAACGACACCGTCCGTCAACAATATTGCCGCTATATGGCGGATTGTTACAATCAAACAATCGGATGGCGGACTGATTCCGCAAAGTTGGATTATCTGTGGGAAAAACTTGTCTTTAACGGCGATTGCAAACCGTTCATAACTTATATTGCTTCGGTTATGAAAGACAATTCGTCGGTTAGAGATTTTGACGCTCAGGGCGAATTTTTCGTCAAAGGATTTTTCTTGTCGCATTTCTGTAAAAATTCAAATTACTTGGCTTACACAGAGTTAGAGGCTGACCACGGTTTTACTGATATGTATCTCGAACCGCTAGGATACATTCATCATGCTTACATGATTGAATTTAAATACTGCAACAAAAACTCCTCTGACGATGTTGTTAATAAATTAAAAGCAGACGCAAAAGCGCAGTTAGAAAGGTATTTGTCTGATCACAGAATCCAAGAAAAATGTACCAACCGCAAATGGGATTTACACACGGCGGTTATTGTTTTCAGAGGGTGGAAATTGGAGGTGTTAGAATAAAAAAAAATCTAAATTTTTATGTTTTGAAAAAAATGCGGGAGTTCTTTTTCCTTTGCGTTAATTTAACAAAAATACCACATATTAGGTATTGTATAAGCCGCGCCGAAGTTGTAATTTCGCACCGAAAAAAAATAATTAGAAAATATACATAGATTTTTTATGAAATTAACGAATTGCATTGACAGTTTCGACGGCTACATTTGGAAGCGCGAAATTAACGTCAGAGATTTTATTCAGCACAATTACACGCCTTATTACGGCGATGAAAGTTTTTTAACCGGTCCTACCGAAAAAACCAAAAAACTTTGGGAAAAACTTTCCGAAATGTTTAAAATCGAACGCGAAAAAGGCGTTTACGATGCTGAAACCAAACTGCCTCAAACTCTTACAACCTATCAAGCAGGTTACATTGACAAGGAAAACGAAGTTATTGTCGGACTTCAAACCGATAAACCTTTGAAACGCGGTATTTTCCCAAAAGGCGGTATCCGCATGGTGGAAAACGCTTTAAAAGCATACGGTTATAGTCTTGACCCTGATACCAAAACCATTTATACCAAATATCGTAAAACTCACAACGAAGGCGTATTCTCGGCTTATACTCCCGATATTCGTGCGGCACGTCACGCTCACATTATCACGGGTTTGCCCGACGCTTACGGACGCGGAAGAATCATCGGCGACTACCGCAGAATCGCTCTCTACGGTGTCAACAACCTTATTGAAGAGAAAAAACGTTTCTTGAACCGTCTTGACATTCAGGAAATGACCGAAGAGTGCATTCAGAGCCGCGAAGAAACTTCCGAACAGATTGCCGCTTTGAAGGATTTTGTTGTTATGTGTCAGAATTACGGTTTTGACGTAACACGTCCCGCTCAAAACGCACGCGAGGCTGTTCAGTTCGTTTATTTCGGATATTTGGGCGCAGTAAAAGACCAAGACGGTGCTGCAATGTCGCTCGGACGTGTCAGCACATTTTTGGATATTTTTATCGAAAAAGATATTAAAGAAGGAAAACTCACTGAAGAAGAAGCGCAAGAGTTGATAGATCAGATGATTATCAAACTTAGAATCGTAAGATTTTTGCGTACTCCCGAATACAACGACCTTTTCTCCGGCGACCCGATTTGGGTAACCGAAAGTATTGGTGGTCAGGGTGTTGACGGTAGAAGTATGGTGACAAAAACAAGTTACAGAATACTTCACACGTTGGAGAATCTCGGTCCTGCTCCCGAACCAAACTTGACAGTGCTTTGGTTCAACAACGCTCCCGAAAATTGGAAACGTTATTGCGCTAAAATGTCAATCAAAACGAGTGCTATTCAGTACGAAAACGACGACCTTATGCGTCCTGATTATGGCGACGATTATGGCATTGCGTGCTGCGTTAGCCCGATGAAAATCGGAAAACAAATGCAGTTTTTCGGCGCAAGAGCCAACCTCGCAAAATGTCTTCTCTACGCTATCAACGGCGGTAAAGACGAGATGACAGGTGAACAAATCGGCCCTGATTTCGCACCGATAACAAGCGATTATTTGGATTACGATACCGTGATGTACAAGTTTGAAAACATGATGCGTTGGCTTGCTAAAACATACGTTAACGCTCTGAAAATCATTCACTACATGCACGACAAATACGATTATGAGGCTTATCAAATGTCGCTTATCGACGGTGATGTTTACCGCACAAGAGCAACAGGTATTGCAGGTCTTAGCATCGTAACGGATTCATTAGCAGCAATTAAATATGGAAAAGTTCGTGTTATAAGAGACGAAAAAGGTCTTGCTGTTGACTTCAAACAAGAGGGCAACGCTCCAGAGGCTTTCGGCAACAACAACGAAGAAACCGACAAACTCGCTCTTATGATTACCGAGAAATTTATGGAGTATCTTCGTCAGCATGAAACATACCGTCATGCAACGCCTACGCAGTCGCTTTTGACAATTACTTCAAACGTTGTTTACGGTAAAAACACCGGCGCAACTCCTGACGGCAGAGCAAAAGGCGTTCCGTTTGCTCCGGGTGCAAATCCTATGAACGGTCGTGATGTTAAAGGTGCTGTTGCTGCTTTGTCTTCGGTTGCAAAACTTCCGTTCCAACATTCTCACGACGGAATTTCGTATACTTTTGCGATTTCGCCGGGTACGTTAGGCAAAGATGACAACACAAAGATTTCAAACCTTGTTAATCTCATGGACGGATATTTCACGCCGGACGGAGGTCATCATTTGAATGTCAATGTTTTTGACCGTGAACTTTTAGTCGATGCAATGGAACATCCCGAAAAATATCCGCAACTTACAATCCGCGTTTCGGGTTACGCTGTCAACTTTGTAAAACTCACAAGAGAACAACAATTAGACGTTTTGAGCAGAACAATTAATAAAACGTTGTAAAGAAATAGTATACAAATAAAAAAACAAGAAAAAACGGGCTGTTAGAATCTATTTTCTGACAGCCCGTTTTTGTTTTGTTTGTATTTCGTTGATTTTCTGATATTTATTTTGCTATTTTTTTTGTTTTGCGTTTTGTATTTTATACCAAAAAGCAAATTTTTGCTACATAGATATAACTCGAATTAACGAAAATGTAATAATTTTGTTGCAGATTTTTTACTTAAAAAAGAATTATGAAAAGATATTGTTTAGTATTCCTGTTGCTTGTTATGACATTAAGCATTAAGGCGCAGAATCCGAATTTCCATATTTATTTATGTTTCGGCCAATCTAATATGGAGGGAAATGCAAAAATCGAAGAACAAGATTTGAAAGACATTTCTCCAAGATTCAAAATGATGGCTGCGGTTGATGACAACCGTCTTAACCGTAAAAAAGGTAATTGGTACACAGCCGTACCGCCTCTTTGTAGAGAAAATACGGGACTTACTCCCGTGGATTATTTCGGCAGAACTCTTACCGAATATCTTCCCGATAGTATTCAAGTCGGTGTTATCGTAGTTGCTATCGGCGGCATTTCTATTGAGGGTTTTATGCCGGATTCAGTTGAAAATTATGCAAAAAACAAATCGCCGCATTGGATGAAAGGAATGCTCAAAGCTTATGACAACAATCCTTATAAAAGGCTTGTTGAAATGGCTAAACTTGCACAAAAAGACGGCGTTATAAAAGGTGTGTTATTACATCAGGGGGAGACAAATACAGGGGATATTAAATGGCCTGAAAATGTCAGGACCGTATACGACAGACTTCTCGGTGACCTAAACCTTAAACCTGAACAAGTACCCTTGCTGGCCGGTGAAGTCGTAATAGCTGATGGGAAAGGACTGTGCAGAAGTATGAATGCAATTATCGACGACTTGCCGCAAACCGTTCATACTTCGCACGTTGTTTCCGCCGAAGGTTTAACTAACGCTGCTGACAATCTACATTTCGATGCTGAAGGTTACAGAGGCTTAGGCAGACGTTACGGTGAAAAAATGCTTTCGCTTTTAGGCTATTCTCTTTATAAAGAAATCAAAATCCCTGAGGATGCTAAAACAGCCGAAAATGCTGTCCCCGGCAAGAAATTCCCGATGGTGGATTCTCATAACCGTGCATATTTTCAAGTTTTTGCGCCCGAAGCAAAAAAAGTTCAAACCGATATTTGTTCCAAAAAATATGATATGCAAAGGGACGAAAAAGGCGTTTGGACTTGTGTAACAGATTCTTTGGCTCCGGGTTTTCACTATTATTTTATGTGGGTTGATGGCGCACAAGTTATCGATCCTAATGTTGATACTTATTTCGGTTGCAATCGTATGGCGGGCGGTATTGAAATTCCCGAGGGAAAAGAAGGCGATTATTATCGTCCTCAAAAAAATGTTCCTCACGGTCAGGTACGTTCTTTCCAATATTATTCTAACGCTAAACAAGAGTGGCGCAGAGCATTGGTTTATACGCCTTACGAATACGAGAAAAACACCAAAAAACGTTATCCCGTGCTTTATCTGCAACACGGAATGGGAGAGGACGAAACCGGTTGGACAAAACAGGGTTATGCTCAAAATATTTTGGATAATTTAATCGCTGAAAAAAAGGCCGTTCCGATGATTGTCGTAATGGAAAGCGGTGATGTTAAAGCTCCTTTCGATTTCCGTAACGGCGGACCTAATACTATGGAAAACAGCACTTACGGCGCAAGTTTTTACAAAGTTATGATTGAGGATTTAATTCCTGAAATTGATAAAAATTTCCGCACCTTGAGCGATAAAAAACATCGTGCAATGGCTGGTCTTTCTTGGGGCGGACATCAGACTTTTGACATCGTTATGGCTAATTTGGACAAATTCTATTACATGGGAGCTTTCAGCGGTGCAATTTTCGGACTTGATGCTCAGAAAAACTACGGCGGAATACTTTCACGTCCTCAGGAGTTCAATTCGCAAATTAAATATCTGTTTCTTTCAACCGGCAGTCAGGAGGTTTTCGGAACCGATAAATTGGTTGAACACCTTAAAAGCTTCGGACTTAATCCTGATTTTTACGTATCGCCAAACACTCATCACGAATGGCTTACTTGGAGAAGAAGTTTGAAGGAATTTTTACCGAATATTTTTAAATAATAATTGAAACAATAATTGAAAGAAAAAGGCGGGTTATTTTTCCCGCCTTTTTTTATTTCTTTTCTTTTATCAGATAAACCAAAACCGGTAAGTGGTCGGAATAACCGTTGAGCCAAACACCACCGGCTGTAGTACGTTTTGGTGCGCCTTTGTATTTGCCTTCCTGCTGAATCAAATAATCACGGCGGAAAATTGCGTGTTTGTAAAACGTCAGATTTTCAAAATTTCTTTTTTGCTTTTTGTCCAAAAGATTTTCGCTCATAATGATTTGGTCAAAAAGATTCCATGCGCCTTTGTACATTAGCGTTCCGGTGCCTTCTTTTATCGTGTTCCAAAACGGATTGTAAAGTCCGAAAAGTTCCACTTTTTGAATCTCACGTCTTGCGCCCAAAGCCTCTGACATCGACTTGTTGAAAGGGTCGTCGTTCATATCGCCCATGATTAAAATTTTAACTTTAGGATCTTCCTTTTGAAGTGAATCTTTTACGGCTTTGATTTGTTTGCCGCCTAATTCTCTGTAATAACTGTCAGAAAATCTTGAAGGTAAGTGGCAGACAATTACCGTTACGTGTTCTTTGTCAAGCGTTCCCGAAACGGTTAAAAAACCTCTGGTTTGTTTGTCTTTTTTTATGTCCTCGTCCAAATCATAAACGTACGGAACAAGTTTTACGTTTTCTACCGTAAAAAGGTTAGGATTGTAAAGCATGGCACAATCCACGCCGCGTTTGTCAGGACCTTCCACATGAACGTATTTTATGCCGCGGTCTTTCAGAGGTTTGCGTGCAATCAAATCATCAAGGGCGTGAGAGTTTTCAACTTCCGAAACTCCTATCAAAGCGCAACCTACATTCGGTAACATATCAGTGCCCATATCGGCAAGGGTTTTTGACATATTGTCGAGTTTGTTTTCGTATTTAACGGCGTTCCACTTGTTAGTTCCCTCGGGGAGATATTCATAATCGTTTTTGCCTTCATCGTGGATAGTATCGAAAAGATTTTCCAGATTATAAAAACCTATCGCATAAAGGTTGAATTTTTTTTGTTGGGCGGATACTCCGCCGCAGAAAAATGTAATTAAAATTACAAACAAAAATATTTTTTTCATTTTATCAGAATTGTTTTTTATGTTTAACTTAATTTTGCGCTTAAAATTTAGTGTTTATCTCTATTAAATTTCATAATGTACAAAAAAGTATTAATATTGTCGGCTGCTCTTTGCGCCACACCTTTGTTGAAAGCGCAAGAGGCTGACACTCTTATAAAAAATGACGATTCTAATCCATCTTTGGACGAATCGTCGTTTACTTTTACCGAATCGCAGCTCGGTGAAGACGACAACGACGGTAAGACTTCTACCGTTTTGAGTTCTGCCTCAAACGTTTTCACGGCGAATGTCTCAATGAAATTAGGTGCCTCCGGTTATCGGTTCAGGGCATACGACAACAAGTACAATGAAGTTTATATCAACGGTGTACTTGTCAATGACCCAGAGCGCGGATATTTCAGGTTTTCTCAAATAGGCGGTCTTAACAATATTTCCAGAAATTCCGACAATGCCTTACCGTTTGAGGAAAACGTTTATTGTATGCCGGGAATTGCCGGTAGTGTCAATTATGATTTCAGAGCCTCGCAAGTGCCTCAGGGAAACAAACTTACGCTTTCATTGGCTAACAGAACATATACAGGAAGACTGATGTATTCTTACGGTTCGGGCGTTAATCCTTCGGGCTGGTCCTTTGCCGGAAACATAACGGCACGATATGCCTCAATTAACGGTTTCAGAAACGTTGAAGGTGCTTTTTATAATTCCTTGTCTTATTATTTCGGTGCTGAAAAAATCATCAATTCTTCCCATACGTTATCACTTTCCACCTTTGCTAATCCTACGATGAGGGGTTCAAGAGGAGCTTCAACCGATGAGGCGTATTTCTTGGCGGGCTCCAACAGTTATAATCCGTATTTGGGATATTATAACGGAGAGGTAAGAAATTCCCGTGTTGTGAGAGATTTTGCGCCTACAACCGTTTTAACATGGGATTTTGCGGCTAATGATAATCTTAAAATCACCACTTCGGCACTTTTGGTTTATTCAATGTATTCCAACACGAAATTAGCCTACAACAATTCAACAAATCCCGCCCCCGATTATTACAAAAACCTCCCGTCTTCTTTTTATGACGTTTATGACGCTAACAATACCGAAAACCGCAGAGACGTCGATTTGCAAAATTGGAATTACGTTTATGATTATTGGACGTCTTCGGTTAATAGCCGTTATATTAATTTTGACAAACTTTATTTTGCTAACGTTTCAGCTTCTAAAAACGGCGGTGAAGCCTTGTATTATATGCCGCAAATCCATACTGAGAGAATTTCTGCAGGTTTGTCAAGTGCTTTGCGTTATAACTTGGGAGCAAATTCGAGATTAAATTTAGGTATTTCCGCCTCAAGAAACAAAGTTAATCATTATCAGACCGTTTACGATATGTTAGGGGCAAAATACCTTCATAATACTAACTCTTACGCCGTAGGTTCATACGATTCAGGCGATTACAGAGTGCAATACGATATGTTGCACCCTGATAAACTTTTGCAAGAGGGCGATGTTTTCGGTTATGATTATAATATTTTCGTTGATAAAGCCGATTTATGGTCTTCTTACTCTTTGGATGCGGGAGGGTTGCACGCATACGTTAGCGGCAAAATCGGTTATACGGATATGTTCAGAGAGGGAAAAATGCAAAACGGTTTTGCGCCTAACAATTCTTACGGACCCTCCAAAAAAGCTTATTTCTTGGACGGTGGCGGCAAAATCGGTTCTACACTTAATTTAGGCATGGGTCATGCTATTGATTTAGGTTTTGGTTATCAGGCTGATGCTCCTGATGCGGGTTCGGCTTTTTCCGCTCCTGAAATCAACAATAATTTTGTCGTAGGTTTGGATTGTGAAAAAATCCTTTCAGGACAGTTGAGTTATGCTTATTCCGGCTCTATGGTGAAGGCGACTTTAACAGGTTATTACAACAAAATTACCGATGCTACGAAATGGACTTGTTTTTACAGCGATGACGATCACTCGTTTACATACGTTTCAATGACCGGCATCGAAAAAGAATATTACGGCGTTGAATTCGGTGTTTCGCTGAAACTAACCTCTAAACTCGAACTTTTGGCTTTGGGCGCAGTTTCTGAGGCAAAATATACCTCGGATTGCAATGCAAGTTATATGCTTTCTAATTCAGCCGCTTACAAAAACGACGTTGTTCTCTCAAAAGGCATGAGGGAGGACGGAACGCCTTTAACACTTGCCTCTTTGGGCTTTACTTACAATCTTAAAGGTTGGTATTTGGAATTAACTGGAAATTATTTTGATAGAATTTATCTCTCGTTTTCACCTGTTAGCAGATATGCTGCAACTTTGAAAAAACAGGAATTAGCCGAAGCTCCTGCTCAAACCGAAGGTAAAGGCGGTTTTATGCTTGATTGTTCAATCGGAAAAAATTTCAGACTCAAAAAAGGCAGTCTTTATGCCGGTTTGATGTTAACTAATATTTTAAACAATTGTAATATTTGCACGGGAGGTTACGAACAGAGCCGTACCGATTATTCTTACAATACTTCTACCGATGCGGTTACTGACAAAGTGTATAAATTTTCAGCAAATCCGAAAAAATATTACGCTTGGGGTATCAACGGTATGTTTAACATTGTTTACAGATTTTAATTGAAAGAAAATTATGAAACTTAAAAATTTAATATTATTTTTAGCAGTCTCTTTTTTAGTTTCCTGCGGTGAAAAGGATTGGGACGATGTGCCAGGATATTTTAGAAATCCTAACGATTTGCCTTACGGTTATCCTTTTGGCAACAATACTCTCGTTGATGAGAATGTTATCTCGATTGCGGATTTGAAAAACAGATATTCGACAGTGATTTCATCAAGTCAGAGTGCTTTGATAGAGGACGACATTAAGATAAAAGCCGTGGTTTCCGCTAACGATTCCGAATCGGGATTATCGAATGCCGTTGCGCTTGAAGACGAAACGGGCGGAATCTTGGTTTCTATCAGTGATAATGGTATTTGCGGTTATCTTCCCGTTGCGGCGGAAATTCTTGTGGATTTAAAAGGGCTTTATATCGGCGGTTACGGTGAAATGCCTCAAATCGGTGCGCCTTACAACAATACTATCGGAAGAATGAATAAGTATGTTTGGCAGGATCATTTCAGAATACTTTCCGACCCCGAAGAGGGAAGAGTCGTTCCTAAAATTATCAATTCTGAATCCGAAATTTCTGACGAATATTTAGGAACTTTGATTACGCTGAAAAACGTTTCGTTTCACGGTGCTGATGGAAAGGCCGTTTTTGCGCCCGATCAAGGCAGTAGTTATGTGGAGCGTTATTTAAACGAATATCCTACTAATTATGTTATTAGAACGAGTGCTTATTATGCTAAATATGCTAACGATATAATGCCTGAAGGTAGTGTTGATTTAACTGTGGTTCTTACCCGTTATAGAGATACTTGGCAGTTTTTGATACCGACAAGGGCATGCATAAAATTATTGGAAGATTAAAAACATAAAAAACATATTATAAAAAATGAAAAAAATAATTTATTTTTCTGTTATAACGGCAACTGCATTATCATTGCTTTCTTCATGTGTTGATACGCATGATACTTTGCCGTATGTAGATCCTAACGTTCAGAGCAGTCAGGCGGCCTCGTCCGACAAATCTGCTTACGGCACGGCGGATAGTCCTATCGAAATTTCCTCAATTAAGGATTTAGGGACTAATAACGATACCGCATACGTTTCGGGTTATATCGTAGGATATGTTTGCGGAACTAAACTTTCTTCGGGTGCGGTTTTTGTTCCGAGCGATACAGTTTCTCAGACTGCAAACATTTTGATTGCCGAGTCTGCTGATGTTACCGAATCTTCAAAATGTGTTCCCGTTCAACTTCCTACGGGTAAAATCCGCACGGCGTTGAATCTTAAAGATAATAAAGATAATTTCGGAAAACAAGTTGTAATCGGCGGTTGCATGGCAAAATATTTCGGCGTTAAAGGTTTGAAAAATACTTTTTATGCTAAAATTGACGGCAAAGAAATTTCGTCAATTCTTGCTCCTACGGACAATACATCGCCTCAACCCGTTGTTACGGAAATCGACGAACCTTTTAGCGAGACTATGGGAAATTTCCGTTTCAGAGATGTTATCAGTGCTGATTCTGCTTTTGATGTTTGGAGTTTTACCAATTACGGTATGGTTGCAACGGCTTTCAAGAACAAGAAGAATTTTGCGACCGAGAGCTGGCTTATTTCGCCGCCCGTAGACTTGACGGGAAAAACAACGGCTTATTTTACTTTCGACCATGCAGCGGCATATTTTGCTGATAACAATCTTATTGATAAGGCTTGTCAGGTTTTGGCTTCAAACGATAGTACTGATTGGGAGGCGTTGGAAATAACATGGCCTAAAGAGTCAAACGGTAAGAGTTATACTTTTGTTAATTCGGGTATAATAGATTTGAGCAAATATGCCGGAAAATCAAGGGTTCGTGTAGCGTTCAAATATACTTCAACGGCGGAAAAAGCCGGAACTTGGGAGCTTAAAAACGTTAAATTGCAGGAAACAGAACCCGTAATTGTAAAACAAGAACACGCTGCAAAACCTGACGGTGAGGGTACGAAAGAAAAACCGTACAATGTTTCAGCCGTTCAAGAAAATGAAACTCCTACTGATTATGTTTGGGTAAAGGGTGTAATTGTAGGATTTATACCGAGTTCAGGTAAAGTTACATTTTCGGCAACGGGCGCAGTAGCGACCAATATTGCAATAGCCGATGCTGACACCGTAAAAACTGCATTTAATTCTACGTCGGTAAAACTTTCTACTGATGAAATGAAAAATCTTTTGAGTCTTGCAAAAGTTCCGACTAATTTAGGAAAAGAAGTTTTGATGTATGTTAAAATCGGCAGTTATTATGGTTTTACAAGAGGAATTACCGAAGTTAAATACGCTAAAATCGGAGATAAAGAGGCGGGAATCGATCCGACGGCTGCACCGAAAGAACCTATCAAAGACCAAATTGAAGGAACAGACAATCTTTCTGAAAAAATTACTACTTTGCCGTACGAAGATTTAACTGCAAGTCAAGGTAAGTTTACTTCTTATTGTGTTTCTAAAAACGGAAATCTTACAACTTCGAGTATTTGGAATTATAATGCAACAAATACTTGTATGAAGGGTTCTGCGTATATTAACGGTTCAAATTTTGATTCCGAAGTTTGGTTGATTTCTCCTGAAATTGAATTGGGTTCTTCTGCAAATTCAGTTTTGAAGTTCTCTCAATCGGGTCAGTATTTTGAAGTAGATGTTAAATCTTCATGCAGTGTATTGATTTCTACAAATTATACAAGCGGTAATCCTACTTCGGCTACATGGAAGGATTTAGAGATTTCAGAATGGCCGACTGCCGTTAAAACTTTTGTTGATAATTCGGTTGATTTAACCGATTATAAGGGTCAAAAGATTCGTGTAGCGTTCAAATATACTTCAACTGAGGAAAAAGCCGGAACATGGCAAATTAAGGATTTTAAAGTATCAGAAGTTTCTGCTGCTCCTGTTTCAGGTTATGACGGAACAAATAATACACAAACTGTTATTACTTCATATCCTTATTCAAATACATTGAAAAATTCATTAGGTAATTTTTCTGTTTATGATGTTAAGAGATTTGACGCAAGTGATTCTCATGTTTGGAGTGCAACATCTAATGGTGCAGTGTCATCATCAACAGCTGAAGCAGAATCTTGGCTTATTTCACCGAAATTTGATTTAACTAATGTTCAAGAGCCGCTTTTGTCTTTTACCACATGGTACAAAGATATTACAACTCCCTCAACATATTATACCGCATATATTTTGGAAAATTATGACGGTAGTGATATTTCTCAAGCGACAAAAACAGCATTAACAATTTCGTTTAAGGCAACTTCCGGAACACAAGCCAATAATATTGATTTGAAAGATTATAAGGGTAAAAAAATTACTATTGCTTTCAAGTATCAAAGTCCCGAAGATTTTGCTGGTCAATATGAAATTGTGAATTTTTCTGTTAAAGATAATGCTAATACAAAAGGAACTTACGAAGATCCGTATACTTGTGAAGAATGGAAAAACCTTGCTGCCGGTACTAAGGGATATGTAAAATGTTATATTGTAGGTTACGTAAAATCTGCAACGAATGTGGTGTTTAATTCTACTGATGCAGTAAATTCTAATTTGGCTGTTTCTGACAATAAAAATGCAACAGAGGTTAGCGAATGTGTTTTTGTAAAATTACCTACAGGTGCTATTAGAACTCTTTTAAATATAAAAGACAATACAGGGAATATAGGTAAAGAGGTTTTATTGTATGGTACAAACGGTAATTATTTTTCCACGGATGGAGGTATTTCAACTCTTTCATATACAGAATTGAATGGTTCTACCGCCGGCACCAAACCCACAAATTAATCATTAAAAAGCATTTTCAATGATGAATAGAAAATTGATATATGTTTTGATATTGTTTTTTTTCGGCTCTTGTGCTAAAGTGCCGGAAAACGAGGATGTGATTTTCTCTGAAAACAATTCTCAAACGGATATTGAAAAACCGACTATTCAGTCCGATGTAGTAAAACGTATTGAATGTCCAAAACCAAAAGGCGGTGACAACAATTTAGTTATCGTTAAAAGCGATGATGATTATGGTGTTAATTATTTTTTGGAGTGGGACTGCGACAAGCGTGCTCAACGTTGGACGGCTTACCGTATGTTTAAAGACAATTCTGTAAAAACGGTGGAGCGTAGCGGCGATGATGCTTGGCACGAAGACGAGACAATCCCGGACGAATATCGTTCCGTTCCCGAAGATTATAAATCAAGCGGTTTTGACAGAGGGCACATGTGCCCTTCTGCCGACCGTTTACAAAACAAAAACATGAATCGTCAGACTTTTTGCTATTCCAATATGCACCCTCAATACCACATTCTTAATTCAGAAATTTGGGGCGATATGGAGGCTAAAGTTAGAAATTGGAACCGAAACGAATTTCGTGATACTTTGTACGTGGTAAAAGGCGGAACAATTGACGATAAATCGCAAATTTTCGACTTTTACACTCACGGGTATTCGGGTCTGATAATTCCGAAATACTTTTTTATGGCTGTTCTTTGCGTTAAAGACGATAAATACAAAGCAATGGGCTTTTGGATAGAACATCGTAATTCTTATTCGGAAAGCGAGAAAAAGGACTTAAAACAATATGCAATTTCAATTGACGATTTGGAGGATTTGACCGGAATAGATTTTTACTACAATCTTGACCCACAAATTCAGGATGAGGAGGAAAGGCAAATTACCGTTTCCGATTGGGAGTTTTAAGTGGAATATAAAAAAACGCCGCAGTATTTTTTTATGCTGCGGCGTTTTTAATTAAAATTTAACAAAAAAAATTTTGTTTTGTTTGTGGGAATCGCTTATTTTGCAATGCACTTGAAAAGAAAAGTGTTTTTAGTATATGGTTTCGATATTGTATAAAAACGATTTGTTGGCGAAAAAGGTTTCTCGCGTTGTAGATGCTGCTCGTTGTATAAGTTCTAACGGTTTGACATTAGGACGTGCGGGGGCTTTGTTTTTGGACGTAACTGAGTTTATGACCGAAGATGCTCAACGTAAAGTTGCTATTAGTCCCGAGTATTCTTTGGAAGAGGTTTTGAGCGGATTGAAAGGCAGATATTTTTATACAACGGCTTTGAAATGTTCGATTGAACAATATACAAAAACACCGATGGATTTTTCATGTATTATCCGTATCAACGATAATTGTAATGCGTTTGAAATCATAGCGGATAATCTTATAAAATTTCCTATTGAATTATCACCTGTACTCAAGGCTTATAATTTGCTGACAGACCCGAAATATTCTTCGGCTTGTTTTATTCATAGTTATCCGCCGGAATTGGAGTCGGCGATGAGGAAAATCGGTTATGACACAAAACGTTTTTTGAACATGGCAGCGGATTTTTCACCTGATCAGACGTGGACTTTTAAAAATAGTTTTGCGGTGATTGAGCAGGATGGAAACTCGGATTTTGAGGCTATGTTATCGCAAGCATTAGGCAAAAAAACTAATGTTTATATTCCAAGACACGGACTTTATACTTTTGGAATTGATTCTATTGCCGCATCTGACAAAGCCTTGATAATCAATCATTTTGCAACGTTGATTAATAGATTTTGTTAGAATTTTTTTAATATAAAAAACAAACGGGTCGCAAGATTTTTTTAGGGAAAATTGCAGCCCGTTTGTTTTTTTTATTTTAGAATTCGTCCAATGTCTTTTTGATTAAATTTACGGCGTATTGGATTTCCTCTTTTGTGATTATTAGCGGTGGAGCAAATCTGAAAGCATGGTCGCGGAAAATGAATAAATCCGTCAAAACCCCGTTGTCCAACGCTTTGTGTAAAAATTCGCCCATATTGATTTTTTTATCAACTTCAACACCTCTGAAAAGGCCTATTCCCCAAGTGCGTTTTACTTTTTTGTGGTCTTTTATAAGCGAAATGAAATAATCGCCTTTTTCGGTTGCTGTTTCCGCTAATTTGTTATCTATTATGTAGTTAATGCTTGCTAATGCGGCAGCGCACGAAACCGGATGTCCGCCGAAAGTCGTAATGTGTCCAAGCGGCGGGTCGCAAAAACATTCCATCATTTTTTTGTTAGCGGCAAATGCTCCGATAGGCATACCGCCGCCCAAACCTTTTGCAAAATTTACGATGTCGGGTTCGATTCCGAAATTTTCAAAACCGAACATTTTGCCCGTCCTGCCGAAACCCATTTGAACTTCGTCAATAATTAAAACCGCACCCGTTTCTGTGCATCTTTGTCTTAAAGCTTTTGCCCATTCAAGGTCGGGAATATTGAGTCCGCCTTCCGATTGAATAATTTCGGTTATAACACAAGCCGTTTTTTCCGTTATCTTCGCTAAATCTTCCATTTTGTTGAAATTTAAGCGTTTAACGTTTTGTAAAAGCGGTTTGTAAGCTTGATTGTATTTGTCAGCACCCCAAACGGACATTGCGCCGATTGTGCTGCCGTGATAAGCGTTTTTAAAGCAAATAATCTCTTTTCGTTTGGTGTAACGTTTTGCGAGTTTCAAAGAGCCGTCCGTTGCCTCCGAACCCGAATTAACAAAGAAAATATTGTCGATATTTTTCGGTAAAAGGTTTGTGAGTTTTTCAGCCAAAAGCACTTGAGGCGATTGAATAATTTCACCGTAAACCATTAAATGCATATATTTTTCGGCTTGATTTTTAACGGCTTCTACGACTTTGGGGTTGCAGTGTCCGATGTTAGCAACCGAAACACCTGATACGGTGTCAATAATTTTGCTGCCATCGGGGCGGTACATAAAAACGCCTTCTGCCCGTTCGACTTCTGCCGAAAGTGGCGTGTATGAGGTTTGCGCGACACAGCGCATAAACATTTGTCTGTTAGTTTCTGTCATGATAATATCTGTCAATTATTTTGTTACATTCTCTGATGCTTTTTTTCTGCCAATCAAGCAATATTTCGTAAAATCTTTGGTCGTCGATATGAAAATTAACATCGGATTGCATTAATTTTTCTCTTAACTTGTAGAGGACTAATGCGCACGAAACCGAAATATTAAAACTTTCAGTAAAACCGTACATCGGAATAGTTAAAAATTCGTCGCTCATAGCGATAGCTTCGTCTGTTAAGCCGAATTTTTCAGTTCCGAAGAGTATGGCGCATTTGCCTTTTGTGATGTCAAAATCGTCTAACATTTGCCCTTTTTCGTGCGGTGTTGTTGCAACGATTCTGTAACCTTGTTTTTTGAGTTTTTCGATACAATCCGTGGTGTTAAAAGGTTTTTCGGAGAATTTTTCGATGTCCAACCACTTGGTTGAACCCATACATATATCTCTGTGAACCTGAAATTTATGAGTATTTTCGATGACACAAAGTCTTTGAAATCCAAGACATTCTGCAGTTCTGATAACGGCATTTGCGTTTTGCGGTTGATAAATGTTTTCCAAAACGGGAACTACATATTCCGTTCTCCCGCTCAAAACTTTAATCATCTGATTATAACGCTCTTGCAGCATAAACTGCGAAAGATGTTCCGTAAGTTTTTCTAACATTTTTTATATTAACTTGTTGATTGCAAAGTATTTCCACAGAGGAGCCGCCATCATTGCCTGATGAAATTCATCGTTTTTCAACATTCTGATAACATCTTGTTCGTCAGCTAAAAATATTTTTATATCCTCCGTGTCTTCAAGGTGTTGAGTTGAGACTTTTTCCACGCCTTTAGCCACAAAAGTATGACTGTAATTGTTGCACGCTCCTGCGTTAGGGCTTGTAGTCATAAGATGCGACCAAGTTCCACCGGCGTAACCTGTTTCTTCATAGAGTTCGCGTTTTGCACCTTCCATCGGGTCTTCACCTTTTTCAACGCAGCCTGCTGGCAGTTCATAAGCGGTGAGTTTTTGAGCGTGACGGTATTGACGTTCAAGCACGTATTTCCCGTCTTTAGTAATTGCTATGACATTACAAAATTCAGGATATTCCAAAACATAAAACTCGTTGATTTCTGCGCCGGTAGGCAGTTTTACGTGGTCGCGCCGTGCTGTCAGCCACGGTCTTTGGAAAAGATATTCGCTTTCCAAGACTTCCCATTCCATAGGATCTTTATTAATTTCTGTTTTCATTTTTTTTTGCGGTTGTGGTTCAACTGCAAAATTAAACAAAAAAATGTTATCGGGAAAAAAGTTTTTTTCTTTGAGGTTCTTATTAAGACTAAAAAAGTGCGTTAAATGTGTTAGAAAATGTTAAGGAATTTTGCATAAAATACTTAAATTTGAGTATTTTTTTACCTAAAAAATACCTAATTTTAGGTATTTCCCATGAAAAAAGACCTCTCTAATTTTGTGCCGAAAAAAAAATAGAGAGAAAATGAAACATTTTTTGTTATTATTATCAGTTTTGTTAATGGTTAATGTTAGTGTTAATGCACAAGACGACACTACTTATCAAAAATTTCGTTTTGGCGGCTACGGCGAAATGCTTGCTTCATGGAAAAATTACGGTCTTAACCGTTGGAGCGGTTCTACAACCGGAAATTCTGAAATCAATCACGCAGATATTTCTTTGCCGAGATTTATTTTAGCTTTTGATTATAAGTTTTCCGACAAATGGATTCTCGGTGCTGAAATCGAGTTTGAAGCCGGCGGTACAGGTATGGCAATGGAACTTGAAGCCGGTTCGGGCAGCGAAAACGGCGAGTATGAAACCGAAATCGAAAAAGGCGGTGAGGTTGCACTCGAACAATTTCACATCACAAGAAAATTCATAAAAGAGTTTAACGTTAAAGTCGGACATCTTATTTTGCCCGTTGGTCTGACAAACACTCATCACGAACCGATAAACTTTTTTACGACTTTCCGTCCCGAAGGTGCAACTACCATAATGCCATGTACTTGGCACGAAACAGGTTTGGAATTTTTCGGTAAATTCGGTTCCAACTTTTCTAAATTTGAATATCAAGCGCAAGTTGTTGCCGGTCAAAATCCGCTCGGTTTCAGCCGTTATAATTGGATTAAAGGCGGCAAGCAAGGATTTTTTGAGGCTGACAATTTTACTTCACCTGCCTATACTTTCAGACTCGACTACAAAGGAATTAAAGGTTTAAGACTTGGATATTCGATGTATTATTGTTATGATGCTGGCAAAAATTCTGACCGTTTGGCTACTTTTGATACTTACGACCCGATTAATATTTCTATCTATTCGTTTGATGCACAATACAAAAACGATTATATTACATTTCGCGGAAACTTTTTGCAGGGCGGTTTGACGGATGTTGAGGCGGTGGACAAGGTTATCCGTACTTATAGTTCAAAATCGGGTTATAGTCGTACAACTAATGTTGCTGAAAAAGCTTTGAACTACAATTTTGAACTCGGTGTTAATTTGAAAAACGTTTTCCACGGAGGCGACAAATTCCCTGTACTTTATCCGTTTGCTCATTACGAGTATTACAATCCTCAGGAAAAAGGTGTAAATCTGCAACTTATGGACGACCGTTGTCAGGTTAGTTATTGGACTTTCGGTCTTAACTATTTCGCTTTGCCGAATCTTGTTATCAAAGCGGATTACACTTGTCGCAGAATCGGTACAAATGAGATGTTCCAAAACACCAAAACCAATTACAACAACGAAAACGAATTTTGTATTTCAATCGGATATATCGGTTGGTTTTGTCAAAAATAATGCATAATTCATAATGCATAATTCATAATTAGTTATTCATAATTAAAAATAACATAAAAAAAACGATGAAGAAAAGAGTTTTTATCGCTGCGGGCTTGATTGCCTTTTCAGCAGCAACATTCACTTCTTGTGACAAGGACAAAGAAGAAGACAAATTAGTGGAAATGGCTGATTCAGTAGCTATTGATACAGAGTACAATTCAGCATACGCAAAACAATGGGGCAACTATATGCGTACAGTTGCGACCCTTTTGAAAACCGATTCCGATAATCTTTACGCTTATTGGAATGACAGTTACGAAGGCGGCGAGAGTTATGCAAAACGTTTCCTTTCTCATGAGGGCGCAGGTTTCAAATCTTCAAAAGATTGCGTTGAACAAATCATTGACGGTTGCATTGACATCGCTAACGAGGTCAGCGATACAAAAATCGGTAGCCCGGTAGAACTTTTTGCAACTGACCCTGTTAATGCGGTTCTTCAAGTAGAATCTTGGTTTTCATGGCATTCGCGTGTTGACTTTACTAACAACATCACTTCTGTAAAAAATGCTTATTACGGTTCGCTTGACGGTACTATTAACGCAAATTCTATTTCAAAAGTAATTAATGGTAAAAATGCTGAACTCGATGCTAAGGTAATTGCTGCAATCAAAGATGCACAAGATGCTATTATGTCAATTCCGCAGCCTTTCCGTAACAATCTCGGAAGCAAAGAGGCTCAAACAGCCATTGTAAAATGCGCTGATTTGCGTGACGTTTTAGATAAAGAACTCAAGACATTTATTGATGATAATCTTGCTGATTATGATTGGGATGCAGTTCTTTCTCAGTATGTTAATAATGTAGTATTGCCGACATACAAATCTTTGAAAGACAGAAATACCGATCTTTATGATGCTGTTGTAGCCTTTGAAAAGAATCCGTCAAATGATGGATTTTCAAAATGTGCTGATGCTTGGGTTGCAGCCCGTACTCCTTGGGAAAGTTCAGAAGCGTTCCTTTTCGGACCTGTTGCTGACAAAGGTCTTGATCCTAACATGGACTCTTGGCCTCTTGACCTAAGCGGTATTGTAACAATTTTCAATACTCAGTCTTGGGGTGAACTTGAATGGTCTGGCGATTATGAGGAAATTCCCGAAGGTGAGGACGGTACCAAACACGCTCAGGATATTGCCTCAGCACAAAATCTTCGCGGTTTCCACACTTTGGAATATTTGATTTTCAAAGACGGAAAAGCAAGAACTATTCACTAAAATTTTAGTGTCAATCCTAAAGAAAAATAATTAACGGAAGAGGGCAGAGGCTCTCTCCGTTTTTCGTGTTTTATTGTAAAAGGAAAAAATGAAATTAAACAAACAAATCTTTTTTATTATCTATTGTGTCGGGATGTTGATGTTTTCTGCATGCGACAACGAAGACGGTATTGAGGTTGACGAAATTACAATACCTGAGGGCTACGCACTTTCAGCGGGCACCTCAACGGTATTTTTGTCATCGTCATACGCCTTTGATACTGATGCTGGTTGGGTAAGTGGAAAATATACTTCAAGATTCAATAATGGTGACAAACTTTACGATGATCCGCTCGGCACTTCTCAAAGTCAAGGTGGTTTAGGACCTGTTTATGCCGGATATTCTTGCGGAAGTTGCCACCGTAATGCCGGACGCACCGAGCCGACACTTTGGTCAAACGGCGGTAGCGGTGATTTTGGTTTTTCATCCTTGTTGATTTATATTACAAGAAAAAACGGTGCTTTTTTTCAAGATTACGGTCGTGTGGTTCACGACAATGCTATTATCGGTGTTAAACCCGAAGGTAAGTTGAAAGTAAAATATGATTTTCAGACTTTTGAATTTCCCGACGGTGAAAAATACGAACTTGCTAAACCCAATTACACTATTACCGAATGGTATGCCGATTCAATTGCTCCCGAAGATCTATTTTGTACGGTAAGAATTCCGCTTCGACATGTCGGAATGGGACAAATGATGGCTATCGATCGCAACGAAATTGAACAATTGGCAAAACAGAGCAACTATCCTGAATACGGAATTTCGGGACGTGCCAACTATATAAAAGAGCGTGGAGTGCTTCAGCTCGGACTCTCCGGCAACAAGGCTCAACATGCTGACCTTACCGTGGAACTTGGTTTTTCTTCTGATATGGGTTCTACAAACAGCCGTTTCCCTGAAGAAATTTGTGAAGGACAAGCTCAAATGGAGCAAGCCTCAAGTCAAATGGGACTGACTTATAAACAACTTGATGTAACTTCAGATCAAATGGAAGACGTTGACCTTTACATGCAAAGTCTTGGAGTTCCGGCTCGTAGAAATGTCAATGACCCAAAAGTAAAACGTGGAGAACAGATGTTTTATCAGGCGGGCTGTCATTTGTGTCATGTTACAACACTTCATACACAGCCGCAAGGTTCTGTACTTCTTAACGGTACACGATTGCCATGGCTTGGTGGTCAGACTATTCATCCATATTCTGATTATTTGCTTCATGATATGGGCAGCGAGATTATGGGTGTTGGTCTTAACGATAATTATGTCAGCGGTTTAGCCCGTGGAAACGAGTGGCGTACAACTCCGCTTTGGGGTATTGGTCTTCAAAAAATTGTTAACGGCCATACATATTTTCTCCATGACGGACGCGCAAGAAACCTTGTAGAGGCCATCATGTGGCACGGCGGCGAAGGAGAAGCCTCTAAAAATCTTTTCGCCAAGATGAATAAAGAAGACAGAGAGGCACTTATAACATTTTTGGAATCATTATAACAATTGAAATCCGGCGAACGAGAGTGAGCCGAATATAAAAATTTTCCGGTTCCCTTTTATAAAAGGGAACAAAAAAAAACAAAGAAACATGAAAAAATTAATTTTAGCATCAATATTATCAGCTGTAACACTTTCAGTATCAGCGCAGACAGAAGATACCGACAACGGCGTTGTGTCGCTTGCCGGAAGAGAGGGTTTTTCGATAAAATCACAAAAAGGCGATTTCGTTTTCAAGCCTTACACCTTGATTCAGACCGCAGGAAAATATAATTGGTACGACGATGAGGGTTTGGACAAAGCTTATAATCAAGATAATGTAATGAACTCAGGTTTTGCAATACCATACGCAATTCTCGGTTTTACGGGAAAAGTTTATGATAGAATTTCGTTTAACCTTTGTATTAATGCAGCAGCATCGGGCGGTGCAATTTTGCAACAAGCATGGTTTGACGTAAAGGCAAACAATGCACTCGCTTTTAGAGTTGGAAAATTCAAGACACCGTATACCCACGCATATCTTACAACATTGGGCGAAACATTGTTGCCGTCAGTTCCGACTTCGCTTACTTCTAACGTGATTATGCCTCATGTTTTAAATGCAGTAAATCCTACAATAGGAACAGGTTTTGACCTTGGAGTAATGGCTCACGGATTGGTTGCCAACCAAAAATTCAGTTACGAAGCCGGAATTTTCAACGGGACAGGCTCAGGTGTTAATACCGCTACAAAAACTTTGAGCGATGACATCAAAGGCTTGCCGTCATTGTTTTATGCGGGAAGAATTGCCGTAATGCCATTTGGTTATATGCCTACAAGTCAGGGCAATCCTAACAATCTTAACGATGAAAAACTTATGTTTGCATTGTCAGCCAACGTAAATGTTGAGGCTCAAAGCGAATCTACAAACGATTCTCGTTACGGTTTTGAGTTTGCTTACATGAAAAACAAATTATATATTGCAGCCGAGGCTTATATGATGCATATCGGTTTTACCGATAGACAGAAAATTGATGATACATTCAACTATTGGGGAGCATATATTCAAGCCGGATATTTTGTTGCACCTCAATGGCAAGTAGCTGTACGTTACGATGTTATGGATAGAAATGCTACTGACAAAGACGGTTTAATCAATATGCCGGCAGTTGGTTTCAACTATTTCATAAAAGATACAAATTTGAAACTTCAAGTGATGTATCAAAATATGGGTCGTACCGGACACGCTACACAGCTTGACCGTGACAACGATGACCTCGGACTTGCTACTCATTCAGCAACCGTGATGTTACAATATGCGTTTTAATAATTGACAATTAACAATTGACAGTTGACAATTGGGCGATGCAGATAATTGTCAATTGTCAATTATCAATTGTCAATTAAAAAAAAAAGAAAATTATGAAGAAGTTATTTTTGATAGTAATTCCGTTTTTGTTTGCCGCTTGTGATGATGGCGATATTGAGGAAAAATATACTTATCATCAAGAAGGATTGAAAGTGGCTGTTGATGCTACAATTACCGGCTTGAATAGTTGGCCTGAAGGTTATTCCGTTACGCTTTCGGGTTTTGTTAATGAAACAAATCCGAAAGACGATATTGCAGAATATTCGGAAATTTCAAAACAGATAATTTCAGACGGAGGCGGCAAAATTCATATCACGTTAGGCGGAATTTCTCAGACTGTCAATTATTTGGAGATTACAGTTTTGAATCGTATTCGACAACGTGTTTTAACAATAAGTCAGAAAAAACTTACTGATGAGGACAAAAACAACACCGACACCATCCGTTGGGACGCTGGAGAAGTAAAAGCTGGGATGTATTCATTCATTCAAGACAATTATTTTACGCCGAAATGTTCCAAATGTCATGGTCTGTCGGCAGACCATGCAGCGGCGGGATTATTTTTAACGGAAGGTAAAAGTTACAGTGCGATAGTTGGAATACAATCTACCAAACGTTCTGATTTTAATATCGTTACCCCGGGAGATACAGCCCGCAGCACTATTCATAAAATATTGCACGGTGATTTTCCTGAAGTAAAACATAATCACACCGATAAACTTGATCTTGAATCAGATAAAGATTGGATCGACCAATGGATTTTGAGTGGTGCGAAAGCGGATTAGTGTGTGTTGAAAATTTCAGAAATAATTGCTAATTTTGCGATTAGAAACAAAAAAAATTAATGAAATCCAGAATCTTAAAAATAACTATATTATTCGTTTTTTCCGCTGTGCTTGTTGCTATGGCGGTGGCAACGTTTTTTAGTCAGGAAACCGCAGATAAAAACATTTATAACTCTGTGTGGTTTTGTGTTTTGTGGGGTATCTTGGCGGTATTCTCGTTAGCAGTTTTCGTAAAAAAACTTATGAAAAAACTGCCGGTGTTGTTATTTCATATTTCGCTGATAATAATTTTGTTAGGCGCGCTGATAACGAGAATTTCCGGTAAAGAAGGAATCTTGCATTTGCGTAAAGGCGAAACAGCAGATTTTTATGTTAGCAAAGAGAATATGTCTAAGTCGCAACTCGGTTTTGAAATGCGCCTTGACAGTTTTAAAGTCGTTAATTACCAAGGGACTCAAATGCCGATGGATTATGTCAGTTTTTTGACTGTTGCGGGTGAAAAAGCCGAGGTTTCGATGAACAATATTTGCAAAAAAAACGGTTTTCGTTTTTATCAGACGAGTTACGACCCTGACGGTTTAGGAACTTATTTGTCTGTCAATTACGATCCCGTCGGAATTTTCCTGACTTATTTGGGATATTTGATTTTTGCGGTTTCGGGATTGTGGATTTTGTTTTCAAAAAAAGCTGATTTCTTGAAACTTTTGAAACATCCGGCTCTGAAAAAAGGCGGAATGTTTTTACTGATTTTTATTATCGGTATTAACGCAAATGCGCAAAACCACAAAGTGCCGACAATAAGCAATCAAGAGTCTGCGCAAGTCTCTGAAAAACAGATTGTTTATAACGGACGAGTCGCTCCCTTCAATACGATGGCAAGGGATTTTGTGTCGAAAATTTACGGCAAACCGAATTATTATACTTTAACGCCTGAGCAAGTTGTTTGCGGTTGGCTTTACCGTCCTGATGCCTGGAAAGACGAAAAAATGATTCTCATCAAGGACGAAAATTTGCGCCGTGAACTTGGTGCTCAAGGGAAATTCGTATCGTTTGCCGACCTTTTTGACGGTGAAGATTATCGTCTTAATGCGTTGATTAATAAGCATAACCTTACCGAAAATTCCAAAATCTCAAAAGCGATAAAAGAAACCGACGAAAAAGTGGGACTTATTATCATGTTAACAAACGGAACGCTGTTTGAACAACTGCCCGAAAATTCCACCGCAAGGCTCTCAAAATCAAAGGTTAAAGCTGAAATTATTTTCAACGCTTTCAACTTCGCAAAAATACTTTTTATGGTAAATTTGACGATTGGATTTTTGGCGTTTTTCGTGATGATTGTTACCAAAAACTTTCCGCCGAAATTGTTTAGCGTGTTAAGAATTCTGCTGATAATGTCAATGATTGTTGATTTTTGCGGATATGTTTTGCGTTGGTATGTTTCGGGACGGATTCCGATGGGCAACGGTTACGAAACGATGTTGTTTATGTCGTTGGTAATAATGGTGTTAGCGATTATTTTCGGTAGCAAAATTAAAATACTTACGCCATTTGGATTTTTGATTTCCGGGTTTACGCTTTTGGTGGCGTGGCTTTCGCAGCGAAATCCGCAGATAACTCCGCTTATGCCGGTACTTAATTCACCGATTCTAAGCGCACACGTTTCAACAATTATGATTGCGTATTCGCTGTTGGCGTTCACGTTTTTTAGCGGTGTTTTTTCGCTTTTCATAAAGGACAAAGACAAACTTACGCAACTCTCGGTTTTAAGCCTTATAATGCTCTATCCTGCTGAAATTCTGCTTGGTATCGGCATCTTTTTAGGTGCTGTTTGGGCAAATATTTCTTGGGGGCGTTATTGGGCTTGGGACCCGAAAGAAACATGGGCGCTGATAACGTTTATGGTTTACGCTTTGCCATTTCATAAGACTGATTTAAAGTTTGTCAGCAACGATAAAAAACTTCAACGCTTCTTTATTTTGGCTTTTTTGACAGTGTTGATGACATATTTCGGTGTAAATTATTTTTTAGGCGGTATGCATAGTTATGCTAATGCATAATTCATAATGCATAATTCATAATTTTAAAAAAAAATTGGACATGAAAAATTATACTATAAAATTAGAAGAGACTAACGCGAATGTTGAAATTTCAGCATTTGCACCTGAGGGAAAAATTGCGGAATATCACGTGATGATTCATGTTGAGCCGCGTGGCGAGATGTTTTCCTCGCAATATGCAAGGATTTGCAAAACGGAAAAATTTTTAATGCAGCAGCCGGAATTTCAGGGTGCTAATATTGTTTTTAAACGTTATTTCGTCAGTGATGCAACGAATCAGGCACCGCTGATGTCAAGTGAAGAATCTTTTGGTATTTCAATAATTCAGCAGCCACCGTTAGACGGCAGTAAAATAGCGGTTTGGCTTTACATTGTTAAAGGTGGAACATTGAAAATTGCTAACGGTTGTAACGTTTTGCAACACAACGGTTATTCTCATATTTACAAAATGGGCATGGTAAAAACCGAGGGCGATAGTGCGGCTCAGACGGAAAATCTTTTGCTTGAATATGAGGATGTTTTGTCAAAATTCAATGCAACTTTGGAGGCGAATTGTGTTCGTACATGGTTTTTTGTCCGCGACGTTGATATTCAATATGCCGGCATGGTGAAAGCCCGTCGTGAAAATTTTTATACACAAGGACTTACCGAAAAAACGCATTATATTGCTTCAACAGGTATCGGCGGATTACCTGCTGACACCCGCTCGATTGTTCAACTTGGAACATACGCTTTGACGGGTGCGGAAAAATCGCAAATAAAATATCTCTATGCTCCTGAATATTTAAATCCTACATACGAATATGGTGTAACTTTTGAGCGCGGCACGTGTGTTGAGTACGGGGACAGAGCCGAAATTTACATTTCCGGCACGGCAAGTATTGACAACAAAGGTAACGTCCTTTATATCGGCGACATCGAAAAACAGACTTTGCGTATGTTGGAGAACGTCAATGCGCTTTTGTTAGAGGCGAAAAGCGGTTTTTCCGATGTTGCGCAGATTATAGTTTATCTTCGTGATATAAATGATTATCAGATAGTTAAAAAGATATTTGACGAGCGTTTTCCTGACATTCCGAAAGTTATTACCTTAGCTCCTGTTTGCCGTCCGACGTGGCTGATTGAGATGGAGTGCGTGGCGGTTGCGGAAAGAAAAAATCAAGGAATTATGTCTTATTAACAAACAAAAAAAAGAAAATAATAAAAAAATTGTTTAGTATTAGATAATTTTAACTTTTGACTTCTGATTTTTATTTCTATTTTTGACAAAATAATATGTGAATGGAAAATTCCTTAAAAGGATATTGTTATCAGTCTGTAAATCAGAATGTTGCCTATGCCGATTTTTCTGACAAGGAAAAAGGTGAATCCGTTATTTTTTTCAACGGTAAGCCTTTGGACAAGGTGCCGAAGGATTTTGTTTGCGGTCTTAAATTCTATAAATCAGACCTTTACGTTATTTATCAAAGGGCTGTTTTAAGGATTAAAGATATCGCAACTTCTCCTGAGGTTGAAGATGATTATACGATTTCAATGCAGGATTATTATAGTTATGAATATCCGCAACTCATTGATTTTCGTGGCGAAAAACTATATGTCAGCATTGGCGGGCGGTTCTTTGTTTTGGATGAAAAATCTGACAAATGGATCGAATTAGCGCAATTTTTTATTGGTGATTCTCCCGCTAAAGTTACTGAGGATGGGGAAATCATTTTTAGCGTTAATTTACAGAAAGATAATGATTTGTGCGGCGTTAAAGTATTTGACACCAAAACTATGATGCTAAAGTTTTTTTCATCACAGAGAAAAGTTAGCACTTAAATAAAAGAAAAAATAACTAAACAATTGCTATTTAATGATTAACAGCGACTTGGCACAACATTGCAGATACTATCCCGATGGTTTTGAACAGAATGCTGTGGCTTATTTTTATGAAAAAAAATGGCTTGCTCTCAACGGTGATTATCCGTTAAAAGAGTATTCAGAATGTGGTCTTGATAGTTTCAGCTCTTCGGACGGTGTTCCTAAGACATTAAAAGCGATTCTCTTAAATCGTTTTTTAGTGAGTAATGGCTATTATGCCCATACTATCGAAATGTTCAAACTTTGGTACGAAAACTATTATCTAAGGAGCAATATCAATATATGAAACACTTAATATTATTATTAACATTTTTACAATGTTGCTTAACTGTTTTTGCTCAAAAAGAGCCGCCTTTATCTAAAATTTCGGGTACGTGCAATTATGCTAAGGACGGAGATTCTGTTTTTTTAGCGTCATTGAGTAGGGGAGGTTTGATTCCCATTGACACTGCCCTTATAAAAAACGGTAAGTTCACTTTGCAGGACAGACCCGGTGCAACAACCCTCAGAGCTGTCCTTATAATCGAAAATTCAATGCCCGTTGCCGCTACGGATTTCGTTTTGGAAAGCGGTGTTAATTTGGTAATTAATTTCAATAATTCTGAAACTAATCCCGTTGAAATTCCTAATTCCAAAGTTAATGATATTTGGACAAATCTTAGTCGGTTTGAACAATCCCAAAACTCCAAAATTGAGAAACTTTGGCCCTTAATTGCTGATTCTACAAAGTCTATTGACGAGAGAGTCAGGATTAAGCAAATGATTGATTCGATTACCGTTTCTACTTATTCGCATTACGCCAAAGCTATTTACGATAATATTCCTTCAGGCATAAGCGGAATGTTGTTAGGTCTTCATTATCAGTCGTTGAGCAAAGAGGATTTGGACAAAATTATGGATCAGATGAAGAAAAAATCTCCTAATGATCCCTATTATCAAAGCCTTGCAAATAAATTCAAACTCGAGGCAGAAACGGCTGTCGGTCAGCCCTTCAAAGAGATTGCATTGATTGATGTTAACGGTAGCATGAAGCGTTTGAGCAGCGTCGTAAAAGAATCAAAACTTGTTTTGGTGGATTTTTGGGCGTCGTGGTGCGCTCCTTGTATTGCTGAAATGCCTAATGTCAGAAAAATTTATGCTGCATATCATGCCAAAGGATTGCAAATTTACGGTGTCTCGTTAGACGAAAACCAACTTTCATGGCAGTCGGCAATTCAACGTTATGCACTCAATTGGATTCATGTTTCCGACCTTAAAGGCTGGCAGTCAAAGGCCGCTCAAGATTATAACATTCAAAGTATTCCTTCAATGCTTTTGATTGATTCATCGACCGGCAAAATCATTGCGAAAAATCTTCGGGGACAAGAACTTGAGAAAAAAATTGCTGAATTTTTAAAATAACCAAAATACATTAACAAAATGAGAAAAATTTTCATGCCGTTTCTTATGGCGGTTTTAGCGGTTTTTACCGTAGTTTCTTCTTGCAAGCCGCAACAATTGGCTACGACGCCTGACGGAGAGAATCCTTTAACATTTTCTTCCAAAGGTTCAACCGTAACTGCTGTTTTACAAGGTAACTCTACTACCGGTTATTCTTGGGAATATAAAATTAAAGACAAATCTATCGTTCAGTATGTCAGCGACGAATACAAATCCGATGCTGCAACCACAAGCGACGGCAAACCTTCAATGGTAGGTGTTGGCGGAAACCATACTTTCGTTTTCAAAGCACTCAAAAGCGGTACGACTTACGTAACTTTTGATTACGCTCAGCACTGGAAAAAAGGTAATAAAGCCGGTGTCAGACTTATGATGATAATGGTAGACGACCAACTCAACGCTACGGCTGCCGAAGTTAAACCCGGAAAACAAAAATGAAATACTTTATCGTCTCGGACATTCACGGGAGCGCAACAGCTCTCGAAAAAGCATTGTCGCATTTCTACTCCTTGAAATGCGACATGATTATCTGTCTCGGTGATATTCTCTATCACGGTCCGCGCAATCCTTTGCCAGAGGGTTATGACAACAAAAGAGTTTGCGAAATGCTAAATCCCCTTTCCGACAAAATAATAAGCTGTAGAGGAAACTGCGAGGCCGAAGTCTGTCAAATGGTTTTAACATTCCCCACAATGAATGATTATTCCCTCATTGTAGATAACGGTGTCAAAATCTTTGCAACTCACGGTCATCTTTTTTCACCGCAAACCCAATTGCCCGAAACCGCTTTCAACGTGTTTCTCTACGGTCATACCCATATTCAACACCTCGAATTAGACTCCAAAAACCGTCTGATTTGTAACCCCGGCTCTACAACATTTTCAAAACAAAACTCCCCTAAAGGTTTCGCTACTTACGAAAACTTGAAAATAAATCTGTATGATATGGAGGAAAATATATTACACAGCCTTACGGCTGTGGATGCGCCTCATGCCGGCGGGGCAGTTCCCTTTTGAAAAAGGGAACCGGAAAACTTCTGGGAGATATAAAAAAGGGAAAGCCCCAAAAGGCTTTCCCTTTTTTATATCTCTTAAAAGTTCTTTGGTTCTTTCTTTCAAGAAAGAACGCCCCCGCGGCGAGCGGCACTCACCGTCCTTTAGGGCGGTGCAATTATTCTCTAATATCCTCAGCGGTTTCTTCATCGTTTTCGAGGCGGTCTTCTTCGATTATGAGGTTATCGATGATGAAGTTTTGTCGGTCAGGGGTATTTTTTCCCATATAGAATTCCATGAGTTCATGGATTTGGTCTTCTTTTTTAATGAGGACGGGTTCTATTCTCATTTCGGGGCCGATGAAGTGTTTGAATTCGTCGGGGGATATTTCGCCGAGACCTTTGAAACGTGTCATTTCGGGGTTTTTACCGCATGCTGCTATTGCGTTGAGTTTTTCTTCTTCGGTGTAGCAGTAGAACGTTTTGACCTTGTTTCTGACGCGGAAAAGTGGGGTCTGAAGTATGTATAAATGTTTTGTTTTGATAACTTCGGGGAAGAAGTTAAGGAAAAACGTTATTAGAAGGAGTCGGATGTGCATACCGTCTACATCGGCATCTGTTGCGATAACGACTTTGTTGTAGCGAATATTTTCGATACCTTCTTCGATGTTGAGAGCAGCTTGTAAGAGGTTGAACTCTTCGTTTTCGTAAACGACTTTTTTTGTAAGTCCGAAGCAGTTGAGAGGTTTACCGCGCAGAGAGAATACGGCTTGGGTATTCACGTCGCGGCTTTTGGTTATGCTGCCTGAAGCGGAGTCGCCCTCGGTTATAAAAATTGTTGATTCGGTTTTTCTCTCGTCATTGGTGTTGTAATGAACGTTGCAATCACGGAGTTTTCTGTTGTGAAGACTGACTTTTTTAGCGCGTTCGCGGGCTATTTTTTGAATACCTGAAATAGCTTTGCGGTCGCGTTCGTTGTCTTGAATTTTCTTTAGAAGGGCTTGAGCCGTATCGGGATTTTTGTGAAGATAGTTGTCAAGTTCTTTGCAGATAAAATTCAGCATGAAATTTCTGATGGTTTCGCCATCGGGTTTCATGTTGCGGCTGCCGAGTTTTGTTTTGGTTTGAGATTCAAAAACCGGTTCTTCGACTTTTATGCTGACAGCGGCTGCGATAGCGGTTTTGATGTCGCTGTAATCGAATTCTTTTTTGTAGAAATCTCTGATTGTTTTGATTAATGCTTCACGGAAAGCGACCATGTGAGTACCGCCTTGTGTGGTGTGCTGACCGTTAACAAAACTATAATATTCCTCACTATAATGGTTGTTGTGAGTCATGGCGATTTCAATATCCGGGCCTTTGAGGTGGATAATGGGATAAATGCCTTCGCTGCTCATGTTTTCGGTCAGGAGGTCGAGAAGTCCGTTTTTGCTTTGAAACTGTTCGCCGTTATAAACGATGGTAAGGCCGGTGTTAAGATACGTATAGTTTTTTAACATCGGGATAATGTAATCGTCTAAGTAATTGTAATTTAAGAACAGTTCTCTATCGGGAGTGAATGAGGTTTCCGTTCCGTTTTTTTCTGTTGTTTTTTCAACGGGGGCATCCTCAATGCAGACACCTTTTGAAAAAACTGCTTTTTTACATTCGCCGTCCCTGAAAGAACGAATCATAAATTCCGTTGAAAGTGCATTAACGGCTTTGATACCGACACCGTTGAGACCAACGGATTTTTTGAAAACGCTACTGTCGTATTTTGCGCCGGTATTCATTTTGGAGGCAACATCAACGACTTTTCCGAGCGGAATACCGCGGCCGTAGTCACGGATTACAACGTGGGAATCTTTTATCGTAACTTCGATTTTTTTGCCGAACCCCATCATAAATTCGTCGATTGAGTTGTCAATTGCCTCTTTTAAGAGGACGTAAATGCCGTCGTCGGCGGCTTGTCCGTCGCCAAGTTTTCCGATGTACATACCCGGACGGCGGCGTATATGTTCTTGCCACTCTAAGGTAACAATCTTATCATCAGTATATTGTGCTGGTTGATCCATTTCCTTTTTCTTTTTTCTTTTCTTGCGCAAAAGTAGTTTTTTTTGAGTGAAAATGCAAATTTTTTTTGGCTTTGTGGCAACTTAATTTTTGCTTTTAATGTTGCCCGAGCCGGAGATGCGTTTTGAGATTTCTTTCGGTTTGCCGTCATAAACGACATTGCCGCTGCCTTTGACATTAATGTTGAGAATGCCTTCTGAGTGAGCGAAAACGCTGCCCGAACCGTTGATTAAAATTTTCATCGTATCGGCACGAAAATCCTCTGCGAAAACATTTCCTGAACCGTTGGTTTTAACGACGAGTTTTTTGGCGTTGCCTTTTAATGTGAAATTTCCGCTGCCGTTGCAAACTGTAAAAATTTTGGAATCAGAGATTAATTTTTCAAATTCCAGAGATCCCGAGCCGTTGATTGCGATGTCAAAATCGTGAGCATAAAACGTGTTTTTGAAAATAACCTCAGCCCTGCCGCTGAGGATTACGTTGCTGAGATTTATGACTCCTAATTCGATTTTGATGTCGGTGTTTGAAAATTTTTTGTCGGGTTCGATAATAAGTCTGCCGTTAATAACTTTGGATTTTATATGCGAGATAACATTGTCGTCAGCAGTAATTTTAAAATTATAATCTTCTGATTGATTGATAATTAATTCATCTATACCTTTTACCGTTATTGCCTCGTAATCTTTTATGTTGCGTGTTTGTGTTATTAGATTTCCCGAGCCTTGATGAGAAATGTTGCATGAAATTGCTTTTATTAACGCCAATAACACGATAATATAAAGTACTCTTTTCATATTTGTTAATGATTAAATTTTCCAAGGCAAAGTTACAAAAAAATATGAAAACAAAAAACCGATTGATTTTCTCAAAGAAAACCAACCGGTTTGTAGTCCCTACGGGAATCGAACCCGTGTTACAAGAATGAAAATCTTGCGTCCTAGCCGCTAGACGAAAGGACCATTTCGTTTTTGCTTTGCGGGTGCAAAGGTAGAAACGTTTTTTTTAATATCCAAATTTTTTTTCATATTTTTGCAAAAATTTTTTTTAGCGATTATGAAAAAAGGTTCACAATTGACATTAACTGTCTCAGAATTAGGCGAGAACGGCGACGGCATAGCTTTTGAAAAAAATAATTTCAGAGTTTATATTTCGGGCGCAATTCCCGGTGATAAAGTCTTATCTTTGGTTACGGAGAGTTTCAAAACGTATGCGAAAGCAAAAATTTTGAAAATTTTGGAGTTTTCACCCGAAAGAGTAAAACCTGAATGTCAAGTTTGCGGTATTTGCGGCGGTTGTCAAATCCAGCAGATGAATTATTTTTCTCAATTGGAACTGAAACGTCAAATTGTGAGGAAAAACTTGCAAATTCCTGATTTTGAGGTTTTTAATACTATCGGTTCTGAAAATATTTTTCGTTACAGAAATAAGGCGTTAATACCTTTTGCATTGGACGAAAATATGAAAATCGTGGCGGGAATTTATGCTAAAAATTCTCACGAAATAGTTGATTATAAGGATTGTAAACTCGGTGTCAAGGAAAATGAAACCGTCATAAAAATCATAATTTCGCATCTGAAAAAATACGGCATAAAACCATATAACGAAAAAACTTTGAGCGGAGTTTTGCGCCACGTTTTAATCCGAAAAGCATTTTTTACGGGTGAAATTATGGTTTCACTTATTATTAATGCCGAAGAATTGCCGTTTGAAAATCAGCTTGTAGAATCGCTTAAAAACGGTGTTAAGGGGTTAAAAACAATTTGCATTAATCCTAATATGCAGAATACCAATGTTATAAAAGGTGAAAATTATCGTACAATTTTTGGCTCAGGTTACATAACGGATTTTATCGGCGATGTTAAATTCAAGATTTCTCCGCTTTCGTTTTATCAGATTAACACATTGCAAATCAAGGTTTTATATGATAAAGTTTTGGAATTTGCACAATTAACGGGAAATGAAACGGTCTTTGACGTTTATTGCGGTGTCGGAACGATTTCGCTGTTTTTGGCGAAAAAATCCAAGAAAGTTTATGGCGTTGAAATCATCCCGCAAGCCATTGAAGATGCAAAACAAAACGCTGAAATCAATAATATCTCTAATGCGGAATTTCTTTGCGGAAAAGCTGAAGAGGTAATTCCTGAAATCATTGAAAATCAAAATATTAAAGCCGATGTTGTAATCGTAGACCCACCGCGTAAGGGTTGCGAGGAAACACTTTTGAGGTCAATTGTTAAAATAAAACCGAAAAATTTCGTTTACGTTTCCTGCAATCCGAAAACACTTGGAAGGGATATAAAATTTTTAATAGAAAACGGTTTTGTTTTGGAAAAAGTTCAGCCTTTGGATATGTTTCCGCATACTGTACACGTGGA
>JAFPYR010000068.1 GCA_017412115.1 Bacteroidales bacterium | reverse complement strand
TTGTTCTTGCATACCGATTTACTATAAATTCAAATTTTAATCTGGATATTCCCAAAATCAAGAAAATATTGTCGTTTGAAGAGGATACTATCCTTGCTATCCTCTTCAAATTTACCGCTATTGCGGTGAATTTCGCTTGAAACGACACGCTTCTAAGCCCATACCCCTTGGCACGAGCTAAACCGTGAAAGCGTTTCGTTTCTGCATTTTTTCTTTCGATGCCTGAACGCTCTTTATACTTTTCCTTGAATTCCTCTGTTTTCTCAAATTGAGAATATTCGTAGTATTCAGGTGCGTTAACGCTTACTTTCAATATCTTTCTTGCGGTTTTTGCCTTGCCGATACATTCGTCCCTGTGCGGGCAATGTCATCAACTTAAGGACATTCCGCATCAATATTTTTGATTTTGCGAAAATTTAACGAAGGGATGCTTTGCCTTTCTGTTGTTATCGCAAATGCGATTTGGGCGCACCGGTACCACCTCTTTTTGCAGCTGTTTGAAAATCTTTCTGAAAAGGTAAGCTCTTTTTAGCGAATTTTCAGCCATAACCGCCTTAATAAGATTTTCTCTTATTTTATTTACGGCTTGATTTTCATTGGTTTTATAAACATACTTTGTTTCCGGATCTCTGTTTTCAGCTAATTTCTTATTATTTTCATACATAAGTATGGCTAAAGCATTATACAAAAGCAAATTGGCATAGAAATCCTGTAAAACGCAAACGGGTTTTGTACCCGAAAAACTTTCAAGGTCAAACTTATTTTTTATGCAATTATATGTTTTTTCAATACCCCAACGAAGATTGTAGAGGTGTTTAAACTCGGCAACGGAAAACTTATCTAAGATATTAGTTATCAATATTTCGGTCGTGCTGTCCGAAATTGGGAATCTTATAACACGAAATGTGAGGGTTATTCCCGTTTTAACAAATTTATGGGTGATAATACAATCGTTGCCGTGCGGATTTTTTAAAGCTTTTGCCAAAAAGGTAGAATTACATCGCATAATATACTTGCATCCCGCATTGTTGAGAAACTGCATTAATTCGGATGAAGGGTATCCTCTGTCAAAAAGGATGATATCTTTATCCGATATAACGCCTTTAAGGTTGTTTATATGCTATTCTGCGAGTTTGCGTTCGTTGCTGTCATAAGGTGCCATAATGCCGTCGAGAATGGTGTTGTTCAAAACATCAACTACACACGAAGCAAGTGCCTGCACAAGGTCGTTTGTAGATTTTTGTGAGCCGTAAATGTCCAAAAGCTCTTTGTTGTAAGGCAAATTTATTTTGCTGCCATCGACCGCTAAAATACGGTGTCCAAAGTATGTTTCATAATCGGCTTCATTATAGAAAAATTCAACCGACTTCTTATGAAGATCCAAAAAGGCTTCGGGCAAAATGCGCTGTCTGCCCTGTGAAAATGCTTGCTTCGAGTATGTATCAAAACCGGTTTCGACCTCTATCAAAAATTGGTCTATGCCGGTTTGGATACTGTGATTTAAAATTGACAAAACAAGTAAAATATTCATTGAAAAACTCAGCTTTCTGTTTCGTGTAAAATCTTTAGGGTTCCTTTTGGATTTTAACATAAATTCCAACGAAGTAACAGTGGATTTTATAAATTCAGTAAATCTTTCTAACATATCGAATTGACCTCCTAAAATAGTATTCAATTCGATTATATAGGCGATTTTCGTTTGTCAATTCGCAAAATAGCCAAAGTTTCACCCTTGTTTTTGTGCAATTCTTAAGTTGATGACATTGCCACCACCTATGGAGGTGAGGCTTAATTGTTTGGATAAATTCAATGATTTTTAATAATTTTTTTCGTGTATTATTGAAAAAAAGGAAATTATATGCTATACTGTTTTTGTATTAAATGAATTTAACCAAACAAGGAAGTTCCCCGCCTCTTTAGGCAGTGGGAGTTGCTTGCCTATCAGTAAGAGTAAAGGCTCATACCGATATAAGAGAATTGCATCAGCAATTCATTTAGTTATTCGTACTCTGCATTAGCAGAGTACAAATAACCTTTGACTAAAAGAAAGAGGGTTTGTTAATGAAAAATATCAAAAAAATA
>JAFPYR010000067.1 GCA_017412115.1 Bacteroidales bacterium | reverse complement strand
GTCAGATGTTTGCCGCCGACTTCTTTCAGATTCCGCCTCGCGACGGACACCCTTGTCTTAGGCTATGTGATTCCCACTATCAGGGCTCACTCGGGACTTCCACCCATTAGACTTCGCTCGTGCCGAGCATACTAAAACAAAACGGGAGCAAGTTTTTTTGCTCCCGTTTTTATTTTTCTAAAAAAAGTGCATATCTTATTGATGCGCAGTTTTTTTATAAACCATTTCGTATTTAACGCTATTGTAAGCCGCGAAATATCCCATACAAACTTTTCCTTCAACCGAGGGAACAAAAAACTGTTGCGGATTTACTCTCGTACTATTGTATTCATAAAGGTAAAGAAAAACATCTTCGTCTATCGTGCGAAACTCCAATGTAAGTATGTCGCCCTCATTAAGAATCATTTCGTCATCGTTTTCCATATCAGAATCGTAATAAAGTCCGATGTCGAAAGGTGAATTACTTTTGCAACTACCGCAATCGCTGAAATAAATTTTGCCGTTGCGGTGAATCCGTGCCCAACCGTAAGCTTTTTCGCCTTCGGGAACGTTGATGGTTTTAAACTCCAAAAACTGCATCCAGTCCATAAGTTCTGCCCAAACAAATTGCGGCTCGGTGATTTCGATTTTGGGCTGCAACGTCGATTTGCCGGTGTACTCTATGCCGTCAATTTTGACTTTTAGAGTATAGGTTTTTCCGTCCTGCAAATCAACATTTTCTAAAAGGCGGTAATAACCGTCGCTCTGAAAGTCCAAAACTTTTTCCTCACCGCTCGGCATAATTATTTTTACATCATCAACCTTTATGCCTGACATTTTGGTTGAATCGTCCATGTTGCGGCTTTTGGTAATTTTTACCTCCGCCTTGTCGGTGGTTAAAAGTCCTTCAATTACGGGAATTTCTTCTATGTCTCTGTAATCAATTTCAATCTCTTTTGTGCAACTGCAAAGCATTGCAAACAAAACTGCTATGTAGAATATTTTTTTCATTTCAATTAAAATTTAATAGTGTAAGTTACTGACGGAATTATGCCAAAGAGCGAAACTTGTTCGGTACGAGTACCTGTTACTTTTTCGTCATCGTTTTCAAAAGTGATAACATACGGATTGTAATGGTTATAAAGATTATAAACTCCGAAAGACCAAATTCTTGTATATTTCGGACGCTCTTTCGTATTGTTGATTCCGAAGTCAAGACGGTGATAAGCCGGTGCGCGGTAACCGTTACGCTCTTGATAATAATAATGTGTCCATTCGTCGATGTCGTATTTTGCACTCGGAGCGGTCAAGGCTTGTCCTGAGGTGTAAACCCATGTTGCAGACAAATCCCATTTGTGGTTCAATTTGTACATTGCAACAATCGAAACGTCATGACGGCGGTCGTTTGAGGCGGTGTACCATTTCTCGTTGTTAACACCTTCAACTTTGTTTTCTGACCATGACAGAGTGTACGAAAACCAACCCGAAAAATCGCCGATGTTTTTCTTTACGTAAAATTCAACGCCGTAAGCCCTGCCTTCTCCGCGTGAAAGTAAACGCTCCATTTCGATTTCAGTAACAAGGTTTTTGCCGTCTTTATAGTCATAGACGTTGTCAATTTTTTTGTAATAAGCCTCAACAGAAAACTCGTACTTTTTGTTTTTAGTGTCAGCCATATAACCTGCGCTGACTTGGTCGGCTGTCTGAGGTTTTATGATGTTTGACGATAGAACCGAGCGTCCTATCGGCGAAGACATTCCGTTGTTCAAAATATTTTGAACGTGTTGCGAAGTGCGACAATATCCCGCCTTAAGACTTTGATTGTCAGAAAGTTGAAGTTTTGCGCTAAACCTTGGTTCAACCGCGAAGAAACTTTTTACAAGTTCTCTTTTTCCGTAATGCAAAGTGTCGATAATTCCGCCGTCTTTGTCAAGTGTATAATAAGGATTGCCGCCCAATGCGTTGAAAATCACGCCTCTTGCGCCAAACGAAAGTTCAAGACCGAAATTAGTTTTAAGGTCTTCGCCAATCCAAAACGAAATTTCGTTACCGGTTCGGTATTCTTTCATATTCTGACCGTTAGAAAGTTGCATTTCGCCGGATTTAAGACTTACGTGGTCGAACTGAAAGCCGAAATTGATTTTTTGATTTTCAGTCGGCGTTAATAGAAAATCCTCGCGCGCCATTTGATGCTGCAAATATCCGTCAAAACTTTCCTTAATTTTCAAAATGTCCATTGACTCGGTGAAGTCATATTTGCTGTAAATCAAGGCTGTCTTTGACGAAAACTCCCTACCGAAATTATGTTTATAATCAATTGCAGCGGCG
>JAFPYR010000066.1 GCA_017412115.1 Bacteroidales bacterium | reverse complement strand
GAACCTTTGCACCCTGAGAAAACGATTAACGGTATTGAATTGTTTTTCTTTGAGTTACCGAAATTTCAGCCTAAAAACTTTTCTGAAAAGAAAATGCAAGTTTTGTGGTTAAAATTTTTAACAGAGATTGACGAACACACCATTGAAGTAGATAAAGATTTGCTTGAAAACGCTGAAATTTCTAAGGCGTTAGATATTTGTACATATTTAACGCAGGAAGAAATTTTGGGTTACGATCGTTACTGGGATGCTATCAGCACCGCAAAAACTCTTGCATCGGGAAAATATGATGCGGGGTTAAAAAAAGGCCGTGCGGAAGGCCGTGCAGAAGGCCGTGCGGAAGGCATAGCAGAAGGCCGCGCCGAAGGCGAAAAGCAAAAAGCAGTTGAAATTGCTCGTAACTTAAAAAAAGCCGATATTGACATCAACATTATTGCTGAAAACACCGGTCTTTCTGCCGAGGAAATCTCAAAATTGTAATTTTTTTTATGGAATTTTTGTTTTTCCTGCTCTAATAGAAAAACAACGAACAAAATGCAAAAATATCAAGTAAATAACATATTATAAAAGTCAAGTAGGGGGGGGTGAAAAGTCTTCTTTGCTTTACTTTGTTTTAAAATGATAATTTTCTTGTCCCTTGTGGATAGTGTAACAAAACGCTGTCCGCAAGGGATTTTTTGTTTTATAAAATAAAAATAACAAATGAAAAAGTTAAATTTTTTATTGTTAAGTGCATTAGTATTTGCGCTAACATTTTTTTCGTGCAACAAGAACGACGATGACAAAACCGAACCCGAAAAAAACACGATTGAAAACAACAATTAGGGCAACACTGAAGTTACATTCGAAAAAGTAACCGTAACATTCGACATCTCGGGCGGTACGGGTACAGCCGAGTCTCAAACCGTTGAAAAGGGTACAAAAATTACCTTGCCCTCAGGTGAAGGCATGAAAAAAGACGGTTACAAATTTTTAGGTTGGAGTTTAACGGAAAACGGTGAAATCATTACCGAATACACCGTAACTGAAAAGGAAGTAACTCTTTTTGCTGTTTGGGTACAAACGTTTACCGTAAAATTTGAAACTGACGGCGGTACGGGTGAATTTGCCTCACAAACAATCGAAAAAGGTAAGACAGCCACCAAGCCCGAAACTAAACCTGAGAAAGAAAACTATGTGTTTATGGGTTGGTATGATGGCAATACCAAATTGCCGGTTACGACGGCACCTATTGGTCGGCTACGGCTTACGACTCCGAGAGCGCGTACCGCTTGTACTTCTACTCGGTCGGCGCAGATTGGTGCGGCGGCCTCCGTTGCTACGGGCAGTCGGTTCGGTTGGTGCGGGTTTTGCAGAACTAAACATATCCCAAACAAAAAAATAACAATTTTTAGCATTGACAGCGAAATCGTTAGGAATAACGGTTTCGCTGTTTTTTCGTATAAAAAAATATATCATAAAAAAATTATTTTGCAATATTACAATCCATGAGCCGATATATTTCCATAGTTTTTAAAAAAAAGTATGCTTCAGTTTTCCGTGGCTAAAACAAGATTTAAACTAACGATATTTATTCTCTATGCCGTTCTGTCGGCGTATCAGCGAGAAAAAACTTCAACACGTTTATAGATTTTCATAAAAATTATTATATTTGTGAGAATATTTTTTTTAACCCGTTAAAAATTCTATAAAAAATTATGAAAAGATTTTTACCAATTATTCTTTTGTTATGGGCGGTGTTGTCAGTAACAAAAATTTCGGCTCAACCGTTACTAAAAACTCATGTTGAAACCGGCGATTTGGAAGGTTTAAGAGACGGTAATTTAGCAGTTTATAAAGCTATTCCGTATGCTGCACCGCCTGTGGGCAACCTACGTTGGAGAGAACCTCAACCCGCAAAACCATGGCAAGGCGTTCTAAAAGCTGATGATTTTGCTCCTTGGCCGCCTCAGCCGACACGTCCCGGACTTACGAAAGAGATGATGAGTGAGGATTGTCTTTATCTCGGTATCGCTACTCCCGCTAAAACTGTCAATGATAATTTGCCTGTGATGGTTTGGATTCATGGCGGCGGTTTCAAAACCGAACATTACGGCGGCGACCTTTGGAAACATCTTGCTGAAAGAGGTGTTGTGATTGTCAGCGTTGAATACCGCACGGGCGCATTAGGTTTTATGGCTCACCCCGAACTCTCTAAAGAATCAGAAAACGGACATTCCGGCAATTACGGACTTTTAGACCAGATTTTCGCGCTTAAATGGGTTCAGCGCAATATCAAAAATTTTGGCGGCGATCCTTCCAAAGTTACAATTTTCGGCGAAAGTGCGGGTGCAATAAGTTGTAGTATTTTGTGCGCATCACCTCTTACAAAAGGTTTGTTTCATGGCGTAATAAGTCAGAGCGGCGGCTCTTTTGCTCCTTATGACGATGCTCCGAGAAGTTTTTTAACGGGAGCTACTCAACGTGCCGCAGAACAGCAAGGCCTTGAATTTCAGAAAAATATGAAAGCTAAATCCATTAAACAACTGCGTCAGTTGGAGGCTTTCGCTATTGACGGCGACAATAAAAACGGCGGTGTTAGTTTTTGGCCCTGTGTTGATAATTATGTTATCACCGATGACCTTTACCGTCTTTATGAAAAAGGTGAATACCGCGATGTACCCGTTATCGTGATGACCAACAGTGATGAAGGTGCGTTGTTTTCTCACAGAATGGACCCAGAGGCTTATAAAAATATGGGAAAAGCAATGTTCGGCGAATTTTCTGACGAAGCCTTAAAACTCTATCCTGCAAATACTTCTGACGAAACCTTTAATGCTTTTGGAGATGTTTTCAGAGATTTGGGATTTGCATGGCCATCGTATGCTTGGGCAAAACTTCAGAACAAAACCGGAAAAAATCCTGTTTATTCTGCATTTTTGGCGCAACCCTCCGCACGTAGTTTTTCAAACGATCCGCTTCGTCGCGGAGTCTGTCATGCTGATGATATTTTGTATCTGAATGGTGAATTTTTAACGCAGCCCGAAAAATATCCTAACGAGTCTGCTCTTGCTGAAATTATTCAACAATATTGGATTAATTTTGCTAAAACCGGCAATCCTAACGGCAAAGGGCTTCCGTATTGGCCTAAATTCGACGAAAACAAAACTACTACTATGCAATTTAGTTACGGTGCTTCGTTGATTGATTTGCCTAACGCTGACAAAATTCATTTTATTGACAAAGTTTATCAACATATTCGTGAAATAACCGAGGCTAAACGAAAATAATAATAAAAAAAAACGGCTGTCTTAAAAAAAAGGCAGCCATTTTTTTGTTTTAATTGTTATTAATAAAACTTTCCCATTCGTCAGTGAATTTTTCTTTTTCTTCGTTTGAGATTGAAGTTTTGGAAAGTGTACCGTCTTGATACCTGTATTTTAAAATTTTCGGTTGTGAATTTTCTGAAGGTTGGGTATAATACATAACATCGTAACCCTCACCGTTTTTTTCTGCGATAAAAATCACTTTTGTTTTTCGATCCCAAAAATTTGAAAAACCGATATTTCGTTGGGTTACTTTTTTGTCCTTGAAATCGGATTCGCTTGAGAAATCATTAGCAGTGATTTTTTTGTAATCGTAATGAAGGTCTTCTTGAGGAACTTTTGAATAGATTTCTAATACCAATTTTTTTTCTTTGGCTAATTTTTCTTTTTTCGATACGAATTTTTCGCCGTCCCAATCGTATGAAACTTGATAACTGCCTTCCCAGTGCGGAGAATCTTCAAATTCGCCGTAAGCCTCAAACGAAGAAGTCCCGGCACGCAAATCAAAACCTGTTGAGGAGATTTCAAGGTTAGGAGTGCATGACCAGCCCGTATTTTCTTTCATTTTTGAAATTAATGTTTGGGGATCGGATTTTATGAAATTTTTGTCTACGAGTATCAATTTTTTGTCTTCTGAATAAGCTTTGTAATCAGAATTTTTCGATTGAGGAATTTCAAATTCTATTTGTTTAATATTGCCGTTGTCCCAAATATATTCAGCAAATTCTCTTTCAAGATTTTCTTTTTGTTCTTCTTTAACGAGATAAACGTTCTCAATTTTTTTCTGAGTGAGAATTTTGTATTTTCCATCGTCGCATTTAAAAACATAACATAATACATTCCATTCTATAGGATTGTTGCTGCTTTGCGGTTCATATTTTCCGCTTTTGTCATAATAGCTTGCACTATAACCGTTGTAATAGATATAACAATTATGAAATTCTCCGAAATCCGATGGTTTTATGTATTCTGAATTTATTTTTAGCAAAATATCTTTTATCGGTTGCTCAGTGTATTTGTTTTCAGCGATTTCATCTTCTAATGTTATGACCAAAGGAACTGTGTAAACACGTATTTTTTCGATGACGGAGTTTTCGTCTTTGGCATAAAACGAAATATAAATATCTCTTTTTTCGGATTTGTCTTTCTGAAGATGTTGTGTTATAATATAATATCCGTCTTTGTTTTCTTTCTTTATGTCGGTATCTTTCAAATAGTTATCTTTTTTGTAGTCGAGAACATTCTTAATCGGGAAACCCACGGCGGCCGGTTTTGAAACCGGGTAATTGAAATATCCGTTGTAAGGTGTTTCGTAATGATTTTTTTCTTGAGCAAAACCGATTTGTTTTGAAAAAACAGTGTAGGCAGAAATTTTATTATCAGTGATTTCAAAATCTATGATTTTCTCGTTTGTTTGTTTATTGAAATAGGAATTACCGTTTAAATAACCGTAATCTTTTTTGTATTTTTCAATATTTTCGAGGTAGCCGCCTAACGAGCAGAAATAATCAAGATTTCCGTATTCTGTTATAAGGTTAGAAACATCGGTGTTGTCCTCTTGCAGAATAAATTTTTCGCCCGACCAATTATAACGCAGCGGCCAAAACGAGCTGTTTACAAACGTAAAACCTATCGTGTCAAATTCTACGCAGCAATGAAAATAATCATCGTAAAAATTGTTCAGCGGTTGTTTTTTCGGTTTAGGAAGGCCGGTTTGCGAGGAGTTTTCTTCCAACTTTCCGTCTTTGAAATGAAAAGTTCTGAAACTATAATCTCTAAAATTCTTGGTATAATCATCATTGTATTGGTCAATGAGGTTGAAAAGTGCCGCTGTCCAAGATTTGTCTTGCATTTGATAACATTGAAGTTTATAAAAAGCGAGTCCGTCCAATTCGCCTTCAGCACCGGGAATCAACGAAAAATATTCCATACGGGTTTTTGAGGGATATTTTTCTACTTTTGAAATTCCTTTGTAATATTCTTCAAGACCTTTGATGTCCCATTTTTTAGCGGTTGCAACACTTTTTTTGAGACTATCGTTTGTTTCAAGAAGTTTTTCCCAAATGATTTTCGCGATGTTTTCTTGGGGTTCAACGTACTCAAAGAGGGCTTTGGGTTGAGTATTCGGAATTTCTTCCGGGATTGAGTTTTGAGTGGAATCTGTGTTGCTCTGATTTTGGTTAGAGCCTCCTGAGCAGGCATAACAAGCCAGTATCGGGAGCATTAATAGTAGAATTAATCTTTTCATATTGGTTGTTTTTTATAAGTTTATTTGGCGAAAATAATTAATTTGCCGGATAAAAAAAAATAAAGCCGCTAAAATTTAGCGACTTTATTTTTTTACTTTTTACCTCTTATCAGCGATACTATCCACAGCACTAAAATTGCACCGAGGACGCATCCCACAAAATGCCATATAGTTCCGTTTGGAAGCAACTTGTTGAAAGTGAAGTTTCCGACCCAAGAGCCTACCAAACCGATGATAATGTTGAGAATTAGGCCGTTGCCTGAACCGCTGAAAATTTTACCGGCCAACCAACCGATTACGCAGCCGATAACTAATGTTACTATTAATTCTACCATAATTTTATTGATGTTTATTAGTTAATAAAAAAATTAGACATTAAATCTAAAATGCATAATATCACCGTCTTGAACGACATAATCTTTGCCTTCGATGTGGATTTTTCCTGCATCACGGCAAGCTGCCTCCGAGCCTAATTTGATGTAATCTTCCATTTTGATAACTTCGGCTTTGATAAAACCTTTTTCAAAATCGGAGTGGATTACGCCCGCAGCTTGAGGAGCGAGTGCGCCTTTATGAAACGTCCATGCTCTTGATTCTTTCGGTCCTGAAGTGAAAAACGTTTCCAAATTTAGCAAATGATATGCAGAGCGTATGAGTTTTACAACGCCTGATTCCGTTAAACCCAAATCATCGAGAAACATTTTTCTGTCTTCGTAGCTTTCCATTTCAGCGATTTCTTCTTCGGTTTTTGCTGCGATAACAAGTATTTCCGCTTTTTCGTCTTTAACGGCAGCTTTTACGGCTTCAACGTATTTGTTTCCCGTTAAAACCGATTTTTCATCAACGTTGCAAACATACATTACCGGTTTTGAGGTTAAAAGAAACAACTGTTTAGCTGCTATTTGTTCGTTGTCATCAAGCTCCACGGTGCGTGCCGATTTGCCCTCTGACAATGCCGCTTTATACTTGTCCATAACCTGCAACAACATTGCCGCATCTTTGTCTTTTGCGGTTTTGGCTATTTTTTCGGTTTTGGCATAACGCTGCTCTATCGTTTCAAGGTCTTTGATTTGAAGTTCGGCATCAATTATTTCTTTGTCCCTGACAGGGTCTATCGTGCCGTCCACGTGCGTTACGTTTTCGTCGTCAAAACATCTTAAAACGTGGATTATAGCATCTGTTTCGCGGATATTCGCCAAAAATTTGTTGCCTAAACCCTCGCCTTTGCTTGCTCCTTTTACTAAGCCGGCGATGTCTACGATTTCTACCGTAGCCGGTACTACTTGAGCCGGTTTGTCAATTTTTTCGAGTTCTATAAGTCTGTCATCGGGAACGGTTACTACGCCCACATTAGGCTCTATAGTGCAAAACGGAAAGTTTGCTGCTTGAGCCTTTGCACTTGACAGACAGTTAAATAACGTGGATTTGCCGACATTAGGCAATCCTACTATGCCGCATTGAAGTCCCATTTAATTTTGTTTTTTTTCTACGTCTTCAACAATTGAATTTTGCGATTTAAAATACATTATAAGGTATGCTATTAACGCTAATAAAATAAGCGTTGAAGCAATTGCCGCGATTATAGAGCCAATTTTTACCGATTTAGGTGCAAATCTGAACTCTACCGTATGTTCTCCTTGAGGAATTTTAACGGCTCTTAAAATATAATCGGCGCAAACGTGTTCCGTTTCTTTTCCGTCGATATAAGCCGTCCAACCTTTCGGATAATAAATTTCAGAAAATACCGCAACTCTTTCTTGAGCTGCCATAACGTTGTATTTCAGATAGTTAGGCTTGTATTCCGCTAACGAAATCACGCTTTGGTCGTCTGTATAAATCTGCTCTTTGGGCAGGTTTTGAACAAATTCGGGGAAATGTTTTTTGTTGATAACAGCCGTTTGTTTCGGGTCGGTTACTTTTAGCCTTCCGATTTCAGCGTCGGCGGTTTCCACAACGTCAAACTTATTAACAAACCACGCATTGCCGTATGTTTTGAGGTTAATCAGCGGCATTTGAGCGGGGTTAAGAATTACGAATTTGGTGTTAAGCATATTCAAAACGGGATTATTTGAAATATAATCCGAGAATTTTTCGGGTTGCTGACTTGCCAACATTCTTGCATAATTTACGGTCGGAGCGAGTAGCGTGTCGATAAATTCCTGATAACGACGCATTTTAGCACCGTGATAACCGCCGATTGTTTTGTGATAATAAGGCGTAATACCGTCGTTGAAAACGTTAGCCGAGAGATTCAAAACTCTAAAATCTGGATCAGTATCTTTCATAATAAACTGATCGGCCGTTGAGGGGCGGAAAACGTTTGAAACATTTTGGTCTTGTTGATAGTTTTTAGGACCTAAATATCTGTAATCCACTGCCCAAAGGTCAATAACAGCGAGAATGCCGATTATGAGAAATACTTTGCTTGTTTTAACTTTTTCGGGTTTCAAAAAGAGAAGCAAAACGCCCGGAATCAAAATGAATAAAAGCGACCTTAAAGCATCACTGCGTAAAATTGCTTTTCTTGCGTTTTGAAGTTCGGTTTCAAACGATGCGTATGCAGAAGCCTGTTCGGGGTGAGAGGCTTTGATTTCGTTGAGGTTTTCAAATTCCTGAGTTGATAACAAACTGCCTGAAAGTGAAGGCAACAACCAGAAAATCAAACATAAACCCGCCGTCAAACCTAAACTGATATAAATATAATTCTTTTTGATTTTAAGAATTTCGGGTTTGTCATAAATCGTTTTGAGAGCCATCATAGCCACAAACGGAATTGCAACTTGAGCAATTACCAAAGCCATTGACACTGACCGGAATTTGTTGTACATCGGGAAATAATAGAACAACAAGTCGGTAAACCATCCGGCATTGTTTCCCCACGACATCAGGAGCGAGAAAACTGCCGTTGCAAACAGCCACCATTTAGCGGAATTTTCCACGATGAACATTCCTAAAACGAATAAGAAAATTATCACCGCACCTACATAAACGGGTCCAGAGGTAAAAGGTTGATTGCCCCAATAACGTGAAGAATTTTTTACAGGTTCTAACATTTCTTGTTTTTCTACGGCATTAACAGCGTTTTTGTCGTTGCCGATTGCCGAGGATTCACCGCCTATGAAATCGGGAATCATCAACGTAAAACTCTCACCTATGCCGTAACTCCATGCCATAGCATAATCTTTGTCCAAGCCGGAAGATGCTTGTTTGTTAGAGAGTTCGCTCTGACTGCGGGTAGAATATTTGCTGTATTCCCAAGTTGTCCAAAGGTTGGTGATGTTAGGTAAAACGGCAAATATTACGGCTATCAAAGCCACGAGCGTTGATTTTGAAAAACTTTTTATCCAATCCGGATTTTTATCTTTGTCCTTAAAATCTACTATAAACTTGTAAACTACGTACATAGCGCACATAATTGCCAAGTAATAAAGTATTTGCGTGTGGTTGCAAGCAATTTCGATTCCAAGCGAAAAAGCCATCAAAAGTCCGCCGACAATATATTTTTTCTGATAACAATAAATCATTCCGGCTAACACGGGAGCCATGTAAGCTATTGCATAACATTTAGTTATGTGTCCGGCTGCGATAATGATAATGTTATAACTCGAGAGCGCAAAAGTCAAAGCACCAATAACAGAAATGGTGTTTGAGAATTTTAGGCTTTTGAGCAAAACATAAAATCCCAAGAGATAAACGAATAAAATTGCCATAGTGGAATACGGCAAAAATAAATGCAGAAACCTTTGAAGCATGAGGTGAATGTTAAAAGTTTCCGGGGATTTAATCTGATAAGCAGGCATACCTCCGAACATAGAATTAGTCCATGCGGAATATTCGCCTGTTTTATCTTGGAACTGATTGATTTCGTGCGCCATACCTTCGGCATGGATATTATCGCCCTGCATTAGGGATTCCCCGTTAAGTTCGGGGTAAAAGTAAATTACGCTTATAGCAATAAATGCAATCAAGGTCAGACAGACCGTTAAAACATCTTTGGTAAAAACGTGCTTTTTCAAAAATTCGTTCATGTTCTTTCTTTTTATTGGCTGCAAAGATAATAATTTTTTTTATCTATTGTAATTTTTTTTATTATCTCGTTTTATTTTTCTAAATTGCAAGGCATAACAAAAAAACTTTTTAAAAGATTATGTGTTTAAAAATCAATAAAATAACTTTGTTTTCGGCAGCCTTTGCCGTACTTTTGCCGTTATCCTCATGCAATAGAGCAACTAACGGTTGCAACGAAAAATCATTCTCTTTTGATGAAATTATCACAAATTATCACAATGCGTATTTCCCTGAAGAAAAATCTCAAGAGAAAAAATTCGCAATTTATCTTGATTATTCGGGTAGCGTGAAAGTTGCTTTCAGGGACGACAACACGGCTAATTTTTATCAGCTTTTTATTAACAGCTTAAAGATTTCTACCGTTGATTTTTTCCAGGTTAATAATTTCAGCGTTGATAAAATTGCAGGGCTTCAGACTTCGGAGCTTTACAAAAAAGTCAAAGACGCAAATAAATTCAAAGGTGATAACGCACCGCTCAACAAAACGGTTAAACAAATCATCGAAAACAATTCCGAGGCGGTTTTCATAACCGACGGTGAACTTTGGGAAAAAGGCGAAAGGGACGACCCTTGGGCAAGGGAAGAATTTGAAAAATGGCTCAAGGACGGTAACAAATTGGAATTTTTTGTAACCGACCATCTTGACGGCGGAAAACAGCAACACCTTTTTTATATATGTTTTGTTCCGAAAAATTCTCAAAGTACGGTCGTAAACGATTTTAAATTTTATCTTAAAAATTCGGGTGCGGCTCAAAACATGAGATATTCTAATTTTAGTTTTTCCAACAATGAAATTAAATTTTCAAAAGACGAGTATAATGTTAAAATCGGCGGTCTTAACGAAAATACTTTTATGGACGAATCCGTTTACAAAAACAATGAAAATTTTGAATATATTTCGCTTCTTGGCTCATGGAAAGACCTTTATAAATATATCGCGAGGGCAAAAAGTCTTAGCGGAGAGCCTATCAAAGACGGTGCACCGCTTCTTTGCCGTTTGAAAATAGATTTGAGCGGATTGGAATTTTATGACGTAAAAGCTTTGAAACTAAAGGTTTACAACGTTACTGAAGATATTTTTTCGTTTAAGCGCAAAGCCGAAATCAAAGAAAACACTCCTACTTTTTATTCAGAAAACGGCGAAATCGTTTTGGACGAAAACCGCGAAAAAATTCTTATCTGTCACGGCGATTACGAGGGTTACAACGACAAAGGCGAACTTATTGCCGATACTGTTTTCAAACCTGCAAAACGTCTTCCCGCTTTGGAAAACTTTTTCGTTTTAGATGACGGAAAACTCGATTTGCAAAAGTCAAAAACCGGTGAAATCAACATTAAAATCCGTGAAAATTTTTCAGGAAATATGTTTGAAACCGAAAATAATATTTTAAGAATTGACGTTTGTTTGGACGGCGTAACCGCTAATACTCAGAATATTAACATTCAAAACTTCGTATGGCAGGGTAAACAGGTAAAAGAAAACCGCAGTATGTATAATTCAGTCCTCGGAGCGTTAAACTCTGCTAATCCCGAAGGAAAAGTTATATATACCTTTTATTTGAACACTTTGCCGTTTAAAAATTAATTCATAATAATAAAAATGAGGAGGTGAAAAAAATGAACATACTTTATAAAAATCCTAATGAATTATCTTCGCTGATAACAAATACTTATATTTTATCAGCGGCAACGGCAGTCATTTTTCTTTTGATTGCAATGTTAATCAGCAAAATGATAGCCTACGAAGGCGGCAAAAATCCTAAAGATGCCGGACGCAGAAAAGTTTGGTTTTGGATTACAGGCGTTATTGCAACCGTGGCTTTTTTCTGTTATAATTTCTTTTTCGTAAAAGAACAAATAGTTCCGAATCCCGCTTTAAGAGATTCTTTCAACGTTTGCACCGCAATTTCTACGGGATTGGTGCTTTTGATTTACGTTGTTTTGGGTTTTGTTTTGAGCCGTTTTGTTTGTCAGAGAGGAAAATTCGGAACAGTCTTCCCCGCAAAATAGTTGCGTTAAAAAAAAATTGTAACTTCAAAAAAAATATTTAAATTTGCGCCCAACAACTTTGATAAATTATGTCATTAACAAATACTTTTATATCGCTGTTTTTAAGGCGCAATTTCAATAGGGTGGAACTGTACAAAAAGTACCCTGACGAGACACAGTTCAAAATGTTTAACACGCTTATTAAAAAAGCGTTGAAAACAGAATTCGGAAAGCAATACGGTTTTGACGAGATTTTAAGAAACGGACCGTCGGAATTTTCAAAACGTGTTCCTGTTAATCCTTACGAAAACCTTAAACCTTATATTGAAAGAGTTGCAAAAGGTGAGCAAAACATTCTTTGGCCGCAAAAAACCGGCTGGTTTGCAATGAGTTCCGGCACAACTGATGATCGATCAAAATACATTCCGATTACAAAAGATAGTCTGAAAAAATGTCATTTTGACGGCGGACAGGACGTTTTGTCAGTTTATTTGAAGCAGTTTCCTAATACGACGGCTTTTTCGGGTAAAGCTTTGGCTATTGGCGGGTCAAGACAAGTTAACAGACTCGGCAAAGAGATTTTTTGCGGAGATTTGTCAGCGGTTTTGATTTCTAATCTGCCCTCTTGGGTTAGAAAACGCAGAACGCCGGACATCGAAATCGCCCTTATGGAAAATTGGGACAAAAAAATTGAAGCTATGGCTCAAGCCGTTAGCAAAGAAGATGTTACGAGTATTTCCGGTGTGCCTTCATGGACGCTTGTTTTGATGAGAAAAATTCTTGAAATCACGGGTAAGGAAAATATTTCTCAAGTTTGGCCTAATCTTAATCTTTTTATGCACGGTGGAGTAAGTTTTAAGCCCTACCGTTCTCAGTACGAAAAACTTATACCGAGCGAAAAAATGGTTTATCTTGAGACTTACAATGCCTCGGAAGGCTTTTTTGCATTTCAGAACGAGCAGGACAAAGACGATATGCTTTTGATGTTGGACAACGGGATTTATTACGAATTTATTCCTATGTCGGAGTTTTATAATCCTGACAGAAATGCGATTCCGCTTTGCGAGGTCAAAACCGGCATTAATTACGCTATCGTTATCACTACTAACGGCGGACTTTGGCGTTACATTATCGGTGATACGGTGGAATTTACTTCGGTAAGACCTTACAAAATAAAAATCACGGGAAGAACGAAACATTTTATCAATGCTTTTGGAGAGGAACTTATCGAGGATAATGCAGCAAGGGCAATCCGCGCGGCAAGCAATGTTACGGGTGCTGACATCAAAGATTATACGGCTGCTCCCGTTTATATGGAAACAAACAAACGTGGTCGTCATCAATGGCTTATAGAATTTAATATTCCGCCAAACGATATGGACGTTTTTGTCAAGACCTTGGATTTTGAGTTGAAAAAACTTAATTCCGATTATGATGCAAAACGTTACAAAGATATTTCGTTGACAGAGCCAGAAATTACGGTTGCAAGGGAAAATCTTTTTGAGGATTGGTTGAGAAAAAAAGGCCGAATCGGCGGTCAAAACAAAATTCCCCGACTCGAAAACAATCGCGACATCATTGACGAAATGTTAGAAATGAACAAATAAGAAAAAATGGAATTAAGATATTTTTTTTATATTATTTCATTGATTTTTGGATTAACTGATAAAGTTCAAGCGCAGGAATATTCCGCTGAAGAGGATGACGAATTTATCTCCGATGATTTTTCATCTTCGTACGATGACGGTTATAATTTTTTGCGCACGACTTCGCTTTACGATGATGACAGATTTAATTTCAGATTTTATTTTCATCCATTTTTCAAAAACACTGAATATTTCGGTGATTTTGTAAAGGGGTATACTTTAACGGGTTTTCATTTTCAGCCTGAAATTTCATATTCTTTTAATAAGTTTTTGAAAGTTCAATTGATGTGGAATGTCTTGAAGTATAACGGTTATGACAAATATACTGAAAATAAAGTTTATCCGAGAATAGTTTTTGCGCCGAAGGAGTCTTTCAAAATAATTTGCGGTTATTTGGAGGGAAATTTAAAACACAATTTAATAGAGCCGATTTATAATCCTGACCGTTATTATACAGACAATGTGGAAAACGGTTTGCAGTTTCTTTTGCATAAACCGCATTATAACGGGGATATGTGGCTTAATTGGGAAAAATTTATTCTTTGGGGTGATCCGTGGCAGGAGCGTTTGACTTTTGGTCACCGTTCAGAATTGTTTTTCGTTAAAAGGGATAGGTTTTTAGCCTCGTTTTTGGGAGAGCTTTTGATAGCGCATCGCGGCGGTCAGATTGACAATTCGCCAGGACAGGTTCAAAGTCTTGAAAACGGAGCGTTAGGTTTTAAGATTGACCGATTAGGCGGTTTAGACCAAAAATTTCGTCAGTTTTCGTTTCAAGCTATGTTTGCACAGTTTCATTGTATTGATCAGACGGCTGACATTCCTTATATTGACGGTTTTGGTTTTTATGCAAAAGCTTTGTTGAGAATCGGTAGTGTAGGATTTTCTCAAGGTTATTGGTATGGTGACAGGTTTATGAATTTCAGAGGCGATCCGCTTTTTACTTGTCAAGCGATTAATTGGGAAAACAATGTACGTCAAAGGACAATGATTTTCAATGAATTATTTTTGACAAAATCATATTGCGACGGTGTTTTTGTTTTGCGAACGGGTGTTAATTCTTATTTTGACCCGAAAGCAGGAACTTTTGAATATAGTTATATGCTTAGTTTGATTTTGAAAATTGCCAACGGCTTTTAAAAATGTATTTTTGCTGCTGTTGGATTTGATTTTTTTTAGAGAGTAAAATTTTAAAATCATTTATGTATTTTTTTTAGATGAATGATTTTTTTGTTTTTTTTCTTGAAAAAGAATATTTTTGCAACAACAAAAACTCCATGTAAGATGAACAGAATTAATTACATCCGTTTCGATTGGGCGATAAAAAAACTTTTACGGGACAAAGCAAATTTTGGTGTTCTTGAAGGTTTTATCGAGGTTTTTCTCGGTAAAACTGATTGCAAAATCATCGAAATCCTTGAAAGTGAGAGTAATAACACTTTTGAGGATGATAAGTTCAATCGTGTGGACATCAAGGCGAAATCCTCTGATGAAGAAATTTTTATCGTTGAAATCCAGCTGACGCGTTACGTTCACTACATGGAGCGAGTACTTTTTGGAGCGTCAAAAGCCATAACCGAACAGATGAAAGATGGCGATGATTATGGCAAAATCAAAAAAGTATACTCAATTTCAATTGTTTATTATGATTTTGGTGTCGGTAAAGATTATCTTTATGTCGGTAACACAAATTTTATCGGCGTCCACTATAAAGACGAACTGTTAATTTCAGAAAAAGAAGAACTTACGCTATTTGAAAAGGAGCAAGACAAGTCGGAAGGTAAAGAGCGCAAATTTAAGTACAACCGTCATAATGCGGGTGCTATCATGCCGACATACTACATGATTCGTGTTAATTCGTTTGATGACAATGTAAAAACTGCGATGGACGAATGGATGGAATTTTTGAAAAATTCAGAAAT
>JAFPYR010000001.1 GCA_017412115.1 Bacteroidales bacterium | reverse complement strand
TCGTTGAACCGCAAAACGCCGTTTTCGCTCGCATTAATGGAATACAACACCAACAACGACCATTTGTCGCCAAACTTGCTGATTACCTGTCGTATAGGGCATTTGTTATATTTGTCTTGAAAATCATTCATAGCGCAAAGATACGAAATATTCCCCAAACAATCAAGAATATTTTTCACCGACATAACCGTTGCCCGCCTCGCCCGTTATCAGGTTGAAATGCCTTAGCACCGGCGGCGTGGGTTCGAGGTCGTAATAATCCATTTCGGCAATGTTCATCGAAAAATACGCCAATTGATCGTAACTATCGTAAAGTCGCGACAAAACTTGATTGTTGTTAAAAATCCATTTCTTGATGTTGTCGTCAACGTGAAAATTCACCTGTCCCGAACAACGAACTGAAATTTTGTCTTTCATACTAAGAATCTCGATGTCAGGATTTTGCAGCAACTGACGGTAAACCGCTTTTTTGAACGACGTGGCAAAATACAACACTGTTCCGTCCTGTTTCATTATCTGAAAAACACGGATTTTTGGCAAGCCGCCTTCACAAGTTGCAAAGGCGACTTCATTGTTTGCTTTGAGGAAATCCAACGCTGTCTGCATAGTTACCAAGAGAGTTTTTCGTTAAGGATGATGCCGTCTTCCATTGGTGAATCTTTCTCGGTGAAAGCGTTGGCCTTGTATTGGATGCAAAGCATTGTCAGATTGGAAGTTCCGCTGTTTTTGAGGGCGCGTTTGCCATCGGGCGAAACCCTTATAATCGAACCTTCCGACACCGGGAAAATTTCGCCGTCCACCTGATACTGACCTTCGCCGGAGATGATTACATAAATCTCCTCGTGAGTCTTGTGCGTGTGAAGAAAACCGCTGTCCTGACCCGGCACAAGAGTCTGAAAACTCATTTCGGCACCTGTCAAGCCTAATGCCTGCGAGAGAAACACCTTGCCTTTGAGCGTAAAGTCCTTGCCCATAGGAAGTTCGTAGTTGATTACTCCGTTCATTGTGCCGAGGTTAACGGCGTTGAAGTTCTTTCCTGATTTGATTTGCTGTACTGTCTTCATTTTTTTACTATTTAATAAATTGTTTGTTGATTTGTTTTATGCTGCAAAGTTAAACCATTGAAAAACAATACGCAAGAAGGCACTTTTTTGTTTTATAGTTACCAAAAAGTTAGAATTGCTGACAATCAGTAATGATGACTTTTGATATTTAACATTAATTAACAAAGCGGTGTGGTTATGTTTGTGAAAAACAGATAGAAAGACCGCGTTCAGGCTCAATACGCCCTTGAATCAAGGAGTCAGCCGATTAGCATTTCGGAGTTTGACTTGGAAAAATTCTATCCCGAAAAGGAGGAAGGCACAATCCCGACGATTCAAGAAATTGAGGAAAAATTGGCGGCAATGTTTACTTCGTCTTAACCTGTTCTACTTTCTTTACAATCCTAATACTTAATTCATAAAGACCATAAACAGGCAAACCGACCAAAAACAGCGAAAACAAATCCGACGGCGTTATTATCGCCGCCAAAATCATTATCAGCATAAAGGCGTGGCGGCGGTAATTTTTCATTATTTCAGATGTTATCAGACCAATTTTCGCCAAGAAAAACGACAATATAGGCAGTTGGAAAACCAATCCCAAAAGGAAAGTCAGCGAGGCAAACGACGAAAAATAAGACGAGATATTTATTTGGTTTTCAATGCCTTCGTCGATTTGATAAGTTCCTAAGAAATTGAACGATACGGGAAAAATGATGTAGTAACTCAGCAACACGCCTAAGAAAAAAAGTCCGTAAATCGCCAAAACAATTTTAACAGAATATTTCTTTTCGTGTTCGTAAAGGGCGGGGGCAACAAACTTATACAACTCGTAAACAATGTACGGCGAGGCGCACAGCAACGCCAAATAGCACGTTGTGGACAGGTGAACCAAAAACTGCCCCGCCAACTCGGTGCTAATCATCTTGACATCAAAGTCTTTGAAAGCCGTCTCAAAGCCGAAAAACGCACTCAGGCTCTCCAACCAACGGTAGAAAACAAAGTCGCTTTTGGACGGAGCAAGCAAAATTTTAAACGTTATATCCTTGAAACAGAATATAATGCACATAAAAATAGCCGTTACGCCCAAAATCCGGAAGAGCATCTTGCGCAAAACTTCAAGATGCCCGCCGAATGTGAGTTTTTCGTTATTTTGAGCCATCAGAAACCGTTTTCTCTTCTTTTACCGTTTCTACCTGAGCGTCAATCACTTCGCTATGTACTTGCGAATCCTTGATTTCCTCGGTCTTTACAGTTTCACTTTTGATTTCTTCGGGCTTGTCGTTGGCTGTGATGCCGTTCATGCCCTCCTTGAAATTCTTTACGCCGGAGCCGAGGCCGCGCATAAGTTCAGGAAGTTTTTTGCCGCCAAAAAGCAACAGAGCCAAAAGAGCGATGAGCAACAGTTCGCCCGTACCAATCATCAACAATATCATAATCAGTCGTTTAAAAAGATTTCGTTTGTATCAAAATTAATTTCCCAATGACCGTTTTCCGACGATTCCCAAGCGTATTTGGCGGACATTCTGTCCCACCACGCCTGAAATTTCGTTCCGGTTTCGCCGATGTCTTTGACAAGTTTTTCGTACAACTCGGCATTGTCGGCAGTAAGGATTTTTGCGAGTTCCGAAAGTCCGTTCTTGCGCTCAAAGAGCGTTTGGATTTCGTTTTTTTCTTCGGGCGTTACCTTGCCCACGAGTTTTTTTGCCATTTTATTTTTCGATTTTATCAAACGGATCTAAATAGTCAATTTCTGCAATTTCAGGCAGTTGCGGCATAAATTCGCCGTGCTTTCTGATTGCAGCCAAGAGAGATTTTGCGGCGTTGCGCTCGATGTGCGACACCACGCATTGTTCATGCGAGGGCGTATTTACTTCCAAAGTAGTGAGTTTGTTGAGCCAAACGCAGCGGCGGCAGTGGAACGCATCGCAACGGCGGCAAATCGGAGCGTATTCCAATTTGTAAAGTTGCGGGTTCTTGATGTCCAAACCGTCATTGGGATTGCCGCAGGGCATTTCGCCGTTGTAGTAAAACGCCGGACAAATGTAGAAATTGCCGTCGGGAGCAAGCGTTATCGTCTTTACGCCCGCCTCGCAGTTGCGCATTTTGTCGAGATACATACGGTCGGTCAACAGATTGAACTGCGGACTTTTGCCGTCCACGTAGAGTTCTTCAACGTGCTTTGAAAACGTTTCCAAAACGGTTTTGTACTGTGCAAAATCGTTTTCGTTGAACTTAACCAAGTCCTTGAAAACTACGCTCAAATGCGGCGTTACTTCAAGCAAGGGAATAAGTTTTTCGTAATTGGTAAAAAACTCGTCCTTGCCGCAGCGGACAACATACGGGATGCCTGACTTTGCGGATTTCAAGTTGAAAAATCCGTTGAAAACCAGGACATTCGCTTTTTCAGCATACGGCGAGTTTGAGGGCATAATCTTTACGTTTTCTACCACCTCAATAGCGGCAAGGTATTCTGCCGGAAGTTCACCTTCGGGAAAAACGTATTGCACAGAAAGGTTTTCCAACATCGAGATCCTTAAACTCTCCTTTAAAGCATTGATGCTCAAAAGGTTGCCTGTGTTTCTATTTTCGTAGTGGCAGAAAGAAACCGAATCCTCAGCCAATAGTATTACTAAGTATTGCAACATCTTGGTTAACAGATTTTTAAAGGTCCATCGTGTTTGCTTTTCTCGTATTCTTCCCGCTCGCCTTCGAGTTCGAGTTTGCGGAAAAGTTTGTTCCAATAGTAGTTGTTGGCGCGGACTCTTGCCTTGTGCATCAGACATATAGCCGTGGCGCGTTGATAGATTGTGGGCGTTTCGGCGGCATCGTAGTTTTCGCCCTGACACCACGCGCAGCCCGAAGCCACCTCGCAGTCCAAGCATTTTTGTGGACTTTGTGTCAAACGGTCAAGTGTAAGGAAAGGACGAAGTTTGTTCTTGTCGATTCCGTCGTGTATGTTGCCGATTATCACAGCCTTTTTACTCCGCAACGAATATTGCGCAAACCTCGTACACGGATAAAAATTGCCCGCCGCGTCAACGGACAGCATTTTTCCCGCACCGCACCAATTCTGATTTTCAAGTTTGATGTCCATCGGCTTGCCAATGTGTTCGGAATAGAACGAACAGGCATAATCCTTGTAATAACCGCCGTCAATGATTGCATCGGCAAGTTCAATGAGTTGGTTTTCAAAGAGTTTGTCATCGCCGTCTTTCCAAACGTCTTCAAAGACAACGTTAATATTCACCTCCTTGATTCCAAGCGAATAAAGGTGTAAAACACTCTCTTTTATATATGGAATGTCGGCAGAGGAGATTGTTACTTTTGTTCCCGCAAACGGAAATTGTTTAATCCAAAGCGGAATATTTTTTACAACCTCTTTGTACGAACCTTTGCCGCTGTTTTTGTAAACGCGGTTGAGGTCGTGTTTGAGTTCCGTACCGTCGATGGTGATGCCAATACTCAAATGGTCGTGGTTCTTCTTGATGAAATCCTGAACCTTTTTTTCGTGGTAGTTGATGCCATTGGTGGAAAAAGAAAAACGGTACGAGTTGAACCAATGATGATTCAGCCTGTATGTTTCCATTTTGATGTAGTCGCACACCTTGTCAATCAGGTCGATTTCCAAGAACGGCTCGCCGCCGATAAAGTCCCAAACCACGGATTCTTCCTTGAACTCGTCCTCGCGGGACAATATGTAGTCGATTGCTTTCTTGGCGGTATCGAAAGACATCCTTTCGTTGATGTTCTTGCCAACCAAATAGCAATATTTGCAAGCAAGTTGACAGTCTTTAGTAACGATAAAGGTGATGTTCTTCGAAACTCCTGAACGCCATGCCTCAGCCCTTTCTTTAATATTCATACTAACAATTACTTTATTGTGTTGGTCCTAATCGGTTAATTGTTGGTCTTTGTTGACGAATGTACTCTTTATAACAGCCATTTCCTCCTGCCATAAACGTCCATCGAACAACAGACAAATCCTTCCTAACATACAAATACTCAGAATGATATGCTATAGTTAGCACAAAAATATCCCAACCATTGTTAGTCGAATTGTAACCGTATGAATTACCCGGTGTCCACTTCCAATCTCCATTTCCCATATTCGTCCACAGCCCTGTTGACGCAAATTTGTGATAGTTGCCAAGAAACTCATATCCGTAAATAGAAACTGATATAAAATCTGCGTACCTACTATCTGCCTCCTTTATAACATTGCCATTAGCATCGTATGTTCGAACATATTTATAATCTGTTCCCTGTGCGCTAACATTCAATGCTACAATTGTCAACACAATAATTAAAGTATAGTAACAAATTTTCATGACATTAATTATTATTTCAAAAAAGAAACTATGTTTTTTTCGCAGTTCTCTTTTGGGGATTCATTTTTATTCAATAAAGTAAAATTAAGAATATTCTTAATTTTACTTTATTGAAACATTCGAGTGAAATTAGCGTCCCTTGTAAGACGACGCGCTGCAACTGCCACTGCAGTTTCCTGCACATGTATCGTTACATGTGCCATAGCACATAGTGCTACATCCACCGTAACATACACCTTGGCAATGTCCTCCACAATTATCGGAGGCGGTTTTACCACTTGCCTTTGACTGACAACTTGTCTTACAAAAGTTCTTGCAACTTCTGTCGCATCCGCCGTCACAACCGCCGGAACAAGTTGTGTTGCAAGAACTTGAACAACCGCCCGAACAACCGTAATCGCAGCCATACGGAGTTGCCGCGCTCAGGATTTGCGGTGCGCCGCTCAGCACAACCGCGCCCAAGATAGGCAGAGCCGCCTTTGCCGCCTTCTTGAAGAACTCTCTACGGGATTGGAGTTCCTCATTTTTATTCTCTTCCATGATAGAACACAATTAAATAATTAAACATTGAGTTAACTACCCGCCTCCTACATTCGTAGAAAACGATACGCAAAGAAAAACAAATTCATTTGGACAGCGGCTATAATTATGTAGTACGCTCTTTTACAAAGTGTAGTACGTTATTTTACATCATTGACTTTTCCTTGAAAAATTTCCGTATAGAAAGCGAAAAAATTGTATCTCAACGCAACAGAAATCCGCAAAAGAAGTTCAGTGTCAATATTTTGACGCTCATAGATGTCGTAAATGTTGACACGGTGGCAGTTGAGTTGCCCGGCGAGCCAACTCACGCTCCGTCCCTGTTCTTTGACGACAGCCTTGATTTTTTCTCCTATTGTATTGGGCGGATTTTGAGCCATTCAGTCAGTTTTAATACAACATTCCACGGCTCCGATGGATAACATCTAAATAAAAAAGGCGTGGAACCTTATTATGCCCGTTCCACTATTTGAGGCCTTCGAACTTGCCCATCTTGTCGAAACGAGCAACGAAGACCCACGCGTATGCAAATACAAACGGACACGCCTACGGCATCCGTTGTAATATACATAACCCAATGGACATCTATCGCTGCAATGTCTCTGACAAGATTAATTTGAAGTGTTCGAAGTTCCAAATAGTCAGTAACAAAGCGTAATAAACGCCTTTTATTATTTGTTCCACCCACCTAAACGGCAGACTTCACGTTGCAAATTTAAGGAATATTTTTGTGATAGGGAAAAAACGAAGAAGAAATTTTAAATAAAAAAATCTCTACAAAACATAACTGATTTTGCAAATAATTACTAACTTTGCAAAAATAAAACGAACACAATATGTTGCCAACAAAAGAGGACATAAAAACCGAATTTAAAAGTTGCACGAATGCCATTAGCCATTCTGTGTACGAGACGGTATGTTCTTTTTTGAACCATTCGGGCGGCACGATTTATTTGGGCGTTAACGACGATGGCATCGTCGAGGGCGTTAATGAAGAACAGGCAGAAACATTGAAGAAAAACCTTATAACATCCTTCAACAACAAAAATCTGTTTGTTCCCGTGCCGTACATTATGCCTGATATTCAGCGAATTGACGGCAAAACAATAATTGTAATTAATGTCCAACCCGGTCAATACGCATACAGTTATAAAAAACGTTTTTGGGATAGAAACGGAGATGCCGACATTGACATTACGGAACAGTCAGAATTGTTGCTCAATCTTTTTGAAAGAAAAAATCCTCATATCTTTGAAGAAAGATTTGTGGAAGGCCTGACACTCGAACATCTTGATACAGATACATTTAAGTATTGCCGTAATCTTGTCAGAGTAAAAAATCCCAATCATATTTGGCTGCAAATGTCAGACGAAGATTTGCTATTAACGTGCAGACTTGCAGAAAAACATAATCAAAAATTACAGATTAGATATGCTGCACTGTTGATTTTTGGAACTGACGAAGCCATTGAAACATTTTTGCCGAGGTACAGATATGAAGCGTTGTATCATTTGTGTACTTGGCAACAATTTGAACGTAACGAGTTTACTGACAATCGTTACGACGACCGCAAAACCCTGCGTTGCAACCTTATCAAAGTTTATGGTGAGTTGCAAAAATTTGTTGCAATGCATCTCCCCGACAAGTTTTACCTGCCGTCGGGAAGTGCACGACGAGAGGATGTTAGAGGTGCGTTGATGCGAGAGTTGATAGGTAATATTTGTGTCCACACCGATTATAGTTTGGGCTTTGCGTGTTTCTTTGAGATTTTTAAAGACAGGGTTGTTACCAAAAATGTAACGCGACTTGTTCCAACAATGAACGAAGGAACTGTAAATATCCAAGAATTAGGCAATTACACCAAAAATCCGCTTATAGTTAAGGTTTTCCGAGAGTTTGATTGGGTGGAAGATTTGGGCTCAGGCACTCGAAACATTTTGAAATATGCTCCTATCTATTATAAAGATTATCAAATTATAATAGAAAACGGACAGCATTTCTCATTTTCAATAACATACGCAGACCCTGACACTAAC
>JAFPYR010000010.1 GCA_017412115.1 Bacteroidales bacterium | reverse complement strand
TTTTAAAGAGCTTATCTTTCGTTTTGCGGGTGCAAAGGTAGATACTTTTTTTAATCATATCCAAATTTTTTTATATCTTTTTTGCAAGTTTTTTTATTTCTGTTGAAAATCATAAAGTTACAAAGAGGGAAAAATAGAAAATTTTATCACTAAAAACAAAAAAATAGTCCCGGGATTCGTTTTCCGCTTAGGAATGGAATCTCACCGGGACTCTAACTTACATATATTTATTAACTACTACTCTAATTCTTTATCTTTATTTACCATTTTGGTTGAAACATTAGGCGAAATCCTTATCTGCGCCTGATTAACCTACGATACAAAAGCCTCAACCTCCTGCCCGCCGCTAATCTCCGCGTATGCCTCAACCTTACTGCGCAAGGCTACATAATCGTTCCACGCTTGAATACGTGCCGCCTTACGCCTACCTTTCAACGAGGTAAAATACTCATCTCGCTCTACAAGCGCCTTTCGGTACTGACGAACCAAAAGCGATAACTGCGAAAGCGATTCTTCAAATTTCAATGCGGTAACCGATTGCTTATCAGCCTGCATTTTCGTTATTAAGGAATCATAATCGACAAACTTCTTAACAATGCCGACCATCGGAATGTTTCCGTAACATGAAAAAATTTCCTTAAACTTCAATGCCGAGTCTTTCACTTGCCCCGTCTGCCAAACCTCTTAATAATCAATAGCTAATTTCAACTTGCGGAAAATTGCATCCGCTTGATAGCCAATGTCATTGATTTTCATAGTATAAGACGCCGTCGTTTTGAAAACTCGAAAATCGTGAAAATCTTTTACCGATTTTTTCAAATCCGCAACATACTTACTCAAAGTGTTATTCTTTAACGAGTCCGACACTTCAACAACTCGCTGAAGAAATTCATCAAACTGTTTGTTGGTGAAATTCTTTTCAGCTTTTCGAATAATTAATGTACTCATCATGTCTTAAATTTAAAGTTATTGTTTTAAAAATTACGCTGCAAAGATAAAAGTAATATTTTAATTATGCAAATTATTCTTGATTTTTTTTAGTTTTTAATTGATTTTTTTATATTTTTCATACATAATAACAATATTTTTTTATAATAAAAACCTCAAATGAAGATATTGTAATGCCGTTTTTAGAGTATTTGTTAAACAATGTTAAATAAAGTGGTTGTAACATATAGGAAAACGCTAAAAAATTGATTTTTAACGACTTTACCAGAGTGGAAAAGTCCTCAAAAATCAATTTTTATCGACTTTACCAGAGTGGGAAAGTCCCCAAAAATCAATTTTTATCGACTTTACCAGAGTGGTAAAGTCCTCAAAAATCAATTTTTATCGACTTTACCAGAGTGGTAAAGTCCCCAAAAATCAATTTTTATCGATTTTACCAGACTGGGAAAGTCCTCAAAAATCAATTTTTATCGACTTTACCAGAGTGGGAAAGTCCTCAAATTATAAAAAAAAAACAGATTTTCCGCGAACGAAAAATCTGCCAATAACAATATGATAACAAAACTCTATAAACCAAAATATTAGTTCTGTCCCTCAGTATTAGTTTGTTCTGCCGTAAAATTCTCGGTACTTTGCGTGCCGGCATTAAACTCCCTCTCCTGAGATTGTGAACTATAACCTTGATTATTATAACCTTGGTTGTTATAGCCCTGATTATTATAACCTTGGTTGTTATATCCTTGATTGTTATAACCCTGATTGTAGCCACGATTGTTATAACCCTGATTATAGCCGCGGTTGTAACCTTGATTATTATTGTAGCGACGAGGACGATAACCTTGGTTATTATAGCCCTGATAGCCGTTATTTTGTGCATAACCGCCGTTCTGAGGTATCTCCTCCGAACCTTGGTTTGAACCCTGATTATACCCTTGATTATAGCCTTGATTGTTATAACCCTGATTATAGCCCTGATTGTTATAACCTTGATTATAACCCTGACCGCCGTAAGGTGCACGACGGGGACGGAATCCGCCCTGATTATTGTTACGATAGCCACCTTGAGGTGCGTAATATGAACGACGCTGAGGATATCCTTGATTGGGACGATAGCCTTGATTAACATTGCGCTGGGGCTGCTGAACAGCTTGACGCGGACGCGCTACCGATACTTTTACAACTTTTGAATCCGAGCTTTCCTCTTCGCCCTCAAAATGAAGAGGCTTGCCGTTAAGATCTTCAATAGCTTTCATGCCTTCCTCATCGTTAGGCATCTCTACAAAACCGAAACCTTTTGACTCACCGGTCTCTTTGTCAATAATTACTTTTACTGAATTTATAGTCCCGTAAGTTGAAAACAAATCTTTTAAGTCCTCGTCTGTGACATTATGACTTAAGTTAGCAATATAAATGTTCATTTAAAATAATAAAAAATTAAAAATTAAAATATGTGTATTTATGTGTGTGTTCTATGTTTTTACGCTGCAAATTTATAGTAAATTTTATAATCTGCAAGTTTTTAAAACACTTTTTTTGTTTTTTTTTAACGTCTTAGTTTTTTTCCGTCACTATCCTGATACGAGTCCGTAAGAATCATTATAAAATCTATTAACTGCCATATTCCGCAGCCGCCAAATGTTATCAACTGAAACAGACCTATAAAAATATGTCCCGTATACAATCTGTGTGCACCGTTAATACCCGTTACAAGCGGTAACAAACACAACAACAATGTCGTTAAAAAGTTCTTATCTCCGAGGTTGGAATTTTGATTCGGATAATAAGATGATTGTGAATTAGTTATATTAACATTATGATTTGTCTGAGAATTAGTAACACTCGGAGGCGCAGACGGTATGTAGTTAGGTTGCTGAACCCTTGTCAGCGGTGATGAACATACACTACAAACCGTATCCGAGGATATCGTACCCGAACCGCATTTCGGACAATAGGTTGAACCCTCTCCGGCAGGCGTGTCGCAATACGGACATTTGGAATCCGATGCTTGTATAATCAAGCCGCAATGACGACAATAAATACTCTCCTGAGGTAAATACTTAGGACCGCTTTGATTAATCTGCGGAGGCTCCGTTTGAGTAAAAGGCGGAGGTGTTTCGGTTATAATAGGCGGAGGCGTTGTCTGAGACGAAATAGAATCCTGCTTGAGTTTCTCTTCCGCCAAACGGATAACATCAAATAATTCCGCTCCGCAATTAACACATTTTTCGTCGCCTGGTAAACGTACCTGACCACATTGTGTACAGTAATTGTCGCCCGTCATAACATCTTGAGCGCATACTGAACAAATCTTTACACCTGGGGCTGTTTGATTGCCGCAATGACTACAAAACATAAGCTTATTGATTTTTATTTATTTTCGTTTTCTTTTTTACTGTTTCTTAACGATGCCATTTCGGACTGCATCCTCTGAAGTCTGCTTTCCATATCGCTAATTTTTCCCTGCAAATCCTCCTGAACTTTTTTAATGGAGGTAATATCAGTTGCAAAAAACAATATTTTTGAAATGGCTCCGTCAAAATTATAATAAGGCGTATAAGTTGCTAAAAACCATTTAGTTTCGCCTTTTTTAGTACGGCGTTTGATTTCGGATTCATAATACTTGCCGCCTAAAACCTGCGTTATAACGCTCTCTAAGGTTTGACGCGAATCCCTTACCAAATCGAAAACGCTTACGCCTTGAATTTCAGCGATTTCGTAATGCATGGTTTTTAGATATTTTTCGTTAGCGGTAAGCAAAACGCCCGCCGTTGAAAATTCAACTGAAAGCATTGAATTGTTAATAGCATCCAAAAGACCGTTCATTTCGACCTCTCGTTCGAGAGATTTTTGCTGCTCGTTTTTGAGTTTTGCAATGTTTTCGGTCATTTCCTTCTCGTTTGAGGCCAAAGCATCGGCTTGAGCCCTAAACTGTTGCATCAGATGTTCGGTCTGTTCGTTAATTCTTGCCGTTACAAGCGAACCTGCAACGGTTGAAGATATTATGGACAAAAATTCTTTTTCCGAGTCATGTAATGGTCTCAAAAATGCCATCTCCATAACCGCTATCAAATCACCGTCGTAAAGCATCGGCAAAACGGCCAAAACCCTCGGTTTGGATTTTCCTAATCCCGTAAAAACTTGAACGTAATCATCAGGAAGTTTTTCCAAAAAGATTGCCTGTTTTTCCAACGCACAAGTGCCGACAAGACCTACGCCTTTTTCGATTTTTATTTTAACAGCTTTTTTCTTATCCAATGCGATTGCGGCATTAAGTGTCAGATAATCACCGTCTTCTTCCTTGTTATGAATATAAATTCCGCCCAAAACGGCTTTCGTATATCTTACAACGGTCATAAGAATATTTTCGGAAAGAATATCAACTTTGTTGCTGCCGATACGCATCGCATCATTAACGGCGGCTATACCTTCAGAAATCCAATGTTGATCTTTTTCCTTCTCTTTACGCTCCGTTTCCTGAATCGTAATTTTTCTCAAGGTTTCCAACATACCGTTATAAGACTTCTGAAAAACATTTTCAGAGGGCAAAGTGTCCAATTCGCTGTCATAACGGTAAGATTCTATTTGACGATTTAACTCCTTGATTTTCAAAAATGTCTGATAATAATTATAAAGCACGCCATCAAGTTTTCGCAACTCAGGAATATAAAGACTGCCTTGAGTCATATACTCTTTTTCTACATTAGCCAAATCACTGGCTTTAACGGTTATGAGCCTTACTTGTTTTATATAAAAATTTCTGAACAAAACAATCAAAGCCACCAAAACCAAATACAAACCGAAACCTATCAACAACGAAATTCCAAAAACTAAATTACCGCTTCTGTTAAGTTCGCTTTTATCAATTATAAGGCAAATACTAAAATGCGTGTCAATATCATAAAGACTGCAATTCTTTGTCAGAATGTAAGTATCGTTTTGAAACTCCTCGAACTCCTCCCCTTTTCTGAACTTAATGTAATAATAATCAGGGTTTTCGGGGAAAACAATTTGCAAATCCCGTCCGATTAGCAAATCTTTGTCGGGCGAAGCTGCAATTCTGCCACTCGAGGTAAAAACAAACAACTGACTGTTTTCGGGCCGCGCAACAGCGGAAAGTTTTTGATTAATATTGTTAATAACATAATCAGCACCGATAACACCGAGCAGCCTCGTTCCGAAATGCAAAGGATAAACGATAGGCATAACAAGCAGATTCATAGCGTTTTCCCTTTGAATCACGGGTTCAAGAATCATTACGTTCTTTTTCGTTTTGTAATAATAATAGGAATTAACGTCGCGGCTGTCATTATAGTTTTTAACATAATCCCTTTCCACGATACCGTCAGAATGTTTTACGAACAAAGGCACAAAACGTCCCGTTGAATCATGGTATTCGGTTTCGGCAAAAACAGAATCTTTTCCGTCAAACATATTCGGCTCCCAGACCATAAAAAGAGATTTCATGTCCGGCTCCGAAGAAATGTTTTCGGAAAGAATAGTACTCGCTTGATTTCTGTCAATACGGAAATTCAATTCGGGGTTGCCGATTTGAACGAACCACAAAGAAAGTTTGTCAAGGTTATCAATTTTAGATGTTAACGTCTCCTTGAAAGTCTGCGAAATTCTTTCCGCCGACTCGTCAATACCGTCTTTGAACTCCCTGATTTTTCTCTCCCTCAAAACAAGTCCGAAAATAAATGCCCCAATCATAACCACGGCAAAAGTCATCAGACCGTATGCGATATAAAAATCATAGGTCCGTTTCAACAAAGAGTTAAATTTGTTTTTAGTATTCTCTAACATAATCGTTAAGCATCAATTATAGTACCCAAAAGCATAATTCTTTCCACATCACCTTTCGTGTTAGCAATCGGAAATTCGTTTGCCGTAATGTAAACAAAACTTCCGATAGGCAGTTTGAGTTTGAGTTTTTCCGTCTGCTCTTTTCCCGAGCAGAGGATTGTAAGCGATGTAGAAAACTGAGTAATGTTTTCCGGGACAAGGAAACTTGCAAAATCCATTCCCGCAACAGCCTCGTCGGAAAGTCCCAAAATCTTATAAAACAATGAATTAGCCGATGTTATAATACCGCGTCTTGTAAATTCGACTCTGATTATGAAAGAATCCACAGCCGAATTAAAGGTCTTCATCTCAAGTTCAGTGTTTTCGATATATTTTTGTTTTTCCGAGAGTTCTTTTTCTTTTTCGTTCATCTTGTCCATCTGACGATTGATTTCCCTCTCCTGAAGTCTTAACTGACGTTCAAGAACTTTCGTAGAAGAAATATCCATACCGATATTGATGATTTTCACAACGTTGCCGTGATCGTCGGTAACGGGTGAAAACGTTTCGGAAAGCCAAATCGTCTTGTCCTTAGTCTGAACCGATTCCACAAGGCTGCGCGTTTGACCGTGTCGCAAATCTTCCCAAAACTTTCTGTAATCTTTGTTATCGGGTTTAAAAGATGAAATATCAGCGTGATTTTTTCCGACAATCTCCTCCTCAGAAACCTGCAAAAGGTCGATTACTCGGGAATTAACACGTATAATCGTACCGTCTTTGTCGTATTGAGTTACCAGGGAAGTTGCGTCGATAGCACGGAAAAGTCCGCGCATCTCGGAATCCTTGCTTTCGGTTTCCTCTTTCAAACGGCGCATTTCCTGAAGGTTGCGGCGCATTTCCACTTCTTGAATTTTCATCAATTTTGACTGCTCCTGACTGCGCTGCAAAAGTGTTTCGGTTCTTTCGTTGATTTTCAAACCCGAAATAGCCGAAGCAATACTTTCAGCAATACGAGAGAGGAATGTAATCTGATAATCCTCAAAAATATGGAAAGAGGCAATTTCCAACATTCCGGAGTTTTTTTGATTGAAAATAAGCGGAACGATAATCAAATTGTTAGGCGGCGCATCTCCTAAACCGCTGACAATTTTAATATATCCCGGCGGCAAATCCGTAATATTAACAATCCTTTTTTCGTGATAAGCCCTGCCTAAAAGTCCGTCATTAACAGAAAATTTTCCATGAATCAATTTCTGTTTTTCGTATGCATAACAAGCCGCAATTTCCAACATTATGTTTTGCGGGTCGTCCTCGTTAGTAAAATAAATCGCACCCTGATTAGCACCAATATATTTTACAAGATTGCTTATAATATTGTAAGCCAAGACATTACGATCCTGACCATGGAATCTTAAAATCTCAATAAATTTTGTAATACCCTCGTTAATCCAATCGGCATGGATCTCTTCGAGTTCGCGGGTTTTGTCGCCGGAGGTCTTAATCGAAAGATATTTTTGCAAATCAAGCAACATATCCGCCTCCGAATCATCACCTTGACGTATTCCGCCGTCAAAAGCGAAATCTCCCTCGGTTAATTTTCCGATAAATTCTATACGTTTGTTTTTGTTTTCGATAATAGAGCCGACGGCTTTTTCGATTTCAACAAGTTCCACGGGAGCAAGTTTTGAGGCCATTCTTGAAGAATGACGTTGAGGAATTTTGCCTTTAGCCATCGTTGAAACAAAATCAGAAATTCTACTTATCAACCTGAAAAACAATCCGTTAACAAGCAGTATAATCGCTATCGAAAGCAACCACAAAAATACAAACAAAAGTATGATATAAAAGCGACTAAGACTATCGGACTGAAGTTCGCTGACAGGACAACAAACTCCGACATAAGTATCCAAGTCTTTGATATACATAGTCTTTTGACAAACCTCATAATCTTTTTCCGGCATTAAAAAGGTTTTCGTAACGATTTTTCCCGTTTCAGTGTCCGATTTTATTTTATTCAACATTCTTTCAGCGTGAAGACTCTCAACATTAGAGAGTTCCGGGTGAAGGAAAATATTAGCGGAAGGCGTTACAAGGAAAAGATAACCGGAATAATTTACCGTATGTTTTTTGATATAATCGGTAAGCTCCTTAGAAATTTCATAACGGTTCATACAAGAAACCATACCCGAAATTTTAGAATTCAAAAACAATGGGAAAAAAGCTGAAACATATTGTTTTTTAAGGATTTCCACATTTCCATGATAAATTTCGCCGTTTTCTATCATCGGCACAATGTCCGAAGTATTAGGAATAAAAATATCCGTAAGTAATTGTTTGTCAGAATGATCGAAATTAGATGCAACAATAAGATAACCTTCGGGAATTTTTTGATAAACTGCCGAAAGCGCACCCGTCAAAGAATATACATTTTCGATAATGCCGTTAAGCGAAGAAATATCTTTGCCTCTGACAGTCCAACGCGGAACCCTTTCGTAAGAGGTCTCGCCCGTGGAAAAATTAGTTGTCTGCCGTCCCAAAGAATCTTTTTCTTGAGTTATTTGTCCGTTTTGTCTTAAAAAATGAACAAAAAGCCTCAACGACTCAGCCGTTTTTTCCTGACTGACCCGATTTTCCGTTTCAAGACGGTATTTCAAATTGTTAACCGCATCGTTCAACTGTTCGCAACTTTTTTCGTAAACTCCGCTGTTCTGACTCTTGAGCGTTACAAAAGCCAAAACTGCAAAGACCACCGTGAAAAATCCGATTAACAGAAGGTTCAACATCAAACGGTTTTTCTTATTTTGAATTTTTGAATCCATAGATACAAAAGCGTCAAATCTCAATAAAATTACAAAATGTCCGCCGGAAAAAAGCCGACAAACGGACTGCCTAAATTAATAATTTTTCAGACAAATTCAATTCCAAAAAACATTTTTTTCAAAAAAAAATTTTGTATCATAAAACTCTCATCGAGAGAATTTCGTGGTCCAAAACCGGCTTTTTGTCATACAAAGCAAACAATGCCGAACCACTGCCGGTCATCGAAGCATACAACGCGCCGCTAACATAAAGTTTCTGCTTTAATTCCTCTAATTTAGGATAATACGGGAACAGAAATTCTTCAAAATCGTTTTTAATCAAGCCCTTCCAACAACTGACAGGCTTCAAATAATCCTCTGAAAGTTTTGTTTTCGCAAGGTTAGGTTTCACTTTTGAATACGCAAAAGCCGTTGAAATCCCAAAATCAGGTTTTATAATCAAAATCTCTTGACCACAAAGCATATCAGGAACATCTGAAAAAATATCCCCTCTTCCCGTTGCAAATTTAGGAACTCCGTCAATAAAAAATGCACAATCCGAACCCAAAATTTTAGCCATAGAAATCAATTCCTCATGACTTAAACCCAAACGGAAAAACTCGTTAGCCGCTTTAATAAAAGCAGCCGCATCGGAAGAGCCTCCGCCCAAACCTGCCCCGAAAGGAATATTTTTGAACAAACGAATCTCCAACGGCGGAATATCAAATTTTTCACGCAAAATGTCCAACGCCCGCTCCACAAGATTTTTTTTGCCGTCGTCAGGAATCATAATCCCCGAAACCTTAAAAACATCCTTCTTGTCAGCAGACGGGAAAAACTCAAGACTGTCAAACAGTTTGACAGGATAAAAGACGGTTTCGATATTATGGAAACCGTCTGCACGTTTTTCCGTTATATTAAGCCCTATGTTAATTTTAGCGTTAGGAAATACTATCATAAAAACTTTTTTTATCTGCAAAAATAATCAGTAAAAAAACAAAAACATAATTTTTAGCAGTTTTTTTTTACTTTTTTTAAAAAAAAGCTTATCTGATATCATCTATATTATAAGGTGTCTCCTGATAAACGAAATAATTAAGCCAATTGCTGAACATCAAATTTGCTGTACTCCTCCAACGTACCAAAGGGCGCATATTAGAATCGTTGTTAGGATAATAATTTTTCGGAATATCAATATCAAGACCTTTTGCAATATCCCTTTTGTATTCAGTATCAAGTGTTAAAGGATTGTATTCGGCATGACCGATCAAAAAAAGTTCACGGCCGCCTTTAGCCATTACCATATAAACGCCTGCCTCGTCACTTACGGAAAGGAGTTTTAATTCCGGATTAGCAATAATATCCTTAGCCAGAATTTCTGTATGTCTTGAATGAGGTACAAAAAATACATCATCAAAACCTCTGAAAATCGGGTTCAAAGGCTCTAAAACTTTGTGCTCAAAAACGCCGAAAACTTTTTTCTTAGTAGCGTATTTCGGAATTTTGTAATAATGATAAAGTGCAGCACATGCGCCCCAACAGATAAACATTCGTGCCGTAACGTTTTTTTCCGCCCAATCAAAAATTTCACAAATCTCTTCCCAATAATTAACTTCCTCATATTCCAATTGTTCCACAGGTGCACCGGTTATAATAAGTCCGTCGTACTTATGATGACGTATAGTCTCAAAATCCACATAAAACTGCATCATGTGTTCTATCGGTGTGTTTTTTGAGGTATGGCTTTTGGTCTTAATAAAATCAATTTCAATCTGAAGCGGTGAATTTGACAAAAGCCTTATCAAATCGGTTTCAGTAGTGACTTTAATAGGCATCAGATTAAGAATAGCAATACGCAATGGTCTGATGTCCTGACTTTTAGCTTTGGAATGGTCAATGACAAAAATATTTTCTTTTTTCAGCAGTTCTATTGCCGGAAGTTTGTCTGGAATGTTTAACGGCATAATTTTATCTCTCCTCTATTTTACGTGCGTTACAAAAATTGATTTTCCTAAAAAAAAAAATCAACTCTTAAAACACACTTTATTATTACTATAATACTCTAATAGATTGCAAAATTAAAACAATTTTCAAAAATTCAGAAAAAAAAATTGCCTTAAAATTTGTTTATAAAAGATTATTTTTCTAATTTTGTGTCGTAAAAAAAATCCTTTTGGAGAGTTGTCAGAGTGGTCGAATGAGCCGCACTCGAAATGCGGTGTAGGGGCAACCTTACCGGGGGTTCGAATCCCTCACTCTCCGCAAAAAAATTCCCACCTTTAAGCACAAAAAAATCAACACCACAATTTTTTTTGAAATTCTTTAAAAAAAATCCAAAAATAAATTCTATTAAATATTGCCGCATAACAAAAAAAAGTTTACCTTTGGGGATGATTTGGTCTTATATTTGAGCAAAAAAAAGCAAGCAGACAATCGAAAAATGAAAACAAAATCCGTAAAAACAGGAATATTACGCGTTGCCATAATAGGGCTTTCGGTTATGGTGCTCAGCCTCGTATTTTATTACATAATGCAGGTTAAGCAGCAACATAACATCGAACAGCTCGTTAGAAACGACCGTACTACATTAGTAAACAAAGTTTTAAACATATATTCTAAACAATATTCCAACATCGTGCGCGACAATTCTGCGTGGGACGAATTTATCGCAAGTTTCATCAACGGCGTCGATAACGAATGGCTACTAAACAATATCGGATATATGCTTGAAAATTACGATGCTACTTGCGTCTGCGTTTTCGACACTTTAGGACAGATTGCCTACCAAAGAAAAATTAACGGTTATCAAGACATTGATTTTTTTAATTTCGAGGGAAAATCAATTCCCGAACTAATGGACGGCAAACATTTTTTAGATTTTCATTTATCAATAAAAGATACGCTTTACGAATATCACGGAGCAGCCGTTGTAAGTGCCGCTGATATGCTTACAAGAGTGGAGAAAGCCAAAGGATACCTTTTTATGATAAAAAAAATCTCCAAGGAAATGCTCTCTCAATATCATAATGCCGTCGGAAATTCCTCCGTTGAACTTGTCCACACCGAAGAGGAAATACAGAAAGCCAAAGAAAAAGTTTTCCCCGATTATCTGATAATCAAAGAGATGAAAGATTATAATGACAATACGGTTGCCTACATATATTTTGTTTTCAAAAATTCGCTTGTGAGATTATTCAAAAACTTCATTCCGATATTTATACTTGTATCGCTGATGTGTATTCTCACGATTTTGCTGATTTTGTTTTATACGGAGAAAAAAATAGCACAACCGCTAAAAAACATCGCACAAGCTCTTGATACAGAAAAAACCGACAAAATCATATCGCTAAAAAAAGAAAGCAACGAGTTCGGTGTAATTTCCAAAATGATGGAAGAGTTTTTCATTCAAAAAGATAATTTACGCCGTCTTAACACAGATTTAGCGCAAAAACAGGAAGAAATCATCGTTCAAAACGAAACCCTTTTGCAGCAAAAAGAAGAAATCGTTGTTCAAAACGAAACCCTCATGCAGCAAAAAGAAGAAATTCTCGTTCAGCACGAAAATATGCAAATGCTCAACGAAAAACTTTCAGCTATAAACGAAGATTTGGTTTTGCAACGGGACAAACTCGACAAAGCAAACAAACAATTAACATCAGGAATCACTTACGCAAGCCGCTTGCAAAGTGCAATGCTTCAGGCGGTAGAGCCGTCGAAAGAACATTTTAAAAACTTTTTCGTAATTTATTCTCCAAGAGACTTAGTCGGCGGTGATTTTTATTTCACGAAAAAAAATAACGACACCATAATCGCTGTACTCGGAGATTGTACGGGACACGGAGTGCCGGGAGCAATACTTGCAAGTATGGGCATATCGTTTTTAACGCAACTTTTCAACGAGAATCAAAACAAAGAAATTATGCCCGATGAAATTTTAATGCGGTTAAAAGGAAAAGTTACCTCGGCTCTCGGTCTTGACAAAGAAGGCGAACAACGCAGCGACGGAATGGACGTTGCAATCCTGATTTATAACCAAAAAACGCATAACGGCTATTTCGCCGGCGCACAACGTCCTATGGTTTTGGTTAGGGACGGAGAATTGTTTACGATAAAAGGCGACAATATTCCAATCGGACATTTCGTAAAAGATTGCAGTTTTACGCCTATTAACATCAAACTTCAGAAAAAAGACAGAATTTATTTGTATTCAGACGGTTGCACGGATCAACTCGGTGGAACAAAAAAGCGCAAACTTATGGCGCATAATTTCAAAGATGAAATTTTGAAAACCTCGAATTTGGATTTCAACGAACAAAAAACGGCAATCGAGAAATTCATTTTGGACTGGAAAGGCGACCTTCATCAAACAGATGATATTTCGCTGTTAGCATTTGAAATAGATTAAAAAAGGAAAAGGGAATATGAAAATTTTTGTAATTGGAACGGGAAATCTTTCTCACAGCCTCGTACCGGCTCTAAAAAAAGCCGGACACACGGTTTCAGGCGTTTACTCCCGCACAAAAGAAAATTTAAAAAACTTTGCTGAAAAATTCAACGTCAAAGCCGTATTTGAAAAAGATGAAATTCCGTCAGATTCCGATATTTACATTATCTGCACCGCAGATTCGGGAATTTCGGATAGCGCGAAAATTTTCAAAACCGAAAACATAGTTCTTCACACCTCTGGAAGTACGGACATCGAAGTTTTAAAACGTTATTTCAAAAAATGCGGTGTAATCTATCCCGTACAAACTTTCACGAAAACCAAAACGGTGGATTTTTCAAACGTGCCGCTTTTGATAGAATCGTCCGAGGAAAAAACTCTTGAAAAAATAAAAATTTTAGCACAAAGTTTGTCCTCAAACATTAGAGAAATGAATTCGTTTCAAAGACTCAGACTGCATTTGAGCGCAGTTTTTGCGTGCAATTTTTCCAACAATATGCTCTCGGTTTCAAAAGTTTTGATGCAGGAATGCGGAGGGGATTTTTCGCTGTTAAAACCGCTGATAAAAGAAACTTTTGAAAAAGCCTTAAATTCCGACCCGATAGTCTCTCAATCAGGCCCGGCAAAAAGAAACGATACGGCAATATTAAATTTACATTTAAAAATGTTGGAAAATTATCCCGTTTTAAAAAAAATTTATAGTTTTGTAAGCCTTAATATTAAAGAATATGACACCTTTTTTAAGACTAATCCGTTATAATAATCTGCTTATAATGGCATTTGCAATGTGCATGATGACATTTGCAGTAATACACCCGCTGTTGCAATTATTCAACTTGCAACCTACGTTTACCAATCTTGATTTAGCGTTTTTGATACTTGCCGTAGTGCTGATTGCTGCCGGAGGTTATGTCATCAACGATTATTTTGACACTGCCGTTGATATGGTAAACCGCCCTGATACTCAGATAGTAAGCAACGTAATAAGCCGTAGTTCGGCAGCTACGTATCACATCACGCTTTCGATTTTGGGCTGTATTTTGGGATTTATGGTCTCCATTAGAATCGGCATTTGGAAAGTCGGTTTTATGTATCCGATAATAGTCGGTCTGTTGTGGTTTTATTCTTCAACTTACAAAAAGCAATTTTTAATAGGAAACATTGTAGTTTCTGTTTTAACGGGTTTGGTAATGGTTTTGCCGGCACTTTATGAAATTCCCGGACTTCAAAACTGTCAGGACCCCGTAATTCAATACGGAGCGTTAGACCCGTTTCTGCTTCTGTATCAATGTTTAGGATTTGCAATTTTTGCATTTTTGTCAAATTTTGCAAGAGAAATTATCAAAGATATGGAAGATATTAAAGGCGATAAAACTTTGAACGCAAGAACCCTTGCAATCGTTTTGGGCGAAAAAGGTGCTAAAATTACCGTTATTTCAATTCTCGCAATTACGGTTGCAGCTTTGGTTTATTGTTATCTGAATTTCTTAAACGAACCTATAACGGCAATATATTTTTCGGTTGCATTAATAGCACCGCTAATTTTTTTAACATACCGTTTTATAAAAGCAAAAGAGAAAAAAGACTACCATTTTTGCAGTATTTTCTTGAAATTCATAATGTTACTCGGTGTTTTATACGCTTTTGTAATAAGGTATAATTTTTTGACATTTAAAGATTCCTATTAATTTTTTTGATTTTTTTTATGGAATTTTTATGATGTTGATATCTTAATAATGTAATTAAAGAAAAAAACAACTTAGTATAATTATTTAATATTAATAAAAAAAATACCATGAAAAAAATTATGTTATCATTAATGCTGCTCGTTTTTACGACCGCATTATTTGCTCAAACTTTTGAAGACTACATTGGCAAAAAATTACAAGTAGAATACATTTGCAGAGGCAAAATCTCTGACGGAAAAGCCGTTCCTGACGGCGACAAACACCGTTTGAAAAGCAAAGAATTTCTCTTTATCAAAAATTCACGTACTTTGATTTGGTTCAGACACGACAGAGTAAACAAATACGACATCGCAATCGACCGCAAAGGCGACATCAAAGTTGTAGAAACCCTTCAAGGCAAAACGTTCGATTTTATTCAAATTTTGGCTGATAAAGACGGCAGAGTAAAACTTTGGAGCGATGATTCTTTCATCAGATATGCAAAAGTTGAAAAATACGACGATGACGATTTTGAAAGAAAATACGGCGACATCGAAAACAGTAATGATGATTACGATGACAGATACGATGATGATTTTTTCAATTTTTAATAGTTAATTTTTGAATTTTTACAAAAAAAGAAGAGCCGTAAAAAAGATTTTTACAGCTCTTCTTATTTTTTTTTAAAGCTACATTCTTCTTAAGCCCCTAAACTTTTGAAATATATTTAGCACAAGCCCAACCCTCAACAACGGCTTTTATTCTGAACATATTTTCTTGTTGCTCAAGAATATTAAACTTTGTTCCTGCTTTCAAATCGCTTACAAGACGGCGTGATTTCTTTTGGTCGTTGTAAAGCATTGCAGAATCAGAGTTCAATTCTCCGTCATAATCGCTGTCGGTGTTATCTTGCTCAATATATTCCTTGTCAATCCAACCTGAAATTTCATGAAGGATATTGTACCATTCGCCCGTAGAATCCTGACCGATAATGTAAATATATGAATCAGCAGCAATAGGACTTGCTTTTAGAGCCGCCGTAGTACTCGGAGATTGTCTGAAATTAAGTTTGACTTTTACCCTACCGATAACCATTGAGGTTGCAGCCGAATCCTTAATCGCTTTCTTAAACATATCGTTAATAGAAAGATTAGGAGCAGCAGTTGCCATAACATCAGCTCTTAAAGCATCCAAAGGAAAAGCAGGACCCGGATCGCATTTTCTACCCGGAGCAATTTCCTCATGACCCAAAATTTCCTTTATCTCGTATGCCCTGCAAATAGCTTTGCAAAGTTCGGTTACGGCTTTGATTTGAGCATCGGTGTATTTGAACCAATAAGTCATTGTCGTAACGGCATTGCGATGTTTTCCTACAAAAACATTACTTGCGGCAACTGGAGTTTTCTTTTCTTTTTTAGCCTCCCACCAAGTGTAATATTTGCCGTCAATTTTCTGAAGATAACCGGGGTTTGAAATTTCAATACCGATAGAAAAACTATTGTACGAACTTCTACCGTTATAACTACTCGTACCTGCATGATAGGCTTTACGGTTAAGGTCTACCATCTGCGTTATCGAACCGTCTTCTGAGACTACGAAATGCGCCGAAGTGGTCGCCGTTTTCGCAGAAAAAAGTTTTACGGTTGCGCTTCCGCTCGCACCTGCCGTATAATGTATTATAATGGCATCTGGTTTCATAACGGCGGTCTTATTGTAAGCATTAGCGGCTACAAAAGGCGCGTCTACAAGTCGGTTGTTTTTTATTTCCATCATTTAAAATAGTTTACTAATTAATCGGTTGCAATTTAATAATTTTTTTTTATTATCAATATGTTTTTTCAAAAAAAATTATATCGAAAAAAACACTTTGAAAATATTTTTCATATTGAAATGGTCGTAAACACCGCCTAACTCTCTGATTGAGTGCATTGCAAGTATCGGCGTTCCGACATCAACGCATTTGAAATCGGTCTGTGCCGTAGTAATGCTTCCCAATGTTGAGCCGCCTAATAGGTCGCTGCGGTTAGTAAATTTTTGCAACGGAGAATGTGCCAAAGCTGCAAGATTTGCAAAAACAGCTGCCGATTCCGCATCCGTACAATATTTTTGAGAGGCGTTGTATTTCAAAACGGGACCTTTGTTGATAACAGGACGATTTGTAGGACAACTCATTTCGGTATAATTAGGATGAAGCGCATGAGCACAATCCGCCGAAATCATAAACGAATTATAAATACTGCGGAAATAATCCTCCTTTGTTCCGCCAAGTCTTAAAATCAATCTTTCAATAATATTTTTCAGGAACGGAGAAGCCGCACCCTGACGTGTTCTGCTGCCGATTTCCTCATTATCAAAACAAACCATAACTTGTGTTGCGTTGATATTCGGACTATTGAAAAGACTTTCCATTCCGGCATGAATCATCGACAAATTGTCAAGTTTTGGCGAAGAAATAAACTCGTTGTCAGCACCCGTTAAACAACCTTTCTGAATGTCATAAAGCGAAAGGTCAAAATCCAAAATACTGTCAGGAGAAATATTAAGCTCCTTTGAAATAATTTCAGCTAAATAATTTTCACCCTCCAAAGGAGATTTTACACACGCCAAAAGCGGGCAAAGGTCTTTTTGCGGATTAATTTTAACACCGTCATTAACCTCTCTGTTGAAATGAATTGCAAGATTAGGAATTTGCAAAACGGGACGTTTTACATTGAGTTGTCTTACCTCGGTAACAAAAGGATTTTTGCTTTTCAAAACTACCCTTCCGGCAATACTCAAAGGACGGTCGAACCACGTATTCAAAATTGCACCACCGTAAACCTCCGGATTCAATTTTATGTAAGAATTTCCCACAACCATTTCCGGATGCGGTTTTATCTTGATTGCCGGGCTGTCGGTATGAGCTGCAATCACTCTGAAACCGTCCTCCTGAGGTTTTCCCATGCCTACAACAAAAGCGGCAAGAGCAGTATCGTTTTGCGATACGAAATATTTTCCTTCTTTTTCAACCTGCCAACTCTCCGACAGCAAAAGCTCTTTAAAACCCTTTCTTAAAAGTGCCGCCTTAATGTTTCTTACAACATGAAACGTCGAAGGGCTGTAAGAAATAAAATCTATCAAATCGTTGGCAAATTCCTGTGCTTCATCAAGTTTTCTCTTCATGGCAGAAAAATGTTTTTTTTAATTAAAGTTTAAAACCCATTAATATAATATCGTCCGTCTGTTCGCCTTGAGGTCCTATCCAATCTTCAATAGTAGTATTTAGGATTTCTCTCTGCTGTTCAGGTGGAAGATTATGTATTTTAAAAATAAGTTCCCTTAAATTTTTGATTTTGAATTTTTTACCGTCAGGACCGCCGAACTGATCCTCGTAACCGTCCGAAAACATATAAAACCATGTGTTACCATCGGGCATGATTTCATGTTTGGTAAAATGGAAATTCTCTTGAATCTGATCGCCGCCGATAGCCTGTTTATCGGCTTTAATGGTCTGAATCTCTTCGTTTTGAATAAAAATCAAAGGATTTTTTGCACCGGCATATTCCACCATGTGAGTTTCCTTGTCAATAGAACAAAGAGCCATATCCATACCGTCATGATTTTCGGTCGTATCCTGTTTCAAGGCTTTACGGATTCTAAAGTTCTGATTCGTTAAAATTTCATCGGCGGAGGTAATACCGTCAGAGATAATTTCCGTTAAAATCTGCGAACCTATCATACTCATAAACGCACCCGGAACACCGTGTCCCGTACAATCGGCTGCCGTTATAATTATTTTTTTGTCAGTCTCAGCAAACCAATAATAATCACCGCTGACAATATCTTTAGGACGGTAAAGTATAAAATTAATCGGCAAAGCGTTGTCAATTTTGTCTTTTAAGGGCAACATCGCCTGCTGAATATGCAAAGCGTATTCGATACTATCAGTAATACTTTTGTTCTTCTCGGTAATTTCCTCATTTTTTTCCATAATGAGTTTGCTCTGCTGACGTATTTCGGCTGTACGTTGTTCAACGATTTGCTCAAGTTTTTGTTTGTCGCGGATAAGTTTTTTTGTATAAGCCTTAACAATAAGCCAAATCAAAAGTGCGAAAACCAAAACGTAAAAAATCATAGCCCAAAGCGACATATACCACGGAGCAATAATTTTGATAGTCAGCTTTGCCTCCTGACTTTCGTTGTCGTAACAGTTTTTGGCAATAACATGAAAAACATACGTTCCGGGACTAAGATTAGAATATTCCTTAACGGTTTCGTTTCTGAAATCCGTCCAGCCGTCATCGTTGTTTTCCATATAAGTCTTAAATCTTAAAAACTCAGGATACTCGTAACTTGCCGCCGAAAAAGCAATTCTTATACTGCGCTCCGAATAAGGCAAAACCAAAACTTCCTTTTCAAAAGCCTCACCGGCGAGAATAGAATCGTTAGCAATGTTTTCAACATTACGAATCAAAGCCTTGTAAGGAAGCGAAAAATCTTTTTTAATTTTTTCGTCATAATGCACATAACCATCCTGATCGCCGATTATATAACAACTGTCCCCTACATAACCGACTGAATAAATATGGTCGGTATACGGCAAAAAAGGCTCTGTCAAACATACCGCCTGACTATCCCCGTCATATTTATAACGCTCTAAAAGCCAATGCTGTACGTTAGGATCTTTCTTGTTGGAAATCACTCGTTTTATCCAAATATTATCCAAAGGATCAGTATACATAAACTCATAACCGACATTGTTGTTGAAAGCCTTGTTCATGGCATCGTATTTAAAAAACTTGTCGGAATCATTGTTATATTTATAAAAACCGTCAGAGGTTCCGATTACAAGTTCTTTTCCCGTATCAAACAAATAATTTCCGATTGCAGCGGGCAAACCTTTGCCGGAATTATAATTCTTAATATCCTGAACATAATTGAAATTTTCGTTGAAATGCACTTGATAAACACCCGTGCTTTTTTCCGAAACCCAATATGCGCCTTTGGAATCTTGAGCAATATTTCTGACTCTGAAATCGAAACCTTCAACACCGTTTTTATGCGCCCAAACGCCGTCCTTACATTCATAAACCGTAAAACCGCTACCGCCTACGGCAACCATCAGATTAGGATTTTCTTTCGGAATTACAAAATTAAAAATATTTCTGTCCCTGTCCACATTGGTCAGAACACCGTTTCTAATAGAAATAAGACCAAGATTTGTTCCGCCGATTACCGAGCCTGCAACAGTATCAAGTTTCCAAACGGCACTTCTTCCGCTTTGATTTTTAAGTTCCTTAAAATGAGGTTCATTAAGGGAATCAACCGCACAAGCATAAACTGCATCAGTTCCAAGATAAACCACACCGTTATAAGAAAGTACGCTTCTAATTGTTCCCGAAATACCCGTTGAAAAATTAGGAAAGTACGAAAAAGGCGAATACAAATCCACGACCGCCAAACCGTTGTTAGTGGCCGCCCAAACCAAATTTGAAGAATCTTCAAAAAGATTATAAATCTGATAATTTTTCAAAAGCCCCGTTTTGATAACATTAAGATATTTATCAGTGATTATCAAGCCTTTGGAAATCGTACCGAAAGCAAAACATCCGTCATGAAGCCTTAAAACGCAATAAACATCCTTGAGGATTAAAGGTGTTAATTCATTTTCAAATTTATGACAACCCGATTTACCTCCGACAAAAATACCTTCTTCTCTGTTAATAATAACAATGCTGTCCCCGGCTTGAATCATGGCGTAAATATCATGTCCGGCTCTTATTAAATCAATATCTCTGAAAAGTGCGCCGGCCTTCAATTCCATAATTCCTGCGCCGGTATGATTGACATAAACCTTGTCCCCTACCTCAAAAACACCTTTGAAACGTGTTCCGTCTTCGGGTTTAACGGCAATTTTATCAACAGGCAAAGTAACGGTAGAGAGTCTTCCGTCATCTTTCAAAATATAAAGTTCTTGAGCCGTTTCAAAAATAACACCTTCATTTTTGGTTTTAACGATAGAGGTTATATTAGGATTTTTTTTAGCGATAACGGAATCCGTCAAAGTCTGATATTTTAAACACCCTGTACTGTCGGGTTTTAAATATCCGAAATCATTAGCAGAGCCGACATAAACGGAATTTTTTTCCTTGTCCAACGCCAAAGCTCTAACGGCTGTTTTTTTAGGAGTTTTAATTAAATTCCACGTAATACCGTCGAAAATCAAAACGCCGTTTGTATTTCCGAAATACATTACGCCTAAGGTATCGGTTAAAATGCACCAATTCTGATTGTTAGCCGGAAAATCCTTTGCCGTATAATTTCTGATATACGGCGAACCAGACTGTTTAATTTGTCCGAAAACATTCTGACAAACAACCGAAAGCATCACAATCCATAATATATATAAGTATCTCATCGCAACTTTCTTTACTGAAAAATGCTAATTTAAAAATAAAAAACAGCTGGTCAAAATTTTTTTTATTATTTTTTCCTTAAAAAATGCTTTCAAAATTGCAGTCTTCCAAAACCTCATTAAAAAAGTCGTTCCAATCTTTTCCGATTTTAAAAGTCTCGATAACATAATCCACAAAATCCTCTTTGAAACAATCTTCATCGGAAAGTAAATGTAATAAATCCCAGTTTTTATGACGGATTAAATTATCGTAAGGAGAATTTTTAAGATTTTTCGGCAAAACTTTCAACAAATTGTCTTTCTCAAAACTTTCAGTGAAACGTTCTTTTACGTCTTGACGGTCAAGAAAATTTTGAAGTTTTTCGCCACCACCGTAAAAAATTTCTTCGCGGATAATTTTGGCGGCTTTTGAGGGCGGCATATAAATTCCGACATCTAAAAGCGATTGACCGTATTCTTCATCGTCTATATCAAGTGGTTGAAGATGAAGATAATACCCCGCTCCTACTTTCTTTTTTCCGCCCGGAACAAGATATACTCCGAAATGCCTTTTGTAAGGTGCTTTGTCAATAGAAAACCTCGTATCACGATTGAAACGGAAAATGCAATTTTTAATTTCCAAACCTTGAAGTTTCGGGTCTATGTTTTGCATTTTAGTCAGAATTTCCTGACTCATTTCTTTGAAACCGTCACGGGCTTTTTCGTAAAAACTTTTGTTGGCGTGAAACCATTCTGTATTGTTGTTGATTTTTATTTGTCTTAAAAAATCAAACATCAATTCAACGTCGTATTTTTTCATTTGTATAATTTTTTTGCAAAATTATACGAAAATTTTGTTTCCACGAAAAAAAACAGGTGATTTTCGTAGGGTTTTTCAGTTTGAAAGTGTTATAAAAACGAATAACTAAATTTATTTAACAAGTATTAATTATGATTAACACAAAACAACTATTTGCAGTACTATCTATTACCGCTATGTCTTTTGCGATGCCATCATGTTCAAAAGACACGCAAGATTTTACGACTGATGAATATGAAATTCAAACAGTTTGGTCAAATCCTAATAAAATAAGCAAAGAAGATTTTCTTTCAAAAATTTCCGGAAAAGCTTGGAAATGGGTTTCGTCAAACGAAATCAAAGAAGACGGCAGCGTTGATTTCAGCCGCGGATATTATGACGAGTTGTTGGGCGGAGGACCTTCAGATTATTATTTTGATGATAATTATTATCTAAACTATTACCACGATTTGTCTATGGGATTAGGTCCAGTTTTTAGGAAATCAAATTCAGAATATGACGACGAAACATCAACTATTTATTGGGTTGATAATGACGGTAAACGTGGAGAAGCAGATTTTGTAATTCTCAAAGCGGATTCACAACATTTAATTGTCAAAGAATATATGGCACTAAAATCAACAGGTAAAGGAGATAACGATTTTAACCCGATATACGCAATATCTGTTTACCAAAAAATGTCGTCCTCAGAATACTCAACAATGAAAAAAGAGTACCGCGATTTTGAAGAAGCAGAAAAAGAACATAACGAAAAATATCGTCAATAAAAAATTTTAGATTTTTTGGATTTCGTCTAAAGTTAAGCCGGAATATCGCATAATTTTTTCAAGCGGTTCGTTGTCCGCTTTCATCATACGCGCCATTTCAATGGCTTTTTGTTTCTCGCCCTCGGCTCTACCTTCTGCACGACCTTCACTTCTTGCACTTTCTACGGAGCTGTGCTGTGTCATCAATTCGAGCAAATAATCTTCGTAAGCATAAAGGTCACCGTCGGAATACGCTGAACGTTCAACAATTTCTAACGCTTGACTAATTTCGGGATTTTCAAGCATTACGGCATCAACTGTTTCGGTCTGTTCGTTGATTTCTGTTAAAAATCTGAGCCACAATTCTTTTATCGCACGGCTACCACGGTCTAACGGTTTGTATTTTTTTAGTTCAATAAATATCAGAGACAAATCACGATGAATGTCGGATGTATGCTTTTTGTTGATAATATAAAACTCTTGCATATAGCCGTTATCGCCCTCATAATCAAATGCTTCATCGTTAACAAGTGCCAATGCGTAAACTTCTTTCAACTTTTCAAACGGATTACCTTTTGCCAACTGCTTGGAATACATCGAAGCCGCGTTAAAAAGTGTCCGCGAGAAAAATTCTTTGTTCCAATAATTCTGCATTTCCACAATGAAGCCGCGTCCTTTATTGTCGGTGCAACGGACATATACAATTGAATATTTTTTTGCCGGATTTTCGGGGACGTTTTCGGCAGTAAGATATTCAACCTTTTCGATTGTCATACCTTCGGGCAACGGCAAAAGGGCATTCAAAAGGCTTAAAACAAGGTTAGGATGCTCGCCGAAGACTTTTTTGAACGTTAAATCCGCTTTCGGGTCAAGGTATTTTGACATAATATTTGTGCTTTAAATGTTTCGGCGCAAAAATAAGAGGTTTGCGGAAAAATGCAAAAAAATTAGCCGCATTTAGCGGCTAATAAAAATATGGTCAGTTCTGCGAAATCCGAACCGCACGAACCGTAAGACCGGAGGTACGGTATTCGTAGTCGCGAACGGAGTATCTCGAATCGAAGTAGAAGTAGTAGGCATCGGACGAGAAGTCCGGGTGGGGCGTCGGCGTCCAGTAGTTGCCAACGAAGCCAATACCGTCCACACTTGAACCGTCACGGGAGCCGGCAGCCGGAAGGAAGATATGCGTATCATTTAATGTATAACTATCACTCTCCTTTTTCTTGTATACTATACGACCCGCAACATTAGTACCAGCGTAGTCGTATGTCCACTCGTTATATGTGTACGCATCGTTGAAGAGTTCTTGCCATTCATCGATTGTAGGCATACGATAATCTGAACCGAGTTTTTCGGTAGCAACTGTTTTACTTTTACCCCAAGCATAGTAGTCGCCGCATTCTTCAGGTCTATTTGCTCCTATGTTGCAAGTTGTCCAAAGAAGACCTGACGGCAAACCGAGGTCAACAAAAACCTCCAACCACGCAGCCTTCAAAGTTATGTCTGCTGTTACGGTTGTGGTAAAGTCGTATTCAGTTTCTCCGTTATACCAACCCATAAACACATAGTCTTCTTTTGACGGTTTGGTTGTCGGTTCGGTTGCGGTTTTGCCTTTTTCAATTGTTTGAGCCTCAATTGTTCCCGTACCGCCGTCGGTGTCAAACGTCACGGTAAAAATAACTTGCTCCCACACAGCATAAAGCGTTACTTCTTTGTCGGTCGCAGTGTATTCTGTAATGACATTACCGTTTTCAGTTAAGCTCCAACCTAAAAATTCGTAACCTTTTTTCGTCAAGCCGTCGCCATTGGGTAAAGTTATTTTTGAACCTTTTTCTACGGTTTGAGGCTCAGCTGTACCCGTACCGCCCGAAACATTGAATGTTACGGTAACTTTTTCAGGAGCTCCGTCTTCTGCTCCGTTATTAACAACTTCGTTGTTTTCGGTATTTTTGATGACAACTACGTTGCGCTCATAGCCGTCGTCCTTGCTGCAAGACGTTGCAAGAAGAACTGCCGCCGCTATCGGTAAAAATTTTAAAAATGCTTTTTTCATTTTTTTCCTCCTTATTTTAGAATTTATGATTTTTAAAAAAATTATATACAAAACAAAAAATCCCTTGCGGACAGAATTAAATTTTCCGTCCGCAAGGGATTTGCATTATATTTAGAAGAAGTAAAAAGTAAAGTACTTTTTACCCCCCCGTTTTACATTTTGTAAAGTTTGATATATTAATTTTCTTCATCGTTGGTTGCTATTGATTTTATTTGCGCTGTAAAGTAAAATCAAATAATTTTAACACGCAAAAAATATGTGTTAAATTAGTGTTAAGGGTTAAGAAATCAAACGGCGGAGTTCGGGGATTTGGTCAGCAGGGACTTCCAAAGTGGTTACAACTTCGTTAAAGTCAAAGCCTTTGGCTATGAACTTTTTAATGCTCTCAACGAGTTGTTCGGTACGACCTTTTTCAATGCCGAGTTTTTCACCTTCTGCACGACCTTCTGCACGACCTTTTGCAAGACCCGCATCCAAACCGTCCTTGTATTTGCCCGAGGCGAGAGTTTTGGCAGTGCTGATAGCATCCCAATATCGGTCGTAACCCAATAATTCTTCTTGTGTTAAATATGTACAAATATCTAACGCTTTTGAAATTTCAGGATTTTTTAAAAGTTCGGGGTCTACATCAATAGTTTTTTCGTTGATTTCGGTCAAAAATTTAAGCCACAAAACTTGCATTTTCTTTTGAGAAAAAGTTCTCGGTTGAAATTTGGGTAACTCAAAGAAAAACAATTCAATACCGTCAATAGTTTTTTCGGGATTAGAGGGTTCGCACATCGTATAGCGGTGATAATAATCTTCGCTCGTAGTGTCAAAAATATCATTCACAAGGTTAAGACCGTAAACCGGCATCAACGCATCATAGTTTTCGCCACGTTCAATTTGCGTAACGTACATTTTCGCAGCATTGAAAAGTATGCGTTGTTTAAAATACGACGTCCAAAACATCTGCATTTCAACTACAAATGTGCGACCTTTAACATCCACGCACAAGACATCTACAATGCTGTCTTTGAGGTCGGGAATCACAGGCAACACTTCCGGTTGAAGATATTTTATTGTTTTAACCAAGCCATCACCTTCCAACGGTAACATGGCGTTAAGAAAACTGATGGTCAAATCTTCGTTGCGTCCGAAAATCTTTTTGAATAATATGTCAGCTCGTGGATCGTAGTATTTCATAACGGATTAATTTTGACGGCAAAAATAACTTTTTTAGGAGAAAAATGCAAAAATTCTATACCACCACTTCCAAAATTTCTTTTTCGCCAAATTTTATAATCTTTGTGCCTGACACTTTGTTTTTGTTGAAACAAAACGAAAGCATATATCCTTTGTTAATATGGTAATAATCAAGATATTCTGAAAGTTGCTTTTCGCTGCGCTCGTTGTAACTATCGCCTCGCCAAATCTTCATTTCGATGATGTATTGTTTGCCGAGATAGTCGATAATCATATCGGTACGAGAGCGGTCGCGAGTTTCGGCTTCGATGTAGTAATTGCCTGTGCCGTTGATTATCGGACGGATATAAAGCATAAAGAATCTTCGACCTTCTTCTTCCTTAAATGTAACATCTTGACTGCCATAAATATCATTGAAATGAACTGCAAAACGTTCCAAGATTTTGTCCATTTTAAGTTCGCCGTTTTCAATGAATTGAGATTTTACGGTTTGTCCTTCGCGGTAAGTTACGCTTGTTAATTCTTCATCACTCAAAAATATATTGTAAAGCCGCATTTCGATTATTCTGTTTGAAACTTTCACACGACCGTTATTTTCAAAAATATAATTGAACATCTTTGCGATGTTAAGCACTTTATTGTCAGGGTTATACGTGAAAGATTTGCCGTAATAGAGAATATCTTTCAGCATTATTTTAATTTCAGAAAAATCGTCCAATTTTTTTACTAAATCATCAAAAAAAGTATTGTTTTCTTTTAACAGCATTTTTACGGATTTTTCAACGCCTTCTTTGTTCCAACCAAGATTTTCTTCATCAATGAGTTTGCAAATTTTTGATGTCAAAAGCGGATAACCTGAGGTGTAATCATAGATTAACGATGAAATCTCATTGAGATTCATTCCCGTTTTATGGTCGTTTTCATAGTCAGAAAGCATTTGACTAATTTGTTCAACAGAGAACGCCATTTTTTCGTCAAATTTTTCCGCAATATTCCACGGCGAATTGTATTGATGTTCGCTTTCGGGACGTACTTTTAATTTAAGATTTTTGATGTCGTAAACTCCCGCAAGAATCACCGACTGAAAAGTGGGACGAATGACTCTGTTAAGAAATTTTTTTCTTAACATTCTCAAAAATTCAACAAAAGAATCATAGTTGCTTGCACTGTCAAATTCATCAATGATTAAAACTATTGGTTTGGGTGAATCAGCACATATGGCTCCTATAAAATCAGAAAAATCATCCAAATCAATTTCTTTTTTTTCAGAATTGTGCTTAACAATATCTACAAGTGAGTTTTTTAAGAAATCTGTTGCATTTTTGAGAGTAGGAGAATATATTTGTTCTTTCATCTCTTTAAGAAAAGCGTATGAAAGTGCATTAATATTTTTGTACTCTTTTTCCGTAAAATCTTCAATACTAAAATAGAACACCACATATTTATCACTCAGCCTATTAGCCAAATGAAAAAGTGTGGTTGTCTTTCCGTATTGACGACCACGATTTATGGTGATATATTGACCTATTTCAACAAGACTTTCAATTTTTGAAAGTCTGTCGCTAATATCTACCATATAATGCTTGTTCGGATAGCAAATGCCTGTTATGTTGAATCGTCTCATAGTGCCGCAGAAATATTTCTGCAAATGTACGGATTTTTTTTTAACTATTCGCTAAATTTACAAAAAATAACAGCGATAGTTCCTCTGTAACCCTATTTTCTTTTGAGTTACGTAGCAACTATCGCTGTTATTTTTTTTAAAATTTTCCTTTTACCTTTTTTTCGCTGCTTTCAAAGTGTTTTTTAGAAGCGAACAAATCGTCATAGGACCAACGCCGCCCGGCACGGGAGTTATCAAAGAAACTTTCTTTGAAACTTCGTCAAAATCAACGTCGCCTTTGAGTTTCCAACCCGATTTTGTTTGGTCTGATTTTACGCGTGTTGTGCCAACGTCAATTACAACCGCGCCCTCTTTCACCATGTCGGCGGTAACAAAGCCCGGTCTGCCGATTGCTGCAACCAAAATGTCAGCAGTTTTTGTTATCTCTTTTAAATTCTCTGTCCTTGAATGACAAACAGTTACAGTGGCGTCAATACCTTTCTGACTCATCAAAATGCTAAGTGGTCTGCCGACAATGTTACTTCTGCCGATGATAACGCAATGTTTACCAGAGGTTTCAACATTGTAGCGTTTCAACAAATCAACAATGCCCGAAGGTGTTGCCGAAACAAAAGTGTCAAGTCCCGCAACCAAACGTCCTAAATTTACAGGGTGAAAACCGTCAACGTCTTTTTCAGGGCTGATTGCCTCGATAACTTTCTGTTCGTCAATGTGTTTCGGAAGCGGTAACTGAACGATAAAACCGTCAACGTCAGAGTCGTTGTTTAGTTTTTCAACCGTTTTCAAAAGTTCTTCTTCCGTAACGTCGTCTTCAAAACGGATTAAAGACGATTTGAAACCAACCTCCTCACACGATTTAATTTTATGCGCCACGTATGTTTCGCTGCCGCCGTCATGTCCGACCAAAACAGCAGCCAAATGCGGCTTTCTATTCATTTTTTTAACTTCTTCGGCAATCTCCGCTTTGATGTCAGAAGAAGTCTTTTTTCCGTCTATTAACTGCATAATTTTTATATGTTTATCCGCTCGCCGCGGGGCGTTCCCTTTTAAAAAAGGGAACCGGAAAACTTTTATATTCGGCTCGCTATGCTCGCCGGATGTTAGCACCATACGGTAAGAGCAACCGCGCTGAAAGCGCGAATATAAAAATTTTTTGGTTCTTTTTTATAAAAAAGAACGCCCCAGCGGCGAGCGACCAAAATTATCTACGTTTCATTTGATTCATCATGCCCATCAAGCGGCGTGCGCCTGAGCCTGACATCATTTTCATAAGTTTGCGAGTTTCTTCAAACTGTTTTAACAGTCTGTTGACGATAGCCACGTTTGTACCGCTTCCGTCTGCTATTCTGCGGCGGCGGCTACCGTTGATAACTTGCGGATTTTCTCTTTCAAACGGGGTCATTGAGTAGATTATCGCTTCGATTTCTTTGAAAGCGTCGTCGTTGATGTCAAGGTTTTTGATAGCCTTGCCGACACCCGGAATCATTGACGCCAAATCTTTTAAGTTACCCATCTTCTTGATTTGTTGGATTTGAGCCAAGAAATCATTGAAATTGAATTGATCTTTTAAGATTTTCTTTTGAAGTTTTTTGGCTTCTTCTTCGTCGTATTGCGCTTGAAGTTTTTCAGCAAGTGAAACGATGTCGCCCATGCCGAGGATTCTGTCCGCCATACGTGAAGGATAGAAAATGTCAAGAGCGTCGATTTTCTCACCCGTTGAAACAAATTTAATCGGCTTATCAACTGTATATCTGATACTTAACGCAGCACCACCACGAGTATCACCATCGAGTTTTGTTAAAACAACGCCGTCAAAATTGAGTCTGTCGTTGAATGCTTTTGCAGTGTTAACAGCGTCTTGACCGGTCATTGAATCGACAACGAAAAGTATTTCTGTCGGATTGGTTTCTTTTTTGATGTTTGAAATCTCGTTCATCATCTCCTCGTCAACGGCAAGACGGCCGGCGGTATCGATGATAACAACGTCGTTTCCGTTAGCAACAGCCTGTTTAACAGCGGCTTTTGCTATTTTGACGGGGTTCTTTTCACCGTCTTCTGTGTAGACAGGAACATCAATTTGAGAGGCTAAAACTTTCAACTGTTCGATAGCGGCGGGACGGTAAACGTCGCCTGCAACCAAAAGGGGTTTTTTGCCGTTGTTTTTCTTGATAAAGTTGGCGAATTTGCCTGAGAAAGTGGTTTTACCCGAACCCTGCAAACCAGCGATAAGGATAATTGCGGGATTTGCTTTGAGGTTTACCTGCGACTCGTTGGTACCCATGAGCGTGATTAATTCGTCATGAACGAGTTTAATCATGAGTTGGTTGGGTTTGAGTTCGCCCTGAACCTTTGTTCCGAGTGCTTTATCTTTTACTTTGTTTGTAAATTCCTTTACTATATTGTAGTTGACATCGGCATCAAGCAATGCCCTGCGAACTTCTTTTAAGGCGTCAACGACGTTGATTTCGGTAAGAGTGCCTTCGCCTTTGATTTTCTTAAAAGACTGTTCAAGTTTTTCGGTTAAACTTTCAAACATTTTTATATTACGCTTTTATGAAGATTATTTTAATGCGCAAAATTACTAAAAAGAAATTGAAAAAAAAATTTTTTTGATTATAAAAGTTTTTTTAAATTTGCAGTTATACTGGAACAAACAAACTAATTATTTTATAACTTTTAATTTTTTTTTAAAACATGAACATTACCAAAATTACTTATGCGGTTTTAACAGCTGCCGTGCTGCTAACCGTAGTTCCTTCATGTCATAAGGACAGCAATGAAGTTACCCCGGAAGAAAACTCTTTTTCAAACGAGGGGGACAACGAAGAAGCGATTTCAAAAGCGAAAATTGCAAGTAAAATCACTCCTGAAGAATACGTTTCAATGCCTCAAAAATTCGATGAATTTACGGACAAAGTAGACAAATTCTCCAACAAAATCGCTGCTAAAATCGGATTTTCTCAAAGCGGAAACTCTGCCGTTTCGCCCTTGTCGATTTTTATGGCAATGAGTATGGCTGCCGAAAGTGCTAACGGCGATACCAGAGAGGAAATTCTTAATATGTTAGGGCTTAGTTATGAGGAACTTAGCAACAATATTCGGTACCTTTGTTTGTCTTGCAACCAAATTCTAAATTTCTATAACGAGGATTTCAAAGGTGAAGAAAAAAACATGATAAAATGCGTTAATTCGATTTGGCTCAAAGACGGTGTTAAGGTAAAAGAAAACGGTATTAAAAGTCTGACGACCAAATATTTCAGCGACATTTTCAAAATGGATTTCAAAAACAGCAACGTAAACAACACCGTTAAATCCTACATTAATAACGAAACAAACGGTTTCCTCTCGCCTGATTTAGATCTGACTCCTCAAACACAAATCATGCTTTTGAACGTTGTTTATTTAAAAGAAATTTGGAACGAATTCGGCGACGAGCTCAGCTTTACAAACGAAAAATACGACTTCGTAAATTATGACAATTCCAAAACGCCAATCCAATTGTTAAGAGGATTCTTCTATAGGGGAAGAGCCATTAAAACCGAAAAATACAAAAAATTTCGGACACTAACCAATGTCGGTTTATCTTTGACTTTTTTTGTGCCTAACGAGGGTTACTCTCTTGATGACATTTATACCGCCGAAATTCTTGACGATAAAACACCATACGTTTATGAAGATGATGAAAACAAATATTATACACGTTGTCTTTTCCCCGAATTTTCGGCTAATTACGACAACGAGATCCAAAATTCAATCAAGGAATTGGGCGTAAAAAAATTATTCGGTGAATGTGATTTTTCTAATTTAGCAGAAGATGTTTATTGCAACGGAATAAAACACGTTACCAGACTTGAAGTTAAAAGCAAAGGCATTGAAGGCGCAGCCGTTACGGCTATGATGATGGAGGCAACAAGTGTCGGTCCTGAAAAAGAAAAAAATAAAGTTTATGAAAATTTTATTGTTGATAAAAATTTCGTTTACGTTCTAAAATATAACGGAGTGCCGTTGTTTACGGGCGTTGTTGAAAAAGTAAAATAAAAAAATAATGCCGAAAGAGGAAATGAAAACTTTTTTCCCTTTCGGCATTTTCATAAAAAAACTCTACCGTATTTTTAAACCTAAAAGCGAAATATCGTCCCGCTGCTCCATCCCTTTTGAATAAGCACTTATTTCTTTTTCGATTTCAGCAGCCTGACAATCCATATCCAAATCATAAATTCTGTTCAACAATTTCATCAAACGGACACGGGTATAACGCCGGCGTCTGATATCGCCCATGTCAATAATTCCATCCGTGGTCAAATAAAAAATATCACCGGAGGAAATATCATAATCCTCTTGAGAAAATTCCTGACGGACAATTTGTTCGCCTTCTCTAATACCGCCTGCAACTGATTTTCTATCAATCTTCAAATACTGATATTCGGTATCAGATTTACGGCGCATATAAAGCGGATTTTTAGCGGCTGAAAACGTTAAATGATAAAATTGATTCTTTTCATTTCTATCAAAACGACACAAAACCATATCCATTCCGTCTTTATTGTCGCTGCAATCCTGAGCCAACAGATGTGAAATTTTAAACGAAAGTTCCGAAATTATATCTTTAGGACTATAAATCTCCGCACTCTCAACAATTTCGTTCAAAACCGTGTTAGTAATAATTGACATAAAAGCTCCCGGCACACCGTGTCCCGTACAATCTATCACAGAGGCAAAAACCATCCGAGACTCTTCCGTTTCTACAACTTTCAACCAGAAAAAATCTCCCGAAACAATATCTTTCGGATGATAAACCGCTGAAGTTTCAAAATACTTATCAAACTCCCAATCCTTTGTTAATAATGCCTGCTGAATAGTCTGCGCGTAAGTTATAGAACCTTCAATGGCATAATTTTTCACCTTAATCAAATCATAAGTGCCTTGAAGTTCGGCATTGCGCTCCGAAAGTTGGTTACGCTGCGAGAGAATCTCTTCAGCTTGCAGATTAAGTTCTTTATTTTTTGACTCCAAGACTTGATTAACTTTTCTCAACTCTTGCGTTCGAATATTAACTTGATTTTCAAGTAAGGACTTTTGTTTCTCAATTTTTATAATCCTATAATAATGAAACAAATAAATAAACGCTGAAAGAAACAACAACAAACCGACTTTTGCCCAAACCGTTTTGTACCACGGCGGCAAAATTTTAACCGTCAAAACTCTCACACCGCTTGCTACTCCATCTGGATTTTCTGCGCGAAGACGTATTTGATAAGTTCCCGGATCCATTTTCGCAAAATCTATCTCCCGCCTTGAACCAAGTTCGTTCCAAATAGTATCCCTAAGCGCAAAACGATAAAAATATTTATAAGCCTTCGCATTAAGATAACCCAACGATACGAACTTCAACGAAAATGTAGACTGATAATACTCCAACGTAATTTTATTTGTCTGAGATATTGAACATTTCAAAGGAGAATCCTCGTCAGTTGGTTTCACAATTCTGTAATTAATCAAAAACTCAGTTATCGTAGGTATGGGAACATTTCTATTAATGCGGATTTCCCGAGGGTTAAAATAGACCAATCCCTCGTTGCTGCCAAAAAACATCGTCCCTTTAGAATCTTTTAAACACGCACAAAGCGAAAAACTATTCGTTAAAATACCGTCATTTTCGTCATAAATCCTAACAACCATTCCCTCAGAAACATCAAATTTTGCAATTCCACTTCCCGTTGCAATCCACAAATACCCCGATGAATCTTCCAAAATACCGCTACAAACAACACTTCTAAAACCGTTACTATCATCAAAAGTCAAAAATCTGCCCTTCTCTTTGTCAAAGTAATTAAGACCGGCAAAAGTCCCGACCCAAATTCTTCCGCCGGAATCCTCATAAATACAATTTACCCAATCATGACTCAAAGAATCAGCCATACCGTAACGCCCGGAATAATTCTTTATCTCATTTTTCTGATAATCATAAGTAAAAATTCCTCCGTAAGTTCCTACAATAATCGTCTTGTCTAAGGCTTGAATCATACAAACTCCGTAAAGAGAAATAGGTTTAACTCCGTTTTTATCAGATTTTATCTGCCTAAACTTTTTCGTTTTAGGATTAAACAATTCCAAACCCGAACCGTTAGTTAAAACCCAAACCATAGAATCATTTTGCACATGAATCGATTTTATGAAATTACACTGCAAAGCTCCTTCCTTGCCCGGTGAATATTCAAAAACCTCATCATGGATACCGTCAGCAGAAATTCTATGCAACGGATGATTATAACCTCCGGTATAAAGATTGCCGTAACTATCAAAATCAAGTGCCAAAACGGAAGAATTCGGCATGTGATTTTTCTGAGTTTCAACCCAAAGTTTGCTTCTTTTATCACTCTTTTTGTCCCAAAACGAAATTCCCCCGCCGTCGGTACCGATCGCTAAAATACCGTCTTCGTTTTCCGCAAACGAACTTATTACACTCGGTGATACGATTTCGCTACATTCGGGAAACACAAGATTTTTGAAAACTTTATCAGGATTAATATCCATAAAAGCCAAACCGTTCCATGTACCAAACCACATCAAACCGCGACTGTCCTCCAATATCGCCAAAGTCGTCGAACTATTTATCGAATTAGATGAATTATGATTAGGATTCGATTTTATACATTCCAAATAATCGTTTTTAACGTCCCAAATATGCAATTCCTCACCGTTAGTACCAATCCAAATGCGCCCATCACCCGCCATATAAAGCGATGCAATATGTTTCGGCATTTTCATATTTCGGGCTCCAAATATTTTTCTCATGACATTTTCCTTAACATCAATTACATAAAGCCCTTTATCACCGCCGATGTAAATTTTGTCGCCACAATCCAAAACCGCATAAGCTCGCCCATAAGGAAAGTCCCCATTAGCGCAATCGGATTCGGTGATACTAAAAATCACTTGCCCCTGTGAGTTAAGATAAAGAACGGATTTATTAACATTAGAAGCCGTTAAAAAACAATCGGAATTACAAGCAAAACAACTTTTAATATCGTATTTAGAAACTATATCCTCCCAAATAGGTTTGAACACTCCGTTTTTTTTGTCTAATTCGTAAAAACCGCCCGAAAAAAATCTTATCGTGCCGTCCTTCATAGCAAAAACATTGTCTGCCTGATAAAAATACTCCCTCTGCCCTTTTTTTAAACAAGGATAAGTATGAAAAGTCTCTTCTTGAATATCGTATTCGCAAACACCGCTTTCTGAGGCTATCCAAACATTCCCCTCCCTATCGCAAACAAGCGAAGAAATAACATTCGCCCTAAAATCAGTAGTATCAGAACCGACTTGAATCAATTCAAAACTATAACCGTCATATTTCATCAAACCAGAATAACTTCCGAACCATAAACAATGATTTTCGTCTTCTACGATATTTGTAATGATGTTATTGGAGAGTCCGTCCTTTTCTGTAAATGCGTAAAACCTATAATCCCTTTGCGCAAACGTCATCAAAAACGCCGTCAAAGAGAAAACAACCGACAATAATAGTTTCAAAATAGGTTTAACCATGTAATTTTATTAACAAAAATTATACAATTTTTCTTAAAATGTTTAAAATTTTTGTTTTCAGCAAAATTAATAATATTTTTGCAATATCAAAAAAAAATATGCAAAAAATGAATTTCAGTATAATAATTCCGCTTTACAACCGTCCGCAAGAAATTTCCGAACTTTTGGAAAGCCTTACAAAACAGACAGTTAAAAATTTTGACATTATCGTTGTAGAAGACGGCAGTCAAGAAAAATCCGACGAAATTATCAAAAAATATTCCGATAAATTAGACATAAAATATTATCAAAAAGAAAATTCCGGACCGGGAACAACAAGAAATTTCGGAGCAAAACTCTCTTCAAAAGATTATTTTATATTTTTTGACAGCGATTGTATTATCCCCGAAAAATACATGGAAATCGTAACTCAAAGGCTTGAAAATAATTATACTGACTGTTACGGCGGTCCTGATGCTGCAATGGATAGTTTTTCTGACATTCAAAAAGCGATAAGTTATTCGATGACTTCAGTAATTTCGACGGGCGGAATAAGGGGCGCAAACGAAAAAGCCGGAAAATTTCACCCAAGAAGTTTCAATATGGGATTTTCAAAAGAGGTTTTTCAAAAAACGGGCGGATATTCAAAAATGCGTTTCGGCGAAGATATTGACATGACTCTCAGAATTTTAGAAAACGGTTTCAAAACGCAGCTCATAAAAGAAGCTTTCGTTTATCACAAACGCAGAACCGATTTCAAAAAATTTTTCCGTCAAGTTTTCAATTCGGGCTGCGCAAGAATTAATCTTTATTTAAGACACAAAAACTCTTTGAAAGCAGTACATTTTTTGCCGTCGTGTTTTCTTTTAGGAAATGTTTTTTTGATAATTGCGGCAATAGTTTTATCGCTGATTTTCAAGAGTTTAATACCGGGAATAATTTGCATTTCGCCTTTAATACTGTTTTGTCTGATAGTTTTGGCGGATTCTGCGAGAAAAAACTCACTCAAAGTAGGTTTTCTTTCGATTTCAGCGGTTTACACTCAACTTTTCGGTTACGGTTCGGGCTTTTTGAAAGCCGTTTTGTTCGGACTGATTCTCAAAAAAGGCGACACAAGCGGTTTTACAAAAAATTTTTATAAATAGAGAAAAAAATAACTAACTTTGCAGCCGTAATTTTTTTTCAAGAAAAATGGATTATAAAAGAGTTTTAACGGTTCAAGACATTTCATGCGTCGGACAATGTTCTCTGACGGTTGCCTTGCCTATACTTTCGGCCTCAGGCAACGAAACGTGCATTCTTCCTTCAGCGGTTTTAAGCACTCACACGGGCGGTTTCAACGGCTGGACGTTCAGAGATTTGTCGGAGGATTTCTTAAAAATAAAAAATCATTGGATCAGCGAAAAAATAGATTTTGACGCTGTATACACCGGCTATCTCGGCAGTGCTAAACAGATTGATTTGGTTTTGGATTTGCTTAACAGCCCGCTAAAAAAATCCGATACTTTGATAGTTGTAGACCCCGCAATGGGCGATTACGGAAAACTTTACGCCGGATTTGACCTCGGCTATGTGGAAAAAATGAAAAATCTGATTTTCACAGCCGATATTATTTTACCGAATTTTACGGAAGCCTGCCTTTTAACGGGAAATAGTTACAAGGAAATTCATGACATTGAAGATGTCAGCAAGATTTCCGAACAACTTATTTCGTCCGGTGCTAAAACGGTAGTAATCACGGGAATAAGTTATCAAGAAGGCACAATCGGAGTTTTCGTTAATGATGGAAACAAAGAATTTTATTTTCCTCATCAGGAGCTCAAACGCAAATGCTCCGGCACGGGAGATATTTTTGCCTCAGCTTTTGTAGGAGCGGTTTTAAGGGGAAAAGATATTTTCAAAGCCGCCTCAATTGCGGAAAATTTCACTTTCAACGTCATTAAAAACACCGTTGAAAATCCCGCACACTGGTACGGCGTGAAATTTGAACCGCTTTTAGGCGAATACATCGAAGCTCTTAAATAAAATTTTGCGCAACCACAAAACCCGTCGTCCAAGCCGCTTGAAGATTGAAACCGCCGGTTACTGCATCAATATCAAGCACTTCACCGGCAAAAAATAAATTTTCTACGGTTTTGGACTCTAAGGTTTTAGGATTGATACTGCTGAGTTTTACCCCGCCTGAGGTTACAAACTCGTCTTTGAATTGTCCACGTCCCGAAACATGATAAACATCTGAGGTTAAGACAGATACCATTTTATTAACATTCTTTTTGCCAAGTTCGGAATATTTCCGCTCTGAAGGAATTTCCATTCTATTCAACAAAAATTCCCAAAGCCTTTTCGTAAAATTCTTTGGACGCACGGCTTGCAAAGTTTTTTGCGGATTCTTTTTGATTAACGTGTTAATCTCCTCAATGACAGAATTTTCGCTTTCGTTAAGCCAATTAATTAAAATATCGCATTTGTAATTATTCTCGAACAAAAATCTCGCAGCATAGGACGATAATTTTAAGACCGCAGGACCTGAAAAACCGAAATGCGTTATCAACAAACCGCCTTCAGCACGGAATTTCTGACCCGCTATCATAACCGAAGCATTTTCCACGCTTGCGCCCATGAGGGATGTCAAAACGTTGCTTTTAACCTTAAAACTAAACAGCGAAGGCACGGGGTCGATAATTTCAACGCCAATTTTTTTTAAAGACTCCATAAGTGGCGAACGGCTCATTCCGCCAATAGTAACAATCAGAGAATCAAAATGTTCTGAAGTTTCTTCACCGCTAGAAAACAGCAAAGAGAATTTTCCGCCTTCGTCTTTAAGAATTTCAGAAACTTTTTTCCCCGTGAAAATCCAAACGCCGTACTTTCGGAGCTTTTCCAACAAATTTTCAACGATTTCCATCGCCTTGTTTGACCTCGGAAATACTCTCGCATCCTCTTGTGAATAAAGCTCAACTCCATGATTTTCAAACCATTCCATAGTTTTTTCATGGTCAAAAACATAAAAAAGACTTTTCAAAAATTTATCGCCCCTCGGATAAACTTTTGAAAGACTTTCCACGTTTTCAAACGTATTTGTCAAATTGCAACGCCCGCCTCCCGTCAAAGACAATTTGTGTAAGGGCATTAACCCCGATTCGTAGATAAATATCTCACAATCAGGATTTTGCTCCGCAATATTAACGGCACAAAAACAACCCGCAGCTCCCGCTCCAACAACAGCAATTTTTCTTTTTATCATCTTAAAAAAAATTTTTACAAAAGTAAAATATTTTTCCATCATTTCTTTTTTTTACAGAAAAAAATATCTATTTTTGTCTTGGAGAGTAAGGCAAAACCAAAAAAATGTTAAATTTCAAAAAATATAGTTCCATAGAAAATTCTTTTGATAAAGAATTTTTGGACAAAGTTAGGGAATATGTGCCTGAAAAACAGATTTTCATCGTTCAGGAAAAAGTACACGGCTCTAATACAAGTTTTATAACTGACGGCAAGCAAGTAAAGTTTGCCAAACGTACAGCACTTGTCAGCGAAGACGAAAAGTTTTTCAATTACGAGGATCTTTTTGAAAGGTATTGTTCGAGGGTTAAAAATCTTTTTAAAATGATAAAAAAAGATTTTCCTCAGACGGATTATGCTATATTTTTCGGAGAATTTTTCGGCGGCTATTATCCGCACAAAGCGGTAAAAAAAGACACGAGAATAACTCCTATTCAAAAAGGCGTTTTTTATTGTCCCGACCATGAATTTTACGGTTTTGACATTTTTTTGGTCTCGGAAAAAAACAACACGCATTTTTATCTCGGTGTAGATAAATGCAATGATTATTTTGAAAAAGGCGGATTTTATTACGCTAAAACGTTGTTTAAAGGAACGTTGGAGGAGTGTTTAAAATATCCGAACAAATTTGAAAGCACAATTTACAAAGATTTAGGTTATCCGAAAATCGAAGATAATATCTGCGAAGGCGTTGTTATCAGACCCGAAATTCCGTATTATCTGCCAAACGGAGCAAGGGTCATAATTAAAAACAAAAACGAAAGATTTGCTGAAAAAAAATCAGAAAAACGTATTCCGAAACAGCAAAAACCGCCTGTTATTTATTCCGATAATCTCAACAAATTGTTGGAAAAAGCAGAAGATTTTGCAACGGAAAACCGTTTGGACAATGTTTTGAGCCATATCGGAGAAGTCTCGATGCCTAAAGATTTAGGAAAGGTTTTGGGCATGTTTGCAAAAGATATGTTCGAGGATTTCTTAAAAGAAAACGCTGCGGATTTTTACGATTTGGACAAGTCGGAACAAAAAATTTTTACAAAACAACTCAATCAAATAGGCTCATTAGTTTGCAAAAAGAAATTTGGTATAGGTTAATGAATATAACATGGTATTAGACGAAACTGATTACAGAATCTTGGCTGCACTTCAAGAAGACGGCTCACTGACAAACAAACAGTTAGCCTTAAAAGTGCATTTATCGCCAACACCCGTTTTTGAGAGAGTAAAAAAACTCGAAGACGAAGGCTACATTAAAAAATACGTTGCTGTTTTGGACGTTGATAAATTGGATTGTGCTTTTATGGCACTTTGCAATATCAAAATGAAACAACATTCGCTTGAAAACGCAACAAAAATTATGGAAGCAGTTCAAAATATGGACGAAGTCGGCGAATGTTACAATGTTACGGGCGATTATGACTTTCAAATGAAAGTTTATGTTTCAAGCCTGAAAGAATATCAAGAATTCGTTTTGAGAATACTCGGCGAATTGGATTGCATCGGCAGTCTTAATAGTTGCTTTATTATGGGCGTTGTAAAAAATTCTTACAAAGTTCCGATTAAAAAAGGTGCAAAAAAATGATTGAACAAAAACACATAACCGTCCCGGCGGTAAAAAGAGGTTTTCATCTTATTACACCCTTGATAACAAAGGAATTAGGAAAACTTCCCGAAAAAGGGTTGGTGAATGTTTTCATCAAACACACCTCGGCCGGGCTTTCCATAAACGAGAATTACGACCCGTCAGTGCGTTTGGATATGGAAACAATATCTGACCGACTGATTCCTGACGGTGCATCAAATTACGTTCATGACATGGAAGGCGACGATGATATGCCGGCGCATTTCAAAAGTTCGATGTTCGGCTGCTCCCTGACAATTCCGATTTCGGGCGGAAAACTCGCTTTAGGCACATGGCAGGGTATTTATCTTTGCGAGTTCAGAGATTCTGGCGGTTCAAGACAAATTATAGTAACAATATACTCATAAAAAAGGTAAACATAATGGACAAAAAAGGTATATTATTAAATCACAAAAGCATAAGGAATTTTTTGCCGAGAATTGTGGACGATTCCATTATAATGAAGATTTTCAACGCCGCAATCAGGGCATCAAATACGGGTAATATGCAATTGTACAGCATCATATTATCGACACAACCGAAAATCAAAGAGGACCTTTTGCCGCTACATTTCAACCAAGAAATGGTAAAACGGGCACCTTTGGTTTTTACGTTTTGTGCTGACATCAACCGTTTCAATAAATGGTGCAAACTGCGCAATGCCAAACCCTCTTACGATAATTTTTTGTGGTTTTCAACGGCTGTAACCGATACGATTTTGGCGGCGGAAAATGCGGCTTTAGCGGCGGAAAATGCTGGTTTAGGCATCTGCTTTCTGGGTACAACAATGTACAATGCCGAAGAGATTGCCAAGGTTTTAACGCTTCCACAAGGTGTGGTACCGGTTGTAACAATGGTGGCAGGTTATCCTGCAAAACCAACTGACGAATTAACGGAACGTCTTCCGTATCAAGCTGTTGTACATTTTGAGCGTTATCATGATTACAGCGATTCTGACATCGAAAAATATTATTCGGAGTTGGAAAATTTAGACAAAATGAAAAAATTCGTTCAAGAAAATAATCTTGAGAATTTAGCACAAGTTTTCACGAATGTCCGTTACCCAGAAGAAAGCAACAATTTGTTTTCAAAGAAATATTTGGATTTCGTAAAGAAAAGTTTTAGAATGGAATAAGCAATGAAAAAAACATTGTTTTTGATATTACCTTTTTGCTTTTTAGGCTTCAAAAGTTTTGCGCAACGTTTGGAGATAAAAGGTTTTCAATACCGGCAAGAGGAAAGTGACGCCGTTTTGGAATGTGAAGGCATCAAGATTTCACGTACCATGGTAATAGACAGTGTTTCGTGCAATTGTGACGGTTTTTGGGTTATGAAAGGCAAAGAAAAATCCAAGAAACCCGTAAAAGCATTTTGGAGTGAAAAATCCGTTAAACGTGCGATAGGTTACGAATTAAAACCCGAAACATATTTTATTTATCCCAACATCAAAGAGGATTCCATGACGGGAGAAGTAACCGTTTGGCTGAAAAGGAAATAGAGTAAAACAAAGGTCAGTTTTTTTTAGAAAACTGACCTTTGTTTTACTCTATTTATTTTAAAATTTCCAACACTTTTTCAAGCGGAATATTTAAGTTTTGGGCAATTTTTAGAGGTGTTGCGCCAAGAGATGCAGACATTTTTATCATCGCCTCAAGTTGTGATTTTTGCTCTTGAAGTTGAGATTCTTGTTCTGCTAATTGCTTTTCGGCGTTCTCTAATTTTATTTGAGCATCGTCAAGGTTGATTCGGTCACGCTCCAATTTACGCAACATTTGGGCTTCAAAATCAAGGTCGCCGACAAGTTGTACGTCACCAGTAGCTCGTATAAGACGGTTGACTAAAATATTATAATCTTCGTCAATTCCGAGGTCTTCAATAGTGACATATTTAGCGTTGTCTTTAACTTTATTACGCTGGTCAAAAACGCTGAGTAATTTTTCAAGATGCTTTTTGGGCTTTGCAGGTAAATACGGTATTTGAATTATCACGATATGATGTGTCATACCGTTAATAAAATCATTATGAGTAGATAAGTCTATTTTGTTTCCGTCTAAATCTTCAAAAACAAATGAACCTTTCATAACTGCGTATTCGTAACCCTTACCAAGTTTATGACCCAAAATGTAAATCGAATAAATATGATACGGTTTTAAAACTTCGTATGTTTCTGTTTGTCCGGGATTCTTTCTGCTGTGTCTTACTTTGATAATTTTTTCTGCGTTATCTTCGCTTTGACTTTGCAAACCAAAATAACTCCTAAATCTCATAACTTCATCTTCTTCGTATGCTTTTTGAATTTCAATTGTTACAACTTCTTTTGTACCGTCGTTGTTAACAATTGTCGCAGCAAAGTCAATGCGCAAAAGTTTTAGGTCATCTTGAACTTGAAAAACATGATCGTTATGTTTCATTGAAACACTTTCAATCGTTTTGTCCAAAATATTGCTGAGCAAAACTTTTGCAACTCGCTCGTCTCCTACTAAATATTTGAAGACTGTGTCGTATATGGGATTAAATACTCGTACCATTTTCGATAATTTTTGCAAAAATAAAAAAGTTTTTACGATTAAACCTTTAAAAAAAGTTAATACAAATAAAAATCCCTGCCTATGTTCGCTTCCTTACGGGACATTGAACCATAGACAGGGAAAAACTTCTATTTTTATAACTTTCCTATGTTATTTTAAATTCCAAACTTGCGGAGTTTTTGCTGAAATTTTGAGGTTCCCTTTTGGAGAATTAACGCTGTTTGTCAATATATTTTCCATTGATTTTACACCGTCTAAACACTCTGCAAATCTTGTTAAATCAATCTCTTGTTCTGTTTCAGAAGAGTTAATTACAACCATTACTTTGTCGTTGCCATTGATACGGAAATAAACGTAAACACCGTTTTCAGGAATAAAATGTATCATCTTTCCTGAAAATGCCGACGATGATTTGCGGAAATTAGCAAGTTTCGTTATAAAATTTTGCATATCTTTTTCCTTGTCAGAAAGATTTTCGCCGGTGAAAGCGTTTTTCTTGTCGCCTTGCCAACCGCCGAACATATTTTGACGCTTGAAACCGTCGCTGGATTTAGGACTTTCGTACAAAATTTCGTCGCCGTAATAAAGACACGGAATACCGCGCGTTGTCAAAATTATCGTGTAAATCATTTTCAATTTGTCAACATCGCCTTTTACAACAGTAGCCGGACGGTCAACGTCATGATTGGAGAAAAATACTAAATTGTTCTCAGGATAGGGTTGCAAAAAGTCAGAAACAAAATTCTGATAAACTCTTGAAATGCCGGTATCCCAACCGTTTTCCTCGTTAAAACCCTTTGACAATGCAAAATACAACGGAAAATCCGTTACGTGGTCAAGCCCAGATTCAAAGCCGTCTAAGTGTTTGATTCCCGGAGTATAATACGAGGTAAACGGATTATCATTCAACCAACATTCTGCCAAAAGCGAAAAATTCGGGAACTCTTCGTGCATACGGTCGCACCATTTGTTCATCGCATATTTGTCGTTGTAAGGATAGGTGTCAAGTCTGATTCCGTCTAAACCGACATATTCTGCCCACCACATCGAATTTTGAATCAAATAGGTTAAGAACATCTCGTTTTTCTGATTGATGTCGGGCATTGTCTTGTCGAACCAACCTTCGTCCATTTTCTTGTAATCGCTTTTTGAAACGTGCGGGTCAAAACATGCCGTTCCTCTATAATTGGAAGGCGTATAACCCTCTTTCCAAAAATGAAACCATGTAGAATCCGGCACGTCTTTGTACAAGAAATTGTTGCTTCCGCAATGGTTGAAAATCATATCCATAACGAGTTTTATGCCGTTTTTATGGAGTTTGTCGGAAAGGCGTTTGTAATCTTCATTTGTGCCGAAACGTGCGTCAACTTTATAAAAATCGGTGATTGCGTAGCCGTGATACGAACAAACGGGCATATTGTTTTCAAGGACGGGGTTCAACCAAATTGCGGTAAGACCAAGGTCTCTGAGATAATCAACGTGGTCTTCAATACCTTTGAGGTCGCCGCCGTGTCTGCCGTTCGGGTCAGAATTGTTTGCTTTTTCCAACATTCCGGGCATGTTGTCATTGTTGGGGTCGCCGTTGGCAAAGCGGTCGGGCATGATAAGGCACATAAAATCCTTATCGGAAAAGCCGTAACTACGATTGGTGCGTTCTTTGATTTCGTAAGCGATTTTTACGGGCTTTTTCTTTTTTGAAGTTGAATCCTGCAATATGATTTCAAATTTTTCAGCACCGCCGGCTTTGAGGTTCAAGAACAGATAATTTTTGTTTTGAACTCTTTGTTCGCTAAGCAGTTTTGCTTCTTTGGCTGTGATAGTGGCTTTTGAACGGCTGATATTTTCGCCGTAAATCAACACCTGAACCTCTGGATTTTTGAAGCCCGAATACCAAAATTCAGGCTGAACAGTTAAGTTTTGTGCGCTGACGTTGAGGGCAGCAGCCGCCAACAACGTCGTCAAAAATTTTGTCTTCATGTCTTTTCAAAAAATATTATGATTATATTGCAAAACTAAAAGTTTTTGCAATAAAATACATAGCATTTTGTAAAGAATCAAAACAAGAAAATGCGCAAACGATTGCAAAAAAAAAAACGGTTTTGATTTCAAGAACCAAAACCGTACACAATAAAATAATTTGTCGGAATTATTTTTTTGTAATGCTATTTTTTTGTAAGAGTAAATTCAAAAACAACTTTTTGTTTTGCGTCTTCTTCGGCATCCTCTTCGGTGTATCCAGCTGCAACAAGAAGTTGAACTAAACCTTCTACTTCTTCATCGCTGAGATCTGCTTCATCGAGAGCAGCATCCAAAACCTCTTCCATTGAAGAATAGATGTAAAATTCCAATTTCTTAGAAGCAGCAATATAACCACCACCATAAGTTTTGGTTTCACCTTCAAGATAATAACCTGAATAATTAGTGAATTCAACATCATCAACGGTTGTAGCATCAACATCGAAAACAAAACCGTTTGTGGCTTCTCTAATGTTGTTTAAGAAGAATTTATCACCGTCAACATTTACAAGAAGTTTGTTGGAACCGTCTTTTGCTACGGTTGCCGTTCCAGTAAATTTGAAATCATTTTCATCTAATTCTTCGCCAAGAGCCTCTGCTAATTCAGAAAGTTCAGATGCGAAAGAAACCAATTTACCATTCTCTTCAACATACAAAGTTGTGGTAATAGAATAATTTCCTACAGCTTGTTCTCTTACGTCGCTTTCTTCATCATCTTTATTACAAGCGGAAAAACCAACCATCGTTATCATAAGTAACGTGGCAAATAAAAATTTTACTTTTTTCATGTTTTTATATGATTATTTTGTTGATTAAATATGCAACAAAATTATACACAAAATAATCCTCATACAAGCAAACGCCGTCTCCAATATTTCGACAAAAATGTTACGAATTTGTAGACACATTCCTGTTTATGTCATCAGCCATGTCTTGAAAAAAGTTGTAATTAAGAATGATACAAATATGTTTAAGTAATTCTGTATCAACGTTTTCTTTTTTGAAAATATTATAAATATTTGTGCGGTTACAACATAATTGTTTTGCAAACCATGTAACGCTTTGCCCCTGTTGTTTCAAACGTTGTTGTATCATTTGCCCCACATGTATGCACATATCAAACCAAAAGGAAGTTTTTTCGTCCGATTAGATTCCGATTTCAGACTTGACAAAAAATAAGCGTGGAATCCATATTCTGCCCGTTCCACGCACTGAGGTCTTCGCATTACCTGAAATAGTAGAAACAAGCAACGAATCCTCACGCCGTAAGTATAATAAAGGCACACAAAAGATGCGTACCTGCATTATCTACCCACGGCGTTTATCGCTGCTATCGTTTCTGACTATTTCAGTGAAAGTTGCGAAGTTTCAGTGCGTCAAAAACTAATAGCGTAAATAAACGCCCAATATTTTCAGTGCAAAAATAGAAAAAAAATGATTTATGCAAAAATTTTTTATGATGAACACATAGATTTTAAGCGGATTTTTTTTAGGGGGCGATGGTTTCGTCTTTGTGAACGTAAAAGACGAAACACGTTCTCAAAGGTTTGTTGCGCAGCAATTAACTATGCTTTCGTAACCAATTAATATAACGACTATCGAAATGTTTTATTTCGGTAGTCGTTATATTTGTTGCGGATTAATAAAAAATTAATTATTTTTGCAGCAGAACATTTAATCAGAAAACTATGGGAAATTATATACGTTTTGATTGGATGATAAAACGCCTTTTGCGCAACAAAAGTAGTTTTGTTGTGTTAGAGGGCTTTTTGAGTGTGCTATTAAATCGTCAGATAAAAATGATATTTGTATAACTTAAAACACAAAAATATGTCAATACGTTTACCTTCGGATTTCTGTTTTACAAAAGTTATTTATAAAAAAGACCAAAGTAGCGATGTCAACAAGTTTGACGATGAAGTTACAACCCCTTTGAAACAGTGGATTTCATTTTTGAAAACGGGCGAAATTCCAGATGCTTTTACGGCGCAAGGTTTGAAAGAGGCGCGTGAGGTTCTCCGTGTTGATTCGCTTAGCGAGGAAGACCGCAAAATTTATAAAAGGTATTTGGAAGGACTTAGTTTGGCAATGAGCCTTGACGATTCGAGCCGTTACGAAGGGTATTATGACGGATTTGGCGCAGGACGAGAAGAAGGACGAGCCGAAGGTCGTGCGGAAGGCATAGAACAAGGCCGCACCGAACAACTTGTTGAAAGCACAAAAAATCTCATGTCTGCTGGTTTTGATTTCGACAAAGCAGTCGAAACGTTAAAAGCCCCAGCCGACCAAATCCCCGAACTACGACATTTGATTTTTAATAATTAACACTAATTTAACGCATATTTCTTGTGTATTAAAATTCTTTAAATTTAATTTGTGCTATTAATAAACAAATAACGGCAGAAATGAGAAAAATTAACACATATTATACTTTACAAAATGTAAATCGGGGGGGGAGTAAAAAGTAACTTTACTTCACTTTCTCGGACGATTTTAACGAATCCCTTGCGGCTAGTAGCATAAAATTGCTATTAGCCGCAAGGGATTTTTGTTTGCATATATAATTTTTTAAACATCATAAATTATGACAGAAAAAGTTAAAAATCAGTCGGTTGTACTTCCGGCGCAGAAAGTAATCAAGAAAAAGTACGTCAAACCCGATTTTGAAGTAATCGAGTTGAACATGGAAGCCCCGCTTTTGATGGGAAGCGGAGATGCAACCACAAATTCAAGATTCAGAACCATTAACCGTGAAGATTGGTAAAAAGGAGGGAAACGCAATGAAAACAAATTTTGTAAAAATTCTGCCCCTTGCAGCGGCAGTTTTGCTTGCAACATCTTGCAGCAAAGACGAAAGCAACGAAAATAACACAGTACAAAGCAAAACCGTTGAAATTCCGTTTTCAGTTCAAGTGAAAACCGGCTCGAAAATTTCAAAAATTGCATACACCGACGGCGACAACGTTACGCCAAGTTTTGATGCTGACGATGTTAATACACTCGTTTTAGTTGTAACCGGTGAAGGTATTACCGAAGGCAATTTAACTCTTGAAAACACAGACGGCAAGTTTTCCGGAACGTTAAAATTTGAAAGCGAAGAGGCCGCAACCGCCGTTACAAACGGTACAACAGATTTGTCAGCAACAATAACTGTTGAAGGTGAGCAAACGGCTTCTACGGAATCAATTTCTGATTTGATGGAAAAATGCGGACATGTTTACACGGCATCAAGTACAGAAACCGGCGATATTGCTCCGTTCAAATATACGACTGAAACAATTTACCTTTGCGACGGAAATTCTTATCTTGAAGTATTTTGGGAAAACAAAGGAAACTCTGAAATAACCATCAATTCAACTTCTTACACTTTAAATTCTGACGGTAAACTGTGGCTTATGATTCCTGCGGGAACACCAATCAGTGTTTCTGAATTTGAAATTGACAACAAAACAGCAGTTGCCGGCAAAATTCACAGCATCAACCGTACATACGGCGTACTTTCTGGGGTATTTTCCGTATCAGATACCAAAAAGGTTCGTTTCAGCAGCGGAAACTTACAGTATAATTCCACAACATCAACTTATAATTTTGCAACAAATCAATGGAATTATATGGGAGATGTAGAGGCTAATAAATTTGGCCAAGGTGTAAGAGATTTATTTGGTTATGCCACATGGGTCAATGGTCAGCCTATGGGAACAGTGAATTATGGTAGTTATTATAATTGGCCTTCCGGCGTTACTGATGCCCAAATAGGAGAGGGTTGGAAAACACTGAGTTTTGCTGAGTGGACATATCTTTTCAACAGAAGCGGAAAATACGGACACGGCAAAGTAGGTGATATTAACGGTATAATATTACTGCCTGACACATGGACAGATCCGATGGCTAACGGCAGTGAATTTCAAAGCGGAAACAGCGCATGGGCTAATGTCTACACGAAAGATCAATGGGTAAAAATGGAGAAAGCCGGTGCAGTATTTCTGCCCGCCGCAGGCTGGCGCAATGATACCAGCGGTAACGGTTCTTATAGTGCCACTATAAGTGCTGTAAATGGACTGGTTGGTTATTGGTCGAGTACATCAAACGGCACCGTATTCATCCAAGCAAACAATAGGGAGTTACGAGCCACTACTAGTAATTCTGGAGGATTTGCAGTAAGACTTGTTCGTGTTCAGTAGAAATTACTATTCTGTAAAAAAAATGTATCGGGCGGAAATTATTTTTCGCCCGTTTTTTTCGTTTGATTTTTTGATAATTTTGTCATATCTTTGTGCAGCAAACCTCGAAAAGGTGTATTTTTAGTACAACTCTAAACCTCGAAAAGGTGTATAATTGTGAATTTGTTAAACCTCGAAAAGGTGCAAGTGATTGATTATGAGAAGGAAGATTTATCAAAAAATGCTTGATTGGAAAAACACTTCCAAAGGCAAAACAGCCCTGCTCATAGAAGGCGCAAGGCGTATAGGAAAAGTTATATTGTCGAAAAATTCGCTCATCAAGAATACAAATCCGCTATAATAGTGGATTTCAACGATATGCAGCCCGAATTAAAAGATATTTTTGATAACTATCTCAGCAAACGTGATGATTTTTTTATGCGGCTATCGCTCTATTTCGGTATAAAACTATTTGAAAGAGAATCTGTTATAGTCTTCGACGAGGTTCAGCAGTATCCAAAAGCACGGGCTGCAATCAAATATCTCGTTAAAGACGGCAAATACGACTATATCGAAACCGGCTCGCTGATTTCGATAAAAAGAAACGTCAAAGACATAGTAATTCCTTCCGAAGAAGAACATTTGGAAATGTATCCAATGGATTTTGAAGAATTTATGTGGGCATTAGGCGACGAAATGTACGCAGATTTTATGAGAGAACAATGCGAAAAACGAAAGCCTTTTGGTGGATTTTTGAGGCGCGGAATGGATTATTTTCGTCTTTATATGATAGTTGGCGGAATGCCTCAGGCTGTTGCGCAATATATCGAAACAAAGGATTTTGAGCAAACAGACAATATTAAGCGAAACATTTTGAGGCTTTATAAGGAAGACATTTCAAAATATGCTTTTGAGGCAGAGACAAAAGTTACGAGGATTTTTGACGAAATACCTTCGCAACTTCAAAAGCACGAAAAAAAATTTCGACTTACGGCTCTTAAATCAAACGCAAAAATGCGCGATTATGAGGACGCTTTTTTTTGGCTTGACGATGCAAAAATCATCAATATATGCTACAACTCCACAGAGCCTAACATCGGTTTGAAACTCAATACCGACCGCACGACTTTGAAATGTTATCTCGGCGATACGGGACTTTTGATTTCGATGGCTTTTGATAAGGAAACGATAGAACGTGAGCAATTGTACAAAAAATTGATTTTGGACAAACTTGAATTTAACAAAGGTATGCTCATGGAAAATATTGTGGCACAAATGCTTAAATCAAACAACCACAATCTTTATTTCTATTCGTCGTCAGACAAAAATGCAGAAAATCGTATGGAAATAGATTTTTTGTTATCTAAAAAAACTGTTACAAATAGGCACAATATTATTCCCGTAGAAGTGAAATCCTCTACGCGTTACACATACGTTTCGATAGACAAATTTCGCAAAAAATATCAGGAATACCTCGACACGCCGATAGTTTTTCACATAGGAGAATTGAAACAAGAAAACGGTGTCTTGTTTCTGCCAATATTTGCAGCAGCAATAATATGATTAAAGTTCAACATAGTTTGTAACTTCCTGCCGACCAAATCTCCGAACTACGGCGGTTGATATTTGATAATTAACATTAATTTAACGCATATTTCTTATGTGTTAAAATTCTTTAAATTTAATTTCTGCCGTTAATAAACAAATAACGGCAGAAATGAAAACAAATAAAATATACAACACTTTACAAAAAGTAAGCGTGAAGAATAAAAACTCTACTTTGTTTTACTTGTTATGTATTAAATAATTGACATTCTCCTGTGGAAGTGTTTCTTTTTTGAGGCACTTCCGCAGGGGATTTTTTTTATTTAACACTTAAAATAAATATTACCATGAAAAAATTAAATTTTTTCTTGCTTAGCGCATTAGTATTTGCGCTAACATTTACCTCGTGCGACAAGCACGACGACGATAATACCGAACCCGAAAAGACCACGATCGAAAACAATTCGGGCAACACTGACACACCAGCAAATACGGAAGTTACTTCCGAAAAAGTAACCGTAACTTTTGACATTTTGGGCGGCAAAGGAACACCAGATGCTCAAACGATAGAAAAAGGCACAAAAATTACTTTGCCCTCGGGTGAAGGTCTAACAAAAGACGGTTACAAGTTTTTAGGTTGGAGTTTAACAGAAAACGGTGAAATCATTACAGAATACACCGCAACAGAAAACGAAGTGAAATTTTATGCCGTATGGTTAAAAGTTTTTACCGTAAAATTCGAAGCAGACGGTGGCACTGGTAAATTTGCTACACAAACAATTGAAAATGGTAAAACGGCAACAGAACCCAAAATAAAACCATCAAAAGGAGGTTTTAGGTTTTTAGGTTGGTATGATGGAAATACGAAGTTTGATTTTTCAAACCCAATAGCAGCCGAAATTACTTTGAAAGCAAAGTATGAAGAGGTCAAGTTTTCGGTAGCCGAGGGCAAACAAGTTGTTTTTAGTAGCGGCAATTTGCAGTACAACACAGCAACAAGCAAATTTCAGTTTGCGGAACATCAATACGATACTATCGGCAACGGTGGAGCAAATAGCGGAGAAACGGGCATTCGAGATTTTATTAAAAATCTTATATCTAATGGTTTCGATTTTGACAAAGCGGTTGAAGTGTTAAGAGTTTCTGCTGACCAAATTCAAGAACTTCGTAGGATGATTTTGATCAATTGATAATAAAATTTTTTTTTATGTATTTTTTGTAGTTACTTTGCTCCACAATAAATAGAGAAAAAATATGATTAAAGTAACTATAAAAAGAATAGAATTAATATATTCGTTACAGGATGTAAAATTGTGCTTAATTATTTTACTCCTTTTGTGTACTTCTATTAATACAATGGCACAATCTGATGTGGAAAAGTTGCCGATTATTTCTTCTCCCAACAATCAGATTACGTGTCAGCTAAAATACCTAAACAACAACTTAATAGCAGAATTTACTTTGGCTTGTGTTTATAACGAAAAAATTAATATGAACCTTGGTCTTAGAACAACTGAGGGGTATATTGGAACATCTAATGATATTTTTGTTGAAAATAAATCAAAAAATTATTCTGGTGTAATAACATCCAATATCTCAGAAAAATCTTCTATTATTGATCAATATACCGAAACAACATTGCGTTTTAAAACTTCGGATAATAAGTTGACTTACGATGTTGTAATGCGTCTATATGATGAGGGCGTGGCTGTTAGATACAATGTATTTTCCAATTTGTCTTTTAGTATTAATAGCGATCAAACTTCAATAGATTTAACTGCGTATAGACCAGACTGTTATAAGGAATCTAAAACAGAATCTGGCTATGATATTAAAGGACCATCTGCCAATGGAACATCAATTGCACCACTTTTTATTAGTTCTACGCGATTAAGTGTATTGATGAATGAAGCTGCAAATCTTGCAATTGCCAACCCATTGCAAATTGAATTTAGAAATTCTAAATTTACATTTTCACAGTCATATAGTTCAGGAACGTCAATAGGAACATCCTGGAGATACTGCATCTTTGCAGAAAATCCTTCCAAAATGATTGATGGAAAATATATTATCACTTCTCTCAACAATCAAAACATCGATAATACTGATTGGATAAAACCCGGTAAAACATTCCGTGCTTGTATTCCTAACAATAAATTTTATACTGATTCTATAAAATATCGTATTGATTTTGCCCAAAAGATGAATTTCAGCTATGTATTGTTGGATGCAGGTTGGTACGGATTGGGATACAGCAAAGAACATAGTGCGAAATCAGATCCATGTAAACCTGTTGACGAACTCGACATAGAAGAAGTTTGTCGTTACGGTGCAGAAAAAGGCATCGGCATCATTGTTTATGTCAACAAAGTTGCATGGAACAATTATGACAACAAAAAAATGCTGGACTTGTATCAAAAATGGGGAATCAAAGGTTTGAAGCTTGGCTATATGGACGGACAAACAAGGAGTGGACTTAGTCAGATTTACTCTATTATCAAAAGTGCTTACGACCGTCAAATGATTGTAAATGTACACGACGAAATCCGTCAAACTGGGTTAGAACGTCAATTCCCGAATCTAATGACTACCGAAGGTATCAAGGGCAACGAACATCGTGAAAATCAGGGCAATCACACCACATTGCTACCATTTTCGAGATTTATGACAGGCAGCGGCGATTATACAATATGCTATCGTGGTTACCCTGCCAACAATGTGGCTTACGATAAAATGACGACTTCCAAGGGACATCAACTTGCACTTGCCACTGCATTTTTTTGTCCGATACAACACATATTCTGGTATGGCAAACCATACGAATATCCCAACGAAACAGAAATAGAATATTTCAAAGAATTGCCAACAGTATGGGATGATTACAAAATTTTGGAAGGCAATCCATCGAATTATTTTTCGATAGCACGTCGTAGTGGCAACCGTTGGTTTGTTGCTTCGCATACATATTCGGCACGAGATGTTCAGTTGAATTTAAGTTTCCTTAGTGGAGAAAAGTCTTATAAAGCAGAAATTTACACGGATATTGAACCAAATAATATTCAAAAAAATACTATTGAAAAAAAGAATATAGAAAAACTTTCGTCGGAAGGCACATTAAGTTTTTCGCTTGCGGCAAATGGTGGTGCGGTGGTCATTATTTCGGAGTCTGACGACGATACCGAATCTGATTTGATAACAAACACGGAAGATGAGCCAACTCCAATAATTGATCCTATTCCAAATCCTTATCAAGACAACGAAACGGAAGAAAATATTTCAGAGGTTGAGGAGGATAACAACAATTTTGTATCCACTATTGATAATTTGTCAATCAACAAAAATAAGATTGATGAGTTGAAACTTTATCCAAATCCTGCTGAAGATTTTATTACCATCGAAAATGCCGAAAATATGATTTTAATTTTTGATATTAACGGAAAGAAAGTGCTGGAATTTAAAGTTGTTGAAAATAAAACAGAAATTGACATTTCTGGCTTTAAAAGTGGATTTTACATTGTAACAGACGGCAAAAAAACTGTGAAATTCATCAAACAATAATATTTTATTTACGCATCTAACAAAATTAACCCAAGTTCGTCGCAATCCGTATAAAAATGAATGTTATTTGTTTTATACGGGTTGTTGTTGTGCATTTTCTGCAAAAATCCTATATCTTCCCTCAAAATAGAAATTTGGCGGATAAATAAAAGTTTGCAACTTTATGTGCCAGTGTAGCTATTCTCATTTTTTTTATATATTATTTTTCTCAAATTGAAAACTACAAAAAAATAAAATCAAAACTACAATATCTCCTTCTATTTCATGTAAAATGGGGAATTAGTTTTAGTGGAGGAATTTCGGGTCTTCTATGGCGGTGAAATCCTCTTTTTGTCCACTCGGTAGTAAACTAACTATTGATGTCTGTAATGCCGCGCCTCCGTCTTGACTAACCAGCACTCCGCCTTTTATCGCATTAATGATGCCATCAATACGTGCCGTCATTCTATTCAACTGCGTTTTTAATTCCTCTATCTTTATCAATCCGCCTAATTCGCCACCATTGAATATCACCGTTTCCGCCTTTTCCACCATCAGCACCACTAAATCACGCATTTTGCCATTACTTAGATCAGCCACCAATACGGTACTGCCAACAGCTGGCTTTATTATCATCGTTGTTAAACTTTGTGAAAATCCACACACCAACCGGACATTTTTGTGCTCCAAGCCTTGGTATTTTATAACACATTCTGTATCTTCGCTTTTGGTAACCTCGGCTTCAAATAGTATTAATCCTTCGTTGAACGCCGCTATGTTACGTATCAATTGTTTGATTTCTGATTCTTTACTCATGATGAAAAAGTTTTTATTATTGTTAATTGCGTTGTTGCCTCTTGCGGTATTTGCGCAAAGACAATACCGTGAGATGTATTGGCTTTATTACAACCTCGAAGGCAGTGCATATATTGAACGCTCTTTTAAGTATGGCGGCTATACCGACAAATTAGTTGAAAGCAAAACCGAGTATTATAGATCAACTCTCAGTGATAGTGCAAAGGTCGCGTATGACAAAAAACGTATGGATTTTGCCAAAACCATTGTATTTTACACTAGGGAAGAAATCGAACGCAGGCCGGTAAAATTAAAACCTAAAGACTGGTACAATAAAGCAGTCAGAAGAGGTGAACACCCTACAGCCGTTTTCCCACTGTGATTTTGCGTGTTATTCCGCCGTTGTTGCATGAGGTTTCAACGGCTTTAACAAAATAACGTCCGTTTCTTTCGGGGTCGTCTTGGTCGTAAATTTCGGCAGAGTCGCCTTTGCTGATTATCGGCAAAAACCATGCTTGAAAACTGCCATCGTAACCGCTGTAACATTTGGCAGTGTACATATTTTGAGCAATGGTATTTAACATTTCTTTTGTGGTGATACCTTTGTAATCGAAAGTAATGGTATCGCCACCTTTTTCGCCAAAAGTATCGCTTTGTATTTCCTCTCCTTTTTTGTCCTTTCCTTTGGCTATGACCTTGCATTTTCTATCCGCTTCATCCTTATATTTCAAAGAATAACCGTCGGCCATGATGTTTTTTGAGGTGTCATACTTTACCACCTTTGCGCTGTCTACCACCAAAAACGGTGATACTACATAAAAAACACCGTCTTTTACGTACATGGAGCAATGACATTCGCTTTGTATGGCCTTTAATACATCTAACGCCGTTGCATTGTTCACCGTGAATTTGTCGAAGGAGAAATCAAACTGACAATCCAATTTTAACGGTATTTCAACAGCGTTTAAAACCTCATTCAAAAGGTCTTTAACACTTGGTTTTTCGTACACATTATTGTCCATCGGTGCGGGGCTGAACAAATACAACTCATTTTCCACATTAATCACCAAGCCGGAAAAATCCCTTTCAACGCTGCGGATATAGCCCGAAAATTCTTTGTTTAACTCGCCATCGTAGCCAAGCCATATTTCTACTTTCTGACCTCTAACAATACTTTCTACGTCTTTTAAATACTTGTTGAAAACCGTTGAAGGCAGTTTTATTACGGCTGTATCCATAAGGGAATCAATATCCGTTTTTATCTCTACGGAATCAAGCAAAGAAAGTGTTTTGCTGGCAATCGTAATTTTACAATCTTTGGTGTCGCCATCATCTCTGAGAAGTGTGGCAAAATTAGTGGCTGCTGTTTGCCTTGCCATGCCTACCTCAAATGCTGGTGCAATCATGCCTCCAACAGTTTGAGCAATGGCTGTAATACCTACATACGCCTGCCCTACATCCGCCAAATGGCTTAGCAAACCACTTTTTACCTCTCCGCCTGCTTTATTGCTCGTTTTGCCAATTTGCTCTATTTGCTTATCCAATTTATCCGCATTGGTAGTGCTTTTCTTGAAGCCGTCGGTATTAGTTACGAGTATATCGTCGAGTTTATTGAAACTTTCTACACTGACCCTGCCTATTCCTCCCAAAATCTTTTCTATATTTGTCAAAACTTTCATAAGTTTGTCAAACGGAGAAAACGTATTACCAAAAGAGGCAAAGGAAGTATTTACCTGCGCAACGGAGTCGTTTACTTTTGATAAAACCGCCGGCAATTTGTTTACTTGCTCAAAGCCTTGCGGGACTATTTCGATAGAAAACTGTAAATTATTATTCATTATGAAAAAACTTTATTATATCGCAGTGATTTTATTTTTTAGCGGGTTCGGTTTAATTGCTACCGGCAACTCCTTACTCGGTGTTTTATCTCTTTGGGCATGCGAAAATCTAATTTTCATCTTTTGGATTATAACAAAAACAAAGAAATAAAACAGAAACCGCCATTTTCTCAATTGGTGGTATCTTAACAACTCTTAAACATCAATGCAATACTTTTCACAAAGGTATTTTACAACTGAAGGATTCAGTAAGGAGCGGGGCTGATAACCTCGCTCTTTTAATGCCGGTAAATCATGCTTTAACCACTTATTAAAAGTGGCTAAACAGACTCCAGCTCTTTGCGCCAACTGTTGCCGGGTCATGCTAAAATATTTCTTTTCTTCATTCATCTTTCGTCAGGGTATTATCAGGGTATTAGAATTGAGAATTGAAAATTGACAATTGACAGTTGAGAATTGAGAATTGAAAATTGAAAATTGAGAATTGAAAAATTGTCAATTATAAAATAACAAAAATCATGGCATATTTAGAGAAAGAAGATTTTAATACGGCGATGTATGAGCATATCATTGATGAGATAGTGGATTTTGATGATTCGGCTATAGCACAATGCATCGCAGTAGGTATTGAACAGGTGAAATCGTACCTGAAAAATAGATATGATACAGAGGCATATTCAGTGCTGAAGGGGCAGAGCGTAATGCGCTAATCCTTGAGTACTGTAAGGTGGTTGCCGTGTGGAAACTGCTGAAACTGTGCAGTGCCGAAACTCTGTATGATGTTTGGCGAGAACGTTACGACCGTGTTATAGAATGGCTCGAAGGTGTCAGGGATGGGAAAAATACTCCTGACTTACCACTAAAGGGTAGCGGATCGTCAGACGGAGAAAGCTCCGGAAATATTTTCCACTATGGCTCCAACAAAAAATTCAATCACTACCTCTAATTGAAAATTGAGAATTGAGAATTGAAAATTGAGAATTGAAAATTCGCGAAATCAAAAAATATCAAGATGAAAACACAGCTTATAAACAAAATAATACGCCGTCAAAGCGGTATTTATCGCAAAGATTTTACTGATTGGAAAAACGCACAGTTGCAGGCTCAATCGGTGGAAAATCCACGTCAATACCTTTTGCAAAATCTATACTGTGAGGTGATGCAGGATGCGCTGATGAGTTCGCAAGTGGATACTCTGAGAATAGGCAAACTGAAGGCCTCAGATTTTGACCTTATTACCAAAGATGGCAAAACAGATGAACAGGCGACGAAGGATTTCAAAAACAAAGGCTTTTTTTGAAACCATAGGAGCGTATATTGTGGAAAGTCTGTTTTATGATTATTCCGAGATGGAGATAGTAAACGGCAAAGTAGTGTTGATACCAAGAAAACATCTTGAATCTTCACAGGGTATATTTTATCCGGACTGTTATGGTGGCAGCGGTATAAAATACCGTGAATTGAGGGAATATGGAAATACCATTTTGGAGGTATACCCGAAGCCAAACGAACTCGGATATATAAACCGCGCTGTGCCGTATGTGTTGATCAAGAAGTTTGCTTTGAGTTGTTGGAGTGAGTTCTGCGAAATATTCGGAATGCCACCACGTATTCTCAAGACCAACACAGCGGATAATGAGATGCTGAACCGGGCAGAAAATATGATGAAGGAAATAGGTTCGGCGGCGTATGCTATTATTGATACCTCGGAGGATATAAATTTTGGTCAGACGGTATCAACAGACGGCACGATATACGAGAAACTGATTTCAAAATGCGACGGTCAAATATCACTTATCAACCTTTCTGCGGTATTAGGACAAGACACAGTAAACGGTAATTACAGCAAAGAGGAAAGCTGCGCAAAACTGTTGGACGACGTGGTAGCCTCCGACAAGAAACTTGTGGAAAGCATTTTTAATACCGTAGTGATCCCGGCAATGGCAAAAAACGGGTTGATAAAAAAGGGGGTATTTTTAAGGATTGCAAAAGCAAAGGGTATTGAGAGCCTTTGGAGCAAGACCGTACAGGCATTACCTTATTACGAGATAGAGCCGCAATGGATAAAAGACACTTTCGGAATCGAGGTAACAAAGAGAATTCACAATTGACAATTGACAATGGGGGAGAAACTGTCAATTTGATACATGTGGATTTTGATGATGACTTTGATGATTCGTATTACGAACAGGCGGCAGAGCAGATATACGATAGCGGAGGATATAATCCCGAAATGCTATCAACGCAAAAAGGGAGCGCATTGATAAACGAAACCTTCAGGGTATTTAATACCGCCATCGACAAAGGATTGGGAGAAGAACCTGACCCGGCAGTATCAGCGGCATTAAGAGAAAACGCCTTTATCTTTTCGGGTTTTAAGACACATGCCGAACTGGAACAGGTATCGCAAATGCTGACTGATGAAAAAGGTAATATAAAACCGTTTAATGAGTTTTTAAACGATATTCAAAGCATCAACAAAGACTACAACCACAACTACCTGCGCACAGAATACAACCAAGCATTACAGGCGGCGCAGATGGCAGGCAAGTGGGCAGACTTCGAGAAAAACAAAAATTTTATAAATTTGCAGTATCGCACTGCCAACGATGAAAGGGTAAGAGCATCACACCGCATACTACACGGGACAACATTGCCGGTGGATGATCCATTTTGGAAACAGTACACACCGCCAAATGGTTGGGGTTGCAGGTGCACAGTGGTAGCAGTTCTTAAAGACGATTATCCAGTGCAAGACAGCCACGGAAGCATAGCAAAAGCCGAAAGTTGCTTTAAAACACCAAAAGAAAAGATGTTTAAAGAGAATTTGGCAGAGAAAAAACGGCTGTTTCCAAGTAAGCACCCGTATTTGCCAAAAGGATGCGGGGAATGCGGGAAAACATTGCTGGCGTATAATCCAAAAAGGCTTATTTGCAAGGCGTGCGGGGCAATTAGAAAACTGTTTAAAAAGGAATGTGAGAGCAAAAAAATCGCACAAATAAAAGGAGAGCTAAAAGGGGCTGAAAATTGGGATGTAATCCTCAACACAAAAGAAGAAATCGATCTTAAATTAATGGGTTTTATAAAGAAAATTGATTTCGCAAAAATTGAGAATTTTATTCTTGATAATTTAAAATCATTGAATATAAATGAAACCCAAAAATTTTCGTTGAGAATTCAAAACAAGAAGGCCGCATTAATTGTAAATAAAGGTCCTATTAAGTTATTGATTCATTATATATACGACAAAGGTATAATAGTTAATAAGCTGGACAGTATAAGGGTAACAGAAAAATATCAAAGAAAGGGTATAGGCTCCAATATAACAAAATTTTTGATTGCGAATGCGAAGCAGTTAGGCGTATCAAAAATAACCTTCTTAGCAGATAAGGCGGGAGGCTATGCTTGGGCTTCGATTGCTAATGCTAAAAATCGAAAAAGTATTATGAATATAACAGATGAAAGAGCGATAAAAATAATAGATGACTACTACGATGATAGCAAAGAAAATGGACATAAAAAAGAAGAGCCATTCCCGATGCGTTTGTTATTAGAAAAGAATTGGTCGGAAGATATATTGTCTAAATCGTCTTGGTTTGCGGAGATTATTTTTTAGAAGGAATCGGGTTAGTGATACCCAAATCTTCTTTCATAAATTTGATAATATCTTCTATTTCCGACTTAGACAAATCTAAACCGGGTTCAAAACCATCTTGATCCGTTTGAAGTTCAGGAGGTAAAGACTTTTCAATTTCAGATGCAATATTTTGGTTTGTAGCCATATCAGTATAGTTTTTGAATTATACATTTGTTTAACGTTGCAAATATAAACAAAGTTATGAAAAAGAACAAAAAAACATTAAAAATTAAGAGAAAGTTGCGTAACATCGGGAGCGTTTTTTTTAACTTCGTTCTTGCGGCTGTTTATATACTGTTGTACAGAGCGCAGTTTAAAGAGTTCAGCACTGACGTACCAAAAACTGCCTATTTGTGCAAAATGCTGTTTGTAGGTACTCATAAGGCCGTTGAACGAATGTTCGGAAACATTAAGAGCCTTACAGAACCGGGAACAGCTTATCCATGACTGCCCTTTCGGGTCGATGAATACGCCCTCGCCGGAGACAACCAATTCGCCGGAAACAATTTTAACGAGGAGGTCATCAAGTTTGAGGCTAAATTCAGGACTGAGCCACTGGGCAAAACGCATAGCAATACGGTAGTCAGTAGCCCAAGTACCATTTCCGCCGAAATAATCACCAAAACCACCCGCCGCACCAACAAGCAAGGTTTGCCATAAATTGTTTTTGCTGAGATTGCGGTTTGCTAATTGCAAACCCAAATTTACCACCGTTCCTTTTAAGAGAGAACGGGAAAGACTCTTTGTTTTAATCGTTTCCATGTTCGTAAAATTTTGATTTATAAACACTTTCGTTATCGTATGAAATAATTTTTCTAATAATAACATCAGAGTCAAATTTAATTGGCTTGATGCCATCAGATGAAAACCATATATTATTTTCATCTTCATAGTTTTCTAAAGAAAATACTAATCGCCCCTTACCAAAAAAATCAATAGCGAATGCAATATCTGCTTTTGAATAACGATTAACGGCAACAATATAATTCAACTTGTCGATTGGACTGCATTTATTTTTATTGACCCTCATCTTTTCACAGTTGCACGGATTGTAACAGCCTAAATAATTAGAATCCGAAACAAAAATAATGAAACCAACGCACTCATTTGATAATTGCAATACAATTGAATTGCCTATCTTCTCCACTATTTTGTATCTTGGTACGTAAAAACAATCTAAGTTTTTCAAAATTTTCCTCTTGGCATCTTTGTTAATTAAAATATGATACTTCCACCATTGCTTTTTAAACATACGAATATGACAATATAACTGTTTTGACAATCTTTTTTTTTCGCTATGTATGGTTTCTTTCATTCTATCATAACTAATAGTACAGTTTTTGATTTCTTCCCAAGAATATATTTTAGTCTGCGAAAAAACATTTTCACAAACTAAAATATAGAATATAAAAAATACTATTATTTTCATGATTGTATTCTTTTTTAGGGTCTAACAATGCTTACTAATCCTGTTTCAAACAAAGAAATTGATAAAAATTCGAGTGAACCATCATTAAGAGGATTCATTATTTGAACTCTCCATCTAAATTTTTCAGAAACAACACCTTTTTTGTCAATTACTTCTTTACGTTCTTTTAGTATTCGGTTGATTCCGACAATATGTTGTATGCCGTCATTATTATAAGTTAATGCAGCGGGAAAACCTCTATTCAGATAACTGCCTACGATATTTGGGATGTTGATTTTTCTTTTACCTACAAGCATTTTATCCAAATCATCTGCATATATATCATTTAATTTTGCCAACATCGTAAAATCATAACCTTCATAAAACTTTGCCGTTTTAATTGCTTTTCCTAAATACTCAGCAATAGAATCTAATGTTGCTTGGGCACAACCGGCCTCATTTCCTCGTTGACTATGAGGTTTCAAATCACCTTTCGGTAAATGATATTCTTCTACAATAGTCCAATTGTCTTTTTCCGGCAATTCTTCCGCTTTCGCTTCCTTTACATTCAATATCAAATCCGCTGCACCGCCTATTGCAGCATACTTTGCTGCCGTTCCGAGAAAATTTGTTTTGTTAATCAGTGCGTTACCGCTGCCGAGGATTACACCCATTGCGGTATT
>JAFPYR010000065.1 GCA_017412115.1 Bacteroidales bacterium | reverse complement strand
CTCCATCGACGCCACCGTAAAACAGCGGTCTTTTGCGTCGCGGATAATCTCAAACTCGATTTCCTTCCAACCTTTAAGACTCTCTTCCACAAGCACCTGAGGAGCAAACGTAAACGCCGACTCAGCAATCTCGCGGAATGTCTTTTCGTCGGGACAGACGCCCGAACCGAGACCGCCGAGTGCATAGGCTGACCTAATCATTACAGGATAGCCGATTTTGCGGGCTGAGTCAAGTGCCTCTGCGAGGCTTTCGCAGGCGTGGCTAACGGGGACTTTGAGGTCTGCCTTGTCCATTTCCTTGACGAAAAGGTCGCGGTCTTCGGTGTTCATAATCGCCTCGACGCTTGTGCCGAGCACCTGAACGCCATATTCTTTGAGGATGCCTTTTTTGAAAAGTTCGGTACCGCAGTTGAGAGCCGTCTGTCCGCCAAAAGCCAAAAGAATGCCGTCGGGACGTTCTTTTTTGATGATTTCGGTAACGAAATGGGTGTTGACGGGAAGGAAATAAACCTTGTCGGCGATGCCCTCGCTCGTCTGAATAGTAGCGATGTTAGGGTTCACAAGCACCGACTTGATGCCCTCCTCGCGTAATGCCTTTAATGCCTGACTGCCCGAATAATCAAACTCGCCCGCCTGACCGATTTTCAGCGCGCCCGAGCCGAGCACAAGCACTTTTTTAAGATTGCTGTTCATTATAATGAATGTTATTAATTTTGCTAATTAGACGGGTACAAATTTAGAGTTTTTTGGGGGAATGTGCAAGAGGAAAAAATGTTTTTTGTAGGGGCGTATCTCGTGTACGCTCCGATGATGATTTGTGTGGATGCAGGGACGTTGTTTGGTAGGCGGAGCGTACACGAGGTACGCCCCTACACGCGGATTATGCTGTTGGGTCGTTCGGCAATCCCAATTTTTCAAGGATTTTGTCGAGCAACGGGCGGAAACCTTCAAAATCAGCCGGGTCGTTAATAAGATGTAAATTATCTTTGAAATAATCCTTCAAAGAATTGGCATTTTTTGATAATTTTTGGTTTGCACATTTTTGCTCAAAAGCCAATAACTCGTGGAATGTCAGGACATCATCATTTTTCGTGTCATCAGCGGGAAGAAAATCTTTCAAATAATCTTTAATATCTTTTTCCTTACCTTGTAGTCATTCGGATACGAATTGGTTGTGAAATAGTCTTCCAAATAAAACCATTCCATTCTGTCACCATTTTGTTTAGTTTCAAAATTATCTTCTTTATTGTAAAAATAATATGTCAACTTGTCTAAAAAATCAAAATTTGTTGCTTTAATTTTTTTTATGTCGTTTTCAATATTTTGTATCTGTGTTTTAATTTCTTCCTTTCCTGTTTTATTATACGCCTCTTCTTTTTTTGCCTTATCAACACACAATTTTTTATATTCTTCTCTTATCGCTTTAAGTTTATCAATCTGCATTTTGCCTTGATAGCCACCCCAATCTGCGTCAAATAAGAACAAAATTTTCTGTGTGTCTTTCGGTAAAAAATCGCTGATTGTAGTGTAATACTTATCTTCAACAGCACTTGATGAACCTAATGACAAGAATGTAATATTTTCAAAACGTTTTGAATAATCCAATTGTTCTATCGCTTTCTTGATAAATGCAATATCCGTTTTGCCCTCAGCAAAAACATAATGCCTACATTCCGAAAGCATTAACAATGTCTCTTGATAACTTAACTCGCCGTCTGACAATTCATTAATTGTATCTACCATTTTACTTGGCAATTGTTTGCCATTGTCCATAAAAATCAAATGACCCTTCATCCATTTTGTCATAATAGGGTCGTGTGTTGACATTATAACCTGCCCTTTGCATTCTCGAATCAAATTAAAAAGGTCTCGTTTCTTTTGAACATCAAGATATGCATCTGGTTCATCAAGTAAAAATAACGTATTCTTTTCTTCTACAGCCAAATATTTCAACGCCAATTGTAATACAAGACGCGACTTTTGCCCCTCACTAAGTTGCAGAGTCGTATCTTTAAATAATCCATATAATGTACCTTTACTTAGAGAATGCACACTTATTATCCCTTTTTCGTCTTTTTTCCCATTTTGATGTATGAAAGAAGCAACAACTTGAAAAATGTAGTGTTGCGGAGGCACTGAAAAAGATGCATCTACGAAATTAATTCCAATCTTGTGTAGTATCCAATCCCAAAAGTTAGTTTCTTTATCTTCTATTTTTTTATCTACCGACTTATTTATATACGTACACTTGTTAAAACTTTTTTCCAAAAAATCGCTTTCTCTATCCTCATTTTCATTATGTTTTAATCTGTTTTTGATTCGCTTTTGTGTTGGTTTGTTGTTATACAGTTTGTCCAAATAGTCGGCTTCACTCTCATTTTCCCACTCTTTAATCCAATCTTCAACTTCTTGACATTTTAATTGTAAGTCATCAATTAAAGTATCATTCTTTATTTGTAAAATAAAACTTGCAAGACACCATATACTTGAATCCAATTGTAAGATATAAATATTATCTTGCTCATTATATGAAAATCGACTACCAAATTTAGTTTCTCCATTGTAAATATGAACAACTAATTTTGGTAGTTTGGCATTATTTGTACATATGTAATCCCCTATAATATTGGATTTGTAAATTGGATATAGACCGTTATTTTGGTGGAGCATAACACTTAACAAATAGTTTAAAACAGAGGATTTCCCGCTTCCGTTTAAACCAACCAATGCACAATAATTACCTGAGCCGAAATCTATTTCGGTATCCTTTTTTATGCATTTATAATCATCTAAAAATCTCAATTTTTCTATCCTCATAATCACATCCTCCTAATCATTAATTCCTTGAATACATGCAAAGGGTTGGGACAATATTTCTTCGTCCTCAATGCTTATTAGCATATCAATACGTCCTTGCCTTAGCTTTACTACTTCCATAAGTGGTTTGTTTATCATTCACATCGCAAATATAACACGTTTAAAATGAACTTGCCAATTTTTTTCGAAAAAAATATCACAATTATCGACTAATTGCCTCCCTAATAAAAGAATTAATCGTTTTCGCGAATGTGCAAGATGTTTTTTGCGGCAATAGTTTGTAGCAATAAAAATAATCTTTATCTTTGCGACATCTTAAATGCGGGAATAGTTCAGTGGCAGGGAAATATTCTGCCAACGGTTAGAACACCAAGCCTTGGCTGGAAGACACGAGTTCGAATCTTGTTTCCCGCACTAATTTGCGACGTATTAATGCGGGAATAGCTTAGTGGCAGTAGCAACGGAAAATATGAGAGATTTCTCTTGGTATTTTTTAGTTGTTACGGACATTTCTGCCAATGGTTAGAGCACCAAGCTATGTAGGCTGGTGACACGAGTTCGAATCTTGTTTCCCGCACTATTTTTTATAACAACTTAATGCGGGAATAGCTTAGTGGCAGAGTTGTTTTGCCAATGGTTAGAGCCCACACTTATTATTTATTTTGACAACACAAACTAAATAGTAAGTGTGGAGACACGAGTTCGAATCTTGTTTCCCGCTCTTTTAATTCTCCCTTGCGGCTAATTTTATGGATCACAAACTTTATTCTAAGCACCAAATTTTACGCATAATATTTTATGCACAAATCGCCCTTTTCTCGAATTACGCATAACATATTATGCATAAGTAACAATTATTAACTACAACTTTTACAATCCACTATCTCCTCAAAACTCCCCACCATCCAATCGCATCCTGAGGCTTTTAGCATTTCGGCGGTATGGTTGCCGTATGTGACGGCGCAAGTATTGCAGCCGGCGGCGTTGCCCATATCAATGTCGAAGGTTGTGTCGCCAACTACGAGGACTTCCTGCGGCGCGAGGTTCATTTTTTTAAGGAGATAATTAACCATATCGGGCGCGGGCTTGGGCGCAAAACCATTGTCACGGGTTACAAGTTCGTCAAAAAAATCCAAAATTCCGTTCTTGGTGAGAATCAGGCGCAACGAACCGATGCCGCGAGATGTTACAATCGCCAATTTAATACCCTGAGAACGCAATTGTTGGAGAGTCTGCCCCACACCGGGGAAGATGCGCGTATTTGGGAGTTCCACTTCGCTGAACAGCCGTTGGTAGGTCTTAACTGCGAATTCGCGGTGGGCGTTGTCGAGGTTGCCGAGTTTTTGGAGCGCGTCGCCAAGGAGCATACCAATCGTAGCCCGCATCTCCTCTGCGGGAGGCAGCGGAATGTCGAGTTCGTTGAAAGTAGCCGTCATTGTGGCGAGAATACCGTTTACAGTGTCGGCTATCGTGCCGTCGAAGTCGAAAAATATTGCTTTGAAAGATGTCATTTTTATGAACATTATTTTTTTTAAAAAAAAGCTAAATTCTTATCCGATAAAATTAACAATTTTTGCAAAAGTAATCGGTTTTATACAAAAATCCAAACTTAATTTTCCTCTGATTATCAGATATTTAACTTTATTTAACGATTCCATTACTGATAACCTTATATACCTAAAAAAAGAGCATAAAACGATGCATTTTTGTTTAAAAATGTAATTAATAATGTAAAAAAAGCCTAATAAATTTGGATAATTGAAATATTTTTTGTATATTATAATACAACTTTAAATTTTTAAAACAACAAACAAATTAAATTTTAAGAATCATGAGAACAAAAAAAATCATTACGAACAAGTACGTGGTGTTGCTTATTGGCGTCAGCACGTATGCAAAGGCTAAGTTAGGTGATATTCCTAACGTTAAAGCTAACATTTTGGAGTTGAAGAAACTTTTTCTTGACCCCAAGTTTATCGGTGTTAACGAGAAAAACTTAATTGTATCTTTCAACGAAAGGCACGATGAGATTAATCGTAAAATCACTGATGCAGTGGAACTTGCTAAAAGTTCTGATTATACGCTTTTCGTGTATTATTCGGGACACGGCGTAATTTCACCGCTCAATTATAACCTTTATTTCGCCTCTTCGGATATTGAGGAGAAATATCTTGAGGATAATAGTATTGAAGCTAAAAAACTTTTGGAAAAACTTTCAAGAAGTCAGGCTTCGAGAAAAATTCTTTTGGTAGACGCTTGTCATAGCGGTCAGATTCACAATACGATGGGCGATGTAAAATCTAATGTTGCTTCGCTTATGAAGGATTACGAGGGTGTTCAGTACGTTACGGCGTGCGACGAGTATTCTTCTGCGCTTTATCCTAAAAAGAATCCTGACGTACCGACATATTTTACCGGTGCCGTTTTGTCAAGGGTTCATACGGGTTTGGATATCGAACGTCCGTACCTTACGTTAAGGGATATTGTTGATGATATTACGCTTGATTTCAAAAACAGGGCTAATATGCCTTTGCCTCAGATTTCGAGTGTTCAGAGTGTTGACAAAATGCCTTTTGCGTATAATGTTATCAATAAGGATTTCAGCACTTATGATTATTCAGCTTTAAGCGAAAATTCAACTAAAAATATCGAAACTCAGTGGGAAAAAACAGTCAAAGCTGGTACGCTTGTTGCATATTACGATTATACGGAAAAATTTCCTAAAAGTAAATATGCTAAACTTGCTGAAAAAAAGGTACTTGAACTCGAAGAGGAAGAAAAGTGGCAAAAAACTTTAAATCTTGGTACGCTTTTCGCCTATGAAAGTTACAAAAAGGCCTATCCTATGGGTAAATATATTAGCGTTGCTAATATGAGGATTTCAGAATTTCATAACTTAAAGAAAGACAACGATATGTGGAACTCAGTTTGCAATATTGATACGCTTGAGCAGTATAAAGCATACCTTTCGGCATTTCCGAAGGGATGCCATATTGACGAGGCAAAATCAAGAGTGGAAGTTTTGCTTGCGGACAAGAATACCGCAAAGAAATTTTTATTTTTGTTTTTCTCGTTCGTTGCGTTTTTTATGTTTTTGATGCCTAACACTTTTGTAAGCAGCAACGGAAATAATAATTTTGATACCCTTTATGCTGTCAATAGTGCTAATGATGACAGTATTAAAAATAATGTTGTTAGCGTTAATAACGGTGATGTTTATAAATCTGCCGAATTTAAATCTGCTGATAATGTTAAAAAAGCGGACTTATTTGTTGCGCAAAAAGATGAAATGCATTATGCAACGGCATTGAAATTTTATATGGACGCTTTAGGTGAAAATCCTGACGATGCAGAACTTTTGGAAAAAACTAACAGCCTTAAAAGGAAAATGGATACGCTTTATGTTCGATACATGGAGTATGCTAAAATTTACCTTGAGGCTGACCATGGTGATGAAAGTGCAATTGAAATGTATGATATGGCACTTAGAATGCGTCCTAACGATGCTAAAGCTCTTCAGGCAAGAAGTAAACTCAGAAGCAAATAAAAACACTTCAGGTTTTTATTTGCCCTGAGTTTTTTTTAGTTTTTATTGGAATAATCTCTTTCTCCGAATATCGACGAACCTATTCTTACGATTGTACTTCCGCACGAAACTGCAAGTTTATAATCCTCTGACATTCCCATTGAAATTTCCGTAAACTCCTCTCCCACTGTATTTTTGTAAGTTGTTTTAACAAAATCGGAAAATTCTTTGACTAAAGAGAACTCTTTAATAATTTCGGCTTCGTTTTCTGTGTTTGTCGCCATTGCCATAACGCCTTTTAATTTGATGTTTTTTAATTCGGCAAAAGCGTTTTCTTCAAACATTTTTTTTAGTTCGCCGATTTCAAAACCGAATTTCGTATCCTCTTGAGCGACTTTCAATTGTAAAAGACAATTTACTATACGACCGTGCTTTTGAGCCTGTTTGTTTACCTCTTCAGCAAGTTTCAAACTGTCAATGCTATGAATCATATAAACAAACGGGATAATATATTTTATCTTATTGGTTTGAAGATGACCGATTTGATGCCAACGTATATCTTGCGGCAAAACTTCATGTTTAGCGGTCAATTCCTGAACTTTGTTTTCACCGAAATCTCTGCACCCTGCATCGTAAAGTGCTTTGATGTCTTCCTCGGGTTTCGTTTTGGAAACAGCAAGAAGTAGTACATTTTCCGGCAAAGATTTTTTCGTTTCAATATAGTTTGCTACGCAACTCATTTTATTTAATTAAAAATTTATATGGGAAAAAATCGGGGCTGTCCTCCCCTATTTTTTTTGATGTTTTTTTTGAATTATTATATTTGACTTAAAGTATTACTTTAATACTGAGTTAGAATTTACTTTAAGTGTTTTCGCTTGATTGTCCGATACTTACAAAACCCCTCCCCCACTTTCTTTAAATGCCTTTAGAAATATATCTAATGCGGTTTTAAGCGGTTCTACGGGGTGTTTTTAGTCAAAAAAACTACTATCGAAATCAAGCGGTAAAATATCTTTTACGCTGTTGATTATCAAACATTTATTGCTTGACGACAAAATAATTTTAATTGGTTGGGAAAATCTTTTTTCAGTTTCCAAAATTACTTGTCTGCACGACCCGCATGGCGTAATCGGTTGATTTATAATCTTTCCGTCATAGAAAGCAGAAATTGCCATCGTTAGGATTTTGTTGTGCGGATACTGCGAATTAGCATAAAAAATAGCTGTTCTTTCAGCGCAAGTCCCGGACGGTGATGCGGCGTTTTCTTGATTAGTACCGTTTATGATTGCTCCGTTATCTAATCTTAATGCTGCCGAAACCGAAAATTTTGAATAAGGAGCATAAGCATTTTTTAAAAAACTTTCCGAAGACTCCACTAATTCCAAATCCTCTTTTGAGAGTTCAATTTTTTCACATTCCGTTATTTGAGAGGAAATGTTAATTGTTTTCATGATATTTTTAGGGTTAAAAGATAAAACAAAGACGGGAAAAAAAATCTCCCGTCTTTTTATAAGGTTTTCTTCTTATTGAAAAATTATTATTTCAACAATTCAGCCATTGCCTTTCCTAAATCAGCAGGAGATTCTACGACTCTGATACCGCATTCTCTCATAATCTGCATTTTAGCGGCTGCTGTGTCGGCTTTTCCGCCAATGATTGCGCCGGCGTGTCCCATTCTACGACCTTTAGGTGCTGTTTGACCTGCTATAAAGCCTACAACGGGTTTTGTGCCGTTTTCTTTAATCCAATATGCAGCATCGGTTTCCATAGAACCGCCGATTTCACCAATCATAATGATTCCTTTGGTTTCGGGGTCTGCCATGAAAAGTTTTACAGCGTCCAAAGTCGTTGTACCGATAATCGGGTCGCCACCGATTCCGATAGCAGTTGTCTGACCCAAACCAGCTTTCGTTACTTGGTCAACGGCCTCGTAAGTCAATGTACCTGAACGAGATACGATACCTACACAACCTTTTTGGAAAATAAATCCGGGCATGATGCCAACTTTAGCCTCGCCTACCGTTAAAATACCGGGGCAGTTAGGACCGATAAGGCGGCAGTCTTTGTCTTTAAGAAATTCTTTCACCTTAACCATATCCTGTGTAGGAATGCCTTCCGTAATGCAGACAATAACTTTGATGCCTGATTCGGCAGCCTCCATAATAGAGTCAGCTGCGAAAGCTGGCGGAACGAAAATACAACTTACATTTGCACCTGTTTTTTTTACGGCCTCTTCAACCGTGTTAAAAACGGGTTTGTTAAGATGCGTTTGACCACCTTTACCGGGTGTAACACCGCCTACGACATTAGTCCCGTATTCTATCATTTGACCGGCGTGAAAAGTTCCTTCGCTGCCGGTAAAACCTTGTACTATGACTTTTGAATCTTTGTTTACAAGTATGCTCATTGTTAAAATTTTTTTGAATTTTTTACTAACCGCAAAATTATATTATTTTTTTGTCTAACAAAAAATAATTAATATAAATTTTTTGTGAAATCTAAAAAAAAATAACTCAAGCCGCACCGTTATGATTCTTGAAAAAATTAATGGGTAATTTTTACATTATTTTGTTGAAAAAGAGATTTTTTTTTCTTTTCTTTGCAGTGTAAAAAATACACATTTAAATATCTATTATGAAAAAATTTTTAACCTTAACTGCATTTGCTCTTGCATTCGGTTTTTCCGATGCGCAAATTCCTCAAAAGGTCGGAGCTTTCAAGATTTCCGACGTTAAACTCACTGAAAGTCAGTTTCTTAAAAATCAAAAATCTGACATTCATTACATTTTAGGGCTTGATCCGGATAGACTTTTAGCACCGTACATGAAAGAGGCGGGACTTACTCCGAAGGCCGAGAATTATTCAAACTGGGAAAATACCGGTCTTGATGGTCATATCGGAGGTCATTATCTTTCAGCACTTTCGTATATGTACGCCGCAACGCAAAACACTGAAATAAGTGCGAGATTGGATTATTTCTTGTCGGAGTTAAAAAAATGTCAGGACAATGACGGCTATCTTTCAGGCGTCCCCGGCGGCAGACAAATTTGGAAAGAACTTCATGATGGTAACATCCGTGCAGGCTCTTTTGGACTTAACGACCGTTGGGTACCACTTTATAATGTACATAAAATTTTTGCCGGACTTCGTGACGCATATCTCATCGCTGGAAAACAAGAGGCTGAAACAATGCTCATAAAACTTTCAGACTGGATGATTTCGGTTGTTGAAAAACTTTCCGATGATGAAATTCAAAAAATGCTAATTTCCGAACACGGCGGTTTGAATGAAACTTTTGCAGATGTATATGCTATTACGGGCGACAAAAAATATTTGAAAATCGCTCATCAGTTTTCCGATAAAAAAATGCTTGACCCGCTTTTGAAAGGTGAAGACAATTTAACGGGAAAACATGCTAACACTCAGATTCCTAAGATTATCGGTTATAAACGTATCGCTGATTTGGAAGGACTTCCCGATTGGGACAAAGCCGCTAAATTCTTTTGGGACGTGGTTATAAAACAACGCAGCGTTTCTATCGGCGGTAATTCGATGAGAGAACATTTTAATCCGACAAACGATTTTTCAGCACTTTTGGCCTCGGAACAAGGTCCTGAGAGTTGCAACACTTATAATATGTTGCGCCTTACAAAAATGCTTTATCAAACAACGGGCGAGAAAAATTACATGGACTATTATGAAAGGGCATTGTACAATCATATATTGTCGATTTTGAATCCCGTTCAAGGCGGATTTGTTTATTTTACGCCCATGAGATCCGGTCATTACAGAGTTTATTCTCAGCCTCAAACCTCAATGTGGTGTTGCGTTGGAACCGGGTTGGAAAATCCTGCACGTTACGGCGAAATGATTTATGCTTACGAAGGTAATGATTTGATTGTCAATTTGTTTGTGCCTTCTGTTCTAACATGGAACGGCGTTAAAATCTCTCAGCAAAACAATTTTCCTCAAACACCTTTTACTGATATTGTTTTTGAGGAGACAAGTGGTAAAAATTTCGCATTAAAAATCCGTAAACCATCTTGGTGTGAGAATGTTACGGTTAGTATTAACAACGAAATTTCAAAAGCGAAAGAGGAAAACGGTTATATCGTGATTTCAAGAAAATGGAAAAAAGGTGACAAAGTTCATGTTGATTTGCCGATGCATCTTTCTGCTGAAACAACTCCTGACGGCAAAGCGCAATATTCTTTCCTTTATGGTCCGATAGTTTTGGCAGCGAAAACGGGTACAGACCGTCAAGACGGAATGTATGCAGATGATTCACGCGGCGGACACATTGCTAACGGTCCTCAAATTCCTCTGTATCAAATGCCAGCCGTAATTGGTGACAAAAATTCCGTTTTGAATCATTTGAAACCTGTTGAGGGCAAACCTTTAACGTTTTCGCTCACCGGTCTTTCTCTGCCGCAATTTGAAGGCATGAATTTAGTACCGTTTTATTCACTTTACGAGTGCCGTTATCAAATTTACTTCCCGCTTTATTCTTCAGAGGAATGGGCTGGAGAAAAACAAAAAATCACTGATGCTGAAAAAGCTGCTATTGAATTGGAACAAAATACGTTAGACAAAATTTTCTGCGGTGAACAACAATCTGAAAGCGATCATTTCATCTCTCAAAATTATTCTTGGAACGGTTCAGAAGGCGGTGTTCATTGGAGAACGGCACGTGGCAAGTTTTCTTACAAAATGAAAGCCCCGAATGCTAAAAAAATCCTTGTAAAAGGTTTTAATGATTGGAGAAAATTTCAACTTTCGATTTCTGGTAAAACGCTCGGCACGTTCGCATTTGAGCCGAAAGGTGAAGTTGTAATTGACATTCCTTCAGAGGTTTCAACCGATGAATTTACGCTTGAAATTACCCCCGAAAAAGACAAAGAAACACCGAGAGTAAGTGAAATTAGAATTTTAAAATAAGATAGAGAAAAAATACGATAATAAAAAAACGGCTTCGAAATGGAAGCCGTTTTTTTTATTTTTATTTTGCGTAATTAACCGCTCTTGTTTCTCTGATAACCGTAATTTTGATTTGACCCGGATAAGTCATTTCGTCTTGAATCTTTTTAGCAATTTCGGCTGAAAGAGTTTCAGTTTGTTGATCCGTAACTTTGTCAGCACCGACGATAACCCTAAGTTCCCTTCCGGCTTGAATAGCGTAAGTTTTAAGAACTCCCGGATAAGATTGAGCCAAATCTTCAAGGGTTTTAAGACGTTTGATATAGCTTTCAGCGATTTCACGTCTTGCGCCCGGTCTTGCACCTGAAATCGCATCACAGACTTGAACAATAGGAGAAATCAAACTTGTCATTTCAATTTCGTCGTGATGAGCACCGATAGCATTGCAAATTTCGGGTTTTTCTTTGAACTTTTCCGCTAATTTCATTCCGACAATTGCGTGCGGCAAATCTGGCTCTTCATCGGGAACTTTACCGATGTCGTGAAGAAGTCCTGCACGTTTTGCGGCTTTAACATAATTCGGAAGTCCGAGTTCTGATGCCATTACAGCGCATAGATTTGCAGTTTCGCGAGAATGTTGCAAAAGATTTTGTCCGTATGAAGAACGGTATTTCATTTTTCCAATCAATCTTACAAGCTCGGGGTGAAGCCCGTGAATACCCAAATCTATGTAAGTGCGTTTTCCGACCTCAGCGATTTCTTCTTCCAATTGTTTTTTGGTTTTAGCAACCACCTCTTCAATTCTTGCGGGGTGGATTCTGCCGTCCGTTACTAATTGATGAAGTGCCAGTCTTGCAACTTCTCTTCTTACGGGGTCAAAACCTGAAAGAACGATTGCCTCCGGAGTATCATCAACGATGATTTCAATTCCTGTTGCAGCCTCCAAAGCTCTGATATTGCGTCCCTCACGACCGATAATACGGCCTTTAATTTCGTCATTATCAATATTGAAAACCGTTACTGCGTTTTCGATTGCCGTCTCCGCTCCTACCCTTTGGATGGTTTGAATAACAATCTTTTTTGCTTCTCTGCCTGCTTGGAGTTTTGCCTCTTCGAGAATTTCATTTTTAAGGCTGATAGCCTCGGTTTGTGCTTCTGCTTTTAACGAGTCTATTAATTGTTGTTTTGCATCAACTGCCGAAATTCCCGCTATTGCTTCAAGATTTTCTTGAGCTTTTTTCCTTAAATCATCGAGTTCACGGTCTTTGTTTTCAACCTTTTCTAACTGACGCTCCAAATTTTCTTTTATAACGTCGGTTTCACTCTTTTTTTGGTCAAGCTCTTTTTGTTTTTTTTGTAATTCTCCTTTTGTTTGGTTAAGAGAATTTTCTTTTTGTCTGAGTTTTTGCTCCAATTGTTGGAGTTTGCCGTTTTTTTCGTTGGCTATCCTTTCGTTTTCAGACTTCATCTTCAAAGCCTCTTCCTTGGCCTCAAGTATTTTCCTTTGTTTAATTGCCTCGGCATCTGCATTTGCATTGTCGAGAATTCTGCTTGCTGTTTTTTCCGTTGCTTTTATTTTTAAGAAGTATCCCAAAACGTAACCTATTACTAAGGCTACCACGGAAACACAGGCAGCTATTACATAATTGCTCATTTTAATTGTTATTGTTGATTTGGTTATAAAAGTACAAAAAAAGACCACACCGATTTCGATAGCGTTTAAGAAACCCCTGTAATACACGGGCGGGACTTACTCCTTTGTTTTTAACTTCCAACGTCAGAATACTTTTTCCGCCAAAGCAGAAAACAGAGCTGATTTACGGCGTTACCGTAGCATAAGGCCTGTTATACGCAAAGCGCAGATTAAGTCCCTATAATTTTTAATGTTGAGTTCCAAACCTCTTATAGAAACGGTGCGGTCAATATTTTTCTTTTTTTCCTGAAAAAAAATATCTTTATGTTTAAAGAGCCTGAGATTTTTGGATATAATCATCCACTTCGCCGGACAAAATGCGCAATTCACTTATCAAATCGCCATCATCCGTCTTGTTTTCATTGTCTATATATTTTGCAACTAAATCAATGGAAACCATAGCGAGAAAGTCAAAATTTGACATCTCGTTAGCATTAAATCTGCTCTTATAAATGCTGATTCTGTCATTTATAAGCTTTGCGGCAGCGCGTATTCTTTCCTCTTCGGAGCGTTTTACCCTCAGCGGATATACTCTGCCGTCTATGGCTACTTTCATTGATAACTTGTCGTCCATTTGTCTTAACAAATTATTATATAGTATTCTGAAAAAAAATCTTAAAACTTAGTTGTTCAAAAGAGACAGACATCTGTCTATTTCCCGCACAATCCTGTTCAATTTGATTTTGGTATCATGAGCATCGGAGCCGCTTACCAAAGAATTCACCGTGCGGAGATTTTCATACTTCAAGTTCAATTGCTTTAACTTATCATCCTTAAAATTAATCTGTTCAAGCAATTCGCTATTTTTACTCCTCAAAGCAGAATTTTCCTCCCTCAGCCTGTCACAAATAGTCATAAGCTGTCGGAATTTATCTCTGAAATCGTTGATTAATATCTCTTTATCCTCTGTCATTTTTAACCAAAATTCATATCACAAATATATGACAAGTTTTTTATTCGTGCAAATATTTTTACAAAATTTTTTAAAAAAGTTTTGATTTCGTTGATTATCAAGTATTTCTCTATGAAGTATTTTTTTATTACTAAAAAAAACATTTTTTTTGCACGTTTTTTGAAACCTTTTTTCTTGCATTTCGTTTAAAGAGATTGTGTACACTATATATAAAAAAATAAATGGCTGTTTTGAAGATACTCGTTATAGAAGACGATTTTATAACACGTAACTATTTGCGTGATTTGTTCAGATATTCGGGTTACGAATGTCATACCGCTAAAAACGCTTCAGAGGGTTTTGATTTGTATTCAAAATACTCTCCTCAAGTTATATTATGCGGTTTGATATTGCCGGGTGTTTCAGGCATGGATTTTTTGCGCCGCATCCGCAACAACGACAAAAAAGTTTCTTTTATAATGTTAGCCTCCAAAAGCAGCGAAAAACTTGCCGTTGAGGTTTTCAGACTCGGTGCTAATGAATATCTTAAAAAACCCGTTCAAGATTCCGACGTACTTCCTTTCTTAAAAAATGTAGCCTCAAAAACTGATATTGTCATGGGAAAAGATACTTACGGCAATGTTAAAAGCGGAAAAATAACGATGGATTTTAAGACGGAATTCGGTGCGCCCTCGCTCATTGTGGAGAGGGTTATGCAGGAATTAAGCGAGGATTATTTTTCTTTAGAGGAAAGAACTAATATCGAAATCGGACTTTCAGAGCTGATTACTAACGCCATAGAACATGGCAATTTGGGAATTACTTATAAGGAAAAATCCGAGGTTATGAAAGACGACCGTCTTGTGGAATTGTATTTAAAAAGGTTGGAAGACGAAACGTACCGTTCGAGAATGGTTACGATAGAATTTTCGTATTCGCCGGAGGAATGTCAGTGGATAATAACGGACGAGGGCAACGGTTTCAATTATTCTAACGTGCCTAATCCTACGGTTGATGATAATCTTGAAAAACTTCACGGACGCGGAATTTTCATTTCAAAAATTTTGTTTGACACTATAGAATATATAGGAAAGGGAAATATTGTTAAAGTCAGAAAAAAACGTTCGTTCTTATTATAATAATGTTCCTTTTTTGAGGGATGTTTTCTCTGTGATTTTTAAGTTTTTTTTAGTTGGTCTATCCGTTTGATATTCAGAGGAGAGTATATTTTTTTGAAAAAAATGGTTTAAAAACTTTTACGGAGAGGAAAAAAGTTTGTAATTTTATTGCCGCAAAACTTACTCAAAAATCATTTTTTTTATGGATAAATTTACTCACTTACACGTTCACTCGCATTATTCCATACTTGACGGAATGTCAAAAGTCCCTGACTTGATTGAAAAATGTCAAAAGAACGGAATGCATGCCATGGCCTTAACAGACCACGGTAATATGTTCGGTATCAAGGACTTATTTGACACTTCAAAAAAAGTTAACGGAAAATGTAAAAAAGCCGTTTCTGAGTGTAAAGAGGCGATTGGAAAAGAAACTGATCCGGCAAAAAAAGCCGAACTCGAAGCTAAATTGCCTGAATTAGAGAAAAAAGCGGAAGAATATGTTCCTTTCAAACCGATTATCGGTATTGAGGCTTATTGCGCTCACGAAAACCGCAAGATAAAAGATCAGAGAGGTTGGCATTTAATATTATTAGCGAAAAACAAAACCGGTTATAAAAGCCTTTGTAAATTATCTTCAATCGCTTTTACGGAAGGCTATTATTATAATGCGAGAATCGACAAAGAAATTCTCGAAAAATATCACGAGGGAATAATCTGTTGTTCAGCGTGTTTAGGCGGTGAAGTTGCCCAAAAAATTATGGCTGGCGAAATCGAAGAAGCGGAAAAATCTGTTCTTTGGTTCAAAAATCTTTTCGGTGATGACTATTATCTCGAAATGCAACGTCATCAAACCGACAAACCTAATGCCGCAACCGATACATTTGAAAAACAAGAACAAGTAAATAAGGTTTTAATAGAGTTTTCTAAAAAGCACAATATCAAGCTGATAGCTACCAATGATGTTCACTTTGTAGAAGAAGATCACGGTGAGGCTCATGATCGTTTGATTTGCCTTTCAACGGGTAAGGATTTTGACGATCCTTTCCGTATGCACTACACGAAACAGGAATGGCTTAAAACTCCTGAAGAAATGGAAGCTATTTTTTCAGACATTCCTCAAGCCATTTCAAACACTGTTGAAATAGCCGAAAAGGTTGAGGTTTACGATATTGATTCAGGGCCTATAATGCCGAAATTTGAAATTCCAGAATCTTTCGGAACAGAGGAAGAGTACAGAAAAAAACTTACAGAAAAAGACCTTTTTGATGAGTTTACTCAAGACGAAAACGGCAATGTCGTTCTTTCTCAAGAGGATGCAGAGAAAAAAATTAAGAAACTCGGCGGTTATGAAAAACTTTATCGTATAAAACTTGAGGCGGATTATCTTAATAAATTGACATATGACGGAGCAAAATTCCGTTACGGTGATACTTTAACGCCGGAGCAGTCGGAGCGTATAAAATTTGAACTTCACGTGATGAAGACCATGGGTTTTCCCGGTTACTTCCTTATCGTGTCAGACTACATACGTGCCGCAAGAGAAGAACTTGATGTTTGGGTTGGTCCGGGTCGTGGTTCTGCGGCCGGTTCAGTTGTGGCTTATTGCCTGAAAATCACCAATATCGACCCGTTGAAATATGACCTTCTTTTTGAGCGTTTCTTGAATCCGGACCGTATTTCACTTCCCGATATTGACGTGGACTTTGACGATGACGGACGCGGAAAAGTTCTTGATTGGGTAACTCAAAAATACGGTGTTGAAAAAGTTGCGCACATTATTACTTACGGCACAATGGCGACAAAATCTTCAATCGCCGATGTCGGAAGGGTTCAAAGAGTGCCGCTTGCTATTGTCAATAAAATCAAAGGTTTGGTTCCCGACCGCGGTTTTGAGGAGTATCAAGTAAAGGCTGTTGATGGCGAAGTGCCGAAAAAAATGCCGAAGGTAAACCTCAAAAACTGTTATAAATACATTCCCGAACTTCAACAATTAGTTAAGGGTGAGCAACCCGAAGGTTTTCTTCTTGAGGGGCAAAACGATAATGTCGCATCCATGTTGAAATATGCCAAAGATTTGGAGGATACAAACCGTCAAATCGGTATTCATGCCTGCGGTGTTATTATCGGTGCTCAAGATTTGACCGACATTGCCCCCGTCTGCACTATTAAAGATAAGGATACGGGACAAGATGTCGTTGTAACCCAGTATGACGGACACGTTGTTGAAAGTGTCGGTTTAATCAAGATGGACTTCCTCGGTCTTAAAACTTTGTCGCTTCAGAAAGAGGCGTTAAAAAATATCAAAAAGCACAGAGGCATTGATATTGACCTTGAGGCTATTCCTATTGATGACGAATTGACGTATCAACTCTATAGCGAGGGACGCACAATCGGAACGTTCCAGTTTGAATCGCCGGGTATGCAGAAATACCTTAAAGAGCTAAAACCCACGCAGATAACGGACTTAATTGCGATGAACGCTTTATACCGTCCGGGTCCTATGGATTATATTCCGACATTTATTAACCGAAAACTCGGAAAAGAGCCTATCAGTTACGATATTCCTATCATGGAGAAGTATCTGAAAGACACTTACGGTGTAACCGTTTATCAAGAGCAGGTTATGCTTTTGAGCCGTCTTTTGGCAGGCTTTACACGTGGTCAGGCTGACTCTTTGCGTAAGGCGATGGGTAAAAAAATCGCTGCGATGTTGGCGGATTTGAAACCGAAATTCATCGAAGGCGGAAAGAAAAACGGTCATGACGAAAAGATTTTGTTAAAAATTTGGGGCGATTGGGAAAAATTTGCTTCTTATGCTTTCAATAAATCTCATGCGGCTTGTTATGCTTGGGTGGCTTATCAGACGGGTTATCTCAAAGCGCATTATCCGGCTGAATACATGGCGGCAAACTTAACAAGAAACAAGGATTCTATTGACGATGTTAAAAAATTCATGGAAGAATGTAAAGCCATGAAAATCAACGTTAAAGGTCCTGATATTAACGAATCGGATTTAAACTTTTCGGTAACCAAAGACGGCGGAATACGTTTCGGCTTGGGTGGAATAAAAGGTGTCGGTGAGGCTGCCGTTGAGGGTTTGGTTGCTGAAAGAGAAAAGAACGGACCTTTCAAAGATATTTATGATTTTGTTGAAAGGGTTAATCTTTCGCAAATCAACCGCCGTACGATGGAAAGTCTTGCAATTGCCGGAGCTTTTGATACTTTCGGCTTAAAACGTAGTCAGTTTTTGGAGCCGGCGGAGGGCGATACGGCAACTTTCTGTGAGGCTCTCAGCAAATACGGTCAGAAAATAAAATCGGGCGGCAATACTGCCGGAAATTCGCTTTTCGGCGGCACGATTGAAGTTTCCGTTAAAAAACCTACGCCGAGAAATTGCGACGAATGGTCGGATTTAATCCGTTCCAACAAGGAAAAAGAACTTGTTGGCATTTATCTTTCCGTTCATCCGCTTGATGCGTACAGAATTGAAATCGAATCTTATTGTAACGCTAACTTGTCGCAGTTTGCTGATTTGTCAGCGTTGAAAGACAAAAAAGATTTACGCGTTGCGGGTATTGTTACCGGTGCGGTGGAAAAAACATCCAAAACCGGCAATCCGTGGGGACAATTAACGGTTGAGGATTTTTCGGGCAGTCATTCTTTTGCATTGTTTTCAAAAGATTATTTGAAGTTCAAAAACTTTTTCACCGTTAATTATGCGGTTTTAATACGCGGAAACGTTCAATTGCGTTACAACAGCACTACCGAATATGAATTTAAGATTCAGTCGATAGAACTTTTGGAAGATGTAAAAGACAAAATGCTTAATTCAATAACTCTGAAAATACCGATTAACGATTTGAATACCAGCATGATAGGTAGTATCAAAGAACTTGCGGGCAGAAAAGGCGGACATTCTTTGAGGTTCCAATTTTATGACCCTAATTCCAAAGTTTCGGTTCGTATGGGTTCGAGGACGTATCGTGTTAAAATCGACAGTGATATGATTTCAAAACTCAAGGACGAACAAATTGAGTACGAAATCAAATAAAAAAGTTTTTTTCAATACGTATTTATTTGCTGATAAAAACGCCGTGAATTCTTTTCTTTTTAGAATTTGCGGCGTTTTAATTTTTAAATTATGTGTTTTAGTTTTTTTTTATAAATTTGCAGCATCATAAATCTAAATAAAAAAAATTTATCAATTATGCTAAAGAAAATTTTTACGGCTGCAGCGTTTGCTGTATTGTTTACAGGCTGCGGCGCTAAAGCGGACAAACAATCCGAAAATCCTAATGCTCAGCGCATTAAAGCCGATCAAATCGGTTACAAAGTCAATACGGCAAAAATCGCCGTTGTTCCCGATGAAACCTCTGATGATTTTGAAATTGTTGATTTTGTCTCTCAAAAAACTGTTTACAAAGGCAAAACAAGTCAGGCGAGTGAATGGGAATATTCAAAAACGAGGGTAAAACTTGCTGATTTTTCGGATTTTAACACAGAAGGAATTTTTGTTATAAGATGTCAGGGCGCAAAAGATTCTTATCCTTTTGCAGTGGGGCGCGGCATTTACGACGCCCTTGCTAACAAGGCGATGAAAAGTTATTATTACGCCCGTTGCAGCGAGGAAATCCTTCCAGAATACGCCGGAAAATATGCCCGTCCGGCAGCGCATCCCGATGATAAAATCAAAATTCATAAATCTGCTACAGGTCCTAAACGCAAGGAAGGCGACATTATTTCATCAAAAGGCGGCTGGTATGATGCCGGCGATTATAACAAATACATCGTTAATTCTTCGATTTCAGTTTGGGAACTTTTGAACGCAGTGGAACTTTATCCCGAATTTTCTAAAAAACAGAATCTTAACATTCCTGAAAGCAAAAATTCTTTGCCCGATATTTTGGACGAAATTTTTGTGAATTTAAGATGGATGCTTTCAATGCAGGACCCTGACGACGGCGGTGTTTATCACAAACTTACGGCACTTAATTTCAACGGAATGATTATGCCTCAAGACGATAAAGACGAGCGTTATGTTATTAAAAAATCTACGACGGCGGCGTTGGATTTTGCCTCTACTTGTGCTAAGGCTTACAGAGTTTTGGAAAATTACAAAGACGAATTGCCCAAACTTCAGGACACGTTGAAAAAAGCAGCTGTTGCAGCTTGGAAATGGGCTCAAAAAAATCCCGAAGTTTTTTACGATAAAAATCCCGAAGGCGTTTTCACAGGTACGTATGATGACACTAAAATCCGTGACGAATTTACGTGGGCGGCTTTGGAAATGGTACTTTTGACGGGCGACAAATCGTATTTGAAGGCCATTAAAAATGAAGATTTTGCTTTTAAAGTTCCGGCATGGGATTCAACCTCTTGTTTAGGCATTGCCTCTGTTTTGAACAATCCTAAAAACAGAGAATTTTTTGATGAAGATTTTTATAATTTTATCCGCGACGGTTTTGTAAAATTGGCTGACCAATTGTTGGAGAATTATGAAAAATCAGCATTTGCAACGCCTTTAACATATTTTCCTTGGGGTTCTAATTCTGTTGCAGCAAATCAAGGCTTAATCCTTGTAACAGCTTATAATGCAACGGGTAACACAAAATATTTGGAGGCTGCTCAAGCTGATTTGCACTATATTTTAGGACGCAATCCTATGGATTATTGTTACGTAACGGGTTTTGGTGCTAATCCCGTTAAAAACGTTCATGACCGTAGAAGTGTTGCCGATGGCATTGACCTTCCCGTTCAAGGTTATCTTTGCGGCGGACCCTATGCGAAAGCCGGCGGTGATGTTCCCGATTCGCTTTACAAATCCACAGCTCCCGCAATGCGTTATGTTGATAACAGCGGCAGTTACACCTCAAACGAAATCGCAATCAACTGGAACTCAGCTTTAGTGTTCTTGGTTTATGCGTTGGACTAAAAAAAAGATTTAAAAAAAAAAGCCGCTTTTTTTAAGCGGCTTTTTTTATTAATTGTTTGACAAAACTTTTTCTTTTAGGAGTAAATATTTTCTTGAAAAATACGGCTGAATTGCTGCTTCGCGGTAGTCAAAACCGTATGCACGCCTTGTAACGGCGATAATCGGCGGGGCTTGAATCCTTTTTGCAACGCCCATACCTTTGAAAAGTTTGTACCACCGTTCCAAATCCGAAATAAAACTTTTTGCATCAGGGAAGTTTGTTTTGATTAACTCTTCCGTAAGTTCTGTTATTTCGCCGTGATTGAGATATGCCGCCAAATCGCCGTCCAGATAATGTTGCAAAATGTCATGAAGCGGGGCTCTGTTCCACCACTGCTGCAAGGCTTCCAAAAGTCTGTCGTGATACGGATAAATGAGCGGGTCGCCGAGACCTTTATCAACGGCTTGATTATCTGAAAGTTCGGCTGAGGGTTTTAACGTCAGGACTTCATTCGGCACGATTTCTTTTTCTCTGTTGATATAGCGGCAAAGGTCGTAAACCGTATGTTTCCAAAGGTCGCCGAGAGCCGCAAGAAAACCCGCAACATCGCCGTACAAAGTTGCATAACCGACTGTTGTTTCGGTTTTGTTGCCGTTGTTTGTGAAAACTGCGCCCCATGCGCTTGCGATTGCCGCCAAAATTCTCGAACCTCTGTCCCGCGCTTGAACATTTTCCATGTTGAAGGACGAAAGGTTGATTTCGATATTTTCTCCTTTTGCGTTAGTCGGTTTTAAGCCGTCAATCTGACGTTTTGTGAGTGCTGCGCTTTCAGAAACGGGAACTGAGGTGTACCAACAGCCGAGATTTGCGGCGAGTTTTTGAGCGATTCCGATTGTGGTTTGCGAGTTGAATTTTGTCGGCATATTGACTAAAAGCAAATTCTCTTTTCCGATAGCCTCGGCGTAGAGTGCAGCTGCAAGCGTTGAATCAACGCCGCCCGAGGCTCCGATAACAACGCGGCTCAATCCGCTTTGTTTCATATAATTTCTTATGCCGTAAATCAATGTTTTGTGAATGTCCTCAATTTCTGGGGTTTCCTTGTATTGTAACGGACTAACAGAAAAGAGTTCGCCGTTTTTAAATTCAAAATCAACGTCTTCTTCTTCGTACATTTTGGAATGAGCGATGAGTTCGCCTTTTGAGTTCCAAGCCGCCGAACTGCCGTCAAAACAGAAAACCGTCTTGCCGTTGTTTTGAAGTCCTAAGCCATTAACATAAAGTACTGGTTTTTTAAGATTTTTTGCATGAGCTGAAAATCTACGGTTGCGACTCGAATTTTTTCCGAGGGTAAAAGGTGAATAACTTAGGTTTATTAAAACCTGTGCGCCTTCTTCGCTTGTGCGTTCAAAAGGTTTGAGGTCGTAATCATCGTCCCAACCGTCCTCACAAATCAAAACTCCGAAACTTACCCCACCTATATTATAAGGTGTAAACATTTTCCATTCGGGCAAAGAGTTCTTGACCCAAAGATTATCTTTGAAATGTCTTGGTTCTTCAAATTCACGATAATTGGGCAAAAGCGTTTTTACTTTGTAAAACGTTTTGTTTTGTGTTGCAATCCACGCTGTATTGAGTTTTACTTTTCTGCCGTCCGTTCCCGTGCGAGGGTTTCCCGAAAGTGTTTCGTAAAACATTACGCAACCGAAAATCAATGAAAAATCCTCAGTCGCTTCTTTGGAGAGTTCACGGGCGAAAAATTCGCAGTCTTCTATAAAATCGTTTTCCTCGAATTTATCGCCGATTAAATAACCGGGTATTGCCATTTCGGGCAGAATCAAGAGGTTTACTCCCTCTTTTTTGGCTTTTAATGCCGCCTGACGACAAGTTTCATAATTTTTCGCCGGATTACCCGGTGTTATCGTCAGTTGAGAATATCTTATTTTCATGATTTTATGAAATTTTTCCAACAAAGTTATATAACATTGTACAAATAAGCAAATATATTTTTTAAATAACAAAATTTTCTTACCTTTGCGGTGTTTATTATTAATTTAATTTTATTAACACAATGAAAAAGAGTATTTTAAAAGCATTTTTCTTAGCCTCGATGTTTTGTGTTATTGCTGCTTGTTCTAAAAGTAACAAAACATCTTTCACAATTAACGGAACGGTCTCCGATGAAATTTCCGACACGGCTTATTTCGTTTATATCGGTGATACAACTTTCAACATTGATGTAAAAAATACCGCTCCTGTTGATACGATTATCGTTAAAGACAAAAAATTCAGTTACACCTCTGACATCAAGGAGCCACGTTTGATATGGTTGCAAGCAATATTCAAAAACGGTGAAGTTTGTGGTGCATACGTTGATTTTATTTTAGTGCCGGGTGAAAAAGCCGATTTAAAGGTTTGCAACGGTTATTTTGAACTTGACGGAACGCCTTTCTATCATCAGTGGCATCAGATTGATGAAATAGTAAGTAATCTGCAAAAAAAGTATAGAGCAAAAGCCGATAGTTTAAGAGCCTTGGAAAATCTTACTCCTGATATTATAGCTGCTTTCAATAAGGAAGCCGACAGTGCTTTTAATACTATAAAGGATTATGTTTTGGAGCATAAAAACGAAGAAGGTGTCCTTGTCTATAATACAATGGCGAGGATTATTCCCGTTGATGAATTTATTAATGGTATTAATCCCGAAGTTCGTAACGGTAAGTTCAAAGGATTGATTGATATAGCATTAAAGCAAGCTGAGGCCTCTAAAAAAGCAGAACAAGCCGCAGCAGAAAATTTAGAAAAAACCGCTGAAGGTGCTATGTTCGTTGATTTTTCGGCAGAGTACGAGGGCAAAACACAGAAACTTTCTGATTATGTCGGCAACGGCAAATATGTTTTAGTTGATTTTTGGGCTTCATGGTGCGGACCTTGCAGAGGAGAAATTCCGAACTTAATTGATGTTTACAATAAGTATAAAGGCAGCAATTTTGAAGTTCTCGGCGTTGCTACTTGGGACGCTCCTGAAGATACAAAGGGTGCTATTGAGGAATTAAAAATTCCTTATCCGCAAATTATGAACGCTCAGCGTGCTGGCTCGGATGCTTACGGAATTAGAGGAATTCCCGAAATCATACTTTTTGCTCCCGATGGCAAAATCGTAAAGCGCGGTTTGCGCGGCAGCGATATTGAACTTGCCGTTAAAGCATGTTTAGGTAAGTAAAATTTTATGTTAGATGTTCATACGCATTTCAATCCGTTAGGATTGCTTGACATTTCCGAAAATTATTTTTCGGCTCAATCATCAGCGTTTTTTTCTGTCGGAATTCATCCGAAGGCGGAAAAAAACGCTGATTTTGATATTGTTAAGACTTTGGCTTTAAGGGAAAACTGCCTTGCAATCGGCGAGTGCGGTTTTGATAAATTTTCTTCTTTATCATTAAAAGAGCAGGAGGAAGTTTTTGTCTCTCAGGTCAGATTGGCAAAAACCTTGAAAAAACCTTTGATAATTCATTGCGTAAGACTTTATAATGAGGTTTTAAGGGTTTTGAAAGAGGAAAATTTCCTTTTTCCCGTGATTTTTCACGGTTTCAACGCTAATCCTCAAATCACAAATCAATTATTGAAATTCTCTAACACATATTTTTCATTATCAGAGGGTTTGTTAAAAGGAAAAAATTCCATTTTAAAATCATTGCCGATAATTCCTTTGGAGCGGATTTTTTTGGAAAGCGATACCGATGAAAATACCGATTTTTCACGTCTTATTAATACCGTTGCTGAACTAAAAGGCGTTGAAAATACGGTTGTTAAATCCATGGTTGAGCAAAATTTCAAGAAAATATTTTCAAAATAAAAAGGCGGACTTTTTTATTTTCTTTGTCCGCCTTTTTTTTATTTCTATGTGTTGAAAAATTTTATTTTGCCAATGTTAAATGAAAATTTTCTGCAAATTCGGCTTGAACGGCTTGAAGTTTTTTGTCAGCCTCTTTGAGCTTGGTATCAACGGCCTTGTATTTGCTGTCCCAAGTAACGCGCATTTCGGGCGAAAATTCATTTTCAGGGACTTTATAAAGCCTTACTAATTCTTGAGATTCGTCTTCCGCAACACCTTTATAAACAGCTAAATACTCCAAAATAGCGTCTTTTAAGTTTTCACCTTCTTTGATTGCGGGAATTGTTTTGACCGCGGCAATCGAATTGTCTACCTGCTCTTGAAATTCCAAGAGCGCGGCATCCATTTTTTTAGCGACGTATGTGTCATAAGTTTCCAAAAGTTCATCGTATTTTATGATGACTTTTTTCTGCTCTGACATTAAACGGTCGTTGAAAACGGCTGCATCTTTTGGCGAGGGTTTGCACGAAAAAAATAGTGTTAGCGCCAAAATAAAAACAAAATTAAATCTTTTCATATTTTTTTTCTCTGTTATAAAGATTTGTTGATTTGAGAGCAAGCCTCGTCAATTTTTTTCTGAGCCTCAGAAATTTTTTGATTTACCTCTTTTGACATTTTGTCCCATTTCTGACGCAAATCGTCAGTGAAAACAGTGTCAGGGAGTTTATAAATTCTGACTTGTTCAACAGCCTCGTTAGCAGCGATAGATTTCATAACGGCGATTTTTCCTTCTAATGCCGAAGTGAGTTGTCCGCTTTCCGTCAAGGGTTTAATGGTTTTTAAGTCGGTTTCTGCTTTGGTCAAAAACGATGAAAAACCCTCTAAGGCAGCATCCATTGTGCCGGCGTGATAAGTTTCGTACGAATTTTCGAGGATTTTGTAAACACTGTCAATGCCTTTATTTATAACGAGTTGTGCATCAACAGACGATTTTATTTGTTCTTTAGAGGGTTGGCAAGCTGCTAAACCCAAAAAAGAAACTGCCAATAATACTAAAGTTCTTTTCATTTTAAGATTTTATTTTTGCGGCAAAGATAATAAAAAACTTTAAATGCTTAAAAATTCCGTTTGCAAAAATTTAAGGTTCTTTCTGCATATTTTTTTATCCTAACAGAATCCATGCCTTTGAAACCGTGTCCTAAATTTTCATAAACAAAAAATTCTGCATTAGTTTTAAGTGAATCCATCAAAACCTCTGATTGTGAAATATTTACGATTTTGTCAGTGTTTCCGTGTGAAATCAAAACGGGAATTTTTTTCAATTTTTCGGTATAATTCACGGGCGAAAAAAACTTTGAAAGCGAATCGAATTTTTCTAAATCTTTTTCTTTTAAACTGTAAAAATAAGTTGAAATTTCTTTTCTGAAAAAATCCGGCGCTTTTGACCACATCACGGAAATATTTGTCGGAGCAAAATCATCAATTATAAACTTAAACTTTTGATTTTCAGGCTCTAAAATGTAAGTCATCAGGGCTAAATGCGCTCCTGCTGACGAGCCCCATAATGCGAGTTTTGAGGTGTCGATTTTCAAATATTCAGCGTTTTTAATACAAAAATCCACAGCCTTCTGACAATCCGAAATGCAATCCTCCAAATGATTATTCAGACCGATAAGACGGTAATCCACCGAAATTATTTCTATATTGTTGTCCAACAATGTTTTAACGGTGAAATTACGGTAGCGTTCCAAGACTTTGCATTTCTTGCCGCTGACCCAACTTCCGCCGTGAAAATAAATCAGAGTCGGGTGTTTTTTCAGCGTATCCTTAGGGAAATAAACGTCTAATTTAAGATTTTGATTTTCAAGGGTTTGAAAGGCTAATTCACGTGGAAAATACGGGTTATAAAAACCCTTAAAGCCCCTACCCTTTTCAATTATCAAGCAGGTAGCAAAAAGAGTTAAAATTAATAACCATAATTTTTTTTTAGAGTTTGTCATTAAAGAAAATAACAGTAATCATAACACTAATGCCGAAAATCATGACACACAATCCCGTGATTTTGTTTATCCACATGATATGTCTTGGCCCTATTTTGTTTCTAAAAATATTAACGACAAACGCCAAAAGAGCCCACCAAGCAATTGCGCCGAGTATTACGCCCAAAAGCAAAAATGTCGTCTCAAGCGGCGGAGTCTCTTTGCTGATAGCCCCCGAGGCGGTGAAAAGTCCGCCAAAAACAATGATTGTCAGCGGATTAGATATTGTAAGACCGAAACTTGCGGCAAAATCACCGAGAATTTTGCGTTTTGATTTTACGCTGTCGGCTTTTTTGTTTTCTTTCCATTGTTTTACGGGGTTTTTCATAAAAATGTTCCAACCTAAATAGAGCATTAAAATGCTGCCCAAAATTCCTAATATAACTCTGTGGTTTACAAGGAAATCGGAAATAAAAGACAAACTGAATCCCGTTACGATTGCATAAAAAAAGTCGCCGAACGCAGAGCCTAATCCCATCAAAAAACCCTGAAAAAAGCCTTTTTGAATGGTCTTTTGCGTACACAAAATTGCTACTGCTCCGATAGGGCAAGCAGCTAAAAATCCGATTGCGATTCCTCTGTATAGTATTGAAATATCCAATTTAACTAATATTTTGTAATTTCTTGATTAAAGTTTGCAAATTTATAAACTGCCTTTGAAACTTCAAAAAATTAGATTACATTTTTTTCAAAATTCCATAATTTTTTAGAGAAATCGGTATTAAAATTCTTCTCTGTGAGTGCACCAATAGTCGATTAGCATCCTTGCCATTGAGATTTTGGGCGGAATTTCGGGCAACTCTCCGCGTCTAAACCAACGGCAATCCGAGAGTTCTTCTTCTTGAATTTTGATTTCTCCGCTATCGTATTCGGCAAAAAATCCTAACATTTCTTGCGAGGGATAGGGCCACGGTTGTGAGCCGAAATATTTGATATTCTTAACTTTAAGATTGGTTTCTTCTCTAATTTCACGCACGATGCACTCTTCGATACTCTCGCCAGTTTCCAAAAATCCTGCCGTCAGACCATAAAAACTCCCTCTGAAATTTAGTGCCTTCGAGAGGAGAATTTCGTCTTTTCCTCTGTAAATCAGCACTATAATTGCCGGATTAATCGGCGGCCAAATCTCTTTTTGACATTTTGGACATTTTTTACTGATTGGTGAGGAATAATAACTTTTGGTGCCACATCTTGGACAAAATCTGTACGTAAAGTCAAAATTTATAAGTTCCGAGGCTTTTCCGGCTTTATAATGAATCGCCAGCGGAAGTTTCAAATGCGATTGTCTTAATCCGATGAACTCAAAACCTTCGGGGGCTTTGGTATTTTCATCAACACCAAAACAAAAACTTTCAATACCCTCAATATCAGGCAATTCAAAAGTATGGTTATCTTCTTGAGGCGCAATAGGCGGAAGAAGGGAAAGCGGAATTTCAGAACCGTTTTTCAAAAGAATTTCGTTTGAAGGGTTAAAAATTAACCAGTATTTTTCCATTATTTTAAGATTTTTGTTAAAATTTTTCCGCTGTAAAATTACAAAAAAAACTTGCAAAATAACAAAAAAAATCATTACCTTTGTTTTTTGAAATTTTGGTGAAATATTCAGAAAATGAAAAATCTGTTTAAGTTAAACATAATATTTGTTTTAGCAATGTCAAGTGCTTGTAATTCCGGCGTTAAACCGCCTGAAGCTGAAAAAATACCTAAAGAATTTAATGAGTTTTCTAACAAACGAATCGATAACTATTATTGGATGAATGAAAGGAAAAATCCTAAAGTTACCGACTATTTAAAACAGGAAAACGATTATTTGGAAAATAGTTTTCTTAAAAAACATAAAAAGCTTAATGATAAGATTTACAGCGAGTTGAAAGCGAGAATTTCGCAAGAAGACATGACTGCTCCGTATTTTGAAAACGGTTACTATTATTATCAGCGTTTCCAAAAAGACAAAGATTACGAAATCTATTGCAGGAGAACGGATTTAGACACTGCTCAAGAACAAATATTGCTCAATGTCAATGAATTAGCAGAAAAATACGATTATTGCGACGTTGATGAAATTGTTATAAGCCCTAATAATCAGGTTTTAGCATACGCTCTTGACACTATTTCAAGAAGACGTTACGAAATTCGTTTCAAAAACTTGTTGAAAGACGAAGACTAAAGCGATAAAATTCCTAACACCGACGGCGGTATAGTTTTTGCAGAAGACTCACGCACAGTGTTTTATGTCAGCAAAGAGACTACGACTTTGAGAGCTTTCAAAGTTTTTAGACATATTCTTCAGTTGGATTGTTCGCAGGACAAGGAGATTTTTTACGAGGACGACCCAACTTTTGATTTAACGCTCGAGAAAAGCAAATCCGACAAATACATTTTTATTTGTCACAACAATGCCGTTACGAGCGAGGTTAGAGTTATTCCCGCTAATAATCCGTACAAAGACCCTGTAATCTTCCGTAAACGCGAGAAAAATCACGAATATTACGTCGATCATTGCAACGATTTGTTTTATATCCGAACCAATGAAGACGGCAAAAATTTTAGTATTAAAACCTGTGATTCAATTAGTTATAACAACAATTGGAAAACTCTCGTGCCGCATCGGGACAGCGTTTATATTCAGGATTTTGAGGTTTTTGAAAATTATCTTGTTCTGGAGGAGATGCGTGAAGGTCTTGTTTGTTACGAAATCATTGATTTAAAGACCAATAAGTCAAAACTTTTGAATTTCGGACAAGAAACTTACGCAGCTTGGACAGGTTATAATCCGGAGGCAAAATCCAATACTTTCCGTTACGGTTATTCTTCATTCAACACGCCTAACTCCGTGATTGAATACAATTTACAAACGGACGAAAAGAAAATCTTAAAACAAGATTCCGTTCCTACTTTCAATAAAGACAAATACGATGTCAAACGTATTCAAGTTGCGGTAAGGGACGGCGTAAAAGTCCCAGTATCAATACTTTACAAAAAAGATGTAACTCTTGAAGGTGGTGATAATCTTATGTTGCTTTATGCTTACGGCGCATACGGATTGAGTGAAGAGGACAACTTTTTCAGAAGTATTTTTTCGCTTGTAGACAGAGGTTTTGTTTTTGCGTTAGCGCATATCAGAGGAGGAAGTGAATTAGGATATTCTTGGTATGAGGACGGTAAACTTTTGAAAAAGAAAAATACTTTCAACGATTTTGTTGATGTAAGCAAATTTTTGATTGACCAAAAGTATACCTCAGAGGATAAACTTTTTGCCCAAGGCGGCTCGGCAGGTGGACTTTTGATGGGTGCAATCGTTAATTCCGACCCTCAACTTTATAAAGGTGTGGTTGCAGAAGTGCCTTTTGTGGACGTTGTTACGACGATGTTGGACGAAAACATTCCGCTCACTGCCGGAGAATATGACGAATGGGGTAATCCTCATGAAAAGGAATATTACGATTACATACTTTCGTATTCGCCGTATGATAATGTTAAAGAACAGGATTATCCTTCAATGCTTGTTACAACGGGGCTTCATGATTCGCAAGTTCAGTATTGGGAACCCGCAAAATGGGTCGCAAAACTTCGCGAGATGAAGACGGATGACAATCCTTTGTATCTGAAAACCAATATGAAAGCCGGTCATTCTGGTAGCAGCGGACGTTTTGAATCGCTCAAAGAAACGGCGTTAGTTTACACTTTTATATTAAGCACCGCAGGCATTAAGGAATAATGGATTACAAGCAGAACATAACAAACGAGGAACTAAACTCTCTGCCGCTCAAGGCTTTTGACAAAGAGATTCATTTGATAGATTCAATGGAACTTGTTGATCAGGCCTCGGAATATCTCAGACAACAGGATATTTTGGGTTTTGACACCGAGACTAAACCGAGTTTTTTCAAAGGGCAAAAAAATAAGGTTGCGCTTTTGCAACTTTCAACTGAGGATCATGCTTTTTTGATAAGGACTTGTAAAATCGGTTTGCCTAAATCTATTGCAGATGTTTTGTCCGATGAAAATATTATTAAAGCCGGCGTTGCTATCCGCGACGATATTAGGGCGTTGCAAAAATGGCGGCAATTTGAGCCGGGCGGTTTCGTCGAACTCGCAAATTTAGCAAAGGAAAAATATTCAATTCAGGATTCGGGATTGAAAAAACTTTGCGGCATTTTGTTAGGGTTTAGGATTTCAAAAGCGCAGCAACTTTCAAACTGGGAAGAAAACGTTTTGCGTCATAGTCAGATGGTTTACGGTGCAACCGATGCTTGGGCGGGATTGAAAGTTTTTAAACAATTATACTCCGTGGAATAAAACCAAAAAAGAGTCGTAATTTTTGCGGCTCTTTTTTTATTTTTATGAAATTTTTAGAGTTTGTTTTTGAAAAAAATTTTTACCTTTGTTTTTGATAATAAACATAAAAATTGGATTTAGATTATGAATAAACAATTATTGGAAAAAATAACAGAAAAATTTAAAGAACTTTACGGCGGAGAGCCGCTTTTGCTACGTGCACCCGGTAGAATCAATCTTATCGGCGAACATACTGATTACAACGAAGGTTACGTTTTGCCTTGCGCTGTAAGTCCTGCAATTTATTTTGCAATGTCCAACCGCTCGGACGGAAAAGTTTGTTTGAATTCTTACGATTACGGTTCGTATTGTGAATTCAAAATCGATCAAAAAGACCGCCCGAAAGAGCAATGGGCATCTTATCTTTACGGAATTACGCAGATAATTCAAGAGAAGGGTCATAAGATTTCGGGTTTTAATTGCGTTTTCGGCGGTGATGTACCCGTTGGAGCGGGAATGTCAAGTTCGGCTGCTCTTGAAAGCGGTTTGTGCCTTGGAATTTCTCAGCTCAACAACCTCAATCTCGACAAAATGGAAATGGCGAAAATCGGTCAAAGGTCAGAGCATGAATACGTCGGCGTAAAATGCGGTATCATGGATCAGTTTGCAAGCATTTTCGGAAAACAAAACCATTGTGTCAGACTCGATTGCAGAAGTCTTAAATACGAGTATTCAAAACTTGAAATGAAAGATTATATTTTCGTTTTAACGGATTCCAAAGTAAAACATTCGTTGGCATCAAGCGAGTACAATACACGTCGAGAGGAATGTGCAACAGGTGTTAAAGCTCTTCAGTCTAAATTTCCGAATATCAATTCGTTGCGTGATGCAACAATAGAACAGTTGAACGAAGTTGTGGGCGAAATAACCGATACTGTTTACAACCGTTGCAAATACGTTATAGAAGAGGATTCTCGTGTTATTGAGGCTTGCAACGCTCTTAATAACAACGATTTAGTAAAATTCGGAAATTTGCTTTATCTATCTCACAACGGACTTTCTAAAATGTATGAAGTCTCATGCAAGGAACTTGATTTCTTGGTTGATCAAACGAAAAAAATGGATTACATTTTAGGTTCGAGAATGATGGGCGGCGGTTTCGGAGGTTGCACTTTGAGTCTTATTAAAGCTGATAAACTTCAAGAATATCAATCTGTTATCGCTCCGCTTTATAAAGAGAAATTCGGTATCGAGTGTAAATTCTACGCCGCTACGGCCGAAGAGGGAACCTCTGTAATCTAATTATGAATTTTGAATTATGAAAAACGCATTTCACGCATACGACATTAGGGGCGTATACAATAAGGATTTCAACAAGGAGGACGTTTATAAGATAGGTTTTTTTATACCGCAACTCCTTGAAACAAACGAAGTTATTGTCGGCAGGGACGGTAGAAATTCCTCGCCTGAAATTCACGAGGCATTGTTAAAAGGTATTACTGACGCAGGGGCTGACGTTTATGACATCGGACTTTCAACAACGCCGATGGTTTATTTTGCGACCGCTAATTACGGTTTCAAAGCCGGAGTTCAGATTACCGCCTCGCACAATCCGAAGGAATACAACGGATTGAAAATTTCGCGTACTAACGCTTTGCCCGTAGGTTATGATTCCGGACTCGATAAGTTGGAAAAGCTTGCAACAGAGGGCGTTATAACGGTTTCTGAAAAAAAAGGAAAAGTTATCGAAAAAAACATCAGAAAAGATTATATTGATTTTCAACAGAAATATTTGAAAGATTTTTCTAATTTGAAAGTCGGTGTTGATGTCTCTAACGGTGCGGCAAGCGTTATCATAAAAGATATTTGGAAGGATAGTTTTCTTTACATAAATGATAATCTTGACGGAAATTTCCCCGCACATTCCCCGAATCCGTTGATGGAAGAAAACACTCAGCAAATCAGGGATTTAGTTAAAGAAAAAAATCTTGATTTAGGTTTGGTTTTTGACGGTGATGCCGACAGAGTGGTTTTTTCTGACGACAAAGGACGGCACGTAAAACCCGATTTGATAATTGCCGTTATGGCTCAATATTTCTTGAGCGGTGATAAGCCTAAAGGTTTGGTTTTGGAAGACATTAGGACTTCTAAATCGGTCGGTGAATACGTTGAAAAATTCTCTGGCAAAATGGCGATGTGGAAAGTCGGAAGGGCTAATGCCGCTCCGAAGTTGAGAGAAATCGACGGAATTTACGGCGGAGAATTTGCCGGACATTATTATTTCAAAGACTTTTTCTATTCTGATTCGGGAATTTTGGCGGCCTCCATCGTTCTTGGAATTGTGGCTGACCTTAAAAAACAAGGTAAAAAATTCTCCGATTTAATCGATGAAATCACGCATTATTATAATTCGGGCGAGATTAATTTTAAACTCGAGGACAAAAAAGGCGCGATGGAAAGAGTTAAAAATTTCTTTGTTGAAAAAGAAAAACCGACTGCTTTTTATGATTTTGACGGTTATAGAGTCGAATACAAGGATTGGTGGTTTAATATCAGAATGTCGAACACTGAGCCTTATTTAAGACTTTTGTGCGAGGCCAAAACGCTTGATATGCTGGAAGATAAGGTTTCAGTTATAACTAAATTGATTAAGAATGAACAATAATTACGAACTTATTTCAAAACAAAAATTAAAGGATATAAATTGTGAGGGATATTATTTCGTTCACAAAAAAACGGGAGCAAAAATCATAAAAATTGCCGGTGATTATCCTAACAAAACGTTTTGTATTTCGTTCAAAACCATTCCTTATGACGATTCAGGATTGCCGCATATTATGGAACATTCTGTCCTGAACGGTTCAAAAAAGTACCCCGTTAAAAGTCCGTTTGACGAACTTTTAAGGGGTTCGCTTTACACGTTTTTGAATGCGATGACGGCGGAAAATTTTACGATGTTTCCATGTGCAAGCATGAACGAGAAAGATTATTTCAATCTGATGGACGTTTATCTTGACGCAGTATTCAATCCGCTCATTTACAGCGACAAACGCATTTTAAAACAAGAGGGTTGGCGAATTTTGTTGAAAGATAAAAACGACGAGCCGCAATATACGGGCGTTGTTTACAACGAAATGAAAGGAGCATTCAGCGATCCGCAAACTCTCCTGTGCTACAATGTTTTAGAAAATTTGTTTCCTGATAATTGTTACGGCTGCTGTTCGGGCGGCGACCCGGAAAAAATTCCGACTTTAACGCAGGAGAATTTTGAAAAGTTTCATAAAAAATATTATCATCCCGAAAACGCTTATATTTACTTTTTCGGCGACGCTGATTTGGACAAGGAACTTGACTTGTTAGACAAGAACTATCTCTCTAAATATGAGAGAATTAACGCTAATTATGATATTCCTTTCCAAAAGCCTTTTGAGGCACAAAAAATTATTAAAACTTTTTATCCTGCCTCTGAGGGTTTAACGCCTGAGACCGACAGTTATTTGACATACAGTTTGGTTATGGGCAAAAACACTGATTATGAGGAAGTTTTGGCGGCAGGAATTTTGGGCGAGGTTTTAATCGGACAAGAATCCGGCGTTTTGCGTCAGGAGTACGTCAAAGCGGGTTTAGGTGCGGAAATTGCTCATTGGCTTGAACCTTCGCAACAGCCTGTTTTTACGGTAATTTCTTATAACAGCAATGCTCAAGATATTGAAAATTTTAAGGATACCGTTGAAAGGGTTTTCAAGGAAACTTCAGAAAAAGGCGTTGATAAACAGACACTTGAGGCTGTTTTGAACCGTATGGAATTTCATTACCGGGAGTTTGCTGATGCGCAGCTTGGAATGAAACTGCTTCAAGGCGCGATGTATTATTGGGTTGCGGGTGCTGACCCGTTTGATTCGATGAAAATTTGCGAAACCTTCGAGGATTTGCGCAATAAAATTACCGCCGGCTTTTTAACGGAAGTTTTAAAGAAATATTTCGTTAATAATCCTCATTCTTTGGTGATGTGTTTTTCTCCGAAAGAGGGGTTGGAACAAGAGGCGGAAGAAAAATGCAGAAAGAAGTTAAACGATTATGTTTCAACACTTTCCGATGAAGAAAAAGATGCGTTGATTGAAGAAAACAAGGCGTTGGAAGAGTTTATGAACACTCCCGACGACCCCGAAAAATTGAAATGTATTCCGCATCTTGAAAAATCGGATTTGGAGATCAAAGAAAAAGATTATCAAGTAAAAGTCAAGGACTTAAACGGTTTTAAAACAATAAGATATGAGGCTTTTACTAACGAAATCGTTTATACGACTTTCAAATTTTCTCTAAAGGTTCTTGATTTTGAACTTTTGCCGTATGCGGCTCTTTTGGCTGATGTTTTGGATTATCTTTCAAGCGAAAAATACGGTTTTGAGGAGTTTGATAATTTGCAGAAAAAATACACGGGAAATTTTTCAACGCAAACAGCAACTTATTGCAAAGTAGTTGATAATAAGCGAATTGCAGTTCCTGAATTTAAGATTCTTTCGAAGTATTTAACCAAAAATACTTCCGAGGTTTTCGACCTCTTGGAGCAGCTTGTTATTCATCCTATTATTGATGATAAACCCCGTTTAAAGGAGCTTATCTCAAGGGTTTATTGTCAGATGAAAAACAGTCTTGATTCCGACCCGTATTCTGCGGTAAGGGACAGAGTGGAGTCGTATTTTACAATTGATGCTCTGATTGACGAGTATTTGGAAGGTTTTGACCATTACTTCTTTGTCAAGAATTTGGACGAAAATTTTGAGGCTTTATCCGATAAAATTATCGTTAAATTAAAAGAGGTTAAAGATTTGATTTTCAGGAGTTCTAATATGACTGTTACTGTAACTTGCGGGGCAGAGGATTATCCTGAATTTGAAAAAAATTGCATAGATTTTGCTGCGAAGTTACAAGACGAAAAACTTCAGGAAAAAACTTGGGGCATAAAACCCGAAATCAAAAACGAGGCGTTTATCTCTCAGTCTAAGGTTCAGTATGTTTTTAGAGCCGGAGATATGTTAACGCCTGATTTTCAGTACAAAGGACAGAGCATAGTTTTGAGGAAAATACTTTCATCGGATTATCTTCAAAACAATGTCAGGGTTCAAGGCGGGGCTTACGGTAGTTGGTTTTCGACCTCTGATGACGGTTATTGGTGTTTTGCCTCGTACCGTGATCCAAATCTTGAAAGGACATTGGATGTTTATTCCAAAGCCGCTGATTATTGTGAAAACTTTTCCGCTGACGATGATGCAATTTTGAAATACATTATCGGAACGCTTTCGGGCGAAGACCGTCCGCTGACGGTAAAACAAGAAGGCGGCATAGCGGTAAGGCGTTATCTGACGGGTATCACATTTGACGAGGTTCAAAAAGAGAGAAACGAAATTTTGAATTGCACGGTTGAGGACATCAGAGGCTTTGCAAAGGATTTAAGATTTCTGATAAAAACAGGTGCTGTTTGTGTACTCGGTTCACAGGATAAGATCATGGAAAACAAACATTTATTTAAAAACATAATTAAACTTTAAAGACTATGAAGAGATTGTTCTTAATTCTAATGACGGTGGTTTCGTTTTTTGCGTTACCCTCGTGCGAAGGAGATCCTGGTCCCATGGGACCTATGGGTCCGGCCGGAAGAGACGGAGAAGACGGTGTAGTTTTTTACCGCAAGGATGAGTTTGAGGTAATCCAGAAGGATTGGAAAGTGGCTGAATTAAACGGTTCTAAGTACTTCAAATGTGAATTTGATTATCCTGAATTAACGGAAACCATGTGTGATATCGGCATTGTTAATGCCTATCTTTTGATTGAAGACGATATAACTTATCAGCGTCAATTGCCGGCTACAAACGCTTATAACGTGGAAACGGAGGAAAATCAAAGTTATTTTTACACAACCGTGATTGATTATGAATATGCTCCGGGGGTGATAACGTTTTATGTTACGAACTCTGATTTCAACGTTGATAAAAAACCTGAAACAATGATATTTAGGGTGATAACACATTATTAGCATTATTAACAATTTTTAGGGGCGGTAAATTTTTCCGCCCTTTTTCTTTTTGGTGTTTTTTTTATAATTTTGTCATTGAAAAAAATACAAAAAAATGTCTCAAACAACTCATCATTATTCGGGATTAACTTCTTTGGAAGTAATCGAAAATCGTAAAAAATATGGTGTTAATATTCTGACACCGCCTGAAAAAATTACATTTTGGCAAAAACTAAAAACCGTCTTAAAACACTATATTTCAATAAGTACGGGTATTTTGACGATAATATCATTGGTTGCTGCATTTTGTCTTTTGTCCTCGATGGGGCAAATGATTTTTGTAATGCCGGCAGTGGTTTTGTTGTCATGGTTTTTGATTTTGATAATCGGATTTTTCGGAGGTTTTGAAGATCCGCTTTTTAAAATTCTGATAACGGCATTTGTGCTTTCAATCGGTATTTCGATTTATGAATTTGAGTGGCAAAATGCTGATTTCAACGTGTTTTTGGAACCGATAGGAATTATCGTTGCGCTGCTTTTGGCAACCGGAGTTGCATATTTTTTGGAGAAAAACAACGAAAAAACATTTCAATCCTTGAATGAGGTTAATGATGACACCCCCGTAAAAGTTATCAGAGATAATAATACGTGTCAAATTCCTCGAAAAGAGGTTGTGGTCGGCGATATAGTTCTTTTGGAACAAGGCGAAGAAATACCTGCTGATTGTCAGCTGCTTGAGTCCTTGAATCTTATTGTTAATGAGTCTTCCTTGACCGGCGAATTGCAAACTGCCAAAAATACCGATCCAAAGTTTTTTGACAAAGAAGCGACATATCCTTCTGACAAAATCATGAAAGGTACAACCGTTACGGAAGGATATTGTACGGCGAGAGTTGTTTGCGTTGGTGACAAAACTGAGGCGGGAAAAGTTTTTCAAGCCTCTCAAGTGGACGAAGGCGGCAAAACGCCTTTGTCAGAAAAACTTGACCGTTTAGCAAGTTTGATTACAACGGCAAGTAATATTATTGCAGGACTTGTTATTGTGGGCAGATTGTTGATGTATTTTATAGGCACTGACGTAAATCTCTCAACCTCAGAAGGTTTGCTGGATTTTATAAGTTATTTACTTCAGACGGTGATGATTGCCGTAACTCTTATCGTGGTTGCCGTGCCTGAAGGTTTGCCGATGTCAGTAACACTTTCACTTGCCTTTAGTATGCGTAAGTTGATGAGTGAAAACACATTACCGCGAACGATGCATTCTTGTGAGACTATGGGTGCGACTTCCGTAATTTGTACCGACAAAACGGGAACGCTCACGAAAAATCAAATGCAGGTTTCAAAAACGGAATTTTTGGAAACAAACCAAAATATTATAAATCAAGCTATTGCGCTTAATTCTACTGCAAATTTGGATTTTTCTGACAAAACGAAAATCAAAGCAATCGGTAATCCTACCGAGGGGGCGATTTTGTTATGGCTGAATCAGCAAAATGTTGATTATCAAAAGTTAAGGGAAGAAGTTCAGATTCTTGATCGTTTACCTTTTTCAACTGAAAACAAATATATGGCGACTTTGACAGCAAATGAAATGCTTTATGTAAAAGGTGCGCCCGAAATTGTCTTATCCCTATGTGATTTAACGGATTCTGACAAGCAGCGTTTTTCTTCGCAACTTCTTGATTATCAGAACTGTGCGATGCGTACATTGGCGTTAGCATACAAAAAAATTCAAAGTGGGGAAAAAGTTTTTGAAAACGGAAAACTTGCGTTAAAATCTTTGAATTTTATAGGCATTTTCGGTATAACGGATCCTATCCGCGACGAAGTTCCCTCCGCTGTTAAAGAATGTCAAAATGCCGGTATTCAGGTAAAAATTGTTACGGGCGACACAACTGCAACCGCTAAAGAAATCGGACGTCAAATCGGACTTTTTTCAAAGGATGACTCCGAAAAAAATATCATTACGGGAACGGATTTTGCCTCACTGTCAGACGAAGAACTTTCAACAAGGGTTCAGGACATAAAAATCATTGCACGGGCAAGACCTTCTGACAAAGAGCGTTTTGTTAAATTATTGAAAGCTAAAGATTTAGTGGTAGCCGTAACGGGCGACGGTACAAACGATGCTCCGGCCTTGAACGCTGCTGACGTAGGACTTTCGATGGGCGACGGCACGGCTGTGGCAAAAGAGGCCTCTGACATGACGATTCAAAACAATTCATTCGGCACGATTACAAATGCCGTAATGTGGGGTCGTTCGCTTTATAAAAACATTCAGCGGTTTATAATGTTTCAGATGACGATTAACGTTGTGGCTTGTTTGATAGTTTTAATCGGAGCATTTACGGGTACGGAATCACCTTTAACCGTAACTCAAATGCTTTGGGTGAATTTGATAATGGATACATTTGCGGCTATTGCCTTGGCATCACTGCCGCCGAGTTATGCCGTCATGTCTGAAAAACCGCGAAATGTTAGAGATTCAATAATTTCAAAAGGAATGTTCAGACATATTCTTGGAGTCGGAGGCATGTTTACGGCTTTGTTGTTAGGCCTTTTGCTTATGATGCAACATTCTGATATAACGCAATTTACAGATTTATTTCTAAAAAGTTACGGTCTTTATGACGGTTTGAGCGAATACGAATTGAGTTTGTTTTTTACGTTTTTTGTGATGTTGCAGTTTTGGAATATGTTCAACGCCAAAGCTTTTATGACCGGAAAATCAGCATTCCACAATATTAAAAACTGTAAAGGATTTTTACTTGTTGCAGCGGTGATATTTTTCGGACAGATATTAATTGTAGAAATCGGTAGTAAAATGTTTAGTGTCTGCCATTTACAATTAAAAGACTGGATTTTTATCGTCTTATCAACTTCCGCTGTTATGATAATCGGTGAGATTTTAAGGCGCATAAAACCACAGAAAAAGGATTAAGAAATTTTTAAAAAAAAAGCTTATAAAAAAAATTCTCCGTAAGCATTTGCCTACGGAGGATTTTTTTATGATTAAAATTTTTATGACAATCTCTGACGAATAGCCTTTGAAGCCTCTTCGTATCCGGGTTTATCGAGTAATGCAAACATATTTTTCTTGTAAGCCTCAACGCCCGGTTGATTGAACGGATTAACGTCTAAAATGTAGCCGCTGATACCGCAAGCTTTTTCAAAGAAATAAATCAATTCACCGAGATAGTATTCGTTGAGTTTAGGAATTTCGATTCTGATTTGCGGAACGCCACCGTCTAAGTGAGCGAGTTGAGTTCCGAGTTCAGCCTGTTTATTAACGAAATCAACACGTTTTCCGGCCAAGAAGTTGAGTTGGTCAAGGTTCTGACTATCAGAGGGAATTTCAACTTTTCTATCGGGTTCTGCTACTGACAAAACGGTTTCGTACATAAGTCTTACGCCCTCTTGAATGTATTGTCCCATAGAGTGAAGGTCTGATGTAAAATCAACTGAAGCGGGGAAAATACCTTTGCCGTCTTTACCTTCTGACTCGCCGTAAAGTTGTTTCCACCATTCTGAAAAATAGTGAAGTTTCGGATGGAAATTAACCAAAATTTCGGTTGAGAATTTCTTGTTGTACAACAAGTTGCGAACAACAGCGTAATGAGCGGCAACGTTTTCGTCAAAAGATTTGCCTTTCTGAGTTAATTCTTCAACTCTGTATGCGCCTTGTAATAATTGGCGAATATCAAAACCTGCAACAGCAATCGGGAAAAGTCCTACGGGAGTAAGAACTGAGAATCTTCCGCCAACTGTATCGCCGATAACGAATGTTTTGTAACCTTCTGAATTAGCGAGAGTTCTGAGCGCACCACGAGATTTATCCGTGATTGCAACAATTCTCTCAGCGGCTTCTTTTTTGCCGTATTTTTCTTCAATTTTAGCTTTCAACAAACGGAATGCGATAGCCGGCTCTGTTGTTGTACCTGATTTTGAAATCACGCAAAGTGCATAAGATTTGTCAGCGATAACTTCCATTAATTCGCTGATGTAATCCTCTCCGATATTCTGACCCGCAAAAAGAACTAACGGATTGCCTTTCTTATAGTTCATCTGCGCGAATGAATTACTCAAAGCCTCAATAACAGCTTTTGCACCTAAGTAACTTCCGCCGATACCGATAACAACGAGAACTTCGATTTTTTCTCTAAGTTCAGCGGCTTTCTTTTCGATTTGAGAAAGTTCGTCTTCTGAAATAATGTTTTTAACATCAACCCAGCCTAAGAAATCGTTGCCGGGAAGTGTTTTGTCATAAAGGGCAGCATTTTTTTCTAACGCTTTGTCCTGCAATGCTTTGTAATCGTCTTTCGATACAAAACCGAATGCTTTTGAAATGTCAAGTGATAAATCTTTCATTTTAATTACTTCTAGTATGATTAGTTAAGTTTTCCAAGCCAAATTTAGTTATTTTTTGTTATTGAGAAAATTTTTTTTGATAATTTTTTCGTTACCATTTTTTTTGTTATTAATATAATCTTTAACTTTGCAGCCTAAAAACGTTTTCGAGATGATTAAAGCATTATTTTTTGACATAGACGGGACTTTAGTAAGTTTTGAAAGTCATAAAATTCCCGCCTCAACGGTTCAAGCCATAAAACAAGCCAAAGCTTTAGGCGTCAAAGTTTTTATTTCAACGGGTCGTCCCAGAGCCTTTATCAACGGTCTTGAAGATATTGAAAATTTCATCGACGGTTATATCACAAACAACGGCGCATACATCAATCACGGTGACAAAGAAATTCATTCCAATCCGATTTCAAGAGCTGATACTCAAATACTTATGAATTATGCCAAGGAGTTTTCTTTTCCGACAATCGTTATGGGAAAACATGATTTTGGTATTTATAATTATAAGGAAATCGTTAAAACCGTTTTTTACGGCGGTTTAAGAATTAGAATAGATTTGAACAGAAAGGATGTTGAAGAGGTTTTGAAAGATGATGTTTTTCAAATTACGATGTTTCTTTCACCTAAGGAGGAAGAAATGTTGATGAACAAAGTAACGCATTGTAATTCAGGGCGTTGGTGTGATGATTTTACGGATATTACCGACAAAAATGCCGACAAGGGAAAAGCACTTATCAAAATGGCGGAATATTTTAACATCGACCTATCTCAAACAATGTCTTTTGGCGACGGCGGCAACGATATTCCGATTATAAAAACAGCCGGCATAGGTGTTGCGATGGGAAACGCTAACGAAAACGTCAAAGCAGTTTCTGATTTTGTAACTACAACTGTCGATAATGACGGTATTTTTAATGCTTTAAAACATTTTGGTGTTATATGAAAATTTCTCTTAATGAATTTGACAGCAAACGTCTTGAAAATCTGAATGTTAGATTTCAAAACAACGGAGCTGCTTTTGAGGTTGTCGCCGATTTTATCAACAGAAACGAAAGGTTTATAACTCCTGAAATGTTGAATCAAATCGTTGAAGAATATCAAATGCAGCCCTCGCTTGCATACGCTATGCTTTTAGCCTCGGCGTGCGGTTTGGAAATTTATGATAATCAGGCACATAAAGAGTTTTTTAACGATTATTTCTCTCCTTCAGTCAGAGAACTTAACGTTAAGGATTTTGCATCGGATAAGTATCTGAAAACCATTAAGTTTCCTAAAAAAACTTTTAAAAATTGGGAGTTCACATATTTGAATTATACTCCATGCGAGGCTTTTGTTTTTGACGAACCCGTTTTAACCTCTGATTTTCGTGAATATCCTCAAATAGGATTTTTTAGAGAGAAATTTACTTTTCCCGCTGTTATGCAGGATGGTAGAGAATGGATGGCAGTAAAGCCTAACGAAATTATGACGATGCTTCAACCTTTGGAAAATGCCCATGGCAAGGTTTTAACGCTTGGTTTAGGCTTAGGATATTTTGCGTTTATGGCCTCTGAAAAAAAGAGTGTGGAAAGTGTTACGATAGTCGAAAAGGACGAAAACATTATAAAACTTTTTTCAGATGAAATTTTGCCGCAATTTACTGAAAAGCAGAAGATTACAATCATCAATGATGATGCTTTTGAATATCAGGAACGGCTTTTGGAAAAGGAAAAACATTTTGATTATATTTTTTCCGATATTTGGCATGATACTTCGGACGGTTTGCCTATGTATTTGAAACTAAAGCGTTTAAATTCCAAATTAAAAGGCGTTGAATGTGATTATTGGATTGAAAAATCTTTGTTATCGAGTTTGAGGTTTACGGTTTTCAATCAGATGTACAAAATTTTCAAAACGCCGTCCCAGACACCGTCGGAAAACGAAAAAATCATAAAAACTTACAGAGAGTTTACGGATATGATTTCGGATTCAGGACTTAAAAACATAAAAATTAAATAAAAAGCGGATATAAAAAATCCGCTTTTTTTATTCTAAGAAAATCATTCTTTTGTTTTTGGAAAATTCTTTGAAATCTTGAACAGCCTTTTCGCCTTTTTCGTGAAAAAGTTTTGGAAAATCTTTGTGCGGAATATAAGCCGGACCTTTCCCGTCATGTTTCCAATCCGCATTGTACCAAGCCATTACGTATGAAACTCCGGGATTTCGGTTCAAGGCTTTCAAAACGTATTTCGTCCAAAAATCGGGAATTTTTTCCGGATAATTGTAAACTCCGTCAATCTCCCTTAAACCCGTTTCGGAAATAGCTGCTGCTTTTGAATGGTTTTGAGCGAATTGCAACATTTTTTTTAATTCCCTTTCAAATGTTTTTTTGCCGTGATAAGGCGAGCACCCCGGCTCGTAGGCATCAACGCCGATAATATCAACATAATCATCGCCCGGATAATATTCCTCTTGCCAATAAGTGTCCGGCGCAAAAACATATAGGAGGTTTTTAACACCGTTTTCTCTTAATCTTTCAACAATAAGTCGGTATAACTCAACGTATTCCGAGGGTTTTATTGAAGTTTTTCCCCACCAAAACCAACCGCCGTTCATCTCGTGAAACGGTCTGAACAAAATAGGAAATCCCAAATCCTTAAAAGTTGGAGTAAGTAGCGTGTCAATTAGTGATAAAAACCATTTTTTATCTTCGTTTTCGGTTTTTGAAATAATATTTTTTACCGTTAATGAATCAAGGGAATTAGTTCTGAAACTCTTTGATTTTCTGCCTTCTAAATGCCAACAATAACCGACAATGCCGCCGTTTTTATGAAACTCCTTAGTTGCAGAAATTTCCTGTTGCCAAAATTCTGTTTGCGAAGAAAACAAAAAATCGTTTTCTATGAATTTAGGATTTTTGCCGGTGATTTGCTTACAGTCGCCGATGATTGTTTTTGGGGAAAGCGGATTGTCAAAATTCATTGAAACGCCGTTTGCTACGCCGAATATCGTTTTGCCGTTAGAAGCCGTAGTTTTGATTTCTTCCAAAAGTTTTTGGGTTTCAAAATCTTTAAACTCAGAGTTTTGCGCCATAAGATTTGAAACAAGCGTTAAGATAAAAGTCAGTAAAATTGTTTTCTTCATGTTTTGCCTTAGTTGTAATATGATAATAAAAAAAACGCGCTCCAAAGAAAGCGAAGCGCGTTTTTAGAATTGGTTTTACGCTTCCCTTTTCAAAAGGGAAGAAAAAGTATTATTTATGCAAGGTGCATAGCTTTTTTAATGGTTTCAATCTTGTCCAAAGCGGCTTTTTCGGTTGCATCAAGTTTTGAAATATCTTTTACGCCTTCTTTTACGCCGAAATAGAATTTGATTTTCGGTTCTGTGCCTGAAGGTCTTACAGATATTTTTGTGCCGTCTTCGAGGAAGAATTGAAGTACATTGCTCTTAGGCAAGTCAATGTTTTCGTCCGTACCGTCGAGAATGTTAGAGGCTTTTTGCGTCAGATAATCTTTTATCATAACAACGTTGCTGTCGTTGATAACAGCGGGCGGGTCGTTGCGATAATCGTCCATCATCTTCTGAATCTCTTCAGCACCCGATTTGCCTTCTTTTACAACGTTTACCAAAGATTCTCTGTAATAGCCGTATTGAGAGTAAATATCAAGCAAAAGTTGATACATCGTTTTGCCTTTTTCAGCAGCCCAAGCAGCAGCCTCAGCGATGAGTGAACAAGCATTAACAGCGTCTTTGTCTCTTACAAATTCGCCTGCAAGGTAGCCGTAACTTTCTTCTCCGCCGCCGATAAAGGTCGTTTTGCCTTCATTGTTGCGGATAACGTCAGCGATAAATTTGAAACCGGTCAAAACATCGTAACATTTTACGCTGAATTTATCAGCCATTGCTTTCAAAAGTTCGGTCGTAACGATAGTTTTAACGATGTACTGATTACCGTCAAGTTTACCGTTTTCTTTCCATTTCGTTAAAAGATAATAAGTTAAGATAGCGGCTGTTTGGTTACCGTTCATCAAAACAAATTCGTTATTATTGTTTCTGACAGCAATTCCTACACGGTCGGCATCCGGGTCTGTTGCCATAACTAAATCTGCGCCTTTTTCTTTAGCGAGTTTTATAGCAAGTGTCAAAGCCTCAGCGTTTTCGGGGTTCGGAGAGATAACGGTCGGGAAATTTCCGTCGGGATTGCATTGCTCCTGAACGACTGAAATGTTTTCAAAACCTTTCATTTTGAGAATTTCCGGTACCAATCTTACGCCAGAACCGTGAATCGGAGTATAAACGATTTTTATATCTTTGTGTTTGTTGATGTCCTCTTGAGAGAGAGTTAAACCTTTAATACGCTCTAAATAAATCTTGTCGAACTCTTCATCTAAAGTTTCGATTAAAGAGGGATTGCCATTGAATTTTACGTCAGAGACTTTCACTTTTGAGGCTTCATCAACTATGTTTTTATCGTGAGGAGCAACTACTTGTGCACCGTCTTCCCAGTATGCTTTGTAACCGTTGTATTCTTTAGGATTGTGAGAGGCTGTAATCATGACACCGCTTTTGCAACCTAACTGACGTACTGCAAAAGAAAGTTCGGGAACAGGTCTGAGCGAATTAAACAAGTAAGCTTTGATGCCGTTAGCAGAGAAAATATCTGCGCAGGTTTTGGCAAATAATGCACTGTTGTTTCTGCTATCGTGAGCTATTGCAACTTTTATTTCCTGTCCTTGAAATGTTTTGTTAAGATAATTTGCAAGACCCTGTGTGGCCATGCCGACAGTATAAACGTTCATTCTGTTAGTTCCTACGCCCATAATGCCGCGCATACCGCCCGTTCCGAATTCCAAGTTTTTATAAAAACATTCAACAAGCTCCTTTTCGTTGTTTTCTAAGAGGTTTTTTACCTGATTCTTAGTTTCTTGATCAAACTTGTCGGAGAGCCATTCCTTGGCTCTTTCGATGATTTGTGCATCTGCTGCCATAACCATTTATCGTTTTTTAGTTTAACTTTAATTGTATAAATAATTGATAATATGTGAGTTATAAGTAAAAAAACATTAGTTTTAAGTACGGTGCTAATTTAAAAAATATTTTATTACAAAACCAAAAGAATTTATTTTTTTTCTATTTTTTTTTGTTTGGTTGTTTATCGTTTTGATTATTAATCTGTTATAAAAGAAGAAATCCGTTAATAATGAAAATTATCAACGGATTTCATTCATTTTTCAACAACTTATTTATTAACCATTAATTATTTTTTCTGAGATTTGTCACCGCAATGACCTTTGTTTCCGTCTCCTTGATGAGCATCACCGTGATGATGTCCGCCGTGAAAACCGTGACCGCCTTTGCCGTGATGTTCTTGTTTGTCAAACATCAACCTTTGTTCATCATTGAGTACTTTCCTGATTTCCTGAATGTTAGCCTCACGAATTTTTTCAACCTCGGTTTTAAGTTTTCCGATTTCTTCAACCGTAGAATTTATTTCGCTCATGTTTGCTTTTGCGGCTGTTCTTAATGTATTAAGATGAGCCTTTTTTTCTTTGATTTGGTTTTCAATTGGCAGCAATTGCTTGTCTTCCTCAATTTTAATCGCTTTGATTTTATTTTTTTGTTCATCCGAAAGTCCCGGGAATTTGGACATTTGACAACATTCGCTTTTGCCTTTTCCTTGATTTTGACATTGTGCTTGAGCATCGAGTACGCCAAGACTTAAAAATGCCGCTAACGATAAGAATAATAAACTCTTTTTCATACTATTATCTAATTTAAAATTAAGTAATTTTTACTACTTTGACAAAAAAAAAGTTCAAGAGTTTAAAAAAAACATCAGCAAAAAAAAGTTAAAAATGAAAAGTTTGCAAAAAATGAGCAATTATGTATTTTTTTTTTGTATATTTGCAGTGTTAAACTAAAAAAATAAAAGTATGGAACCAAAAGTCGGTGATAAAATGAAGGTAAGTCCGCAGCTTACAGCCTTAAGCGAATGGGTTGAAGGTGTAGTAATTGATGTTGAGCATAATCCTTTTATCGGATTAGTAATTTCAATAAAGGACAAACTCGGTAGAATTTTTTTCGGACAAAGTCGTTATTTTATGGCATTATAACTATGTTTGCGATAGCTTTTGATATGGATGTTAATGCTTTGAAAACCAATTACGGAGAACCGTATAATAATGCTTATTATGAAATAAAAACGGCTCTTAGAGTATATGGTTTTTATAATGCACAAGGTAGTGTCTATTTAACAGAAAATGACGATATGGCGGCCGTGTTTTCTGCAATATATGCCTTAAAAGAATTACAATGGTTTAAAAAATCTGTACGAGATATACGGGCTTTTAGGGTAGAAAATTGGTCTGATTTTACGCAAATAGTGAAAAGTTAAAATAAAAAAAACGGAACTGAAAAAAAAATTCAATTCCGTTTTTTTTATAGTATGTTATTAATTATTTTCTCTAAAAGTTGAAACCGAAATCAACTGAAAATACGCCGTTACGCATTTTGTAATCTTTGCTATTCTTAGAATTGAAGTTAGATAATCCTACACCGTATTGAATGCCTAAATAGCAAGGACCGAATTCCATGCCACCGCCAAAATTTATTCCGGCATCAAAACGTTTGAAATTGCAATCTTCTTCTTTGCTGCTGAAAGCTTTAGATTTGTAACCGGTTTCACTTTCTTCTCCGTCGATATCTTTTATCTTGCCGTCAACACTTCCGTTGATTTCCAATTTTTCTCTTCCGAAAAGACCGAAACCGAAATAAGGTCCTACATGTCCGCGTACAGACATATTGCTATTGATTTCGTATTTATAAACTGCATTAATAGGAATCTCCAAATAATTGAGTTTCATGGTGTATTCTGTATTGTATTTTGTTTTAACACCTAAAACATCGATTTCTGATGAACTACTTTTTTTAGCACCTTTGGGTGAATAAAAAGCTCCTGTTTCAAGGTAAAAATTATCAACGAGAGGGAAACAGCCGGCAATACCGAGTTTCAAACCGATTTTCGCTTCTAAATCTTCTACATCACCACCGATTTTCGCAACGTTCATACCTACTCTTGCGCTAACGGTAAAATCCTGTGCAAATGCACCACTTGCTGCAACTATCAGAGCAGCAATCATTAAGAAAAGTTTTTTCATGTTTTTATTAAAATTTTAAAATTAGTAAATTATTCTTTTGCTTTTAAGTATTCTGCATAAATTTTCGCTGCATCTTCTATTTTTACAGTACAGGAATTATTTTTGCAGTTAAGTCTTTGTTGCTCAGAAACTTCTTCTCTAAAGGGACGGAATCCCAAAATTTCTCCACAAACTATCGACCCGTAAATATCTATGTACTTTTGCGCTAAAGATTTTGTAAGTTTAACGCTTTCGGTTTTGCTGCCGTTTTTGTCCAATCCCGCCAAAAGTGACATTCCTAAAACAGCTCCGCAAGCCTCTCTCATGCCCGCAATTCCGCTGCCCAATGATGCAGTTAATGTTAAAGCCGTTTCTTCGTTGATACCGTAAATATCAGAAAATGAAGCAAATACGCATTGAGCACAATTTTTTCCTTCGCTTCTTAATTTTACGGATTTTTCAACTCTCTCTTTCAAATCCATTGTTTTTAACTAAAATTTTTGGGCGTAAAATTAAAACAAAAAAATGAAACAATAAAACTTTTTTTCTAATTTTGCCGCCATGAAGACCGACGACGAACAATATGTGATGATGACTCAAATGCCTCTCCAGCGTTTGATTCCAAAATTAGCAGCCCCAACAATGCTTTCGATGATGACTTCGGCAGTTTATAACGCCGCAGACGCATGGTTTGTATCGCAACTCGGAGATTCAGCTATTGCCGCTACGGGTATTTGTCTGCCCCTGACGGCTATGATTCAAGCAGTCGGTTTTTGGATCGGAATGGGTGCAAGTAGCAATATTTCAAGATTTTTGGGCAGAAAACACAATTTCAAAGCCTTAATTATTGCCTCTTCCTCTACCCTACTTTCTATTTTAATAAGTCTTGTTTTGGCGGTTTTGGGTATTTGGCTGAACCAAAGAATTTTGAAATATTTCGGTTCAACGCCGACAATTCTGCCTTACGCTCAGGACTATTCCAAAATCATATTTTTAGGAACGCCGTTTGCGTGTTTGAGTTTCGTTTTCAACAATCTTTTAAGGGCGCAAGGACGGGCTGTCTTTGCAATGGCGGGTGTTGCCTCTGGCGCAATTATTAACATCGGACTTGATCCGTTTTTTATTTATCATCTTGATTTAGGAATTTCAGGAGCTGCCATTTCAACAGTTATTTGTCAGTGTATCAGTTTTTTAACAATGCTTATCGCTCTTAAAAGCAAAAAGTCGATGATAAAACTTTCGTTGAAATTTTTATCAAAAAACAAAGGCGTTTATTTGTTGATACTTTCAACAGGATTGCCCTCGCTTTTTCGTCAAGGATGCTCCGCTGTTGCAACCGTTTTGCTCAACCGTGCGGGTGCGGTCTATGGCGATGCGGCTGTTGCTGCAATGAGTATCGTTGGAAGGGTTAGTTTCTTAATTACCTCATTAGTAGGCGGGTTCGGACAAGGTTATCAGCCCGTTGTGGGATTTGCGTACGGCGCAAAAAATTATTCAAGAGTAAAAAAGGCTTATAAATTTTCGCTGACGGTTTGTTTGACGATTTTGTTTTTAGGCGGATTGTTCTGCATTTTTCAGGCCCAGAGGATTATGGAATTTTTCCGCGCTGACTCGCCCAAAGTTATTGAAATCGGGAAAGAAACATTTTGGTTTTACGGATTGTCGCTGCCGTTTAATTCCGTTATAATCCTAACTAATATGTTGCTTCAAGTAACGGGTGAAAAATTTTTAGCCTCCTTGACTTCCGTTATGCGGCAAGGCGTGGTTTTTATTCCGCTGATTCTTATTTTGCCTGAATTTTTAGGTCTTAAAGGCGTTGAAATCTCGCAACCACTCTCCGATGCGTTATCTGCGGCAATCGCAATAACTGTGGCACTACATTTTTTTAAGAAAATATCTCAGAAATAGATTTTTTTTTATAAAAAAAAATTATATTTGCCCAGTTTTTGATGATGAACTATATAAAACAAAAATATCACAAATAATGAATTTAGCCGGAAAAATTAAACAACTTTTTGTAAAGACTTCGGAAAAACCTACAATCAGCAGAAGACTCTTAAGATCGGTGATACCGGGAGTTATTTTTGTTGTAATGCTAACTATCGGAGTCGTTTCGTGGATTATATTTACGAAAATCAACAGAGATTTTATCTCCTCTGTTGAAGGTAATATAAGGATGCACGCCACAAATATCGGTCTGACATATTCAAGGTACATTGACGATTTGAATGTTATAAAACATATTTTTGACTTCAACAATATCGAAAAGTCCATGGATCTAATCGGCAAATTTACGAAAAATCATTCTAACAAATGGGGATTTTTTCGAGTAACCTTTCCTGACGGTACCTCATACAATACTTTTTCGGGGAAAGATACGATTGATTTAATGAACACGAAATTTTTCCAACAAATCACGCAAAAAAAATATTCTGCATCTTACGGAAACGCATTTCCCTCGGAATTTAATGAAAAGGATACTTTGTATAGCGTTTCGATTCCGATTAAAAATCAAGAAGATTCTCTGAAAGCTATTTTTACGGCATATTTTCCTATTGAGGTGCTTGACAGAGAGTTAGAGAAATTTAAAATCAACGGTCAAGGTTATTGTACTATTTTGGAAAACGAGAAAAGAGTAAGGGGATTTTTTATTTTCGGAAACAAAACACTTTCACTTCCCGCATTAAAAAAAATAGGTTTTGAAAATATTGACGGTCTTTTTGACGGTGAACTTGACAAATTGGAACGCATGGAAGCTAACGACAAATCAGTAAGCACGTGGCATTTCAAGTCGTTTAAAGGCAGGGATATGATTATGCGGTACATTAAAATTCCGGGTGCTAAAGATATGGCATTGTCGATGTCGCTTTACAATTATCAGTTTTATTACAATTATTATATGCTCTTGATTGTAATAATTCTTGCAATGATTTTGATACCTTTGGTTTTGGTTTTTATAACACGAGTTCAGATTAAACGCTTGATAGAAAGGCCGTTGAACGATGTTAATAGATTTACAGCCGAATATGCAAACGGAAATATCGGAGCCGTTTTAACGCAAAGAATGGAAGAGACTCGGGAGTTATGGCTTTTGTCAGAGAATTTAAAAAAGATGAAAGACAAACTTTATGAAGCGGTAAGTTCGATTAGAGAATATTCCAAAGTGATTGCAAGCGAGAATGTTTCGCTTACGGATACGATTTTGAAAGTGGCCTCGGGAGCGCAGTCGCAGTCAGCAACTATCGAAGAGATTTCCGTCAGCATTGATAATATTTCTAAAACGGTTTCGGATAATGCCAAGATGGCGGTTCAAGCCTCTGATATTTCAAAACAAATAGCCGAAGATATTTTGTCGGTTGCCGACTCTGCAAACAATGCTCTTGATTGTATGAGAACAGTTTTGGAAAAAACGAGTATTATCGACGAGATTACTTCAAAAAACGGATTTGCTTGCAATTAACGCTGCCGTAGAGGCTGCAAGAGCGGGCGAACACGGAAAAGGTTTTGCAGTTGTTGCTGCAGAAATCAGAAAACTTGCCGAACAATGTATCACGGCATCAAAAGAGATTAACGCCGCAACTTCAGAGACTTTTGAAATTACCGAACAGTCTACATCACTTGTCAGCAGTATTTCGCCGCGCATAAAAACAAACGCAGAAAAAGCCGCTGAAATTTCAGAAAATTGTATCGACCTTCAGGAGAAAAACAAAGCGATTACAAGGGCAGTAGAACAATTAATAGCGATAACGACTGACAACTCCGTATCGGCAGAAAAAATGGAATTATTTGCCGAAAAATTAGGCGAAAAGCTCAAGGAATTGAACGTTTGCGTAGAATTTTTCAAGCTCGAAAATGATTTGGATTCCGATGCTAATATTATCGCCCGAATTGAAAAACACACGCAAGAAATTATACGTCTAAAATCAAAAATCAAGGACAAAACGAAAAACAAATAATTGCAATTTAAAGTAGAGACGTTACATTTTTTTAGCGTCTCTACTTTATTTTTTATACTAAATTTTTACCTTGCCATTTTTTTGAATGCCAACGTTTTACGAGGATTATTCCTCTTAGATTTTCGTCCAACGTAAAACCGCACCACATTCCGATTAAACCGAATCCGAGCGGAATGCCCAAAACGTAACTTACGCCGACCGCTACAATCCACTGAAACAAAATACCTATCGTAACGGGAAAAATAGCATCGCCGGTACTTCTTAATGTTCCAACCGCAAAAATATTTGCAACTCTGCCTATCGAAAGTATTACGTCAATGAAAAATATAATTGTTCCGACTCGTATAATATCTTGATTATTAGTTAAAAAGCTCAAAATATATTTACCGGATAATGCAAGCGAAAGACTGACAATCATAGTTATCAATAAGGCACGTTTGAATATATAATTGCCCATTTTGTAAGCAGCAACATTCTTATCTTGTCCGATTAAATGTCCGACCAAAATGTCTCCGCCTTGAACTATGCTGACACAGAATAAGTTAACAAACATTATCGCATTAGCACAAAAAGTACGCGTTGCAAGTGCCTCATTTCCAAGCTTATTAATAAAATATGTTATGACAACTTGACTTGAACAATAACTTAACTCCTCTCCTGCTGCCGGAATCCCGATTTTCAAGATTTTTTTCAGCTCCTGCCACGGGAAAGGCATAAAATACTCTTTCGGAAAACTTTTGATATGTTTTTTTGTGTGAACTATCATTAGCAAAATCATTGATATAAAACGACTTGCAGCCGTTGAAATTGCCGCACCTTCAACACCTAAAGCCGGCATTCCGAAATGTCCGAAAATTAAAGTATAGTTTCCTAAAATATTCAAAATATTGACAATTACCGTAATTCTCATCGGATATTTTGCCAAATCAGCACTTCGGAGCGAAGCCGAAAATGCTAACGAAACAGCTTGAAAAAACGATAGCGAACCCGTTATCTTTAAATAAATTAACCCCTCAGGCATTAATTCATCTCTTAGTCCCATCAGCCTTAAAAAACTCTCAGCATTAAAATAGAGGATTCCGCTAATTGTCAATCCCAATAAAAAGTTGATAATCACGGCAATACCTACAACTTGAACCAAGCGTTTTTTTAGTCCCGCACCGATATATTGCGCACAAACTATTGCCGCACCCATCGAGATAAACTGATAAATCAAAAAGACGAGGTTAATTAACTGATTGTCAAGACCAACGGCAGCAACGGCATCGTCGCTGTTTTCGGGAAGTTTGCTAAGCATTACAGTATCAATGGCACCGAGCAGCATTATAAGGGCTATTTCTATGAAAATCGGTGTTGTAAGCGTTTTTAATTGGTTTTTCAGACTTGTTTGTTGCATGATTTTTTAAGCGAAATATTTTTATGCAAAAGTACGGGTTTTTAAAGTTTTTGTGCATAAAAAAAATTTTAATTGATAATTAATTTTTTTAATTTTGTCCGATGAAAAAATCAATAAAAAATGAACGAATATAAAATCAACACAAAATGTGTACAGGCAGGTTATCGTCCAGGTAACGGCGAACCGCGCCAAATTCCTATCATTCAGTCTACTACGTTCAAATATGACACGTCTGAAGATATGGGAAAACTTTTCGACCTACAAGCTTCGGGCTATTTTTACACCCGTTTACAAAACCCTACAAACGATTATGTTGCTGCTAAAATTGCCGCTTTAGAAGGCGGTTCGGCTGCAATGCTGACCTCAAGCGGTCAGGCTGCTAACTTTTTTGCTATTTTTAATATTTGCGAATGTGGCGGTCATATCGTTTCATCTTCAAGCATTTACGGCGGAACATTCAATTTGATTGCCGTAACACTCAAAAAAATGGGCATTTCCGTAACTTTTGTATCTCCTGATGCAAGCGACGAAGAATTAGACGCTGCTTTTCAAGAGAACACGAAAGCGGTTTTCGGCGAAACAATTGCTAATCCGGCATTAACCGTTTTGGACATTGAAAAATATGCTAAAGCTGCTCACAGACACGGAGTTCCACTAATCATTGACAATACTTTCCCAACACCCGTAAACTGCCGCCCGATAGAATGGGGTGCTGACATCGTAACTCATTCTACCACAAAATATATGGACGGACACGGCGCAGCTGTCGGCGGTGCAATCGTAGATAGCGGCAAATTCGATTGGATGGCTCACAAAGATAAATTCCCCGGACTTTGCACGCCCGATGACAGTTATCACGGAATAACATACGTAGAACAATTCGGAAATGCAGGTGCTTTTATAACAAAATGTACCGCTCAATTAATGAGGGATTTCGGCTGCATTCAGTCGCCTCAAAACGCATTTTTACTGAACCTCGGTTTGGAATCTTTGCACGTTAGAATGCCTCGTCATGTTGAAAACGGTCAAGCTGTTGCAGAGTTTTTGTCATCACACCCAAAGGTAGAAAAAGTAAGTTATTCAGGACTTAAAAGCGATAAATATTACGCATTAGCACAGAAATATTTACCAAACGGCGGTTGCGGTGTCGTAAGTTTCGTTCTCAAAGGCGGTCGCCCCGCAGCAGAAGAGTTTATGAAAAAACTCAAATTAGCTGCAATAGAAACTCACGTTGCCGATGCACGTACTTGTTGTCTTAACCCTGCAACCTCAACTCACCGTCAATTAACTGACGCTCAATTAGAAGCAGCCGGTATTCCTGCCGGTTTGGTACGCCTTAGTTGCGGTTTGGAAGACAAAGAAGATTTAATCAACGATTTAAAACAAGCACTCGCTTAATTTTTTTTATAACCGTAACTTTTCGCACCATAAAAATTTTTCGTGCGGGAAGTTGCGGTTATAAAAATTTTTGGTTTCTTTTTTTGGGAAAAGACACCTAACGCAATTAAGCGGTATGATTATGAAAACAGCATTATTAATTATAAATTACGGAACGCCGGAAAAACCGGAAAAGAAATACGTCAAAAAATATTTACGGCAACTTTTAAATTCAAAGCATATAATGACGACATTAAATGCTTTGGGTCGTAACATATTGGTTAATTGCATTATAATACCGGCACGTATAAAACATTCGCTCAGTGTTTATAAAAAATTGAATTCAAAATACGGAATGTTGTTGCAAAAAATTACTGACGAATTTGCATCAAAGGTTCAAACCGTTTTGGGCGAAAAGGCTGACGTTTATACGGGCATGACAGCTGGTTATAATTATTTAAAAGATGTTTTGGAGAAAATCTGCGACAATAATTACCGCCGCCTGATTGTTGCGCCTATGTATCCGCAATATACGGAATCAACTTGGGGCAAGGCATTGGACGATGTTTACGGATTTTTTAAAGGGCGGTTCAATATTCCTATTATCAGCACGATAGATAATTTTTATAACAAAGAGCCGTATTTGAATTCTATGAAACAGCTTTTTGAAAGGGAATTACAAAATTTTGATTACGACAAAATAGTTTTTTCATACCACGGCATTCCGAAAAAACATCCGGGCAGTCAGAATTATGTTTTTCAATGCAGAGAAACAACCCGTCTTGTTTGTCAAAAAATGGGAATCAGTCTTGATAAAGTTATAACATCTTATCAATCAAGAATTTCTGAAGGCTGGCTTGAACCATATACGGATTTAGCGGTGATGGATTTAGCGAAAAGCGGTGTTAAAAAAATTGCCGTTTTAGCTCCTGCTTTTACCGTGGATTGTCTTGAAACCGTTATCGAACTCGGTGAAGTTTTGCGCGAAAAATTTTTAAGCAATGGCGGTGAAAGTTTCAAACTTATCCCGTGCCTTAACGCAGAAGATTTTTGGATAAAAGATTTTTGCAAGATAGCAGAAAAGTGGTTGTAATTTTTTAAAAAAAAGAAAAAAATGCGATTCCTGTTCTTTACTTGTTTTTTTTAAAAAGGTTAAGAACTAAGAATCGCTAATTTTTTTTATAAAATTTCTTTAATTCCCTTTACAGGACTTTGATTGAAAGTATATTCGTTGATAATTTTTTCCATAAAAATCATTGTAAACCAACGGTTGAATTTATAACCGCAATTAGAAAATTTAGCGACGAAATGGTAACCATGTTTTTCATGGAAATGCTGACTCGCATCTGTTACGTATTCATTATCACCGGGAGTAGAAGATGTTGTAATACTTGCATTTACGTTGGTAATGCCTTGAAGTTTCAACAAGCGTTCAAGTTCGTTTAGAAGCGATGACCCCAGACCTAAGCGACGGCAATCTTTATCAACATAAATTGATGTTTCAACACACCAATCGTAGGCCTTGCGTTCACGAAATCTTGAAGCGTAAGCATAACCGAGAATTTTCCCGTTGTCCTCCGCCAAAATGTACGGATAAAAAGATGTTACTTTTTCAATTCGTTTTCTGAATTCTTCCACCGAGGGAACAGTCCATTCAAATGTAATTGCCGTATTTTCAACGTAATACGAATAAATTTCCAAAAGACGTTCCGCATCTTCCGGTGTTGCAAATCTTATTTTCATAATTACTTATAATGTTTTTTTTTCCTATGCAAAATTATTTATTTTTTCTTTAACCAAGCCGATAATCGGCAAATATATCACTTTTTTTGCGGAATATAACCAACTTCAATCAGTTTTTTTCATTTCTATATTTTTTTCAATCAAACTTTTTAAGCGAATATTTCTTTGTTAATTTCAAATTTTAATCATACTTTTGAGGACTAAATAAATCTTATAATTATGAAAAGACACACATTATTATTGAGCTTGATATTGCTTTTAACTCTTAGCGTAAAGGCTCAGACAGCGAAAAAATTCACAATCAATCTCTCAGCCGACAATAAGTCGAACGTTGTATGCTTTTTACCCGAAAAACCCTCAGGGAAAGCTATTGTAGGCGTTCCGGGTGGCGGCTATTCAATGTTATCAAACACACACGAAGGCACAGATTGGTCTAATTGGCTCAACCAAAAAGGAATCGCATATTTTGTCGTTAATTACCGTCTGCCAAACGGCGATAGAACACTGCCAATCAGCGATGTTGAAAACACTTTCAGAATCGTTAGGGACTCTGCCAAAGCGTGGAACATAAATCCTCACGATGTCGGAATTATGGGATTTTCTGCTGGCGGACACCTTTCATCAGTAATTTCAACACATTCGGAATTTGAGGTGCGCCCAGATTTCACAATCTTGTTTTACCCGGTGATTTCGATGGACGAAAAAATCTCGCACAAATGGTCTTGCATAAATTTCCTCGGTGAAGAAGGTCACAAAAATCCTGAATTAGTAAAGGAATATTCAACACAAAACGCTGTTAAACGGCATCTCACCCCGCCCGCACTAATCATAATGGCGAGCGACGACCGTCTTGTGCCGCCCGTTACCAACGGCATTCAATATTATTCGGCAATGCGCAATCAAGGCAATGAGTGCTCAATGTTCATCTACCCCACGGGCGACCACGGATTCGGCATCGGACCATGGTTTAAGTATCATGATCAAATGCTCAACGACCTTAGTATTTGGCTTGACAACCGTCAGACTCCCAAACCGGGCGCACTCCGCGTGGCTTGTATCGGTAACAGCATAACCGACGGACACGGTATTGACGTGGCTACTCAACACGGTTATCCCGCATTGTTGCAAAAGAATTTGGGCGAGGATTATTGGGTGAAAAATTTCGGATTAAGCGGTCGCACTCTGCTCAATAACGGCGACATTCCGTATATGAAAGAATTGGCTTGGCGCGATGCGTTGGCGTTTAAACCCGATGTCGTAGTCATAAAATTAGGTACTAACGATTCAAAACCGCAAAATTGGCAGCACAAAGACGAGTTTAAACGTGATTTGCAGCAAATGATAATTTCCCTACGTCCCGACCTAATGCAGTCGAGCGCCAAGAAGAAGGGCAAAAAATCAACACCTGCACCAAATGCAAATCCCAAAATCTATATTTGCACACCGATTCACGCATTAAAACCGAGTTGGGATATCAACGACGATATTATCTCCAACGAGATTATCCCGATTCAAAAAGAGGTTGCCAAAGAATACGGTTTGGAAATCATTGACCTTAACACGTTATTTGGCAGCGAGACGGCAAATTATCTCGACGACGGAATCCACCCGAACGAGAAGGGTGCTAAGCGTATGTCAGATTTGATTTTTCAAGCAATCAGTAAGAAATAACTAACAAAAAAATTTGCTCAAACTGTTTGAAATCTTAATTTTGCGACCTTAAAAACATATAAAAAATGATAACGGCATTTTTGATTTTTTTATCATCGTTTGCGGGGTCGTTTGTGCAGCGGGTTTGCGGCTTTGGGTTCGGAATTTTTATAATGACAATTTTACCATATTTGATGCCGTCGTATCAAGAGGCGACGGCATTAAGTGGTTTTTTAAGTCTGATACAATCGGGATTAGTCCTTATTTCAATTCATAAATATCTGAATATTAAAAATTTATATGTGATATTTTTGAGTTTTTGCGTATTTTCGTTTTTCGCAATAAAATTTGTCAGCGTATCTGACGAGAGCATTCTGAAAATAATTTTAGGCATAGTCTTGATACTGCTTGCGATGTATTTTTTGTTTTTCTCGAAAAACGCTGCCGTTACCCCAACGTTGAAATGGCAAATTTCGCTCGGAGGACTTTCTGGCATAATGGGAGGACTTTTCGGAATGCACGGACCGGCCGCCGTTGTTTATTTTCTTTCGTCAGAAAAGACAAAAGAAAACTATTTGGCGATTGCTCAGGCGTATTTTGTCATCACAAATATTTATATGTCGTTTTTTAGGGCGGAATATGGTTTTGTAACACCAACTGTGGGATTTGCTTTGCTGTATGCCTTGCCCGGAATTTTTTTAGGCATTTATTTCGGCAAAAAGGTTTTTGACAAAATAAACTCTCAAACCCTAAAAAAAATCATTTATTATTATATGATTTTAGCCGGAATATTACAAATGGTTTGATTAATTTTTTTTAAACTTTTAGATATATAACCAAATCACTAATAATTATGAAAATCCTATTTATCGGCGGCACAGGCACTATCAGCACCGCCATCACAGAACAATTGGCTGCCACAAGCCATGAACTTTTTTTGCTCAACCGAGGTAATAATAATCACGAATTACCTAAAAATGTGCGCGTTATCACTGCCGACATCAACAACGAGGACGACGTGAAGGCAAAACTCAAAGGTATGACCTTTGACAGCGTTTGCGATTTTATCGGTTTCGTGCCAGAGCACGTGGAGCGTGATTTCCGTCTTTTTAACGGCATCACAAAGCAATACATCTACATCAGTTCCGCCTCAGCATACGCTAAACCCGTGCGCAGTCATATAATTACAGAAGGCACAAGCCTTGCAAACCCTTATTGGGAATATTCACGAAACAAAATAGCTTCAGAGCGTTTTCTGATGGACAAATACCGCAACGAGGGTTTCCCCGTAACAATCGTGCGTCCGAGCCACACTTATAGTAAAAAATCCGTTCCGCTTGGTCTTCACGGCTTGAAGGGCAGTTTTCAGGTTTTAAAACGCATGATGGAGAATAAGCCGGTGATTATTCACGGTGACGGAAGTAGTTTGTGGACAATGACTTATAATCAAGATTTTGCACGTGGATTCATTGGTTTAATCGGCAATCCTCACTCTATCGGCGAGGTTTTCCAAATCACGAGCGACGAATCTCTCACTTGGAATCAGATTTATGAAACTGTGGCATCACATCTTGGTGTAAAACTCAATCCGCTGCACGTTTCGTCAGATTTCTTGGTTGCGGTTGCGCCCAAAGAGTATGACTTTGCCGGCAATCTTCTTGGCGACAAGGCTTGCACCGTGGTTTTTGACAACAGCAAACTAAAACGTGCTGTCCCCGGATTCTGCGCCACGACATCGTTTTACGAGGGTTCGCGCATCGTCATCGACTATGTGATGAGCCACAAAGAATGTCAAGTTCCCGACCCCGAGTTTGACGCTTGGTGCGATCGTGTAGTTGCAGCCGTAGAAGAAGCAAAAAGAGGATTTTAATGCTAAATTATATTATGAAAAGATTTTTAAGAACAATTACATTTTCAGCGGTTTGTGCATTTTTTGCGCTGACTGTTTCAGCTCAACAAACACCTGCATTAGAACAAATTAAAGCCAATCCGAAGAAGGCTTACGGCAACGACTGCCCCTACCCTTTCGACAACGCCCAATTGACGGCTGCGCCCAAGGGTTACAAACCATTCTATATCAGTCATTACGCCCGCCACGGTTCGCGATATTATTGGACTGATTATCTTTACAATCAGCTTGACACCTTGCTCACAACCGCTCACGACAAGCATTTGCTTACAGCCGAGGGTGAAAAGTTTTACAAAAATTTTATGGAGTGCAAATCCGAACTTACAACAGGCGTTAGCGAACTTACGCAACTCGGTTGGGAGCAGCACCAAAAGATTGCCAGAATTATGTATAACAATTTTCCCGAGGTGTTTAAAAACGGCGGAAATGTTTATGCAATATCCTCACTTGTAGGACGTTGTGTGCTTAGTATGTCGGCATTTTGTCAAGAACTTGTGCAGTGCAATCCTAAAATAGAAATCCGTGAACAATCCTCGCGTTTCACATTGGACGGCGTAGTGCCTTCCGATGGTCAAAACCCAATAAAACACTCATTTCCAAAGGTTCGTCCACGTTTTGAGAAGAATTGGAGTCAAGTACCCGCCGACAATTCCATCTATGAAAAAATCGTTTCGCGTGTGTTCACATCAACTGACGGACTGTCCGGTGAAAAACATCACATCAGCAGCAATCTGATAAGCCTTTACACCTCGCTGCCAAACATTGCACACGAGGGTATGATGGGCAACATTATCACCGACGAGGAAATTGTAAGTATGTGGGAACGCTCAAATCTCGGCTCGTACGCTTGGGTTTTTGGCCCTCAGTACGAAACCATTCCGATTTTGCAAGATATTATCACTAAAGCAGATGCGGTAATCAGCGGTAGTGTAGACCGCAAAGCAGACCTTCGTTTTGGACACGATACCTACATCGGACCTCTTACCGTTTTGATGGGCATCAACGGTGCCGACCGCGACCCCGAAGACCCGTTTGAAGTGAAGAATTGCTATCAAAATTTTGAAACCTGCAAAGCCTGCAACATTCAGTTGGTGTTTTACCGTGGCAAAAAAACGTCCGACCCGATTTTGGTAAAATGCCTTCTCAACGGTGCAGAAGCCACACTCCCTATGTCCACTGAAAACTTCCCCTACTACAAATGGAGCGTTGTAAAAAGTTTTTACAACGAAAAAATGGCTAAAGTAGCGGAAGAGAAAAATTAAATAAGAATCACCATTCTTTAATTTTAATACTTTAAAAAATATGAAAAAATTATCGTTAATGTTGATTGCGGCAACCTTGTTTTCGTGCGGCAATAATTCAACTAATTCAACTCAAAATGCTGAGAATCAGTCGGCAGAAACTAAGACTGAACAGTCTCAACCCGAACAAAAAAAGTCGGTTGCATCTCTCAAAATGAAAAAAAATAGAGCCGATGACCCTTCTGTCCCTAACATTACAATGCTAAAAATCACTGCTGACAGTCTTTTTATCATTCAGGATGATAAGGAGTTAGCGTACAAAATCGACCGTAAAAAAAGTAAAGAAACCGTTAACGAACCTTACAAATACTACGTTTGGAATTTTTCAATAGAAAAAAGTAACGCACAACTTCCTGATTTTCAAGAAATTCAGGTTCAGCAATATATGCCTGAAATCTATGGCGAACCCGATCAATTTAGTTCTAATTTGTGTTTTATCACTGCTAAAAGTAACGGTGGTGATGAGGCTATGAATAGTTACACAATCACTGAAATTCAAGGACTTAACCGTAAGCTACTTGATAATTATCCTCAGTCGAAACCTTATCCTGAATTGGTTTTTGACGTTAATAAATTTACGGCGTTTCAAAATACTAAGACTCAAATGCCTAATTTTGTTGTTAATGCAAAAAAAATCACTATAAAGGGTTCAAAAATTACTTTTTTTGACGGAACGAAATCTACTGATTTGGAGATTATTCCGTTGTCGGATTTGGAAAATGTTTACAGCGAAGGTTACAACTGGCTTTTTGTTACAAAAGCAGAAAATGGTATGCCGTCGGTGGAATGGGACATAAACACTGGATTTCCAACTCGTTGGGCTGAGGTTCCTGAAAATGAACGAGGTTCGATGTTGACTATTCAAGATTGCGGATATTTCGATGTTAAATTCAAATCTTGGGACAATTTAAAGCGAGGAATATCAGTGTGTTATCCTAACGATCAAGTGTACGAGGATATTATGGAGCAGGGCGTTCTTCCCGATAATGGCGACGATGAGGAAGAATATTTAGGCGACGACCCGAATGGTGCTGCTATTGAGCGGTGTTGCGATATTTGGAACGAAATCAAAAGTGATTATTTGGAGGTTCCAATCGTAGACAAAGAAGAGGTTGGTATGAACGAGGATCATGTTGTAAAAATCGAAGGTTTGACATCAAAGGGTGCAACGGCGTATGAAGTGAATATCTACACGTTGGAACTTGGTCAAGATTTCAAGATTTATTATTACGACACAGAGAACTCTCAGCAGTATACCGTTAAAGCGTTTATTTACGGACAGTTAGGGGTTCAGGAAGTGGAGTTGGAGCCGGAACTTGCAAAGGCTGTTAATGGCATTGGTGATTCGGGCGGAGTTTTCCATTTTGACGGCAACAATTTTACAGCGTATCGCAATGAAAAACTTTCTGCCGAACTCGTTTTCGATTACGATAAGCAGAAATTCTTGAAAAAATAAACGCTGGTTTCTTTAAGTTTTTTAAGTGGTGCGATAAGTTTTTTTCTCTTATCGCACCACTTTTTTTGTGAGCGAAATAAATTTTTTCAACAAAATCTTTCGTTGATGCAGTATTTTTTGTAATTTTGCCACGTAGTACAAACTAAAAACACGAACAATGAACTAAAAAAGCGGCGGTTTTTTCGTCGCGAAATACATAGATAACATATTATAAAATAATAATTTAGCGTTTGCTATTTATTCGGCACTGCTTCAAAACCTAGGAAATTTTGAAATGCAAAAGTTGCGAATAAGTCGGTAAACGTCTGCGTATTACGTGGACGTGACTTATCAACTTTTGCGGGCAGTTCCTAGGGCCTTGAAGCGTGGATAGTCAATGTCTGCGTTTTTTTATGCCCTTGAACTCACCCCGATTCTCCGATGTCGATGGTCAAACGCCACAAACATAGCGCAGAAAAATGAAATTATCTGAAATACTTAAAGGTTCGGAAAATGACTTGTTAACTCAATTTTCCGAGGAGGAAAAACTTTGGCTCGAAGAACGCATCTTTTCTGGTCTTAATGATGAAGGAAAAACAGTGGCAAAAGTTAAGTGCGTTATTCGAGACAAAGAAATTGAGTTAAAATCAGAAGAGGTTGTACGCCAATTATATACGCATAAATTAATAGAAGAATACGGCTACCCAAAAGAGCGTATAGAATTTGAAAGGGTAGTTCAAATGGGGCGCGACGACAACAAACGCGCAGATATTGTTGTTTACGAAGATGAGCATAAAACCGCACCTTACATTGTGGTGGAATGTAAAGCCGTGGGCAAAGACAAGGTAAAAGGTCAACTTGAAGGCTATTGTAAAATCTTGGGGGCGAGCATAGCAGTGGAAATCGACGGCGGAAAAGTAAACGAACTTTACCTAAACCGTCAAAGCGGGCAAAACAAGAATTTCAAATTTGAAAAAATCGACCGTCTGCCCAAAAGCGACGAAACACTTGACCAGATTCTCAACGACCGATTCACTATCAAAAACTTGATACTGATAGATGAACAAAGTACCAAGTCGTTGAAAGACGTGATACTTGAACTCGAAGACAAAATATTTGCAAATTTTGGCGGAGATGTTTTTGAAGAAGTTTTTAAGTTTCTTTTTGCAAAGCTGTATGACGAATATTGCTCGGCCGACGACAACGACAGAATTTCGCACGCCTTAACCGACGGATACATCAAGAGCGTTAGCGAAGCCAAAGACGATGATTATAGGCAATTGGAATTTCGTTCTTTAGGTGCCGACGGTCAGGTGCTTGCACGCATTCAAAATCTATTCGACAAGGCACAGAATAAGTGGAAAGGCATTTTTCCAAAAAATTCAAAATTTGAACTTGGTGCAGCCGATGTAAAAATTGTGGTGCAATATCTTGAGAATGTAAAACTTTTCAACTCTAATCTCGATGTGGTTGATGATGCCTTTGAACATCTGATGAGCAAATCGCAAAAGGCAGAGAAAGGTCAATTCTTTACGCCCCGATATGTGATTGATATGTGCGTAAAGATGATGAATCCGTCCGAAGATGATGCTATGATAGACACGGCAAGCGGCAGTTGCGGATTTCCGATGCACACAATTTTCCACGTTTGGAACAAGATTAACACAAAGAGCCACAATTTTGTAAACACCAAACGTAGCCAACGTGAAACCGATTATGTTGACAACAAGGTTTTTGCGATAGATTTTGACGAAGTGTGTGTACGAGTGGGCAAAATGTTGAATATAATTGCTGGCGATGGTAAAACCAACGTACTGGAACTCAATACATTGGATTATAATGTCTGGAACGGCTCTAAATATCTGCAAAAACAAGGTTGGAGCGAAAAGTATCTCTCAGGTTTTCAGCGTCTTGAAGACTTTGCTGTGCAAAAGGGCAAATACACAGAATATACATTCGACCTTGTTCTTGCCAACCCACCTTTTGCCGGCGACAGAACCGACACCAAAGTAATAAGCCTCTACGACCTCGGATACAGCAAAAGCAAAGTACGCAACAATGTTGGTCGCGACATTCTTTTCATTGAACGAAACCTCAATTTCCTAAAGCCGGGCGGACGTATGGGCGTAGTGCTTCCGCAAGGTGACTTCAACAATTCGAGCGAAAAATATTTGCGCGACTATATTGCAAGCAAATGTCGCATTCTTGCCGTTGTGGGGCTACATCCAAACACTTTCTTGCAGCATACTGGCACAAAAACAAGCGTCCTCTTTGTGCAGAAATGGACTGACGAAAATTGCGGTTTCCCAAATATCAACGACAAAGAAAATGTAACATACCGAATCCACCTAACCGACGGCAACAAGCGTGTCAGCAAAAAAGAGATGGACAACGACATCGCAAACCGCGAGTTCCGCCTAATAGAATCGCAAAAAAAGATTGAAGCCGACGAAAAATTCAACGGCACTAAGCACCAATCAACAATTTTTCTTGACGAATACAACAACTTTTCTGACGATGAAAAAGAATTGTATGAGGAATACTACAAAAGTCAGGATTACAATGTCTATGTTGATTATCCGATATTCTTTGCCACAATGCAAGAGCCTACTGTCAGCAATCAGAAAGAAAAAATCTACGTAACAGAAAACTACGTTACTTGGACAAAATACGCCTACAGTGTAAAAAATGGCAAATTGGAATCAACGCCAATTGAGCAACTTACCAATTGGGACACTACATACTTTGTAAAAGACCTTTTCGTTGCCGACAATGGCGAACTCGACAGCCACAAAAAGTGGATTGAAAAGCCAGTAAGGTTCGCACTCAAAAAAAACGGCAAAAAGAAAGATGATAATGCAGAAGCCGAAATTCAGACAATTTCGATAGACGAATATTTTTCACTTTCGGCAAGCGAACGCAAACTCTATAAAGAAATACTTGCCAACTGCGAAAATGTGAAAACCAAAGAGATTGGACTTCAAGAATACAACAAACTTTCAAAAGAAGAACAGAAATATTACTTGACTTCAGAAGAAGTGAAAGAGTTCTCTAATGTGCGCTTGAAAGACACTCACGGACACATTTTCGTAAAGCATGACCTTTTCAACCACGACCCAAAGTTAGATGAACTCTGGACGAAGCGCGACAGCCGATTGAAAGGTCGCTATTCAAAAGACGGCATAGCCGAAGCTTTCGCAGAATTTGCCAAAAAAGAGGGCTTAAGTTTTTTCTAAGTAGCCCTTTCAACGAGGGAAAATACAATGCTTTGTTGAAAGGGCTGGAAGTGAGCGAGGTAAGGTTTTCGGAACTAAATAATGAACATAGAATTGACGCTGAATATTTTTCAAAAGAGAACTTGGCTGGAATAAAACGACTTTCTGATTTTGGAACTTTCCAAATCGGTGATATTGCGGAAGTGACAGATGGAATTCATACATCAATTGATTATGATGAAAACAGCCGTGTAAATCTGATTTCTGCAACTTCACCAAAAGAAAATGTATTTGACCTCTCACGAGGAGCATTTATTTCTGAAAAAGCTCATGCAGAAAATCCACGGACAGCTCTAAGAAAAAACGATGTTATCATTTCAACAGTCGGAACGATTGGAAATTGTGCAGTTGTTGACGATTCAATACTTCCCGCAAATTCTGACCGTCATGTTGGAATTATCAGAATTAAAGATGATTATTCACCTTATATTCTTTCTACATTTCTGCTTTCAAAATATGGCAGAATGCAGACTTTACGCGAAAGTACGGGAAATGTTCAGTTAAATCTGTTCATCTATAAATTGCGTGAATTGCAGATTCCAGACTTTAGCACAGATTTTCAATCCCAAATCGAATCGCTCGTAAAATCTGCTCACGAAAAACTCTCTGAATCAAAATCGCTATACGCACAGGCAGAAGACACTCTGCTTTCTGAGCTTGGGCTAAAGAATTGGCAACCGAAAAACGAAAATATCAATGTTAAAACCTTGTCGGAATCGTTTTTGAGTTCGGGAAGATTGGATGCGGAGTATTATCAAAGTAAGTATGATGAAATTGAGCAAAAAATAAAATGTAATGCTCAATATGTATCTTTGTTTGAATTGTTTGATTTATTATCAAATCCAAGTCCAAAACAATATTATAGTGAAGGCATAAAAGTAATTAAAACAAAAAACATACGGATACCGGCTATTGAATATGATACAATATCTGATTGTACGATAGATGATTGTTTGAAAATTCAAAATGGTGATTTGTTATTTGCATCTATGGGAGTTGGTTCATTAGGTAGGATGAGTTTCGTGTTTGATACTAAATTTGATTGTACTATTGATGGAACAATCAAACTTTTACGGATAAAAAACAAATTCAAAAATCAATATTATGAAATACCAACTTTACTTTTTTTGACTTCAACAATTGGTCAAGAATTGATTTATAAAAATGTGATTGGTTCAACAGGAATAATCTCAATTAGTAAAGAATCAATTGAAAATCTAATTGTTCCAATTGTGAATCGAGAAAAGCGAATTGAAATTACAAATAAAGTTTATCAATCTTTCGCCCTTAAAGCCGAAAGCAAACGTTTATTAGAGGAAGCCAAAATGATGGTTGAAAAAGAAATTGAAAAAGGAAGTAAATGACTATTACCCATTATTCCCCGCCGCCACAAGTTCTCTGCCTACTGCCGAAATCTCGTTAAGGATAAGGCGTTCACGTTCTTTGGATGGTTTTTGACAAAAAGTTTTTGTAAACATCGAAGAAAAACCATATCTTTGTCATCAAGAAAAACACAAACAAAGGATGTCTGACAAGCACAAAATATCAATCCGTTTTTTCAACGACCGTGAGGTACGTGCCGTTTGGGACGATGTTAACTCTAAATGGTGGTTTTCAGTTTTAGACATAATTGGCGTGCTCAACAATCAAGATGATTACAACAAAAACCGTAACTACTGGAAATACCTGAAAAACAAACTAAAAACCGTAAACCCTCAGTTGGTTAGCGACACTAACCAACTGAAACTAACCGCTGCCGACGGGAAAAAATATAATACCGATGTACTTGACAACGAAGGTGTTATCCGTCTTGCAAAAGCAATGCCCAACACTAAGTCGGCAAAATTTGTAGAATGGTTTACATATTCCGACGAAACAATCGACGGCAAAAGCAAGTCGAAAGCATACGCATTGTTTGAAAGCGGCATTATTGATAACATCGAAATAGGCACTACAAAGGGTTTACAACAAATACACGGCTACCTTTTTGGCGGATTGTACGATTTTGCAGGACAAATAAGGCAGGTAAATATAGCCAAAGGCGGATTTCAGTTTGCTATGGCACAATATCTGTCTCAAACTCTGCAAACAATAGAACGGATGCCTGAAAACACTTTCGACGAAATAGCCGACAAATATGTTGAGATGAACATTGCTCACCCATTCCGCGAAGGAAACGGACGTAGCACCCGTATTTGGCTCGATATGATGCTAAAACGTTCGCTCAAAAAATGCGTCGATTGGAGTCTGATTTCCAAAAAATCTTACCTCGATGCTATGGTAAAAAGTGCTGTGGATCCCAATCCGTTGAAACATCTTTTAATAAACGCACTCACCGACCAAATTAACGACCGCGAAACATTTATGAAAGGTATTGATTATTCTTACTATTACGAAGAGGAATAAAATTTTTACCCCATCACCTCATCTCCGCCAATTCCCCAACAAAATATTTAGTGATTATAAGAAAAGAATTTGCATAAATCGAATAAAAAACATATCTTGATCACCAAGAAGTTGGTTAGCAACACTAACATACGGGCAAGGCGGCGGTTGTAGTTCCCGACAATATACTTTTTGAAGGCGGTGCAGGAGACATAAATAAGCAGAGCCGCTTTGTGGGCGGCTCTGCGTGATGTATAATGTTATTTAAATCCGTATTTTTGTTGATTAGTCTTTGAAATAACTTACCACGTCTTTTAAGTTTTCGGCTTGAGTGGCAAGGTTGTTGGCACTTTCGGCAAGCATCTCTGATGATGACGAATTGTTTTTTACTGTGCCGTTGATTCCAATAATCAAATCGTTAACCTGATTTGCACTTATTTTCTGTTCAAGGCTCGCACTTGCAATTTCGTTTACCAAAATTCTTGTATTTTCAATCTTCGGTATGGTCTCCTGCATTACGGCGTGAGCTTCTTCTGATAATTTTAAGCCCTTTTGAGACATCTCTACAATACTATCAGCAGCATTCTTGGATTTTTCTGCAAGAGAGCGAACTTCTTTTGCTACTACTGCAAAACCTTTTCCTGCATCGCCTGCGCGTGCGGCTTCTACTGCGGCATTCAGTGCGAGAATATTGGTCTGAAATGCTATTTCATTTACTATTGTGATAGCCTCCGAGATGTTTTTGTTGTTGTTCAAAAGGTTGTTGATGTTTTTTACTACTTCGTTGAACTTGTTGCAAGCATCTTGAGAAACCTCGTTGGTTTCGCGGGCGTTGTTGGTATTTTGTTCTATGTTGCTTGTCATCTCTTCCATAGTAGCGGTAAGTTCCTCAATACTTTCGTTTTGAGATAATGAACCTTCCATTACTTGTTGAGAGGTAGCATTTACTTGTTCTGAATTTGCCGCTAAACTATCAGCACCCTCTTTTATTACTGCTACTAAATTATGAAGTTTATGATTCATTTCGCGGATATTGTCGCACATCAAACCGATTTCGTCGTTTGAAGTATAATCAATATGATTGCGAAGATTTCCTTCTGTAATATTTATGATCGCAGACGAGAGCTGTTTGAGCGGTTTGGTGAGCATTCTTTTCAGACAGTATCTAATTGCCAACGCTATCACAATCAAAGTAATTACAAGGAAAATCAGTGTAATTCTGAAATTTTTGATGGCAGTGCTTCTGAATTCGTCGTCGGGTACGCAGCTGATAATAAACCATCCCGGAGTGCCTTCTATCTTGCGGCTGATAGCGTAAAAATGCGTATTGTTTTGAATATCTCCTGCATAACCCTTTGATTCGTTGCCTCTTGTAACTTCTTGACCTATTTTTTCGAGGCCGGGGTATGCTTTTGCACCATCGGTGATGATATTGAATGTCATAACAAGTTCATCGTAAATTGTACCAATAAGAGTTGCTTTTTCGTCAACAATATATGTAAGACCATTTTGACCGAATTTGCAAGATTCTACGATGTCTTTTAATATAGAAAGATTTACGTTTCCGCAAAGTATACCTACTACTTCGTTGCCTTTTTTGATTGGTACAGCCAATGTATATTTTTTGATACCGGTAGAACGCGATAATTCGGGGCTTGAAATAGAAAAATCTTTGTGTTGAACAAATATGTCGTTGTAATATTTTCTATCGTTAACTTTTTGATTTTGCCATCCTTTTCCCGATACATAATAGCTGCCATCGGGATAAACAACGTACAAATTAGAATAGTATTGGGTATTGTTAGACGCATAAAAATTCAATTGGTAGGCATATTCAGATGTGTCCATGTTGGAGAATCTTTCATCGGTAGCAATCCATTGCAGGGTTGTTCGTTGGTTTTCGATTTTGCTTTGCACTTCATTTGCTGACTTGTCATTAAGTTTTTCCATGCTATGTTCGAAAAACTCTTGTTGAGAATTGTAATCTGTTTTGTAGCTTACTATCATCATAATCAGCAATGTTGCTGATACTAAAGGAATTAAAACTTTCAGAATCTTGTACTGTACGAGTGTTCTTTTCATTTGCGATTAATAAATTAACTATAAATAAAATTGCATAATTTTGTTTTTCTATATCTTGTTTTTATCCTTATTGAGTAGTGCGCAAAATTAGATATTATTGTTCTATTGTTCGTTTTTTTTATCCTAAATAAAATATTAATTAAAAAAGAAATAAAATGCTATTATTACTATACTTGTATAAAAAAATAATTATCCATGATTAACAAAATCCTAAATTTTTGTTGTATTTTTTACAATTTATGTAATATTTCCCAAATTGGCTGATATATTTTATGATCAAGTTGGCTGTGCTTTTTGGTGGTTTGACAACGGAGTGTTATCCGTCTTAAAAAATTTATACTTCCAACCGATAAACAAAATCGTCCATAAAAAATCCGCTGCCGACATCAATTTTTTCTTCGCGGATACGTTTGAATCCCAAATGTTCGTATATGTGCTGAGTAGGATTGAATCTATTGACATTCAGTTCTATAGCCTTCAAATTTTCCTTCTTGACTTCTTGAATTAAAAACTTTAAACATTCCTTGCCAAAACCTTGGTTACGAGCGGTTTTAAGTAAATACCATTTGCTAAGGTACATGCTGTCGAGACGTGGAAAAAACGACATAAAACCGATATTTTCGCCGTTATTTTTCAAGAAATAATAACGCGCTCCGTTGTTAATTTGCTGAATTATAGACTCCTTGGTTTGAAACTTTTTCAGCATATAAGTATTTTGCTCTTCGCCAATAATTGGGTCGTAATATTCACGAACAATTTTTGTTGCCAATGATGACATTTCGCTGATTTTCAGAGTATTGTTGGTATATAATCTTTCAAATTCCATATCTAAAAAATTTTTTGCAAAAATAATCAGGTTTTGTAATTTTTCAAATAAAGTTTGCTGAAACTATTAATTTTATCAATTATTACGATTTATTTGTATTTAAAAAAAATATCAATATATTTGTTGCTAAAAGTTATAAATTATATTAGTATTATGAAAAGACACACCTTAATTGCGCTGTCAGCTGCCGTGATTTTGGCAGGCTGTGGCGGTAGTGCTACAAATCAAAGCACGCAACAAAACACAAATGTTAGTAAGCAATTATCAGAAGATGTGAAAGCCCTTCCGCGAAAGTTGGATAATGGCAAAATCAAAGAGGCGGCAGACAATCTTTTTGCAGCAACAGACACAATGGAGAATGTTAAAATTCAAAGCGTTATGATTCTAAAATATGGCAACGTCGTCTATGAACGCTGGGAAAATGGCGGTGATAAAAATACGCCGCATGTTATGCACTCTGTCAGCAAATCTTTCTGCGCAACGGCTGTTGGAATGGCTGTTGACGACGGCAAAATCAAAGTTTCAGATTGCCTTATTGATTTCTTTCCCGACAAACTGCCTGAAAATGTATCGCCGACTCTTGAAGCCATTACAGTAAAAGATCTTCTGACAATGAATTGCGGCCATGAAACGGAAGTAAATCTTGATCAGAATATCATCGGAAAACCTGTTGATTGGGTTGAAGCGTTTCTTGCACATCCGGTCACCAAAAAGCCCGGTACGTGGTATTGTTACAATTCGATTGGTACATATATGCTTTCGGCGATTGTTCAGAAAGTAACAGGCGAAAAAGTGCTTGACTATCTTATGCCAAGGCTTTTTGAGCCTCTTGGAATCGAAAGGCCTAAATGGGAAGAAAGTCCTCAGAATATAAATTGTGGCGGTTGGGGTTTGTACCTCAAAACCGAAGATATGGCGAAGTTCGGACAATTATTTCTTCAAAAAGGTCTTTGGAAAGGCAAACGACTTCTGAGCGAGACATGGGTGGAGGAGGCTTCAAAATGTCAAGTGCCATCTGTACCTGCCGGCACACGTCCCGATGAGATTGAAAAGAAAGGACTTACAACTGACAACTGTGCTTGGCTTCTTGGCTATGGTTATCAGATGTGGCGTTGTCCAGAAAATTCTTTCCGTGCTGACGGCGCACGTGGTCAGTACATAATCATCTGTCCTGACAAAGGAGCAGTAATTGCCGTAACTGCTGATTCTCCCGACCTTCAAAAAGAACTCGTCAGCATCTATGACTTTTTGTTTCCAGTGTTGTAAAAGTTTTTTTTGGGGTATAGTTCATTTAGTTTTTTACCTTTGCGCAAAAAAAATACCTTTATAATAATGAAAAAGACAATTATCTCCGCTGCGATGTTGCTTATGGCGGCCGCAGCAAATGCGCAATTGGCTAACAACATCAACCTAGGTTGGCAGTTTGCACTCAACAACGACACCGCTAACGTGCCAACTTCGTGACGACCCTCACGCCGAAGTGCTCGACATTGTGGGTTACAACTATATGATTTTCAAGCATAAAACCGACCACGAGCGCGACCCGAAACGTGTGATGTGGCAGACCGAATCTTACCCCCGCGACGCTTACCGCAATTATGAAACCGTTGCCAACAACTCTTACGTAATCGGCGATATGGTTTGGACGGGTCTCGACTACCTTGGCGAATCGGGCAAGGCTGAAATGGTGATTCCAAATTTTGTGGGATTTACTTTGGACAAGATTTTGGGATAATTATCAAAGGATTTTTAGCATCCATCACAACGCATCAACAATGATGAACGCTGCCCAATATTTTGGGTCAGAAGTTTTGCTTTTGATGTATTCTTGGGCGGCGTTGAAGGCGTCGCGTTTTGAGAGACCCGAACCAAGTTTTTTGAAAAATTCCACCATCAGAAGTTGCGTGGCGTAGTCGTCAACCTCCCAAAGGCTCATAATGATTGCCTGCGCCCCCGCCTTCTTAAAACCGCGCTGCAACCCGAAAACTCCTTCGTCTGTTACATCGCCTAACGCCGTTTCGCACGCCGACAATATCACCAAATCCAATCCACTGAAATCAAGCCGCGAAATTTCCTTTGCAGTCAAAATTCCATCGTTGCTGCCGTCGGGTATGTCATCGCGCCTATTGGGATTGAGTGCAGAATTTGCACCCGCCAACAGCAATCCGCTGCGGTTCAGCGATATATCTTCACTGTTTTGATTATTGAACCCAAACCCTGAATCGCCAAAAAACCGGTTGCTCCTATAAAAACCGTGCGTCGCAATGTGTAAAATATTGATGCCGCTGCCCGAAAGATTTTTGAAATTGCCTTCCGTTGCGGAAGTGTCGCAAGTTTCCAAAACTTGATAATTATTTTCACGCAAAATTGCTGTAATCGTGTCCGCCTCGACCTTTGTGCCGCGCAAAAACGCCACGCCCGCCCTGTCTTTGTCGTCTTTCAAATCAGAGTTGTCGCCATTGTCCAAATCATAAAAAATGCCACCATAGACCGCCGCCTTTCTGTTGGGATTTTTGTCGTGATTCAATGCGAGTTCGCGTGTGGACGACAATCTGCAAACATTAAATTTTTTGCAAAACGGCACGCCATTTTCATCCGGCAAATATTCTATGCCCGTCGTGTAAAAAATCCCCGATGGAGAAAAATATACATTCTCAACGTCCGCCAAATAAGATTCCAACTTGCTCCAAATCAGCGAATTGAGTGCGGGCGATGTGTAATATTCATTTTTTTTGATAGTAGCCAATTCGTCGGCATCAAAGAGATGAACAATCTGCGGATTTTTCATATTTTTTTTGATAATCAATGCTGCATAAATCTCATTTTTGTCATCAAACAAATCTACAAATTCTATCGCTATATCCTTGTCCGTCAAATGTTTTTGAACGTCCGTCCATTCCACAGAAAGGTTGTGCGTATAGTCGCCGAGTTCCTTTGAACTTTCCACCAAAAGTTTCTCCTCGTGTTCGATGACCTCGGCAAGCGAATCGGCGTTGATTTCGCGTTTTTCGGGCGGAGTATAGAACAATCTGTCGAGGGTTGCGCGGTCTTTTTTGATTTTGCGATAATGGTCTGTAAAGGTTTTGTCGCCGCTATTTTCTATCAATTGGTGAATTTCGAGTTCGGCGTTGAGGGTGAGCCCTTTTGCAAAAATTTGTCCATTGTAGGCAAGCGAGAGCAAAGCGGGCGAAGGATGTTTGTACGCCGACAATGCAAGCGTCTCGCCAAAAAATTCGGAATACAGCACCCAAAACGTCGAGCGTTCATTGTAGGTCATTGTCGAAAAATTCTTCAAAACATACGACTGCAACAGGCTGTAACTCTGTTGGAATTCTTTGGCGGCTTTGCCATAATTGCCCGCACGAAAATTTGTTTTTGCAAGATTTTTAAGACTCCTCGCATAATAATTATGATGTTTGCCATATACATTTTTAAAAATTATGCAAGCCTTCGACACCAATTTTATCGCCTCGCTGCAATTGTTTTTTTCGTAATGATAATACGCAAGATTCACCAACGAAATTGCATATATTGGATGGTTGTCTCCATATAATTTTTTGCGGATTTCCATAGCGCGGGTACCCATTTCGATGGCGTCGTCGTATTTGCGCATTGTGCTGTAAAAATTAGCAAGATTGCTTAATGCCATCGCATAGTCGTTGTCCTCCTCGCCGAAAAGGTTTTTGATGATGTCCATTGCAGAGGTTTCGAGCCTTATTGCAGCCTCGTAATTGCCGTCCAAGGCATAATAATTTGCGAGATTGTTGAGCGAAATTGCATATTCGTAACTGTTTTCTCCATAAAGGTTTTTGTTGATTTTGATTGCAATTTTTTCGAGTTTTATTGCCTCGGTATAATTTCCAATCTGATAGTTGTAAGAGGCAAGATCGCCCACCGCCCTCGCGTAATCCTCGCTATTTTCGCTATAGAGTTTTTTGTAGATTTTTACGGCTTCCAATTGCAATTCCACCGCCTCGGAATTGTTGCCATAATTGGAATTAATGTCTGCAAGTTCTTCCAAATTTTGAGCGAAAACAGGGTCGTTTCCTCCAAAAATTTTTTTAGTCAAATTTAATTTCAACCTACTGTATCTGAGTGCTTTGTCAAAATTATATTTGGCGAAATATTCTTCTGCGAGTGCCTCATAACATTCGATTATTTTTTCTTCGGAGCGGTAATAATTCGCTCCCTCCGATATGTCGTAATCCTCCTTGTCCAACAGGCTGCATTTTTCATAATGCGAGATGGCTTCCTTGTATTTTTTAGCATTAATCAATTCAAACCCTTTATAATAAAAAGCGTCGGATTTTTTCGCCTGCGGGAGAGCCGCAAACGGAATCAACATCAACAGGACTGCAAGAATCGTTTTCATAGGCGTAATGTTTTTAATGTGTTTTTTTGAAAGCCAAATTTAAAGAATTATTTCATATAACAATACGATACTACAATTATTTATTTTGAAAAAGAATATAAGACAATTGACACATCAAACAAAAAGTTTGATATGCAGTCGTACAAAAAACTATTGACAAACGACATAACAAAATTGGGCGAAAAACCGAACCCAAAAGAAGTAAAAAAATATCAGGAAGCATACTTCCAGTCGCTTTTGCAATCATTGGAAAAAGATTTCAATGCCCGCAAAGCCGCTTTTGAGCAAAAACTTATAGACGACAAACGCAAACAATTCTTGAAAGAATTGTACGAAAAAATCGAAAAATTCAAGAAACTCGAACAACTTTGGGTTTTGACATCTTAAAAAAATATGCCGAACTCCTAAAAAACGATACGGCATTGCAAGAATTTGCCGAACTTCTCGGCAGACAAAGCGCGACTTCGCAAGAGGTTGAAAAACAACTTCTTTCGTACCGTTACTCACAAAACGTTGCTTCTAGATACGAAGAAATACGTCAAAAAGAAATCGAAGTTTCCAAGTCAAAAGATTTGACAGGACCGATAATTATCTGTGTTGACACAAGTGGCAGTATGCAAGGCACACCCGAACAGACTGCCAAAATTGCAACATTCGCTTTGGCTAAAATTGCAATCAAGCAACATAGAAAGTGCTTTTTGATTTCTTTTTCCACTGGAATCGAAACTCTTGATATGTCGGATTTTAAAACACAAAATGCGCTTGACACTCTTGTCGGGTTTCTCAATAAATCATTCAACGGCGGCACCGATGCCACACCTGCGCTCCAAGAATGTTTACGACAATTACAAACTGAAAACTATCAAAACGCCGATGTATTACTGATTTCAGATTTTGTTATGCCCTCTCTGCCTTCTAATTTAGAATCCGCAATCAATGCTGAAAAAGAAAAAGGAACTTTCTTTTATTCCTTGGTTATAGGTGATTCTGCAAACAATCAGGCATTAAAATGTTTTAATGATAACATTATTTATGATCCTTACAATCAGCATTCTCGTGAAGAGTTTCACCACAAAATTAGACAAATTGCCATTGAACGTAGGAAAATAAAAGACGAATAATTTATTATCAAAACATTTTTTTACCTTTGCGCAAAAAAAATTCCTTTATAGAAATGAAGAAGACAATTATTTCTGCTGCGATGGTGCTTATGGCAGCCGCGGCAAATGCTCAGTTGGCAAACAACATCAACCTCGGTTGGCAGTTTGCGCTCAACAACGACACCGCCAACGTGCCTACTTCGTGGCAAAATGTTGACCTCCCACACGATTGGAGCATCCTGAAACCTCCGTTTCAAAGCGCACCGTCGGGCAACGAAAACGGCTATTTTGAAACCGGCGTTGCTTGGTACAAACAAAACCTCAAAGTGCCGAAACTTAATGAAGGCGAGCGACTTATAATGGAGTTCGACGGCGTTTACCACCACGCCACAGTTTTTGTAAACGGCAAACGCGCCGCTTGGCACGGATACGGCTACACGCCTTTCAGTGTGGACCTTACGCCATACCTCAATCCCACAGGCGACAACGTTGTTACCGTCCGCGTCAACAATGCAAATCAGAAAAACTCTCGTTGGTATTCGGGCAGCGGCATCTACCGCAACGTTAATTTGCGTAAACTTCCGGCTGTTAGCGTAAAACCCACCGACGTTCAAATCATCGCCTTGGAAAACGGCAAGGTAACAATCAACGCCATCGTGGAAAACAACAGCAACCAAAAGCGCACTGTAAATGTGAAAGTTGCGGCAGGTGGCGTGGAGACTACCAAATCCGTTGAAATCAACGCAAAGTCTAATGCCAAGGCTGCGTTGGAACTCAAAATCAGCAACCCGAAACTTTGGAGTAACGATTCGCCAAACCTCTATGAGGCAGAGATTTCCGTTGACCAAACACTCAATTTGAAACAGACTTTCGGATTCCGCACCATCGCCTACAATGCCGAGCAAGGTTTCGCCCTCAACGGCAAAAACGTGCTTATCAACGGCGCGTGCGTTCACCACGACAACGGACTTTTGGGCGCATCTTCCTACGACGCCGTCGAATACCGCAAGGTGAAACTGATGAAAGATGCGGGCTTCAACCTTATCCGCACAAGCCACAACCCGCCGTCGGAGGGTTTCCTCAACGCCTGCGACCAACTCGGAATGATGGTTATCGACGAGGCTTTTGACGGATGGCGCACTGAGAAAAATCCGTTTGACTACTCAATCCTTTTTGATTCGCTCGCCACCGACGACGTTAAGCGTATGGTACTTCGCGACCGCAACCACCCCTGCATTGTGGCGTGGAGCATCGGCAACGAGATTATCGAGCGCAAGGACAT
>JAFPYR010000064.1 GCA_017412115.1 Bacteroidales bacterium | reverse complement strand
ACCGGCTTCAATAATGTCCACGCCGAGTTTTTCAAGTTGTTTAGCGACTTGAATTTTTTCGACGGTGTTGAGCTGACAACCGGGGACTTGTTCGCCGTCCCTTAAAGTAGTGTCAAAAATGTAAACTCTGTTATCCATATTAGTTAATTTAATGATAAATGACAAAATTGAAAAAGCCCTTCTCATTTTTAGTGGGAAGGGCTTTTTGTAATATCTTTGATTTATTTTTTAAGCATTTAAAGACTTAAAAACACGCTCCTCCGCTCTTAGAAAATATAATCTGAGAGAACCGTTAGGAGTAGAATTATGTAAAAAAATGCTTTCATAAACCGTTAATAAACTGCGGCAAAAATAATCAACGTTTTTGAAATTGCAAAATTTTTATCGGAAAATTTATAAAAAAAAAATCAAGGATTGAATTTTACACGCTTTGAAAAACTTTATAAATGGAATCAAACATTTTTAGAGATAACTACACTTTTATCATAGAAACTATAAAATTCCACGTTTGTCGTTTAAAAAAACTGACTGTCAAAAATCTTTCTTATTTCACAAAAAAATACTATTTTTGCCGCGAAAAAAAATGTGATGAAACGGATTTTAATCACCGGCGGAGCAGGATTTATAGGAAGTCATTTGTCAGAACTACTTTTAAATCAGGGAAATGACGTTATATGCCTTGACAATTTTTTTACGGGTTCAAAACAAAATATCGTACATCTTATGGACAATAAGTTTTTTGAACTTATCAGACATGATGTCATAGACCCGTTTAAGGCTGAGGTTGACGAAATTTACAACCTCGCCTGCCCAGCCTCGCCCGTGCATTATCAAATCAATCCGATAAAAACCGTCAAAACTTCCGTTATGGGCGCAATCAATATGCTTGGACTCGCAAAGCGTTTGAAAGTCAAGATTTTGCAGGCTTCAACGAGCGAAGTTTACGGCGACCCGCAAATTCACCCTCAAAGCGAAGATTATTCAGGAAACGTCAGTTGCATAGGACCGAGGGCTTGTTATGACGAAGGCAAACGCATTGCTGAAACGCTTTTTACAAGTTATCACAATCAAAACGGCGTGAAAATCAAGATAATACGGATTTTCAACACTTACGGACCGAGAATGAATCCTAACGACGGACGGGTTGTCAGCAATTTTATTGTTCAAGCCTTAAGAAACAATGACATAACGGTTTATGGCGACGGAACTCAAACGCGAAGTTTTCAGTACATTGACGATTTGTTGTCAGCAATGACGAAAATGATGGCAACTAACGACAATTTAACGGGTCCTATTAACATCGGAAACCCGGAAGAGTTTACAATCAAGGAGTTAGCCGAAAAAATAATTGATTTGACCGGCTCAAAATCCAAAATAATTTACAAACCTTTGCCAAAGGACGACCCTGTAAGGCGTAAACCCGACATCAGGCTTGCTATGGAAAAACTTTCGTGGCAACCCTTAACGCCTTTGGACGAGGGTTTGAAAAAAACAATCACTTATTTCGATGAATTATTAAAATCTTAAAAATATATGAACAACGCAATTTTACTGCTTCACTGTCCCGACAAACCGGGTCTTATTTCGGAACTGACGAATTTTATAACCGTCAATAACGGAAATATTATTTATCTTGACCAATATGTTGACCACACCGAAGAACAATTTTTTATGAGAATGGAGTGGGAATTGGATAAATTTCTTATACCTCGTGAAAAAATTTCGGAATATTTCAATACATTATACGCCGCAAAACATCAAATGCAGTTTACGATTTTTTTCCGCGAACAAAAACCGAGAATGGCACTTTTTGTTTCCAAAATGTCGCATTGTTTTTACGACATCATGGCGCGTTACACTGCAGGAGAATGGGACGTTGAAATTCCGCTGATTATTTCCAACCACGAGGATTTGCGCCCCGCTGCCGAAAGGTTTGGAATACCTTACCACGTTTTCCCGATAACAAAGGACAACAAAGCCGAACTCGAACCAAAAGAGATGGAACTTCTAAAACAAAACAATATTGATTTTATCGTTTTGGCGCGTTATATGCAAATCATTTCAGAGGATATGATTAACGCTTATCCGCAGAGAATCATTAACATACATCATTCGTTTTTGCCGGCTTTCATCGGCGCAAAACCATATCATCAGGCATACACACGCGGTGTAAAACTTATTGGCGCAACCTCGCATTACGTTACAACCGAACTTGATGCAGGACCGATTATTGAGCAGGACGTCGTAAGAATTTCGCACAAAGATACGATTCAGGATTTGATTAACAAAGGCAAAGATTTGGAAAAAATCGTTCTCTCTCACGCCGTTCAAAAACATTTGGAACACAAAATTTTAGCGTTCAAAAACAAAACGGTGATTTTTAATTAAAAAAATGACTTTTAATTTTCAAAAAAAGTATATAAAAATTATTGCGGCGGTAATCGTTTTGATTATTGCCGCAATTTTGTTACGTCCGAAAAATCCATTCAAAGTGCCTTATTCTATGGTCGTTACGGATTCCTCGGGCGTATTGCTTTCCGCTCATATCGCAAAAGATGGTCAGTGGCGGTTTATGGAATCGGACAGCGTGCCGTATAAATTCAAAAAATGTATAATTTGTTACGAAGACAAACGTTTTTTTTATCATCCGGGAGTGGACGTTTTTTCGCTTGTCCGCGCCGCTTATCACGACATAAAAAACGGTAAAATCGTCAGCGGCGGAAGCACTTTAACAATGCAGACAATACGTTTGAGCCGGAATCAAAACAGAACTTTTACGGAAAAATTCATCGAAATTCTTTTAGCATTAAGGCTTGAACTCGGATTTTCAAAAGAGGAAATCTTAACGATGTACGCCTCTCACGCTCCTTTCGGTGGCAACACGGTCGGTCTTGAAACCGCTTCACAAAGATATTTTTCACGCCCGGCAAACACGCTTTCTTGGGCTGAGGCCGCAATGTTAGCCGTTTTGCCTAACAATCCCGCTTTAATCCATTTGTCAAGAAACAGAAATAAACTGTTAGAAAAACGTAACGCTTTGTTAGATAAATTATTAGAGGAAAAAATTATTGACAAAGAAACCTGTGAACTTTCAAAAGACGAACCTATTCCGGAAAAACCTTTACCGTATCCCGAACTTGCACCGCACCTTTTAGCGAGAATCTCTCTTGATAAAAAAAATACTTCAAACATCGTTAAAACTACTTTGGACGGCAAACTGCAATGTCAAGTTATTAACATTTTGAACCGACATATTCAGAATCTAAGGATTTCGGGTATTAACAACGGGGCAGTTTTGGTTTTAGAGGTTAAGACGGGCAACGTTTTATCATACGTTGGAAATAGTAAAGCCGTTGAAAATCAGGACGATGCTAATGATGTGGACGTTATAAATTCCGTTAGAAGTACGGGCAGCGTTTTAAAACCGTTTCTTTATTGCGCAATGCTTTCTGAAGGCGAAATTTTACCGAAAACTCTTGTTGCTGATATTCCGATGCAAATTTCGGGTTATATGCCTAAAAATTACCGTCTTACATACGACGGCGCAGTAAGCGCGGACAAGGCTTTGGCAAGGTCGCTGAATATTCCCGCCGTAAAAATGTTACAACAGTACGGCGGCGAAAAATTTATTTCAGTTCTTAATAAACTTAAAATTTCTTCAGTTAATAAACCTGCTGATTATTATGGACTTTCATTGATTCTCGGCGGTTGTGAAGCTTCACTTTGGCAACTTTGCGGCGCGTATGCTTCCATGACACGGTGTCTTTATGATTATGTCAAAAACGAAAATAAATACGATGAAAACGGATTTTTTCTGCCAAATTTTTATTACGGTAAAAACTATAAAAATTCAGGCTTGAAAAATTCAAATTTTCTTTCTGCCGGAGCGATTTATCTGACACTCAAAGCATTAACACAAGTTGAACGACCCGAAGAAGAACAATCGCACGAAATGTTTTCTTCGGATAGGGTAGTGGCTTGGAAGACGGGAACGAGTTTCGGTTTTAGGGACGCTTGGGCAATCGGCGTTACGGGAAATTATGTCGTAGGCGTTTGGACAGGAAATGCTGACGGTGAGGGCAGACCTGATTTAGTGGGAATTAAAGCCTCTGCACCGATACTTTTTGACGTAATTAAAATTTTACCGAAAGACAATAAAACTTTTCCTGTACCGTATGACGATTTAATGAAGGTAAATGTTTGCAAACACAGCGGATATTTAGCGGGTCAAAACTGCGGTGAAATTATTGAAGAGTTAGTGCCTTGGACACAGAGCAGTTCAAAACTTTGTCCGTATTGCCGTTTGGTGCAATTGGATGTTAATGAAAATTTTCGCGTAACCTCTGATTGTGAAACTGTTGAAAATATTGTCAATAAAAAATGGTTTGTTTTGCCGCCGGCGATGGAGTTTTATTACAAAAAACATAATCCCGATTATAAAATTTTGCCGCCGCTTAGGGCAGATTGCAAAAACGATAATCAAGATTTACCACTTCAAATAATTTATCCCGATAATGGCGCAAAAGTTTTTTTGCCGAAAGGTTTTTCCGGGGAAATTCAACCGATGGTTATTGAGGCGGCTTGCCGAAAAAATAACGGAAAACTTTTTTGGCATTTAGACGATAAATACATCGGTCAAACTTTGGGGCAACATTCTATTTCTGTTTTGCCGCAAAAAGGAAAACACGTAATTTTAATAACGGACGAGGACGGAAATACTTTTAGACGAAGTTTTGAAATAATTGACAAATAGAGCCTAAAAAAAAATTTTTAGGCTCTATTAAAAAAAGTCATTTTTCTTTCTCATTTTTGAGTATTTTCTTTACCAAATCGAATTGTTTTTCGAGTTTGGTGATTTCTCTTTGAAGTTCATCACTCTTGTCAAGTTCCTCTTTTTCACGGACTTCGTTAAGAGAATCTACAACTACGCCGACAACTAAGTTCACCAAAATATAAGCCGCCAAAAGCACAAACGACACAAAATAAATCCATGCGTAAGGATGTTTTTCCATAACGTTAGCCGTTATTGCAGACCAATCGTCAAGTGTCATAATTTGCGTTAATGTTAAAAACGTAACATGAAGGCTTGAAAATTTTTCGCTTGCATCTCTGAACATTTCAACACCGATAATTCCGTAGATGTAAATCAGCAAAATGAAAAATAATGCCGTCCACGAAATCTGAGGCAGCGCATTAACTAAAGCATAAAACAATCTTTTCATTTTGTCTACGCCCGAGACCACGCGCAAAAGTCTTAACTCCCTTAAAATCCTTATCGCACGCGCTCCGATAAAACTTTCCAAGCCGGAGAAAAAACTCAATGATGAAATTATTGTTACAATCAAATCGAAAATATTCCAGCCTTTGTCTTCGTCGGTAAAAAATGTCCAAATTTTTTCCCTCCAAAAAAGACGTATGAGAATTTCAATTATGAAAATTATTATGCTTAAATCGCAAAAAACGTTCAAATAATGTTCCTCTGCCGAGCTGTCGTCAAGATAAGTCATTGCTCCTGCGGCAATTGCGTTGAGAATAATTAAAACCGTGATGAAATTATCACCGATTTTGGCGAGTTTTTTCAAAAGGTTGTTTTTGTTGTCTTCTGTGTCTTTATCTTGAATATTTGTCGTTGAAAGTTTTTCAGAATTGCCGTTATAATGGCTTACTTTGCCGTTTTCGAGAAAAATTGCCTCGTTAGAGTCAATTTTTATCAGTTTGCCCAAGTCTTTGAAATATGAGCCGGTGTTTTTACCGTTATAATCGACAAAAATAAATTTTTCAGGAGTTTCAACGATGAAATACTCGTCACAAAAACCCGCTAAACTGCCTTTAAAAACATTATCAAACTCCGTTTTGAGTTTACCGTTATGAGCGTATACTTTAATTTTATCGCCCGAAATGTCTACGTAAGAAATTTTCATGTGATATTTTCTAAAAAAAACAATGCAAATATATAATTTTATAATTAATTTTGCCGCCGAAATATTTATTTTTTTTAAAAATTTTGATTTAACATGAAAAAAATTTTATCAGTATTGACGTTTTTAGCCGTTCTTTTTTGCGGCATAAACGAAGTTTCAGCACAAGGTAGTGCATTTCCTAATGGTACGCTCGGTATCAATCTCGGATTCGGATGTGGAAATTCTGATTGGGGTGGATATGGTTATAACAATCACCACAACAGATTTTTTGTTCCTACTTTTAATGCAGCTGTTGATTACGCATTTTTAGGTAATGTTATTAACAGTCATGGTTCTATCAGTGGCGGCGGATATTTCGGTATCGGTTGCGGACACGAAAAATGGGATGGAAATAAAAACAAAGATTTTCGTTTCAGACTCGGTACAAGAGGTGCGCTTCATTATACATGGGTAAACAATCTTGATACATATGCCGGAATCGCTTTAGGTTTTCGTCAAGATACATACAAATATTTTGAACCAAATGGCACTGAGCATAAATGGGGTCCTTACGGTGATTTCGATTGCTTCGGATTTGCAGGTGTGCGTTATATAATGGGTAGTTTTGCATTTTATAGCGAATTGCAGACAACTAATTTCTCAATATTTCAAATCGGTATTTCATTTGTATTTTAATAATAAAAAAACGGGACGCAGTTTTTTTGCATCCCGTTTTTTTTTTGTTTTAAAAAATAGCAACTTTCTTTGTTAAATTTCCGATTCTGACAATATAAATACCTTGTTTTTCTATGTAAATTTCATTGACATTAATGCCGGAAAAAACTTTTTTGCCCGAAATGTTAAAAACCTCGACCTTCCCTTCGTAATTTTCAATTTTAATTGTGTGGTCATAACTGTAAACGTTGTCAAGACGTTTTTTTACGGTTTCAACGGGAGTTTCGGTTTTTATGATTTCAATTTCATAATTGTCGCTGACTCCGCCGAAACTTACCTCCAATGTTAGAGTCCCGGGTATAGAGGAATCAAAATTTTTAACCATTTGAGCTTTTAAATCCAAAACATCTTCGCTGCCGTCTTCATAAATGATGTAAACTCTTCCGCCCGTAACATCCAGCGGCTCGTCTTGATTGTATGTGGTTTTGCTTGGAATTTTATGAATTTTTAGCGAAGTAACTTTGCTCTTTAAAGTTGTAATTTCAAGGTCGAAAGTTTTGCCTAAATAAGTTACGGTTGCGGTTTTTGTGCCGATTTCCTCGGTCGAAAAACCTGAAATCATATCCAAAGTCAAATCTACCGCCTCGCCGAAAGTTCCGTCGTTGTAAGTTATCATAACTTGGGCTTCTTGCAGATCGAATTTTTCGCCTTTTAAATATTCCGTTTTGGGAAGGGGAAAAACTGTTATGCCCGTTTCTGATTTATTAACCGTTATTTGATATGCTACGGATTTGCCTAAATATGAAATTGTTACAGTAAATTTTCCGCCTTTTTTGGTGCTGAAGCCAGAAATCATATCTGCCGTTATGCTGACATCTTTTGTTGTTTTGTCAGAAAAAGTTGCTGTTATAACTCCGCCTGTAACATCAAGTTTTTCACCGACCTCATAAACTGTTTTTTTAGGAGTGGTTTTTAGTTTTAATGTCGTGATTGTTGTGTTTCCGTTAGTATTTTTTGGACTGACGGGTGCAATTTTTTCAACGATGTAACCTAATGCGCCGACTAATCCGCAGTTGTAATCAATACCGCCTTCGTTTACCATGTAATCTGCCTCCGGGTCGTATTCTCCGTCATTTGAAGAGCCTCCTATGAGATAACCGAGTTGCATATATTTGTAATCGGCTGTAATTTTTGAGGCTGCCGTATTTTCATCACCGGCATCGGAGCGGTAAAAATTTCTGTGATGAGGTTTTTTCGGAAAATTATCCGTACCGAAACCGTTGATGCCGACAACATACGAAAATTTTTTGGAATTATTGCCCAAAATGTATTCTACGGTACGCAAAACAGTTTCGTTTACTTCCGTTTCTCCTAATAATTTAGAATACAAGGCCGACGAAAACGCTTGATTTGCAACATATCTTAACGCACCCCAACCGTTCCATTGAAATACCTTGTTTTTGGAATTTGAGGAATATTTTTCAACTAATGTTTTAAGAGCATTTTTGGCTTGTTGATAATATTTTCCGCTTTCTCCTAAAGCAGCGCAATACGCATAAAGCGCAATATCTTCTGTGTTGTTATAACACAAAACATGATTGTGATTATATGCGTCAATCCAATTAGCCATATATTCCTCGCATTTATTTAGATAACTCTTGTTTTGAGTTTTGCGATAAAGTTCGGCGCAAAGTATCGTTAAATCAGGCCAAAATTTATCCTTTGCCGGATAGAAATTTCCGAATGCCGTTGCTGAATTACCCATTGCAGTTTTTGTTGCAAAATCGTATGCTATTTTGGCTTTTTCCTGACATTTATAAGCGTATGCTACGTCATAATCGTTATAAAGTCTGCTCATTAAGGCTAATGCCGCACCTGCAAGAGCTGCCATTGAAGTTGCATATTGCGTGGCTTTGCCGAAATCTCTTGGACCGTCATTTTCTCCACCTTCGTTTTTTGGAAGTCCTGATTTAAAAACTGAAGTACACCATCTGTTGTGATCATAATCGCCGTTACCTTTTTCGTAATAAAATGTTTTATCATCTTTAACGGCTTTTAGTATAAAATCCGTTGCGTATTTACATTCGTTAAGGATGTCGGGAATATTGTCGGATTTGCCTTTTTTACCCTCCCAACTGAAATTGTTGGACAAAATATAACCTGAATACTTCTCTGAATACAAATCGTCATAACCTGCGGTAAACTCGCTGTAACCGAGAAGTAGCATATACGCCGAATAATAAAACGTCTGACCGAAAAGACAAAAATCTCCGCAGTCAAACCAACCGCCACTCAAATCATAATCTTGGTCAGCATCTCTTGTAAAAGATTTCCCCGGTTTAACGAATTCTGCTTTCAGATTGTTTTTTAACCAGTCGGGGGCGTCGCTTTTATTATAATTATAATCGTTGATAAGCCAATTAACGCCTTCGCCCATGCGTTGTGCTCCGTAAAAGCGGGTTGTCATCCAAAGAGCTTTTTGATATTGTTCTCTCTCAAACGTAAGTGTTTGGGAATAACTGTTAAAGCATAAAAAAAGGAGTAGAAATTCAAATATAATTTTTTTCATTTTAGTGTTTTAATTTTTTTTTATTACAACACAAAAATAATTCATTTAATTTTTATTTATTGTTAATTTTTCTTCACTTTATAATATTTTTTCTTCAAAATCGCAAAAAATGATTAGTTTTGCACAAAACTTTTACATTATGTCAGCTAAAATAAAAATACTTTTTATCGTTAATCCGATTTCAGGAATCGGCAAACAACGTAAAATAGAAGGGTTGATAGAAAAAAATTTAAGCAAGGAAAAATTTGATTATCAGATACGTTATACACAATATGCCGGTCATGCGACAAAGATTGCGGAAGAATCAATCGGTGTTTTTGATGTTGTAACAGCAGTAGGCGGTGACGGTTCTATTAACGAAATAGCAAAACAATTGGCAGGGACGGAAACCGCTTTAGCTATTATTCCGTGCGGTTCGGGGAATGGTTTGGCACGGGCTTTAGGTATTCCTGTGATGCCTAATTTAGCGATTAAATATCTTAACAAAGCTGAATTTAAGATGATTGACACTTGCGAGGTGAACAAAAAATTTTTTTTATCGCTGGCGGGTGCCGGTTATGATTCGCAGGTTGCAAGGCGTTATCAGTATTTGGAGGGCAGAGGTTTTAAAACATATTTCAAAGCCATTTTAGGTTCTTTTTTTAATTACAAACCGTTGGAGTATACGCTTAATATTGACGGAAAAATTTTAGTGCGTAAGGCTTTGCTTGTAACTGTATGTAATTCTTCGCAATACGGTTACGGGTTTAGAATATCACCGAATGCGGAGTTAGACGACGGTTTGATGGATGTTGTTATCGTAAAAAAGCCTCAACTTTGGAGGGTTCCGTTTGTTTTGCTTAACGTGATGTTGGGCAGGGCACACAAATCAAAATGTTTTGAAATAATTCAATGCCGGAAAATCGAACTTATGGGCAACAAAAAAGGTTGGGTAAATCTTGACGGAGAAACTTTGAAATTGGACAAAAGTCTTGAATTTGAAGTAAAAGAGCGAAATATAGTTTTGTTTTGTCAGCCGTCATTGTTTTTTAATCCTAACGAATTGATGAAAAAGTTTTTGGAAAAAGCCCGTGCGAAGAGTTCGTTTTTGTTTCAACATGAGTATTGATTTTAATTAATTTTTTAGATATGAAAACAATTATTCAAAGATTAAAGACTTGGCTTTCTTCGTTATCTTTTAAAACGGGAGTTATTGTGCTTTTGATGTGCATACCGTTTTACATTTTGTCGTTTGTGCAGTTTTCGTTTGATTTTTTGAGCGTTTCTGCTAAAAGTGTTTTATGGGTTGTATTATTCGGACTTGCGAAAACTTTTCAATACGGCGGTTTAACAATCCTCGGTGTTGAAGGCATCAAGCGATTAAAACAAAGATTTTGTAAAGCATAAAAAAGGAAAAAAAGGTTGTTCATTCTTTGGACAACTTTTTTTTTACTCCATCAGCCGAGAGGTTGGTTGTATATATCTTGCGCAGAATTATTGAAAAATGTTTTTGTTGAAATTTTTATATTAAATTTCTTAATTCGTTGTATAAATTAACGTTTTATACCTCAAAAAACTGTATAAAATATGAATATTTATACAATTTAAGACCTATTTTTGAATAAAAATTCAGTTTTTTAGGTGCGTAACTTTTTTTGTTACAATGCGTTAAAAAAAATACAAAAAAAAATGTAATTAAATTTGGGTTTTTTGCTGAAAAAAAGTTACTTTGCAGCGTTTTTTATAAACAGTAAAATAAAAAAAATCAAACATAAAAAATGGATACCATTATCGTAAGAGTTGCCGAGGAAAAAGACGGCAAATATGCTCAGGAAATCGTTGATGAGATGGCTTCAAGCGCAAAAGCCCGCGGTACGGGTATTGCTAAACGTACCCCAGAATATGTCGCCGGCAAAATGAAAGAAGGCAAGGGAGTTATCGCTCTTACTGACAAAGGTCAGTGGGTAGGTTTCTGTTATATTGAAAGTTGGGGACATGAAAAATTTGTCGCCAATTCTGGTCTTATCGTTAATCCCGATTTTAGGGGAAGGGGTGTTGCTAAAGCAATCAAATTTACAGCTTTCCGCCTTTCAAGAAAGAAATTTCCTTCTGCAAAAATTTTCGGTCTTACAACCGGTCTTCAAGTGATGAAAATCAACAACGAACTCGGTTATAGTCCCGTTCCTTTTTCCGAACTTACCGATGATGACGAGTTTTGGAAAGGTTGTGGAAGTTGTGTCAATTTCCCGATTTTAACTTCTAAAAACCGTAAAAACTGCCTTTGTACAGGTATGCTTTACGACCCCGAATGGGAAAAAGAACGCGGTCCAAAAGATTGGGACAAGCTCTACGAAAAAGCAAATTTCGCAGATAAAAACGTTATAGTGGAATTTGAATAATTGACAATTAACAATTGACAATTAACAATTGACAATTCAGAATTGAAAATTTGGAATTAATTAAAACTCCTAAATAATAAATGAAGACATTAGTAGCATACAGCGGCGGATTGGACACCACATGGGTTACAACGCTGCTTTCATCTCAGGGCGAGGACGTTACGGCTCTGATGATTAATTCGGGCGCATTTTCTGACGAGGAAATCGCCTCTGCAAAAGACTGCGCTTTTCAGGGCGGCGCAAAACATTTTGAATGTATTGACGTCTCGAAAGAGTATTACGACAAGACCGTTAAGTACATGATTTTCGGCAACATGCTGAAAAACAACACATATCCTATGTCGGTATCAAGCGAGCGTATCATTCAGGCAATCACCGTTGCAAATTACGCGAAAGAGCATAAATTTGACAAAATTGCACACGGCTGCACCGGCGCGGGCAACGACCAAGTACGTTTTGAGATGGTTTTTGACATTCTCTGTCCTGAAATCAAAGTTCAGGCTTTGGTTCGCGAAACCAATATTCAGAGGGTTGACGAAATCGCTTTCCTGAAAGAGAAAGGCATCAAAATGAACTTTGACAAAGCGAAATATTCCATCAATAAAGGACTTTGGGGAACTTCAATCGGCGGACGTGAAACCCTTAACTCGGCTCAACCGCTTCCCGAAGAAGCATATCCGACACACTGCACAAAATCAGAAGAATCAGTTATCACACTCGAATTCTGCAAAGGCGAACTTTGCTGCGTTAACGGTCAAAAATTTGACAACAAAGTTGACGCAATCCGTGAAGTTGAAAAACTTGCAGGCGCATACGCAATCGGCCGCGACATGCACATCGGCGACACGATTATCGGCATCAAAGGCCGCGTAGGTTTTGAGGCAGCCGCTCCTATGGTTATCATCAAGGCTCACCACGCGCTTGAAAAACACACACTTACCAAATGGCAGATTTATTGGAAAGACAATATTTCGCAATGGTACGGCAACCGTCTTCACGAAGGAATGTTGTTGGAACCCGAAATGCGCGATATGGAAAAATTCCTCGAAAGCACACAGCAGAAAGTTTCAGGAAAAGTTTTTGTTGCACTTCGTCCTTACACATTCTTTATCAACGGTATTGAATCAGAACACGATTTAATGACCTCAAAATTTGGTGTTTACGGCGAAGACAACAAGGCTTTCACAGCAGACGACATCGCAGGTTTCACCAAAGTTGCAGGCGTTCAGTCTAAGATTTGGTACGCTGTCAACAACGAGAAATACTAAGATTTTATTTTTTAACAACGGAAATCACGGAAGGCACGGAAAATGCTTTCCGTGATTTTTTTTGTTCTATATACAGAACAGAAAATGCGGTTTTTTGTTCTATATACAGAACAGGGGAATTATACAATCAAAAATAAAAAAAATCATCTACGCAAAAAGATTTCGTTTTTTATTTATAACTTTGCAGCGAAAATAAAAATATAACAATGAGAAAATTTGCAGACATACGGTTTGTAAGCGTTGTTCGAAGTCGTAGTTTTTTCGAACAATATAGTTTTGTGCGATTTAGTTTCAAAACGATACACACAAATGGTATGGAATTTTCTTATTGCCAATAATTCTAACTTTTCTGAATAGGCATTTTAACAGTCTGAAAATTAGAGAATTAATTGTTGTATTCCATACCAATTTTAATTACAATTAATTCAATAATTTCAAAAAAAGGAGACAAAAATGCCTGCCAATAAAAACGCCTTGATAAGGTACAAGACTATTAATAATTGTCTAAGAAATAAATATAGAAAATGGACTCTCAATGACCTTGTAGATGCCTGTTGTGATGCTCTTTACGATATGGAAGGCATCAGAAAAGGTGTCTGCGCAAGAACCGTACAAATGGACATCCAAATAATGAGATCCGACAAACTCGGCTACAATGCACCGATTGAAGTTTATGACAAAATTTATTACAGATATTCCGACCCCGATTATTCTATTACGGATATGCCATTAACGGAGGACGACTGCAAACTTCTTAAATACGCAGTGGAATTGCTTGACAATAAAGATAATACCGATGTTGATGATATAAAGAAAGTACTTTCAAAAGTTAAAAACAGACTTTCCGCTTTACTTAATTTCGTATAATTTTTTGTGGAATCTTGTGGAATCGAACCACATTCTCAGGATTTTCAGTCCTGCGCATACACCAAGTCTGCCAAGATTCCTTATTTTTTTGTGATGAGGGCGGGATTCGAACCCGCAATCTGAAGTTTCGTAGACTACTATTCTGATCCAACTGAACTACCTCACCATTAAGCGGAAGCAAGAGGATTCGAACCTCTGGAACTCACTAAAAGTTCAACACGTTAGCAATGTGCCGCTTTCGACCACTCAGCCATACTTCCTTTTTGATTACGCTGCAAAATTATAATGCCCGAATGAAGTCTTTTTTCGTTCTTGAAAAAATTTTTGATTTTTTTTCATTTTTTTTATGTTTTCGAATTGGATTAGTAAAATTTGCGGGAAATTGACATTTTTACCTAAATAAATTTGCGGGGATTTGACATTTTTAACCAAATAAATTTGCGGGGATTTGACAAAAGCCATATATTTGCACAAAAATTAAACAGTCAGAAATCATGGAACAGATAATTTTTAAGCGTAAACTTTACAGCAAAATGCTAAATTGGAAGAATGAGCGTAACGGCAGTACAGCATTGTTAATTAAAGGTGCAAGGCGTGTAGGAAAGTCAACTCTCGCCGAAGAATTTGCTAAAAACGAATACGAATCGTATATCAATATTGACTTTACTGACGCACCTCAACAATTAAAAGACTTGTTTAATGATGTTTCCGATTTAAACAGGATTTTTTTCTTTCTCCAATTTCACTACAAAGTACAACTTAAAGAGCGTAAATCTGTTATAATTTTTGACGAAGTTCAGGACTGTCCGTTAGCGCGTCAAGCCATAAAAAAACTTGTAAAAGACGGTCGTTACGATTATATTGAAACAGGTTCGTTAATTTCCATAAAGAAAAATATCCGCGACATCAGAATTCCAAGCGAAGAAACCCGCCTGACACTCTATCCTATGGATTATGAGGAATTTAAGTGGGCGTTGGGTGATACTGTTACGATTCCGATGTTGAAAGAGGCTTTAAAAAATAAAATCTCGTTGGGTGATGCTGTAACAAGACAACAAATGCGGGATTTCAGACTTTACATGTTAATAGGCGGTATGCCGCAAGCAGTGGAAAAATACTTAAAAACCAATAATTTGGAATTGGTAGATGCTCAAAAACGCGAAATCATCGAACTTTATGCCGATGATTTCAGGAAAATTGACCCGACTGGCAGGGCGGCAAGAATTTTTTATTCAATACCCGGACAACTTAATAAAAATGCTTCAAGGTATATGATTTCTAACGTGTTACCAAATTCGCGTCCTGACCGTATGGAAGAATTGTTACAAGATATGGAAGATTCACAAGTCGTATTATTTTGCAACCATGCTGACGATCCGAATGTTGGACTTCAACTTCATGCCGACCGCAAACGTTACAAAATGTTTATTTGCGATACGGGGCTTTTCATAACGCTTGCATTTTGGGATAAGGAAATAACAGAAAACGTTATATATCAGAAACTTTTGTCGGACAAATTATCTGCGGATTTGGGATATGTTTATGAAAATATAACGGCTCAGATGTTAAAAACGGCAGGTTACGAACTTTTTTATCACACATGGTCTGACGATAACGGTAAACATTATTTTGAAACGGATTTTTTAATTTCACACGGCAACAAAATTTGTCCTATTGAAGTAAAATCTTCCGGTTACAAGTCCCATACCTCACTTGACAACTTCTGTAAAAAGTTTTCTGACAGAATATCAAATCGTTATCTACTTTATACAAAAGATTTTAGAACAGATGACAAATTGATACTTTTGCCAATGTTTATGGCGGGATTGCTGTGATTTTTTTATCCGTTTTTTCTTTTTTTATTTCCCTAATTTATTTACCTTTGCGCGTAAAAATTTTAGAGAACATGAAACTAAACAATACGATAAAATCCGTTTTGGCACTTTTTATTTTCGTGCTGGACTATTGCTTGACATCGGTGGGTTTTATTCCATTAGCCGACGGCGAATATATTTCTATTACGGGATATGTTTTAGTATCGGTTAACTGTCCTGACACATGGCTGAAATTGGCTAAATTTTTATTAGGCTGCATAATACTCGTTCCGTCAATATGGATAATCAGCGGCAAACAAAACATTCTGAAAGCATGGGGATTGT
>JAFPYR010000063.1 GCA_017412115.1 Bacteroidales bacterium | reverse complement strand
CATCTTGTTGTTAAGAAACCAAATGCCAATGGTCTCCATCAAAATGGTAATTATAGCAATTAGAATTACTTGGATGTTTACTGATGTGCAGAATATCCTTTTCAATTTTTCTAAATCTCCTTTGCCGAGTTCAAATGTTATGAATCTGCTTATTGCGCTTGATAACGAACCGCTCAATATTCCAAACATCGCCACAACTCCGCCAACAACGTTGTAAATTCCGTAATCTTCTACACCCAATGCATTGAGAATGACTCTACTTGTGTACAGCGACACTCCCATAGTCAGGAGCATACGGAAATATAGCAGCAGTGTATTTTTTGCTATTCGCGAAGTATTGGAAGAGGACATAAAAAATTTATGTGTACGTAGGAAATATTGGACAATAAAACTATAACCAATTATACAAAAATCTCAGTATTATTATACAACCGCTATTTTTGTAACAAACTTATTATCAGAGAGTTGTAAAATTGTCCTATAATTTTATATTATGTTAACTAAGAAATCAAAAACAATACCCTAATGTAAAGAAATTCCGACTTCCTTTTCAAGATATTTTAATATTTATTTAGGGATTTTTGGAATTGAAAAAGTATATATTATGTGTTTGACCTTAAAAACTCTTCGCTTTGATTTTGTCCGATACTGAACGAAAATATTTAATCAAAAATTTCAACTCCGCCTTCGATTGCAGCACAAATCCTTTCTTTCCTCACAACAATTTAAAACTTTATACTTCCTTTCTTCCCCCTATTTTATGAACAGAGGTTGCAAATTTTAATTGCAGAAAAATGAAATTCAAAGTTTAAATCGTCCGTATAGAAGAGTTGAAAATTTCATTCCACAGAGTCTTGTAAACATCAAGATTTCGGCTGCAAAGGTACGTAGTTTTTTTGATTTTCTGTGTTAATTTTGTGTTAAAAGTAAGAAGAACTGACTTATCCTTTTCTGATAATATAATCTACATGAGCCATGATTACGCCGTCCTCCATAAAAATTTGAAATTCATCACCTTGCTTTAAATCTTTAACACCTTTGACGTATTTGTTATCGGCGAAAATTTTGTTTTGTTTTCCGACAATCATCATCACCTTTGAAATGACTTCCGTAAGTTGTTGATTTTTAGCAGCGAAATTAGTTCTGATCAGGAAAATTATTTTGTGTTTTAAAAGTTCGACATTTTGTTGTTTTAACATAAAGTTACGTTTTTCCAAGGCGGCGATATTGTTTTGAACTTGTTGTAACTTATTGAATTTCAGTTTTATGGCATAATTGAATTTCAGTTTGATTTTTTCGGTTGGATTAGCGAATTTTTCTTTGTGAAAATTGCTTACGACTGCTAATCTGTCAGCAATTTTTTTGACTAAGATTTTAAAACCGTTAACCTCATCAACATTATTTTTGACAATATAATTTGCTAATTCAGAAGGAGATACAAAACTTTTGCAGCAAACCTGTTCTGTGATAGTGTCATTAGTTGCGTGTCCGATACCTGCCATAACGGGGATTGGGAATTGCGCGATATTTTTAGCGATTTCGTAGTCGTTGAAACATTGTAACGATGCCTCTCCGCCTCCGCCTCTAACCACACATACAGCATCAAAATCCTTCCAACGAGCCAAAATAGCCTTCAAACTGCTAAGAATTTCAGCGACGGATTGACTACCGACCATAGCGGTATTAAGTAGAGTTGTCTCGACTTTGAAATTTTCACACGTCTTTATAATAGTCATAAAATCGGCGTATCCTTTACCTGTTTCCACGGAGATGACGGCGAGTTTTTTGATAAGACGCGGCAGTTTGAGTTGCTTGTTGCGAGCGAATAGTCCTTCAGATTTTAATTTGTTAATATTAAGATTTTTTAACATAGTTTGACTTCCGACAATAGAATTTATGTCGATGTCAAAGATATTGATTTTGAGACCGCGAGTAGTTGAGAGGTGTACTTTGGCTAAAATGAGTACGACCATTCCGTCTTTTATTGGCTCGCCGGTGGTTTCGAGGAATTTTTGATTAAGTTTTTGAAAATCATCTCTGTGAATAAATCCTGAAATATTAGCGAGTTGTTTACCATCTTGGTTTTCAATGAGTTCAGGATAACAATGTCCTGTTTTAGGAAAGTGATTGAGTTTTGAAATTTCGGCTTTAATCCAGTAAGTTTTATCGTAAAATTTATCAATAGCCCTTGATACGCTGCTTACGAATTCGTAAAGTGAATGAACCTTTTTATCACCGATAATTTCAGACATAATGAGTTGATTTTTAGGGGTTTAAATTGTTAATTTTCTGCTTCTTTTAATACTTCATTGACATAACCTTGAGCCTCGTTGAGTTTTGCTTTACATGCTTGAATCAGGGGTAATGCTTTTTGTGCTAATCTTGACATAGTGTCTACGGAGATGTCTGAGTTTTCGAGTTCGATTTGAATCTTTTGGAGTTCGTCGAAACTTTTATCGTAACTATTTAGTATTTCGTCAGAAAACAATTTTTCAGCCATTTTTTTATTATATTTTTTAATTTTTAACTATATTTAAAATTTCAAAATTCGTGCCAATATGTTTATTGTATTAACTTTTGTTTGTATTTTTATCTTAGTCAACTTTTCAATTAACTTTTTGAGTGTAATTTTGCACACTCAAAAAGTTATATTCCTCATTATTAATGAGTTATGTTTTTTCTTAGTTAACATAATATAAAATTATAGGACAATTTTACAACTCTCTGATAATAAGTTTGTTACAAAAATAGCGGTTGTATAATAATACAAGAAAAAATGAATATTTTTTTCTTGTATTATTAAAAATATGCGTATATTTGCGGTGAAAAACAAAACGGATAAAACCATGTCGAAGTATCTTGACCCAAAAGCTGATTTAACCTTTAAAAAGGTGTTTGGAGAGTACGAAAACTTGACTATAAGTTTTCTCAATGCTTTGTTGCCCTTAGATAAAGGCAAGGAAATTAAATCCATAAAATATCTGCCACCAGAATTAGTTCCCGAAAATCCTCTGCGTAAAAATAGCATTGTGGATGTTCGTTGTACCGACCAAGACGGCAGACAGTTCATTGTGGAGATGCAGATGATTTGGTCAGACGAGTTTAAGCAAAGGGTTTTATTCAATGCATCAAAGGCATACGTCAAACAGTTAGGCAAAAGCAAACGTTATGAACTTTTACAGCCCGTATATTCGTTGAATTTGGTCAACGAAATTTTTGAAGAAAAATCGGAAAACTTTTATTATAATTATCATTTAGTTTGCGACGAGGACACAAATCTGGTGATTGATGGTCTGCATTTGACTTTTGTAGAGTTACCTAAATTCAAGCCTCAAACACTCGCCGACAAGAAAATGATGGCTTTGTGGCTTCGTTTCCTTACCGAAATTGACGAGCAAACATTAGAAGTAGCACCTGAACTTATAGCCGACGACAACATCAAACAAGCATTGGACTTGGTAGAACAGTCAGCATTTACAGATGCACAGTTAGAAGCATACGACAAATTTTGGGATGCCGTAAGGTACGAGAATGCGAAAGTGTTTGACGTAGAACGAAATAGAGAAGAAGGGCGAGAAGAAGGCAGATTGGAAGAAAGGTTATCGATTGCCCGAAACCTCAAACAAATGGGAATATCTATCGCAGATATTGTTAAGGCAACCCAACTTTCCGAAGCCGAAATCAACAAATTATAATACAAAAGATTCACACCTTATATAAATATACATGGCTATACTTCAAAAAGTATGGTCTAAGTAGTTTTTATGTCCTCTTCCACTTCGCGAATAGCGAAAAATACGCTGCTTCTCTACTTCCGTATGCTCCTGACGATGGGAGTGTCGCTGTACACGAGCCGAGTGATTTTAAACGCCCTTGGTGTAGAAGATTACGGAATTTACAATGTTGTGGGCGGAGTGGTGGCGATGTTCGGAATTTTGAGCGGCTCGCTATCAAGTGCGATAAGCAGATTTATAACATTTGAACTCGGCAAAGGAGATTTAGAAAAATTGAAAAGGATATTCTGCACATCAGTAAACATCCAAGTAATTCTAATTGCTATAATTACCATTTTGATGGAGACCATTGGCATTTGGTTTCTTAACAACAAGATG
>JAFPYR010000062.1 GCA_017412115.1 Bacteroidales bacterium | reverse complement strand
TATCGATTTTACCAGAGTGGTAAAGTCCTCAAAAATCAATTTTTATCGATTTTACCAGACTGGTAAAGTCCCCAAAAATCAATTTTTATCGATTTTACCAGAGTGGTAAAGTCCCCAAAAATCAATTTTTATCGACTTTACTAGAGTGGGAAAGTCCTCAAAAATCAATAAAAAATCATTTTACCAAATAGATTTTCCTTATAATTTCGTTTGTAACATCAAAACAAAACGAGGCACTTTTCTTCAATTCCATATAATACTCCTCGCCTCCCCCGGTTAAACCGTCGGAAATCGCTTTGATTATTAAACACGGAACTTTGTTACGGATACATGTCAGCAATACTCCAGCAGCTTCCATTTCACATATCTGCGCTGAAAACGCCTCACTTAATGCCGATTTTGCCTCCGATGAAACAAATTTGTCTGCCGAGGCACACGTTACAAGCTTCAAATCAGGGAATATATTATGCGCTGCCGTCAATAACTTTGAATCCGTATTAATATAAATATCATCATAACCAGGATACTGACATTTCTTAACCGGATCTACTGCCGACAAATCAAAGTCATAATGCACAACCCGCTCTACAATACAAACTTTCGACAAACGCATATCAGGCGTTAATCCTCCGGCTACACCAAAGTTAACAACCGCCTCAACATTGTATTTGTCAATCAAAACCTGAACTGCCGATGCCGCCGCAAGTTCCCCTACGCCGCTTTTAACAACGTACATAGAGTATTCCTTGAAATTATAACAATAAATATTGAACCCTCCGAAACAATCCTCTTTGGAAGGTTTCCCGTATTTCTCAAAAATTGTTTCCTGCTCTACGGCTACCAACATTCCGATTCGTGTCTTCGCAAAAACACATAAGCATAAAACAACTAATAATAATGTTAAAAACAGTTTTTTCATCATATTCCTGCCCCGTCTGTAAATAATGTTTCGGACATCGCTCTCTGCTGAACGATCTTCGAATAAGGTTTAACACTCTCGGTAAGCCAAATGTTACCGCCTACAACGGTGTCATGACCTATCGTTATACGTCCCAAAATAGATGAATTGGAATAAACCGTAACGTTATCCTCCAATATCGGGTGTCTGGGAGTATTAACTGGAACACCGTGCTCATTATAAGTAAATTTCTTCGCACCAAGGGTAACTCCTTGATACAATGTTACATGATTTCCAATTATACAAGTCTCACCGATAACAACGCCGGTACCGTGGTCAATAGAAAAATACTCTCCTATCTGCGCTCCGGGGTGAATGTCAATACCCGTTTTGGAGTGCGCCATTTCGGTCATAATCCTCGGTAAAACCGGTACGCCGAGTTTTAACAATGCGTGCGCCACTCTATAATTCAACATAACCTGAATTATAGGATAACAAAATATTATCTCGCCGTATGCCGTAACCGCAGGGTCTGCAACCGACATCGCCTCAATATCCGTATAAAGAACTCTCTTAATCTCCGGAATCTGATTTATAAAGTCTAATGCTATTTTGTCAGAGTCTTCCTCGCACACCACTTCATCTTTGAAACTCTTGAAACTCAAGCATATCTGCTCTCTTAAATCTTTTTCCAATGCCTCAATACTCGCGCCGACATGATAAAAACGGCTCTCCTTACTTTTGATTTCAGCTCCGAAATATCCGGGAAAAATTATCTGCTTTAATAAGTTGATAATTCTTTCAATAACAATAATAGAAGGCTGTTTTCCGCCTTCGGTTTTCATACGTTTTTCCGTCGGTGTTATCTGAGACAACACTTTGACTGTTTCTGCTAAAATTGCTTGTTTCTCCATTCTCTTTTTATATGTTAATATACGACAAAATTATGAAAAAGTTTCAACGAAAGAAATTTTTCCAAAGAAAAAACTAAAGAAAAAAATTTCTTTTTGGAACGCTTATTGTTATTAGGGGATAAAGATATTCTTATATGAAAGCTCATAATAATATGAAACCATTAATAATGAACCTGTTAGGGTTTCTGATTGTAATTTTTCTATCAGAGAGTTGCGGAGGACAGGCTACAGAAACTGAGAATAATGACGGGCGCACTAACATATATAATGATGCTACCCTTAGACAAATTTATGATTTCAGATGCGAAGGAAACACAGCTGAACTCATAAAATTTTTCTCTAATTCAATGCCTCAATACCGTAAAGCGGCTGTTTTGGCTGTCGGAACAATGAAAGACAGCATGGCAACCGTTGCGGCAGCCTCTTTACTTTCGGATTCTGACCCATTAGTAAGACAGGCGGCTGTTTTTTCTATCGGACAAATAGGACATATAGCAGGTCAAAAATATTTAACAGATTATATTGATAAAGAACAAAACAGCACTGTAAGAGGTGAAATACTTGAGGCATTGGGCAAATGCGGTGATGAAAAATCCCTGAAAACCATAGGCTCAGGCAAAATTCCTCATTCCGAAACCGATTTGATTTCCGGTCAAATAAAAGGATTATGTCATCTTGCTAAACGCGGATTATATTCTATTAACTCCACGGAAAAAGCAATTAACATACTTTGCGACACAACGTTACACGAAAAAATACGTGCCGTTGCATCGGAATATTTTGCAATTTGTAATACCGAATTTTCGCTTTATACGGACGAGTTTATCAAGACTTATAACAACACAACACTCAACTGCATAAAAGAAAACATTACATTAGCATTAGGAAAATGTCATAATTCAAGGTCGCTGGAATTTTTGAAAGAGAAAATTCAAGACGAAAAAACGGATTATCGAATAGTTCTAAATGCAATTAACGCCCTCGAAAACTATCCGTATCAGGATTGCAAAGATTTGATTTTGGAAAAACTGAAGTTTTTTGACGAAAAAATTTCATCGTATGCTGCTAAATTTCTTTTCAACAAAGGCATTAAAGCGGACAGCAGTCTTTATTTGGAACTTTCACGCGAGGTACCGGGCTGGCAAACAAGAACTTATCTACTCGGTGCAGCGTTAAAATATTCCAACAACAAAAAAAGTATTTCGGCAAGCATAAAATCAGGTTTTGAGGTTGCACAAAACATTTACGAAAAAGCCTCGCTATTAAGATGTCTTGAAAGCGATGTATCAAGTTACGGTTTTGTTGAAAATCAGACGTTTTATGCTGAAAATGAGATGTTAAGAACGGAAGGTTTGAAAACTCTTATTGCAATGTACGATTCACCCGAATTTGAAAAATATTCAAAACGTCAAATGACTCTCAAAGGTGAAAATTTAAATGAAGATTTCGCACTTATTTTCAAGAAAGCGATTCAAAACGGTAATACTCAAATGGTTGCATTAGCAGCGCAAGCTATTGCCTCTCACAATGAAATTTCGGAATATTACATGAATACGTTTTTCTTGAATCAGGCTGTCAGCAATTGCATTTTACCAAGAGATGCCGACACTTACACGGTGCTTGTAGATGCTGTTAAAAAAGTTAACGGTCAAACCATAAAACCGATTCAAGCCTCGGCAATAGATTCACCGGATTGGGATTATATCCGAAGCATTAATCCGGGCGAAAAAATTATTATCTCAACACAAAAAGGCGAAATAACATTAAAAACCGATATTAACAATGCACCCGTTGCAGTAGCAAATTTTTTAAGACTCGTTGATGATAAATATTTTGACAATTCATGTTTTACGAACATTTCAACGACGTTTTTGGAAAACAGAGGTTCGATAACGGGTTATGACGAAAACGAATCAGTAATGTTACCGACGGAATTAACCGAAAGAGTTTTTGACGAAGGCACAGTAGCTCTTATTACAACAGCATTAAACAATTCTGTTGCAACACAATGGTTTATAATGTTAACATCGAAAACAGTTTTGGACGGTACATCATCGGTTATAGCAACAGTAACCGACGGCATGGATTGTGTTCACGCACTCAACACCGGAGACAACATTATAAGTATCAGACGTTTAAAAGAATAATAAAAAGAAAAAAATGTTTAAAATAATTTTTTTGGATTTTGACGGAGTAATTTGTGAAAGTTGCGAAATTAAAAATGCAGCTTATTATAATTCATATATACGTTTCGGAAAGGAAATAGCACAAAAAGCCCTTGATTATCATCTTCTTCACGGAGGAGTATCAAGGGTTAAACTTTTTCCGATACTTCACAAAATGCTTTTAAACAGAGAGATAACTCAATCCGAACACGAAGAAATGTGTAAAAATTTTACCTCGATGGTTGAGGATTTAGTTGTTGAAGCTCCTCTGACAAAAGGCGTTGAAGATTTTTTGAAGAAATATCAAGGCGATGTTAAGTTTTTTGTATCCTCAGGGACGCCGCAAGATGAAATGATTAGGATTGTTAACAAAAAAGGACTTTCAAAATATTTCACGGAAGTTTTAGGCTCTCCCGACAAAAAAGAAGATCACATAAGAAAAGTTTTAGAGAAGTACAAAGTCAAGACCTCGGATGCGTTGTTTATAGGTGACGCGACAACTGACAGAGATGCCGCCCGCAATACCAAAATAGAATTTATAGCAAGGCTTTCCTCTGACTCGATACTTCAAAACGAGAAATTTACGATGAAAGACTTTTCAAAAGTTGAAAAAGTCATCTCTGAAATTTTACACTAATTGAAAAGTTTTTAGCACAAAGTGGGAAAATAATACTTTTAATTCACAATTTTCATTTTCTTCTTAGCGTTGTATTGTTAGTGCATAACAAAAATCATTTTATAATTATGAACAAATCAAAATTTCATATTGCCTTTTTGTCTGCGGCAATATTAGTTTCAACAACGACTTTTTTTAGTTGTTCCAAAGATGATGAAACTCCAGAAAAAACGGAAAACGTTAAAAATGATCAGAATTCCGTAACACCGGGAAAAACTGACGACAACACTGCTGCTCAAGACGATCCTAAAACTACGGAAATTTCAGAAAGTATAAAAGCGTTAGCTGAAAAAACAACCGACGGCTCCCCGGTGGAATTGACATTGGATGAGAAAATTACCGATGAAGATTTCAAATTCGTTGCACAAGCGTTGATTAAAAACGAAAACGTTGATGTCGCTTTGAACCTTTCAAAAGTTGAAATTTCAAGTATTCCGGAAGAGGCTTTCAAAGATGTTAAAAACTTAACAGAAGTAATTTTGCCCACTACAATTTCTGAAATTAAAAAAGCAGCATTCAAAGATTGTATCGGTTTGAAAAATGTAACATTCGATTCAAAAATTTCAAAGAATAGTACCGAAGCTACAATAAAAATCGGTGCATCTACCTTTGAAAATTGCTCAGATTTGGATAGTGTTAATATTTCGTCAAATAATATCGAAATAGATCCGACAGCGTTTGAAAATACAGAAATTGCAGTTTTGGCTGATAATACTTTCAAAGCGTTCAAAGATGCTAAATATGCACGAAGAGTTCATGTTTTAGCTCACGTAACCGAAATTCCCGTTAAGGCTTTCTATCTGGAAACAACAAGAACTTTTCAATACTCGGAAGAAGAGTATACTCATAGATATAATGATTATCTGAAAGATGTTACTTTTGCTAAAAATAGTAAACTCACGAAAATTGGCTCAGGTGCTTTTTGGGGATGCTATTTTTTAGAAGAAATGAATTTACCGGAATCCCTCAAGATAATCGGTGATACAGTATTTACAGATTGTTCTTTTAGGTTTAAATTGGCTTCAATGCCGTCAAATGTAGAAGAATTAGGTGCCGCAGCATTGAGAGGTCTTGGTGATAATAAAATAGTTGAATTACCTGCAAGTTTAAAAAAGATAACAGGAGATTCACTTTTCGGTTATAATTCTAACCCTAACATTATTAAGTTTGCAAAAAACTCTCAAATAAAAGAAATTTCAAAAGATGCATTTCTTTATCACAGCGTTATTTATTATGATGATAATATGAATTCTAATTATACAGAACTGCATCTTCCAATTTTTTGCGAATTAAACTTTAAAAAAGATTGGGATGCTGAAGATAAAAAACGCAGAATTTACGTACCTCAAAATCTCGTAGAACAATTCAAAGCAGCAGAATGTTATAAAGATTGTGATATTATTGCTGAAGAATAATAAGTACACAAAGATGTTTCATATCGTTGATATACTTTAATTGTATGTCAACGATATTTTTTTTGTTAAAGGCGAAAAACATTCATTGCACAATTTTCTTTTAAAAAAAATTGCAGATTTATTCAATAGTAACTACTTTTGCAAAAACAACAAAGGACACAATGAGCAAACTCACACAAATAATTTCAAAACTGCGTTATATCAACGTATTCAACAAATTAACGTTTGAAAAAATCAAACAAAGGGACTTCATATTTTTATATGCTGGCGACATTCCTTTCAGGAAAGAATATAGGATAAAAGGGCTTGTAGGATTGTCTATAAAACGTGCTAACTATCAGACTATACTTCACGACGTGTGCAAACCATACCCGCTACCTGACAATTCCATTGACGCATATCAAGCGGAGGACGTATTTGAACACATTGAATACGATAAGATACCGTCAGCAATCAACGAAATATACAGAATACTCAAGCCCGGGGGCTACTTTAGGCTTTCAATACCGGACTACCGCTACGATATTTACAACAAACGCAGTCTCAAGGACAAAGACGGCAACATTATTTTTGACCCTGACGGGGGTGGATATTACGAAAACGGTGTTGTATGCGGAGGAGGGCACTTATGGTTTCCGACGTATGAATTGACATTGGCGTTAATAAAAAAGACCAAGTTCTTGAAATACGAATTTTACCATTACTATGACGCTGAGGGTACGCCCGTAGTCAAAAAAATTGACTATTCCAAAGGGTTCGTTCAGCGCACACCCGACAACGACGAAAGGGGCAGAAATCCATTCCGTCCGATGTCAATTGTAGTGGATTTGGTGAAATAATTTTAGAACCAATTGGTTCGATTGAAATTTTCTTACGCATGCCTATATAAATATTTCAATTCCAACTGGGACTTGAAACTATACACCAACAATCGGACAATCACAGACAGAACACACCAAAAACCACAATTAACAGCATAAAAAAAGGCTTGCACGGACAGCGCAAGCCTTTAATAATACCCAAAAGTGGGTATTATTGTGGGTAAATCAAACTATTCTGGTCCTTGAGTTGCTATTTTTTTTAATTTTTCAACAACTTCTTTTTTCAGGCAGCCGTATCCTTTTGTCATCAAGAAGCGGTTTAGATTTTTGAATGCGATTTCTCGCAAACTCATAACATTCCCTAAAAAATCTGCCCCCTGTACCAAAATCCGATACTGCACCTTAGCACGGCAATGATCTTGGTCTGAAATTATTAACTCAAACGTATCTACGCCTAAATGGTCTTTTTGAGATAGCCACGAGGCAGGCTTAAGACTATCTCGTAATAGAACCTCAATTACATCACCGGAGCGATACGGCTTGCAGTCCCTGACTGCCTCGCCTTTCCATACGTCGTTAATAAACCACGAATTTGAAAAACCTTTCAGTTTTTCATAAAAATCCGACATAGAAATTATATTATTTTGTTCCATTTTATTTATTATTATGCCACCGTCAAAACTTGCAACTTTGCAAGAACCCCGGCGGCGGTTGGTTTCTAATTAGGTCTGGAAGTCTACAGATTAGCGGCGGCATTCATTGCCTTTTCCGCGTCCGCCACCAACTCCGACTCCTTCTCGTCGAGCCGTTGGATTATTTCTGCGGCGTCGTTCAAAAACTGAACGAACACCGCTGCTGGCGTTTTCGTAGCATATACGGCGTGGGGCTGATATTCGAGCGAAAACCATTCCTTTTCTAACCAATCCGGGAAAACACAAAGACACGTGCCTTCCGTTTCCTTTACCCCGTTGTAAGAGTAGACATTGTACCTCACTGTATACCACCGTGAGCCGACG
>JAFPYR010000061.1 GCA_017412115.1 Bacteroidales bacterium | reverse complement strand
CGTCGGCTCACGGTGGTATACAGTGAGGTACAATGTCTACTCTTACAACGGGGTAAAGGAAACGGAAGGCACGTGTCTTTGTGTTTTCCCGGATTGGTTAGAAAAGGAATGGTTTTCGCTCGAATATCAGCCCCACGCCGTCTATGCTACGAAAACGCCTGCATCGGTGTTCGTTCAGTTTTTGAACGACGCCGCAGAAATACTCCAAAGGCTCGACGAGAAGGAGTCAGAGTTGGTGGCGGACGCAGAAAAGGCAATGAATGCCGCCGCTAATCTGTAGGTTTCCAGACCTTAAAACAAAACCGTTCCTGTGTGGTTCTCGGCTACCGAGTTTTGAGGCAGGATAAAAATTGAAGGAATTATGACAACAACTACTACAATCAAGATGCAAGTATCCTCCATTTGGAACAATGGTTACTTGCAAGAAATAAAACACAGCAAGGACGAAAGAGGCAACGTAAGCCTTGATTTCAAAAAAGGGGCGTGGAACTTTTACGAGATGCCGTTTGAGGTCTTTAATTACAAATACAAAAGGGTAAACGTTGACTTTTATGGCAAAAACACCCGTCGTATTAAAATTGGTAGAAGTTTTTTTGAAGTATCTGCCGATAATAAATGTGGTACTCGCAAATATTTTGAGCCGGACTTGGTTCTTGCGTACAATATTGTATGCTTGTATGACAACATAATGCCTTATGGCTTTGAAAAAAAATTCTTTTTTATGGATAAAACAATCCAAGAGATTGTAGATTTCTTTGGAGAGAAATTTGAAAAGTTTAAACTCCATATGGCATTATGTAAGTCAAATATACCCCAATGGTGCAAAAAACGTGTAACCAGAATTGAAGACATAACTTATTGGGAGAGGATTAAGACTAAACTACAATTGAAACGAGGTGAATACAAAGATTCTTTTCCTAAGCCCACAACACGTTCTGTTAGAACCGTGTGCCTTGTAGGGAAAGAAATCCCTAATCCTACCTTGAAAGAAGGGGTTATGTACTCATGGAAATACGAGGAAATATATAAACCTATATATGAATTAAAACCCGTATCTGTGTGGACAGATGGTTTTTGGTTGGTTGCGCATCTTCAAGATGGCACAAACAAATATATGTGTCATATTTGGGTAAATGAAGCACTTGATTACTATGAATCTTTGTAAATTTTACGCGATGGCGAAAAACGCATGATGTGCCAACTCCTCAGCGTTTTCTGTATTCTGAATTTTGATATACTTGAAGAATGACGTTTCCGACTGATGTCCAGTAAGCATCATAATACGAGCAATCGGTATTCCGGCAAGATAGGCATTTGTAGCAAACGACCTACGAGCGGTGTGGCTTGCTATCATTTCGTACTTACGTTTGACTTGACGCACAATCTTGCCGCCTTGTGTAAATTCACATAGTATTTCCTGATTGAAACCGTTACGACGTACCGCAGTTTTCAGAACCTTGTTAAAGTTTTGTTTGCTGCCTTTGTACTTAGGGAATCCGTCGTAACGTTCCAATATTTCACGCACTATCGGGTGTATTGGTATCTTTACCACTACACCAGTTTTTTTTGTCTTTTTGACAATAAATCCGCATTGAATGTTATTTGAGTTCAACGTTGAATAATCTGAATATCTCATACCTGTAAAGCAACCGACTGCAAACAAATCGACCACAATACGCTGCGCTTTGTCATAGTGTTTGTAATAGTAAAGTTGTTTCACTTCATCGACTGAAAGATACACTGATGTTACGAACTCTGACTTGATGCGCACTTGAAATGCTGTTGAGTTCACTTTGTACATATCTCGTATCATTAGCGAGAGTATGAATTTAAGTTTGTCTGCCAAACTTCGCACCGTGTTTTGTTTCAGACCTTGCCGATTGAGGAAGTCAATAAATGCGCAGAAATCCTTATAGCCGAAGTTGTCATTTTTTAACGTCTGTTTAGATTCGCGTTCAAATTGTTCGAGTTTGTTTGCAATGTTTTTGTACACACGAATATACGCCGGACTCCTTTTGACTGTATCAGCGTAATTTCTGACATATTTTGCAATCCTTATTGATTTACTAAATATTCCCATTATAATGTAAGATAAAGTCAATTACTTGTCTGTTTGCCTTATCAACCTTGCGCATATCGAAGTTGATGTAGATGTCAGTTACTGTATTGTTGCCGTGTCCGAGGGCGTGAGCGATTGTTTCCTTCGGAATATCCAACTCGCTTGCAATCGTCGCCCACGAATGGCGACACCAATAGTAAGACAGCCTCGGAAACAGCGGTTTTACGGATTTTTTGCCGTGCTTACCGAACGATACCTCGCCAATTTTCTTCAATTCCTTGTTGATTTGTTTGAGGAAGTTCTTATAATCAAGTCGGCTATCCATAATGTTGAGCAAATAATTGTCGCCTTTGTACTTGTCGAGTAATATCTGAATCTCAGGCTCAATCTTTATAGAGTAGTGTTGCCTGTCTTTGCTCTGATATACTCGATTCGCCCATTTACAACGTTATCGCGTTTTAATTTGCATATATCAACTAAATTAATACCACACATCATAAAAGCCAAACAAAACAAGTCTTTGTATTTCTCCGCATACGGCTCTACTTGCATCGAAAACAGCGTCCGCAATTGCTCGGCAGTCAAAGACCTCTTTGCAGTCTGCGTAGGTCTGATGCTGAATTTGCGGAATGGATATGCCGTAGTGATGTCGTTGTCGATAGCGTCGTTGAACACTGCGCGGATATTACGTAGGTGGACGTTTCTCGCATTTTTTGACGGCATTGTCTTTGCGAGGTATGACTCAAAAGCGACGAGCCAATCCTTGTTGATGTCCTCGAATGTCAGCGTCTCCAAGTCAGGGTAGTAGTCTGTCATTCGTTTTAGTGTGTGCATATAGACTGCCGCTGTATGCTCTTTGTGTGTTCCGGCAAAATGCTTGAACCGTGCGACAAAATTGTTTGGCGGAGTTTCAGGCTCTGGCGATATTGCAGCCACGACGAGGCTCTTGATTTCGTTGATGTCCTTGTTGCGTAGGTTGACGGTCTCAGATAGTTTGAGTATTGCCGTGTCGATGTCAAGTTTGCGGCGCGTGATGTATGTATTGAGGAACGCCTTGTTTTTGTGGTTGATGATTTTCTCTGCCTTGCCATCCCATTGCTCCTTTGTGATGTGGACGTCAAGTGGTATGTGCCGTGTAAGCGTCTTGTTTGTGATAGCGACTTTCAGAGTGCCGACCTCTGAATTGCGGCAATCGAGATAAAACTTTGTTTTCATAAGCGTTAAAAATTGCGAGCCTTGCAAGTTAGTTGCACGTTTTTTTATGCAATAGTGTGCAATGATGTGCAAGAATGTGCAAAAACTCTGTTTTTTTTAATACTTACGAATTATGCTATTAAAAACTAATAAAAGAAAAAAAGCGGAGAAAGAGGGATTCGAACCCCCGGAGGTGTTACCCTCAGCGGTTTTCAAGACCGTCGCAATCGACCACTCTGCCATCTCTCCAATAATTGGGGAATAGTGTCGGGGCAGCAGGATTCGAACCTGCGACCCTCTGCTCCCAAAGCAGATACGCTAACCGGACTGCGCTATGCCCCGAATCTTAAAAAACTATGACTTACAAACAAAAAAGCGGAGAATGAGGGATTCGAACCCCCGGAGGTGTTACCCTCAGCGGTTTTCAAGACCGTCGCAATCGACCACTCTGCCAACTCTCCAATCAAGTTTCTAAGTACTTTAAAAGAACTTATGTCGTTTCGTTTTTGACACTGCAAAATTAGAAACATTTTTCTTTCTGACAAAATATTTTTGAAACTTTTTTTGTTTTTTTTACGTTTTCGCTGATAATCAGTTTTTTAAATACTCTTAACAATTCAAAAAAGATAGTTTATCGCAACTTTTTTTTGCAAAATGGACATTTTTGACATACTTTTGCATATCAAAAAAAGCAAAAAATGACAACAATAGGACTAATTTCGGATACACACAATCATTTAGACGATAAGTTTTTCAACTTTTTTGAACCATGCGATATGATTTTGCACGCCGGCGACATCGGCTCTTTGGAATTAGCTGAAAAAATTGCAAGATTTAGACCGCTCAAAGCTGTTTACGGAAATATCGACTCGCAAGAAACACGACTCGTTTATCCAGAAACACAAAGGTTCAAAATCGAAAAAACTGAAATTTTTATGATACACATCGGCGGATATCCCGGAAAATACTCGGCAAAAGCAAAAAAAGTTTTAGAAAATTCCGCTCCTAATATTTTTGTCTGCGGACATTCGCATATTTTAAGAATTATGTACGACAAAAAGTATAATTGCCTTGTTATGAATCCGGGAGCCGCCGGAAGATACGGAATGCAGACAAAACGCACCGCTTTGCGTTTTAAGATTTCCGATAATGACATTAACGATTTGGAAATATGCGAGTTAGACTTGTAAATCAATGACTTTTTAAAAGATTTTAACAAAAAAATATAAAAAAACACTATACAAAAAAATCAAAAAAATATAAGTTTTAATTAACTGATTACTATTAAGATAGATAAAATTTTAAATTTTACTAACATACAAAATTTTGTTTATATCGTATTTTTTACGAACTTTACGGAAAATTTGCAAGGCATTTTTTTAAGGTACAAGGATAATGGAGAACAACGCACAGGAAATATGGGATAAATGTTTGAAGTTTTTTAAGGAAAACATGCCCGCGTCAAGTTTTAAGACGTGGTTTGCACGTATTGTGCCCGTTTCTCTAAATGGTAATGTACTTAAAATTCAAGTTCCCTCAAGCTTTTTCAAAGAATACATTGAGGAACATTTTGCGTCCCTTATCGCTAACGCTTTATATAAATATATAGAGAATCCGGTTTTGATTTACGATGTGGTTGTAGACCAAAATGCTCTTAAAAATTCCGCACCTAATTTCAAAACAGCCGGCATTCAGGCTCATAACGCAATGCCTCAACAGAATGTTTATCAACAAGGTATTTATTCTGTTCCGGGAAGACCTGTGCATATCTTTAAAAATCAACAATTTGACTCCGCTTCCCAACAACAAGGTGCTGAACCCGAAATTCAAAACCCGTTCGTTATCCCCGGTATCAAAAAAGTAAAAGTCGATCCGCAACTCAATCCTAATTATACGATTGACAATTTCGTGGAAGGTGCTTGCAACCGTTTAGGCAGAAGAGCTGCCGAGGACATCGCAAAAAAACCCGGCAAAACGATTTTCAATCCGCTTATGATTTTCGGAAACTCAGGCTTGGGAAAAACTCATTTGGCTCAAGCTATCGGCAATTCCGTCAGAGAGTTATATCCTGAAAAAACCGTCCTGTACGTTGAGGCTAACAAATTTCAAACACAATACGCGGACGCTTGCCGCAACAATACCCGCAACGATTTTATTCATTTTTATCAAATGATTGATTTGTTGATAATTGACGATGTTCAAGAGTTTGCCGGAAAAACGGGAACTCAAGAAACATTTTTCGCAATTTTCAACTCCCTGCACTTATCGGGAAAACAAATCATTATGACTTGCGATACCATGCCTTCAGAACTTAAAGGTTTGACAGACAGACTTTTGAGCCGTTTCCGTTGGGGACTTACGGTTGAAGTTCAGGCGCCAGATTACGAAACAAGACTCAATATTCTCAAAAAGAAAGTCTATAATGACGGTATGAATATTTCTGAAGATATTTTGGATTATATCGCAAAAACAGTTATTTCTAACGTCAGAGAATTGGAAGGCGTGTTGATTTCGCTTTTAGCAAGAAGCACCCTGACAAGAAACGATTTAACATTGGAAGACACCAAAAACTTTTTGGGAAAAATCGTCCGCGAAACCGAAAAAGAATATTCCGTTGATTTTATCGTTAAGACGGTTTGCGCATTTTTCGGTATCAAAGAAAGCGTATTGAACTCTAAATCAAGAGCTAAAGATATTGCCTCAGCACGTCAATTATCAATGTATTTTTCAAAAAAGTTTACCGATTTGCCTTACAAAACAATCGGAACTCAAATCGGCGGAAGAGATCACAGCACAGTTTTACACGCTTGCAAAGCCGTTACAAAGTCTATTGAAACCGATGAAAAATTCGCTCAAACAGTAGCTGAACTTGAGGCCAAAATCAAAACAGGACAAATCAATTGATAATTAACAATTGACAATTGACAATTGACAATTAATAAAAAAGTTTTTAAGTCGAGTTATAATTATATATGCCGCCCGAAAAAGAAGTTTTTCTTTTTTAGGCGGCTTTTTTATGCGCACAAATTCTAAAGTTTGGAACGTTTTTTGTATAATAACGAGGGACAACAAAAAATTTTATGAATTATGAAACGCAGATTTTACATATTATTGTTAGGAGTACTTATGTCCGTAAGTTATTTTTCGACAAATGCCGAAAAAGGTGCCTACGACGAGATTAATAAAGCTATTTGTCAAGGCAAAGCCGGAAATTTAGCGGAATATTTCGCCCCGGAAATGGATCTGAACCTCAACAATTTTCAAAACCGTTGCACCAAAAGTCAAGCAACACAAGTTTTGGAAGAATTTTTCAGACAAAACAAACCCTCGGAATACAAACCTCAAACCGACAGAAATTTTATTTCAGGAGTGATGAGGACTTCCTCAGGCAAATCTTATAAAGTGGACTACACCTTGAAAACAGTTAATAATCACGCTGTTATAACAGGGTTGTATGTTTACTAGAATTTTGAGAAAAACAATCAAGCAAAAAGCCGGAATTATTTTTATAATTTCGGCTTTTTTTCATACATTTGCAGCGTAACAAAAAAAAATCCTATAAAAAAATGAAAAAATTAGAAGAACTCGAAGACGAACTTATTGAAATCGCCATTGCAGAAGATTTAGGCGACGGCGACCACACTTCTTTGTCAACAATACCGCATGACGAACAAGGCGCAGCACGCCTTATTATTAAGCAAGACGGAATTTTGGCTGGAATTGACGTTGCATTGAAAGTTTTTAACAAAATAGACAAAAACCTCAAAGTAAATATACTGCTTGAAAACGGTACTAAAGTAAAAAAAGGCGACATCGCGTTTACGGTTTCGGGAAATGTGATTTCGATTTTGCAGGCTGAAAGATTGGTTCTGAACTTCATGCAGCGTTTGAGCGGTGTAGCAACACAAACTCACATCTATGCTGAAAAAATCGCCGACCTCCACACCAAAGTTTTAGACACCAGAAAAACGACTCCGGGTTTAAGACTTTTGGAAAAACAAGCCGTTAAAATCGGTGGCGGCGTTAATCACAGAATCGGACTTTTTGATATGATTTTGATTAAAGACAACCATGTAGATTTTGCGGGCGGAATCAAAAACGCTATTCTCGCCGCTCAAAAATACTGCAAAGAAAAAGGTAAAAATCTTGACATCGAAATCGAAACCCGCAATTTGGAAGAAATCAAAGAGGCTATGGAAACGGGCGGAATCCGCAGAATTATGCTCGATAACTTTGATTTGGAACAAACAAGAAAAGCCGTTGAACTTATCGGAGGAAAATACGAAACCGAATCTTCTGGCGGCATAACTCTCGATACGTTAAGGGATTACGCTTTGACAGGCGTTGATTTTATTTCGGTCGGAGCATTAACACACCAAATCAAAAGCCTCGATATGAGTCTGAAAGCTATGTAAAAAAAGTTTTTTTAACGATTTTTCACAAAAAAAACATTCACTTGACATACTAAAATACATCTAAAACAATAAAGAGTAATTAACCTGACTAATTTTTAGGAGGAAAGAATATGAAAGTAGTTTCAAACACAAATTTACTTTTTTCCGGAATTGTAACGGCCTTCACCGTTGCGGCATTGAACTCTTGTTCGGTTCTTAACACCACGAGTTCAACAACTTACAGCGACGATGTTTACGGCGTTTATCAAAAGGAAAAGAAAGTAACCGTAAAACAAGAGCCCAAAAACGAAGACAAAGATGTCAGCGTTTATGAAAGCGAAGCACCTTCAGAGCGTTATTATTCCAACAATTACAGCGATAACGATGAAGAAGTAATCATTGATGATGACAGTTATACAACAAGGATTTACAGGTTTCACCGCCCGTGTTATTCCAGAGGTTATTACGATGTAGTAATCTGTGAGCCTTGGTATTACAATTGGTATTGGGATTTCGGCTTGTCATACAATTCGTATTATTGGCATGCCGGCTGGGGAATGCCTTACCGCTATTCCTATTGGGGCGATCCGTATTGGGGATATTCTTGGTACGGTTATCATCACCACTATTATAATCCGTGCTACCACGAAGGTTATTACAGACATTATTACAGTGGTTACGGCAGAAGCAGTTTCGACCGACATTATGCAATGGATTATAACAGAGTACATTCCGTAAGAGATGGCTCAGGTGCCTACAGAACTTATTCAAACCGTAATGTAGGTTCGCACGGACAAAGCGGTTATAGAAATTCAAGTAAGAATTACAGCTCAACAAACAACGGCAGTTATTACGGAGGCAGCAACCGTAGCAATTCGAGCCACGGCAACAGCGGATACCATTCGTCTTCGGGTTCAACCTCGAAAAATGGATCAAGCAGCAATTCGGGCTATAATTCACGCAGCAGCAATTCTGGTTACACCGGAAATAGCAACCGTAGCAGCAATTCTAATCACGGCAGCAGCGGTTACCGTTCATCCTCGTCCTCAAATAACAGTTCAAGCGGATATTCTGGAAGAAGTTCGTCTACAACCTCAAAAAGCGGCTACTCAAGCGGTTCATCAAGCAGCAGATCGTCGTACTCGAACTCAAATTCGTCTTCAAGCCGCAGTAGTTATTCCTCAGGCAGCCACGGCTCTTCGGGAAGTCATTCGTCTTCTTCAAGCAGCTCAAGCAGCTCAAGTAGTTCAAGCGGACACGGACACTCCGGCGGACACAGATAAAAGATTTTTTCTCTAAAGGGCGGCGACTATAAGTCCCGCCTTTTAAGCAAATTAATAACAATTTATAAATCGAAATTTTTTAGAACAATTATGAAAAAGAGTATATTCATTGCATCTTTAAGCCTAATTTCATCGGTTGTATTCGCTCAAGACGAATATGATGCATTAAGATTTTCACAAACATATCAACAAGGAACTGCACGTTCCATCGCAATGGGCGGTGCTTTCGGAGCATTAGGAGGCGATATTTCATGCCTTTCAAGCAATCCCGCCGGAATGAGTATTTATAAAAGAGGCGAATTTACTTTTACGCCGCAATTTATAAACGTTAATTCTGAAAGTAATATCAACGGTTTTAATGCCTCTGATAGTAAATTTTCTTTCAAAATCGCAAACATCGGTTTTGTACAATCCAATTACAATGCAGATAAAAGCGGTTTCAAAGGTTGGGCTTGGGGTATTGCATACAACCGTTTGGCTGATTTCAATTCCAAAGAATACATTTACGGTCCTAATGAGAAGACCTCAATGTTGGATTTTTTCCGCAACAGGTCCCACGGGATCAATCCTAATAACTTAATAGGCAATAACATAGGTGCGGCATTAGCTTACGATTGCCAACTACTTTTGGACGATGACGGCAACAACAATTATTACAATGCCCACGATGAGGGTTGGTATCAGCAAACCTCGTCAGGCTATGGAGAATTACAAAAAAACAAAATCAAAACCAAAGGCGGTCATAATTCATGGGATTTTGCATTTTCAGGAAATGTTAATGACATTTTCTATTTCGGTGCAAGTTTAGGTATTGAAACGTTAAGATACAAAAGCACAAATATTTACAAAGAAGATGCAAGTAATCTCAACCACATTGAATACAATTATTGGGAGTACAAGAGAAATTTTGAAATTAATGCCGTAGGAATAAACCTCAAAACAGGTGTTATCGTAAAACCGGTTAACTTCTTGAGATTCGGTGCGGCAATCCATACTCCGACATGGTTCGGCATAGAAGACAAATTCTATGCTACAATGAAAACGGAATATAAAAACGGTGATTACCTAACCTATATGACGGAAAATGACAAATACGGTTATGATCCGCTCATAAAATACAACCTTCAAACTCCGTTCAAGGCTATTGCATCAGCAGCATTTATTGCTCCCGGTGTCGGCTTGCTCAGTTTTGATTACGAATACGTAGATTACTCGCTAATGAAATTTGAAACGGAAGATTTTGAAGATGACGGTTTTGAAGATGTTAATAATGTGATTAAAGAATACTACCGCCCCACGCATAATTTCAGACTCGGAGGCGAAGTAAAGGTTAATCCACTTATTTCACTCAGAGCAGGTTATGCAATTTACGGCAACCCGGACAAAACAATTGACCGTGATTTTGAAAGACAAATCATTTCGGGCGGCGTAGGCTTTGGCGACGAAGACTTTTTCTTCGATTTAACAGGTTCGTATCATCTTTACAAAACCACTAAACTGCTTTATGAGGATCAGTTTTATAACATCAAAAACAAATACTTGTATATCACGATGACTTTCGGATTCAGATTCTAAAAGTAGAAAGCATTAAATTTTTTTCTTAAAAATAAGGCGGCACTTTTTATTAAGTGTCGCCTTATTTTTTATGCAGAAAAAAAGTTTCAATTTTTTTTGGCAGTTTAAAGTATTATCAGTAATTTTAAACGGTAGAAAAAGGCACAAAGATTGCATAACTTTTTAATAAAAAGTGCAGAAGAAATGAAACTAAAAATTCAAATAAAATTATTGTTATACATATTGTTGGCGGTACTTGCAGTATTCATTGTATCAACGAGTTACCTGAATCACCGCGCCACCGTAACAAATGAAGCGGCAGTAAAAAAACTGATTAGGGAAAACGAAAATAACTCAGCCCTAAAAATCAGATACACTCTCAATTCCGACATCAGTGCGTTGAGAGCCTTGGCATCATCTGTCTCTGGAACAGAAATTTTGACGGAAAACGCACGCCTTGAAATCTACAAATCGGCGGCTAATATGTTTCTTCAGAACAATCCCGATTTTGAAAACATCAAAATTTCATGGGAATTGGGAATTATAGATGCCGAATGGACTAAAAATTTCGGACGCAGGGTTTATAGTTTTGAACGCGGCGACGGTAGCACTATATATTCCGTTCATGATTTCAACAAAGACGGCGACGATTTTTCGTCAAATTATTATAGAGCAAAAATCAACGGGAAGGAACAAATCACCGGTATTGTCAGCGAAGATCCTGAAAATCCGAATATTAAACCTATTTATAAATCCACTATTTCGATTCCCGTTTTGGATGCGGAAAACAATTTTTACGCTTTGGTAAGCGGTGATTTGGAGGTTGAGGTTTTTAATTCGCTCGTTAAAAATTCGGCAAGTTATGAAAGTTTTGTATCATTTCTTCTTACCGATAATGCGCAGTTTGCCGGCACTTCAATTACCGAAAGCGAAAAAATAAAAACCGATTTGATGAAAACCGTTGCCGGAGCATTTCATGAAATCCGAGCCAAAATTGATTCGGCAGGTTTTGCAAGTTTTCCCGTTACGGACTCCCTCGGCAGAAAAATTATGCTCTGCGGAACGGGCGTTGATAACGCTATTTTTGACGACAAATGGATTTTGGTTTCGGCAATTCCTCAAGAAATTATCAACGCCCAAGCCAATTCTCAAACATCGGCAACAGTTTTTATAATTTTGATTGGTTTGGTGATAATAGGAATTTTTATTTTGTCGCTGACAACCAACATCGCAAACTTCCTTTGGAAAGCTGGCGAAATTCTAAATCAATTGTCGGTAGGTAATTTTCAAGCGGTGTCAAAAATCGAAGAAAATCAAACCGAGGAACTTAATACGATAGCGCAATCACTCAACAACCTTAAAAACGGTCTTGACAAAGCCGTTGTTTTTGCCGAAGAAATCGGAAAAGGCAATCTTGAGGCAAATTTCATTCCTATCAGCGAAAACGACGAATTAGGTTCTTCACTTCTTAGCATGAGAGAAAGTCTTAAAAAAGCTAACGCTGAGGCAACCGAAAGACGTGAACTCGACCGCAAACAAAATTGGATTACCGAAGGTACAGCAAAATTCGGTGCTATTTTGCGTGAATACAACAACGATATGTTTGAATTTTCGTTCAACATTATCAGCAACCTCGTAAAATATATCGGTGCCAATCAAGGCGGTCTTTTTGTTATCAACGATGACAACAAAGATGATATATTCTTTGAACTTACAGCCGGTTACGCTTACAACATAAGAAAAATCTTAAAGAAAAAAGTTCAGCCGGGAGTCGGTCTTATCGGACGTTGCATTTTGGAGTCTGAAAGTATTTACATCAGCAATTTGCCCGAAGATTATATCAACATAACATCGGGTTTAGGCGAAAAAAGTCCGCAATACCTTTTGATTGTGCCTTTTAAATTCAACAACGAAATTTACGCTGTCGCCGAAATTGCATCTTTCAACGCGATAGAGCCGTACAAACAGCAGTTCGTAGAGGAAGTCGGCAACTCAATTGCCTCAACGATTGCAACCGTAAAGATTAATATCAGAACCAACAAACTGCTTCAAGAGTTGAAAGTTCAGTCTGAGGAATTGGCATCACAAGAAGAGGAAATGCGTCAAAACATGGAAGTTATGAAGGCAACTCAAGAGGATATGACCAAAAAAGCGGACGAATTTGCACAGACCAACGAATCGCTAAATCAGGTTATAATGCTTACGGAATTTTCACCGGAAGGCGTTATGATAAACGTAAATACCAAAGCGATGGCTTTTTACAAGAAAAACAAACTTGAACTTATCAACAATTCCGAAAAGCCTTACTCAATAATATCTTCAAGCGAAAACACTGAAATTGACGATTTTTGGCTTCAACTGCGTTTGGGCAGACAGAAAAAAGTCAGCAAAACCGTTAAAATCGCTGAAGAAAATTACAACATTATCGAAACTTATTGTCCCGTTCAAAATTATTACGGGAAAATATACAAAGTAATTTGTTTGACCGATACCTTAGGCGTTAATATCATTGCCGGGGCCTCTTCTCCGACCTCAACGACGATAGAGAAGCAAACAAACAACAATTTCGAGAATATCGGCGGAGAATTTTTCTAAAAAAAATGCGGGAGTTTTTATCCCGCATTTTTTTTATTTTTTGTTTCGGATAATTTTAGCAAAGAGCCTCGGGAAAAACCTGCTGACCCAAATGCCGTTAGTTTCGCTGCCACCGGCCGTGATTTCGAGTTTTTCTTTTTCGATGCCTTTAATGATTTTTTTAGCCATAACTTTCGGGTCGAGACCCTCCTGCTGACCTTTGTCATTAACACCGCGGCTTTGAGCTTTTTCGTCCAAAGCATTAACAGCAACATTGGTATTAACATAACCCGGACAAACCATCATAACACGGATTCCGTTGTCATAATTTTCGGCTCTTAAAGTTTCAAAAAAGCCGTGCAAAGCGTGTTTTGCGGCGGCGTAACCCGAGCGCAAAGGTATTCCGAATTTTCCGGCAAGACTGCTCATACAAACGATATGACCCGATTTTTGGGCAATCATTCCCGGCAAAACAACTTTCGTTAAAGCCGCTGCGCCCATAAAATTGATGTTAATCATTTTTTCGATTACGGACAAATCTTCATCAACCACCAACGCCCTTTGACTCATTCCGCCGTTGTTGATTAAAATATCAATATTTCCAAGCTCCTTCAATACAGGGGCGGCAATCGAGGCAATATCACGGTATTTTTCCAAATCTATCAGAACGATTTTCACTTTGTCAGGATTTGCGCAATTAGCCCTAACACGCTGAAGTTCAGCCATACGCCGTGATGAAATTATCAAAACAGCGTCCAATTTGGAAAATTCGTAAACCAAGGCCTCTCCTATTCCTGAAGATGCACCCGTTATCCAAATTTTTTTGTTTTTAAAATCCATTTTTGTAATTTTGTCATTAAAATGCAAAGTTAATAATTTTTTTTAATAAAATAGAGAAAAAAATGGCAGACATTTTAGTAAACATTACTTTGGTAATTATAATGGCAGGAATAGGTATGTCATTGACATTCAACGATTTCAAGAATGTTTTTGTATATCCAAAACCGATTTGTACGGGCATAGGCAGCCAACTTTTGATATTGCCGGCCTTTTCGTTTCTTTTAGCGTTTTTAATACCGGGGAGTCTTTACGAAAAACTCGGAATCGTTTTGATTGCACTTTGCCCCGTAGGCACTACAAGCAACATTTTAGTTCACCTTTTCAAAGGCAACACGGCACTTTCGATTTCGATGACAATCGTAAACAGTTTGATGAGTCCGTTTACAATTCCGTTTTTCATAACTTTAGCGGCATCGTTTTTTATCAACGAGAGCTCCGAAGTCGAAATTTCGTTTCTTGAAAGTTTCAAACACATACTTTTGATGGTGATTTTGCCGGCTTTTGTGGGATTGATGATAAAACGTTATGCAGAAAAATTATCAGAAATTTTGTCAAAACCTTTGAAATGGCTTTTACCGCTTTTGTTGTTGATAGTCTTTACGATAAAAATATTTTTCGGCTCAAACGAAAGCACTTGTACAGCACTTTCAATGTCAGAGGCGATAAGAATTGCGCCCTTTGTTTTGCTTCTTAATATAATCGGAATGTACGGCGGTTTTTTTATCTCGAAAGTCACAAGTTTGGACAAACCCTCACAACTGACCGTTGCAATCGAAACAGGACTTCAAAACACAGCACTTGCGCTTTCAGTGGCCTCTACAATGCCTAATTCGTGCGAAATTGAAAAACCGATTTTAGTATATGCAATGCTGACGTTTTTTACGGCGGTAGTTTTCTTATTGATTCATTCTGACATAAAATTAAAGGACATTGTCAAATAATGACAATGTTCTTTTCACATTAAAAAAAAATAAAGCACAAAAAAAAACGTGATTGAATTTAGTTTCTTTTTTTCTAAAGAAAAGACTTTCAATCACGTTTCTTTCAACTCTAAGAAAATTGTTGGCGGTCCGGACGAGACTCGAACTCGCGACCCCCTGCGTGACAGGCAGATATTCTAACCAACTGAACTACCGAACCTAAAAATTATCAACTCAAAAAAGAATGCTGCCAAATATTCCCGAAAAAGAAAACTCTCTCATCGTTTCTTCCCTTTAACTTCGGGTAATTTTCCCGGCTGCGAAATTATCGGCGGTCCGGACGAGACTCGAACTCGCGACCCCCTGCGTGACAGGCAGATATTCTAACCAACTGAACTACCGAACCAATAATTTATTATCAAACTTTTTACTAAAATAAATTTTCTTTCAAATAACATTCAACTTTTTCAGTTTTGAAAAAATTGGCGGTCCGGACGAGACTCGAACTCGCGACCCCCTGCGTGACAGGCAGATATTCTAACCAACTGAACTACCGAACCAAAACTTTCAAACTTCATTGTGCTACCCGTTTCCTCGGGATTGCGGTGCAAAGGTAAGAAAGATTTTTCGATTCAACAAAATTTTTTTGCAATTTTTTTTGAATTTATTTTTATATAACTTTCAATCAGCGAATTAAAGCCGATTAATAATTTAATGCTGAAATCGAGCCCATATAATTGACAGAGAAGCTTACGTTTTTCATGTCAATCACCATAACACCCTTACTTATAGAAGGATAGACAATTTTCCCGTCTGACAAATATATGCCGATAATCGGATAAGAATCTCCTTTCTTATAAAAGATCACATCACCGAATTTTAATTTGTTTTTGGAGGTTTTCGTCAGATTTTTCTTCATTTTGTCGGGTTGACGGCTCAAAAGTACGTTGCAAGCGTTCTCAAACACCGTGCTGACAAAACCCGGAGCATCAACTCCGACGCCTTTTTGAGCAAGTCCGGATTTGTAAGGCGTGCCGAGCCAAGAATGAATCTCTTTTAAAATCGTTAAATCCTCGCTGCCCTTAAATTTTACGCCGAAATCCTTTGAATATGTTACGTAATAATCCTCAATAGAAGTCTTATTATCGGCTTTACCTTTGGAATTTTCTTTGCTTTTATCACCATTAATAACTACGTTATTAACATCGTCCTTGTCTTGAGCTTTAGATCTTTTGTCAAGGGATTTAACCCTACCGGCGCAATAAAAAGCTTTTTTGTAATAAGTAGAATTAAGATTATCGGTTTTAACACCGATATTTTTTGAGGTTGCAGAATGTGCAAAAACATCGTTAGCAAGATAAATCGCAACGTGATAAATACTGCCTTTGTCGTTAGCAAAAAACAAAATATCACCACATTCCAATTCATTGCGTTCTACTTTGTTAACATTAACAACCATCGAAGAAGAGGTTCTTTGCAATTTTATGCCGTAAACGTTATTGAAAACGCCCGAAACAAAACCCGAACAATCCGTACCTTTGCCTTTGTTGGAAGCGGCATATTTATAAGGTGTGCCGAGCCACGAAACTATTTCTTTGAGAAGTTTCAAATCTTCAGTACCTTTGAAAGTTGTTCCGAGTTTTTTCCCGTAAGTGTCATAATCGTTTTTCAGCATCTTCACGGGATTGGAAATAACATACGGAACAGGATTTTCTATGTCGGCAGCCTTCATGGAAGAAACTGAAAGCAAACCGCAAGCAGTTAAAAGTAAAATGCGTTTTTTCATATTATTTTATATTTTTTTGTGATAATTTTCTACGAAAGAGCCGTAAAAGCTTTTTTGGGAAGTGTTTTCTTCTTCGGGCAATTCATCGTCATCTGATTCTTCGTCATCATCCTTTAAATCAACAAAATACAACAAATAATGCAATGCCTGCAACGCCGATAAAAGTCTGTAACCCCAATACTCCTTGAAATCGCTGATAAGCTCCGCCCTTGAGGCTAAGGCATTCTCTTCAGAGAAAGTCCTAAAATTTTCAACAAAGTTTTTAAGATTGTGATAAACGTCGGTAATACAAGTTGAAATTTCAACCTGTTCGATTTCGTCATCGGCGTTAATACCCTGAAACACACCAATATAAGAATCTGAACTTGAAAGTTTTTCGCTGACCTTGCGTTTGATGTACTCGTATTCGTATTCCGATAGAAAAGCCAAAGTTTCGCCTTCAAAATCCTCTAAAGTATCGCCCGCAATTAAAGAAGTTTTCAGATAAACAAGCGACAAAATTTTCTGCAATTTGCCAATAAAATCTTTCTTTGAAAACTTATCCGATTTTTCAATAAAACCACAATACTCGGCTGCAACCGTAAGAAGTTCCAAAGTATTTTTGTCCGAAAATATATCCATTTTTTTATAAAAATTTTATTTCGGGCAAAAATACATTATTTTAATTAAAAAGTAAAAAAATTAGCGTTAAAAATCATATCGCGGCAGACTATAAACGCAAATTTGCTTATCAAAAATATAATCCTTATAGTCCGTAACCTCAACTTTAATAGTATTGAATCCTTCCGACAATTCCACTTGATAAGAAAGCGGATAGCATGAATTATTTTCTTTTTCCTCGTCGCTGAGCTTATTAAAACCAGCCTGTTGAATAACGTGTTTATCATTAACAAGGACTTTCACCTTGCTCGGAGTACCAAAATTTTTAAGGCACAAATCAAAGGCAAGCCTTTTGTTCAAAGTCGTGGAAAGCGAATCCTTTGGGAAAGTAAAAATCACGTCAGCACCCTCAAAATGTTTCATTTTCAAAACCGCCATGTCCCAACCCTTGCCGTAAGAAAAGGTTGTCCCGGCAAGCAAAAGACCATTATCACGGGTTTCGATCATGGATTTAGCATAATCCTGACTTTTGCGCTTAAAAACTTGTTTCCACATCAAATCGCCTTCAGGATTGTATTTTACCATCAAAAAACTTGATAAGTCTTTTATATTTGACATCGAAAAACCGCTGACAACAAAACAGTTGTCGAAAGTTTCAACAATATCCGTGCTTTCTTGCCAATGTTCATCACCGTAAGTCCGAGTCCAAAGCGTATCGCCGTTCATGTCGGTTTTTACAACAAACAAATCATAATCCGTTATGCTATAAGCTCTTGTATAACCGGCCGCCACAATAAGGCTATCCCTTGTTGCGATAATTGCAGCCCCTGAAGTCCAATTGTTCAAATCATAATTTTGCGACCAAATGTCAGTGCCATCAGCATCAAGTTTAATAATCGACATTAATTTTCTGCCGCCGTCCCCGCTTCCGATATAACCCGTTACCACAAAACCGTTGTCGTAAGTTTGCGCTATCGAAAAAGCTCTGTCATCATTACTGCCGCCGTATTGTTTTTCCCATTGTAAATTGCCGTTACGGTCGGTTTTAATAACGTACCAATTAGGCTCAGCATCATTGTTTGAACTCGAAAAACCGGCAACAGCATAACCTCCGTCCCTTGTTTCAATCACTTTCAAACCTTGTTCGTCGCCATCGCCGCCAAAGGTCTTTTGCCAAAGAATATTACCTAAAGTGTCAAGTTTCATAAGAAGAAGATTGCTCTGAAAATCTCTTTTCCTAATGGCGTAACCCGTTACGACAATATTGCTGTCAGAGGTCGAAATTATACTTTTAGCAGCAGAAATAAAATAATCGGCAAAGGTTTTGCCCCAACGCCCTTGACCGTTACGGCGCATTTTTACAATCCAAAGATGATGTTCTTGTTGTTTTGCAAAACCCGCAACAACATAATCTCCGTCCCTTGTTTCAACACAAGAGGCTGCCTCGTCCCAACCGTCACCGCCGAAAGTTTGAGCCCACTCCACTTTGTACTGCCCGTAAAGAAATTCAGGCAAAAAAACTAACAGAAATAATAATATTTTATTGAAAATCTTCATTTCTCCTTTTTTAAAGGGATTTTATCAATGATTATACCAATTTTTAAGACTCCAAAATTAAAAAAATTGTTGCAAGAAAAAAAAACAAAAAAAATGGCGGGGAAACCCTTCCTCGCCAATAAAAATAATTAACACTAATTCTAAATTATTTTTTTCCGAAATACCTGTCAAACAAGCCTTTAAAGCCTTTTCCGTGACGGGCTTCGTCTTTAGCCATTTCATGAACGGTATCGTGAATAGCGTCCAAATTCAATTCTTTAGCACGTTTTGCGATACGGTTTTTATCGGCACAAGCTCCGGCCTCAGCGTTCATACGTTTGTCAAGATTGGTTTTGGTGTCCCAAACGACATCGCCCAAAAGCTCAGCAAACTTAGCAGCGTGTTCTGCCTCTTCAAAAGCGTAACGCTTAAATGCCTCTGCGATTTCAGGATAGCCTTCTCTATCTGCCTGACGGCTCATAGCAAGGTACATTCCGACTTCGGTACACTCACCCATAAAATGATTGTTCAAATCCTGAATCAAATCCTCAGGAACGCCCTTTGCAACGCCTAAAACGTGTTCCGTTTCAAAACTCAAATCCTCTGAAAGTTCTTTGAATTTAGACTTAGGAGCCTTACACTGAGGGCATTTCTCCGGCGGTTCTTCTCCCTCATATACGAAACCGCAAATCGCACATGTCCATTTCTTTTTCATAACTTAAATAAATGTGTTTGATTGTTATTGATTTTTGACAAATATAAAAACGTTTTCCTTTAATAAAAAAATTTTTTATCGCAATTAATATTTATTAACAATAGCATAATTTACATTTTCTTAACAAAAAGAAAACGTAAAAAAAACTTAAAAACGACAACCCTAAATATTTAAATTTGTTAAATTTGCATCGTACAAAAGAACATAAAATTATAACTAATAAAATAGCAAAGCATTATGAACGCAATAGATTTAATATTGGCTTTCTTAGTTGCAGTTGGTATAGCTTATGCGGCTTACGAGATTAAAAAGAACAATCCGAAAGAAGTATAAACAACTTTAAAGAAAAAAAACTGAAAGTCAAAAGAGTAACAAAAAGAAATGGCAGACCTGAAACGCAGATTGAATCATCCGGTATTTTCTTCTATATCGGCATTAGCCGGGGAAACAAACACAAAAGTCTATGTAATAGGCGGTTATGTAAGGGATTTATTATTGAATATTCCCTGCAAGGATATGGATTTTGTGGTTCAGGGCAGTGGAATCGCTTTTGCTGAACAACTCGCAAAAAAATTAAAATGTAAACAAGGTGTAGCAGTCTTTAGAAATTTCGGGACTGCTATGTTGCGTTACAAAGGTTTGGAATTGGAATTTGTAGGCGCAAGAAAAGAGTCTTATAACAGAAATTCACGCAAACCGATAGTGGAAGACGGCACTTTGGAAGACGATCAAAAACGCAGGGATTTTACCGTCAATGCCCTTGCAATTTCTTTAAATTCAGAAGATTACGGTGAACTTACAGATCCTTTCAACGGTCTTAAAGATTTAAACGAGAAGATTATTCGCACACCTTTAGATTCTGATATTACCTTTTCAGACGACCCTTTGAGAATGTTACGCGCAATAAGATTTGCGTGCAGATTGGGTTTTACAATTGAGAGCGAAACTTTCAAAGCGATTTTTAGAAACCGCGACCGCATAGAAATAATTTCAAAAGAAAGAATCGTTGAAGAACTCAACAAAATAATGCAGACAAAAAAACCGTCTGCGGGTTTTATGCTTTTGGACAAAAGCGGACTTTTGGAAAAAATCTTACCGCAGCTTTCAAAACTAAAAGGTGTTGAAATAAAAGAAGGTAAAGGTCACAAAGACAATTTCTTACATACATTGCAAGTTGTGGACAATGTGTCAAGTGTCAGCGATAATATATGGCTAAGATACGCAGCACTTTTTCATGATATTGCAAAACCTAACGTAAAAAAATTCAGCGGCAATACTTGGACTTTTCACAATCACGAATTTATCGGAGCGAAAATGATTCCGCAAATTTTCAAATTCTTAAAAATGCCGCTTGATGACAGAATGAAATACGTTCAAAAACTTGTTGGAATGCATCATAGGGCTATCCCGATTTCAAACGATGAGATTACGGATTCAGCAGTAAGACGTTTGATGTACGATGCGGGCGAGGATTTGGATGATTTACTAATGCTGTGTGAAGCCGACATTACTTCCAAAATCGAAGAGAAAAAACAAAAGTTTCTAAACAATTATAAAACAGTTAGAAAGAAAATTAAAGAACTGGAAGAAAAAGATTTTGTCAGGACATGGCAACCGCCTGTTGACGGCAATCTAATCATGGAAACTTTCGGCTTAAAACCCTCACGCACCGTCGGTGAAATCAAAGATTTTATCAAAGATGCAATTTTGGACGGCAAAATCGAAAACTCTTTTGAGGCGGCATACAATTTAATGTTAGAAAAAGGAAAAGAATTTCAACTGACGCCTATAAAAAAATGAGGTTTTTTATTCCGCTGACAATATTTTTACTTTTGATAAACTTCCGAAACGCTTTTTCGCAAATAGAAAATTCCGTTTTGAAAAGCGGTAAAATTGTCAAAGCCGCAATAAAAGAAACCGGCATTTATTGCATTAACTATCAGAAATTAAAAGAGTTAGGTTTTTCAAATCCTGAAAACGTAAGAGTTTTTGGCAACAATTTTTCTTTGTTGCCTTTTATGAACGAAGAAAAACGCCCTGAGGATTTAAGCGAGTTGAAACTCATAAAAGAAAACAATGCAATTTATTTTTACGCTCAAAATCCGGATTCGCAATTTTTCAACGAAGAAGAGAATTTTTATGACCACCAAAAGCATTTGTTTTCGGATTATAACTATGTTTTTTTGAGCGATTTCAATTCCGGGAAAAACAATGAAATTCAAGAAAATAACTTTTTGGAAAACATTGCTAATCAAAGTGTTAATGAAGGTGATTTTATGTATTTCATTCACAACGATTTGGTAAACCTTCAAATGAGCGGCAGAGATTGGTTCGGTGAAAATTTTTCTTACAATACATCACAAAATTTCAGTTTTACTTGCAACAATCCTCCAAACTCCGCAAAGCTAAAAATCTCTGTTATCGCACGTTCAAGTGTTGAAAATTCCTTCACAATAACCACGGCAAACACTTCTAAAACAATAACTTGCGAAAAAGTTACAAATTCTGGACTCTATGCTTCAAGAAGAACTTTAAGTTTCGTTTTTTCGCCCGAAGAAACCCAAAAACAAAATATCAACATAACTTTCAACAAAACCTCACCCTCTGCGGAAGGTTATTTGGATTTCATAACGCTTAACACCAAAGAACCGTTAAAATACAACGGTAAACAATTCATTTTCAGCATTTTCAGTAGCGGAGATTTAAGCGAAACAATAGAATTTAAACTCCTTGATCCAAAAAACAATACAAAAATCCTAAACATCACTGACAGGCTCTCCCCTACTCTTTTAACATATTCTGTTTCAGAGAATTATGCGAGATTCAAAGCCGAATGTCAAAAAGGAGAAAACAGATTTTTAGTATTCAACTCGTCTTCGGATTGTTTTACACCTGTACTTTACGAAAATATTGCGAATCAAAATCTTCACGGATTAGAAACACCTGATTATCTGATAATTGCACCTAAAATTTTTCTACCGTATGCACAAAAACTAAAAGAACTTCATTCGGATTTGAAAACCTTAATAGTTAGTCCTGAGGAAATTTATAATGAGTTTTCCTCTGGTATGAGGGACGTTTCAGCGATAAGAGATTTTATAAGATTTTTGTACAAAAAAGACAAACGCTTAAAATACGTTCTGCTTTTTGGCGACGGCAGTCTCGACAACAAAACCATTTCAAAAAACAACACCAATCTGATTCCTACTTATCAATCGCCTAATTCGCTGAATGAAAACAATTTAGACAGTTTTGTTTCAGATGATTTTTTCGGTTTTTTGGACGATGACGAAGGCGAATATTTCGGAAATCTTGACATTGGAATCGGCAGATTGCCGGTAAAAAACACTCAAGAGGCTCAAATCCTAACAGAAAAGATAATTAATTATCAATCAAAAGATTACGAAAAGAATTGGACGAAAAACGTTTGTTTTATAGCTGACGATAAAGACAACAACCTCCACATCAGTCAAGCAGACTATTTAGCTGAAAATCTTGAACTTAACTATCCTAAAGTAAACATCAAGAAAATCTATGCCGATAGTTACAAACAAGTTTCATCGGCGGCAGGCAACACCTACCCTGAGGCTCAAGAAGATATAATCAACACTTTTAATAAAGGTGCGCTTATTATAAATTATACAGGACACGGTGGAATGAATTTTTTTGCCGACGAAAGAATTTTAACAAATACCGACATCGACAATCTAAAAAACAAAAACAAATTGCCGCTTTTCATCACTTCGTCATGCAACATCGGACATTTTGACTATTATGACAGACAATCTGACAAGTCAGTTGATTCTCCGGCAGAGCATTGTCTGAAAAATCCGAACGGCGGTGCAATTGCAATGTTCACAACGACAAGGAATGTTTTGGCTAACGAGAATTTTAATCTCAACAAAAATATTTTTTCCGTACTTTTTGAAGAGGACAACCGTTTCGGCGATATTATCCGCAAAGCCAAAAATTTAACAAACGACGATAATATGCTGAATTTTACGCTCCTTGGCGATCCGGCATTAAAACTTCCGCTACCAAAAGCCGATATTAAAATCCTAAAAATCAACAATATAGATTTTGAAGATTTTTCCGACACGATAAAAGCACTCGGCAAATACGAAATTTCAGCGGAAATTCCTTCGATGGCGGATTTTTCGGGGACAGCTTACATTCAGCTTTTCGACAAACCGCAAAAAATCACGACTTTAAACAACGACAACGGCGGAACATTTGATTATCAAGAATATAGAACAAAAATTTTTGACGGCATTTCGTCAGTTTCAAACGGAAAATTTTCGTTTAAATTTCTCGTTCCAAAAGATATTGATTACGAAACGGATTTCGGTAAGTTAAGTTTATACGCTGAAAATAACGAAGTTACGGCAAGCGGCGTTTCCAAACTTTTAAAAATCGGCGGCTCCGTACCAAACGCAGACTCAGACAAATCAGGACCCGAAATTCATTTGTATCTAAATAGTTTTGACTTTATCAGCGGCGGCAAAACCGACAACTCTCCTACCCTGATAGCAAAACTCTCAGATACCTCTGGCATCAACATCTCAAACAAAAACTCTGCCCACGCCATAACACTTACAATTGACGACGAAGCTCAATTAACTTACACATTAACAGACTATTACAGACCCGACAAGGACTCTTACACTTCGGGAAAAATAGAATACGGCTTAAAAAAACTAAAAGAAGGAAAACACACTCTAAAACTCAAAGCATGGGATAATTTCAACAATTCATCTCAAAGCAGTTTGGATTTTATCGTTACCGAAAACGACAAACTGCAAATCAAAAAATTACTGAATTATCCCAATCCTTTTACGGACTTTACCAAGTTTTATTTTGAACACAATTCTCCGCAAAGCATTATAAATTATGAACTTACGATTTTTACAGTTTCAGGAAAAATTGTAAGGGTCTTTAGCGGGGAATTTTTCTCGAACGAAAATTTATCAGAACCCTTGGAATGGGACGGCTCTGACGGTTACGGTAACAAAATAGCCCGAGGAGTTTACTTTTACCGTCTGAAAATCAAGACTGAAGACGGCAAAAAAGCTTCAAAATACGAAAAACTATTGTATTTAAAATAAAAAAAAACTAAATTTGCCGGAGTTTTTATAGGAAAGGACATTATGAAATTTTTTTTAAAAAAAAGCATACCGCTGATTCTTTTTGCCGCTAATTGCAATCAAGTTTCAGCACAAATTGCCCCCGCTCAAGACGCTGTAGGCAGGGACAACGAATCAAACATCATTTCAACGGCAGCTTCTTTTCTGCTAATTTCACCCGATTCCCGCTCTGCCGGTTTAGGCGATGCCGGTGTTGCTACCGCGCCCGACATCAATTCTCAGCATTGGAATGCGGCAAAATACATTTTCGCAGAACACAAAAGCGGAATTTCGTTTTCGTATACGCCGTGGCTTAGAAACTACGTCGATGATATGAACATCACTCATCTTGCCGGCTACAGTAAAATAAAAGACCATCAGGCCTTGGGATATTCGCTGACATATTTTTCGTACGGAGATATGACTTTTACCGATTATAACGGCTCAACGCTAAAGAATTTCAAACCGAAAGAATTTGCTGTTGACGGGTCGTACTCATTGAAACTTGCTGACAATTTAAGTAGCTCTATTACAATGCGTTATATTTATTCAAATTTAACGGGAGGACTTTTAATCGGCAATTCTGAGGAAAGTCATGCGGGACATTCCATTGCGGGAGATATTGCGGTTTATTACCAAAAGGAATTTCTTTTCGGTGAAAAATCAAGTACGCTTTCCCTCGGCGCAAATATCAGCAATATCGGTTCTAAAATGAGTTATACCTCTAACAATCAGAACTTTATCCCCACAAATCTAAAACTCGGAACTTGTTATAAATTCGATTTTGACGATTATAATTCGCTAAGTTTTACAATCGATCTTAATAAACTTTTGGTGCCGACGCCGCCGATTTACAATGCAAACGGCGAAATCATAAAAGGCCAAAAAGATGAGGTTTCGGTTCCACGAGGAATTTTCCAATCCTTTTCTGATGCACCGGATGGTTTTAGCGAAGAAATCAAAGAAATCTCATATTCTTTCGGTTTTGAATACTGGTATTCCAAAACTTTTGCCGGAAGAATGGGATACTTTACGGAAAGCAACGAAAAAGGCGGACGGCGTTACATGACCTTCGGTTTAGGTCTTAACATAAAATCCTTCACTTTCGATTTTGCATATCTGATAACAACGACGCAAAGCAATCCGCTGCAAAATACGATAAGATTTTCTTTGGGATTTTATTTGGATAATTCAAAAAAATAATTTAACTTTGCCGCACTTTTATAGGGGCTGACTTTGGTTTTGACGGCAGGCAAGGTCGGCGTGTAAGCATGTCGGAACACGTAACAACTTCCGCAATCAGGGTTACAAAACTATAATTGGCGAAAATTACGATTACGCTCTCGCTGCCTAAGTTGAAGGTTTAGTAAACTTGCTTAATTCTGCATCGGAGTATGCAGAACGGGACATCTTCCGCAGGAAAGTCTGTGGCCTCAAGCGATAAGAAGGTGCAATCAATTCACAGAATAGTTTTTGCGTGCCTTGACGCGAAGACGAAATTTTTTTAAAGGATAAGAAACAGTTAGAGAGTTTTCACCCGGGCTGTTTACGAAAATCAAATGAGAACTAAGCATGTAGAAAGCACGGTGGTCTCTTGTTCGGACCGGGGTTCGACCCCCCGCAGCTCCACAAAAAACGACTTATTGATTTTTTTCAATAAGCCGTTTTTTTTATGTTTTTTTGTTAATAAAACTAAATTTAATAATAAACATTTGGATTGTCATATTTTTTTATTACTTTTGAACGTTTAAATTTCAAAAATCAAAACGTATTATGAACATTACAAACAAAATTCAGAGCCTTAGAATAGAAAAAGGCTGGACGGTTTCGAGGCTTGCAAGAGAAACCAATATTCCGATTATAAGCCTTAGAACAATGCTCAACCGTCAGGAACCTAATAATTACAATATTAAAAACCTGATAAAAATCGCTGATGCATTGGGAGTTACGGTAAGTTATCTAACATTGGAGGACAACGAATCCGAAAAACCTTCGCTCACTATGACGCAAAGGGAAGAACTCAAAAAAATCATTAATTCTGCAATAGAAGAATATTTTACGCTCATAAAACCAAATTCTAAACAAGAACGCAAAAAAGTACAATCCGACGTTGAAAAAGAATTAGAAGAAGAACTCGAAGACTAAAAAAAAGAAAAAAAGGCTGTTTTCGCAGCCTTTTTTAGTCGAGTTGAGTTTGTTAATTTTTTAATTACTTAACGCGTTTTACACCTTTGATAATCGCCTTTATCGAGCTCATATCATCAAAATGCTGAGTCTCGATTATGCTAATATCAGAGTGTGAAACCTCTTGCGCCCAATGTTCCATAATTTTTACTCTCTCCGGAACTTTTACGCTTTTGTCAAATGCGAGCTTCATTTTTAAAATACCTTTCGATATTATACCCGCCCATGTTAAATTTGCCATTTTTGTTTGTGATTTAAGTTTGTTACTTGTAATACACCAAAAAGCGTGCCACATTTATTTCCCCATCTTATACATCGCTAATTTTCACGTTTTTAGAAGTCTTCAACTGAAGTTTTTTAGGATTTGATTCTCAAGAATGGAAAGACTATTCGCATCGCGATAAAATTGTAAAACTTACAGGCTCTAATGTCAATCTTACATGTCCGAAATTATCAGTATCAAGTTTTGTGCCGTTCAAAACGTTTTTTAAAACAGTTTTTACGCCTAAATTGATTTCTAGACTGCAAGGCTCAAGTTCGCGGTTAAAACCAAAAATAATCCGCTCTTTTTTCAACGTCCGCTCGTAAATGTAAACACGTTTTTCCTTGTCAGCATACAAAGTTAATAATTTGCCCCACGACAAAACCTCTATGTTGGATTTTCTAAAGTTAATTATTCGTTTATAAAAGTCAAAAATATTTTGATTAACCTCAATTTTATCGTACTTTTTAGTACGTCTTCCGCCCACAAGAATTTGTTCGTCCTCAAAGGAAAGCTCCGGCCAAATCATAGGTTTGCGGCAGTCAGGATCGTTTGCGCCCCACATACCAAGCTCGTCGCCGTAATAAATCATCGGCGAGCCAACCATCGAAAACTCAAAGACTACCGCCATTTTTTGAATTTTTCGCTCAAAGTCATTCGGAGCACGGGAACTGTACTTTTTGTCTTCAATATGAGAATTTTCAAAAAATTCCTCAAAAGTGGAATACTTTTTCAATCCGCGATTCACGATGTAGGAGGCAAAACGCTCCGTATCATGCGTTCCTAAAAGGTTCATCGCCAAAAAGTTAGAGGAAAGATTCAAAAGTTTTAATTGACTTCTGAGCAACTTGTCAAATTGTAAAGCGGAAATAGAGTTGTTTTCAGCAACAAAAAACTGCAATAAGGAAAAATAAAAGCCATAATTCATTACCGAATCAAAACATTTTTCGTCCAAATACGGCTTTATAACTCCCAGAGGTTCAATAAGTTCGCCTAAGAACAAGGCATTAGGTTTTAAGCTCTTAACAAAAGCATTAGCCGATTTCCAAAACGTTAAAGGCACTCCTATCGCATGATCTATTCTCCAACCGTCAATGCCCTCAAACTCAGTGCCGCTGACAATCGGTTTCAACCACCGCTTCAAAGTCGAAAATACATATTCTTTGACTTTTTTGCAACCGTAGTTCAACTTCGGCATTTCCTTAACAAATCCCCAAAACTTTTGATAAACGAGATTTTTTTTGGTGGATTTTTCCCAATCTATCAAAAACCAATCGGCAAATTCTGATTTTCGGGTATTTTTCATAACATCCTGAAAAGGTTTGGAATTATAACCGATATGATTGAAAACACCGTCAAAAACTACTTTCATACCCAAAGAATGGGCTTTTTTAATCATTTCCAATGCTAATAAATCTGCCGAAGTCCACGCCGCGTTATCAAAATCCAAGAAATCCTCTTGAGCGATAATTTTCAAATCCTCCAAAGGATTATCCCCCAAAAAAGGATCGATATGCAAAAAATTAGTCCCGTCGTAACGGTGAAGCGAGGGAGAATACTGCATAGGCGTAAAATAAAGGGCATTAACCCCTAACTTTGACAAATAGTCAAGTTTGGAGATAATGCCCCTCAAATCACCACAATATCTGCGTCTTAGAATATTGATTTTAAGACTTTTAGAATTTTCTGTTTCGTATGGTTGCCGTCTGTACCAATCTGAAGTCCAAGGGTGAATTTTCCACGCGGAATTTTTTGAAAAATTCCACGGCGTAGTCCCGAGTATATCCAAAGAAGAAATCGGATTTTCATAATTTTTCCGACAAAATCGCTCGGGAAAAATTTCATACCAAATGACTTGTGCCGCCCAAGACGGATAATTGTCCATGCTTTGTTATTGTTTTTTTTCTTAACTCAAAAATTTACGAATTTTTTCACGTACCGAATCACAAACCGGAACAAGAGGTAAACGTAAATTTTCGTCCATAATGCCGAGAATTTTCAAAGCCGCCTTTGCGCCCGCCGGAGAGCCGTCCTCAAAGAGCGCGTTCATCAATCCCAAAAGTTCAAAATGAAGTTTTCTTGCGTGAACAAAGTCGCCTTTCAAAGCAAGATTTATCATCGAAGAAAATTTCTTAGGAACAACGTTTGCAGCAACCGAAATCACGCCCGAACATCCCAAAGAAATCATCGGAACGGTCAGAGAATCGTCGCCGGAAATCAGCATAAAATCTTCAGGTTTCTTCTCCAAAATGCTCATTATCTGCGACATATTACCACTCGCCTCTTTGATAGCAACAATATTTTTGAAATCTAAGGCAAGTTTTATGACCGTATCGGGGTCGATATTACGGGAAGTTCTTCCCGGAACATTGTAAAGTATTATTGGCAGTGAAGTAGATTTTGCAATTTCAGCGAAATGAGCATAAATACCTCTTTGATTAGGTTTTGTATAATAAGGACAAATACTCAAAATTGAGTTAATTCCGTCTAAATCTGTGTTTTTAATTTCCTCAACAACAGCTTGAGTATTGTTTCCGCCGATGCCGAGGACTATCGGGACTCTGCCGGCAACCGTTTTTTTAACGAAGTTAATAACGCTTGTTTTTTCATCTTTGCTCATCGTAGGCGGTTCGCCTGTCGTACCAAGGAGGGTTATGTAATTAACCCCGCCGTCAATGATGAAATTCAAATGTCTTTCTAATGCGGCAAAATCTACCGCACCGGTTTTGTCAAAAGGCGTTACCAAAGCAACACCCGTTCCGAATAGGCTATCATTTCTCATGATTAGAGTGTATATAATAATGTATTTTTATCCTCGTCTGAATGCCGAAAGATAATCTTTGATTTTTTTCAGCAAAAGTTCGCTGTCCGGTTTGACCGCTGTGCCGAAATGTAGTATAAAATCTGCAAAATCATTGTCTTTCAAGTCCATAGAAACTTTTAGTTTTGACATAGACATACCCATAACGTAATCAACGGAAAGATTTTCCTCTACACAAAGATTTATCAGAACATCAAATTTTTTATTAATGAAAGGTGCAACGCAAGGTGCTTTCGGATAGCCTAAAAAGCTCAAATCGTCAAGTCTGAAAAACTTTAGACCGTCCCTTTCAGGAAAATATTTCAACATATCCTGATTCAAAACCATTCCCAAAGCTTCAACAGTTTTTCCATTGTCCCTCAACTCATTTATAAAATTAGCCGCTGCAATGTAATTTACCTGTTGAGATGAATCAAACAACAACCCCACCGTAGAGGCCGTTTCAAGGTTATTGAACGCTTTCTCGCGCTTCAACTTTTTTACTTTGCTCTTCAAAAGCGAAAATCCTAAATTCTGACGTATTTTCAGCAAAAATTTCATGGTGCAATTTTAACAAAAAATATAATACGGAGTACAATTTTTTATATTAATTTTTTTAATAACCTCCGTAATAAAATCCGTAAGGATTAACATTCTGCGAATTTCTAACTTCAAAACCCACTGAAAAAGAGGGCGTTATCTGATATGTTGCACCAAAAGTCGCCATATAAGCATCACGGTTGAAATACGGACTTTTTTTGTTAGAATTATTTCCCAACATATCGTTTTTGAAATAAACCACAGACGAATAAATCGACAATTTTTGACTCGCCCTATAACTTGCAGAGGCGGTATAATAATTTGTTAACGCTCTCAAATTCTGATAATTAGCCGTCGTAGATTCCGAAGAATAAACGGGAGCCTTGAAATTAGAAAACGCCATACCCAAACCAACTGAAAAATCCCAACGCTTCAAAGGCTGAAATTTGGTCTTGGCTTCAAGATATTCCGTATTAGAAAAATTAGAAAAACTATAACCCATATCAACCGAAGTAGAAACGGGAATTTCAGTTTTTTCCTCAAAACGTGTAACTTCCTGAGCCCTAACAGAAAAGGCTATCAAGAAAGTTGCAAAAAAAGTAAATATTTTTTTCATATTGCTTTCAATTTTTTTACCGCTGTAAAGTTAAAATATATCAACGGAAAATCAAAATTAAAAAAATAAAAATATTTAAGAAATTATTCCTTTCAAAAAGTCAAGTGCTTTTTGCGTATTATCAATTGAATTAATCACCATGCAAGCTTTTCCGCCAACTTGTTTCATCTGCGTATTGCGTTGATGATGTTGAAGATAATTCAAAATCCTGCCAAAAATATCCGACTGATAAAACGGTGAAGAATCGTCAGAGGGAAAGAAACACAACATTTTGCCGGATTTCATCGAAATTCTTTCGATGCCGAGTTTTATGGCTACCCATCTGATTCTCACAATGTTAAACAACTCTTTGGTTGGTTTTGGAATCCGTCCGAACCTATCCTGAAGATGTTTTGAAATTTCCTCCAAACCCTCTTCGTCTTTCACATTATCAAGCTTTCGGTAAATTTTAACCCTTTCGGCAATATTTTCAACATAATCCTCCGGCAACAAAACCGACATATCCGTATCAATCGTACAATCGCTGACAAATTTTAAATCCATAGGCATAACACCTTCGCTTGAGGTCGATTGCGCTGAATTTTTGAACTCTTCCTCTTTGATTTCTTCCAAAGCCTCGTCCAAAATTTTCTGATAAGTTTCGATACCGATTTCAGTTATAAAACCGCTCTGCTCACCGCCTAAAAGATTGCCAGCACCTCTGATGTCAAGGTCTTGCATTGCGATATTAAAACCGCTACCAAGCTCAGAGAAATTCTCAATCGCCCTCAACCTCTGACGTGCCTGAGGCGTAAGATTTTCCTCCGGCGGAGCAACTAAGTAACAGAAAGCCTTTTTGTTAGACCTTCCGACACGCCCCCTTAACTGATGAAGTTCGCTCAAACCGAAATTCTGAGCGTCCAAAACGATAATCGTATTAGCATTAGGAATGTCAAGACCGTTTTCGATAATCGTAGTACTGATTAAAACGTCAGCCTCGTTGTTAATAAACGATAACATAATGTCTTCCAAGATGTTACCATCCATCTGACCGTGTCCCGTCAAGCAAACGGCTTTAGGACAAAGTTTTTTAACAAGAGCCTCTGTCTTGTAAATTTCCTTGATTTTGTTTTGAATTATAAAGACTTGACCGTGCCGCCCCATTTCGTATTCGATAGCCTCCTTTATAATGTTTTCATTGAAGGTATGAACCTCTGTTACAACAGGATAACGGTTTGGCGGCGGTGTGTTGATAATCGACAAATCCCTTGCTCCCAAAAGCGAAAACTGTAAAGTCCTCGGAATAGGTGTCGCTGAAAGTGTCAAGGTATCAACATTGAGTTTCAATTGTTTTAATTTTTCCTTGACAGAAACTCCGAATTTCTGTTCCTCGTCAATTATTAAAAGTCCTAAATCCTTGAATTTAATATCTTTACCGACAATTTTATGGGTTCCGATAATAATGTCGATTTCACCGCTTGCAAGTTTTTTGATGATTTCACGAATTTCTTTTACAGAACGAAGACGGCTCAAATATTCCACATTACATGGAAATTCTTTCAAACGCTCCGAAAACGTTTTGTAATGCTGAAGCGCAAGAATAGTTGTCGGCACCAAAACTGCAACTTGTTTTCCGTCAGTTGCAGCCTTAAAAGCCGCTCTGACAGCAATTTCCGTTTTTCCGAATCCGACATCACCACAAATAAGACGATCCATCGGCTCGGCTTTTTCCATATCCTCCTTAACGGCTGCCGTAGCTTTCTCCTGATCGGGAGTGTCCTCGTAAATAAACGAAGCCTCCAAAGCCTGCTGCATATACGAATCAGGCGAAAAAGCAAAACCTTTTTCGTGCTTTCTCTGCGCGTAAAGTTTTATTAACTTAGCGGCAATATCCTTGACCTTGGCTTTTGTCTTCTGTTTCAGACGGTTCCACGTGTTAGAACCGAGTTTGTAAATCTTCGGCGGCTCTCCGTCGCCGGCTTTGTATTTTGAAATTTTGTGAAGCGCATGAATGCTGACAAACAAAATATCATTGTCCTTATAAACAAGACGTACAACCTCCTGAGGTTTGCCGTTAATTTCCTGCATTTCCAAACCGCCAAAAGTTCCGATCCCATGGTCTTGATGAACAACATAATCTCCCGGTTTCAAATTGTTCATCTCGCTGATAGTCAGCGCATCACGGTTTTTCTTAATACGGGCTTCCTTCAAACGGAATTTCAAATACCTCTCAAAAATCTGGTGGTCGGTATAACAGCAAAGTTTTAAATCGTTATCAATAAAACCTTGATTTACAGAGGCGATAATAGCCTGAAAATTTACGTGTTTTTTAACGGCGTCAGAGATAAAAATATCATGCAGACGGACGTTTTGCCGCTCGTTCATAACGGCAATAAAAACCTTATATCCGAGCCCCTGATGTTCAAAAATATCGTCAGCCAAAAACGAAAAATTCTTTTGAAAATTAGGTTGAGCCAAAATATTGAATTTCAACGTATTAAAATCGTCATTAGTGTCAATATTAAGACCCGAATCAATAAGAATTTTATTCTCTACAGCCTTTTCAAAAGCTTGAGGGGCAACGAATTGAGTTTTGTCAATATCGTCCTCTTCAGGAGAATTTCTTTTATAAAACTCCCCAATCTGTTTTTTGCAAAAATTATAATCGTTGAACCACAAAACAGCGTCCTTTGAAACAAAATCAAAAAACGGTATTTTCTCAAATTCAGAATTAGATTTGCAAATATCGGGAATAATCGTAATGTTATCTATTTTACTAATAGACAACTGATTAACAACATCAAAGGTTCGTATTGAATCGATTTCGTCCCCGAAAAAATCTATTCGGTAAGGTTCATCGTTGGAATAAGAATAAATGTCAATGATACTTCCCCTCAAAGAATATTGTCCGGGTTCGGCAACAAAATCCACAAGCTGAAAACCGTAAGTATCAAGAACTTCAACAATAAAATCAGTGCTGAGTTTATCGCCGGTTTTTAGGGTTAATGTGTTTTTTTCAAGTTCCTTTTGACAGATAACATTTTCTGCCGCCGCCTCAGGATACGTAATCAAAACATAATTTTTCAACTTAGAAATCTTGTCCAAAACCTCAGTTTTGGAAAGCAAAGACTCCGGCGAAATTTCATTAACGTCATCAGTTTTTAGGACAGAATGTTTGTGCGAAAACGGATAATAAAAAACCTCCCTTTGGGTTTCCGCACTTTGAAAATCATTATAACAATACGCCGCATCTTCCTGATTGTCAGCAATTATAATCGTAGGCAAAGAGTTCAACCTCTTGTCGGAGGAAACAAAAAACGACAACGCGGAAGTTTGCATTCCTTTTACGAAAACTCTTTTCGTTTTTTTGAGAATATTTTCAAGTTCAAGATGATTTTTATGTTTTGAAAATATGTCGATGAGGGTGTTTTCCATTGCTTTTTTATCCGTTTTTAGACAATTCCTCTTGCAATTCCTTAACAGCAAAAGGAATATTTTTCAGAAAATATTTCACCAATTCAGGATAACGGTGAACCTCACTTTCCTCTGAGGCCGTCTCCTGCAAAACCTCCATTTGCTGTGCGATATCGTCAATGCCCATTATCCTAAGTGAAGATTTTGCAAGATGAGCCGTTTGAGAAAGTTCTTTATAATCTTTTTTGTCCAAAGCTTCCTGTAATTTGCCGGAGATTTCGTCCATCTGTGTAAAAAACAATTCGATAATTTGCTTTTTAACGGCCTTATCACCGGCAGATACAGTGTTTAAATAATTCAAATTAATGTATTCGTACATTATCTTTATTCAGTCTTTTCGGCGTGAACTACTTCGATTACGATTTTGTCGCCCTGCTCGTTGAGGTCTGCAACAATACGGTCGCCTTGTTTGATGTCAGAATCAATAATAACACCAGCCATTTCGTCTTCCAAATATTTTTGGATAGAACGTTTGAGCGGTCTTGCACCGTATTTCGGATCATAACCCTTGTCCGCAATAAAATTCTTAGCCCTTTCGGTAATCGTTAAACCGTATTTCAACTCTTCACAACGCTTGTAAAGACCTTTCAATTCGATGTCAATAATCTGACAAATATCCTCTTTCGACAAAGAATTGAACGAGACTATATCGTCGATACGGTTCAAAAATTCCGGCGAAAACGCTTTTTTCAACGCCTTTTCAATAATAGCCTTGTTGTTGTCGTCATTCTCCTCAGAGCCGAAACCAAGTCCGTGTCCGTAATTCTGAATGTCCCTCGCACCAATGTTTGAGGTCATAATCAAAATCGTATTTTTAAAATCAATACTTCTGCCAAGCGAATCGGTCAAACGACCCTCGTCCAAAACCTGAAGCAAAATATTAAAAACATCGGAATGTGCTTTTTCGATCTCGTCCAACAAAACCACTGAATAAGGTTTTCTTCTGACTTTTTCGGTCAATTGTCCGCCCTCTTCGTAGCCGACATAACCCGGAGGCGCTCCTACAAGTCTTGAAACTGAATATTTCTCCATGTATTCGCTCATGTCAATACGAATCAAGGCATCTTTTGAATCAAAAAGATATTCTGCCAAAATCTTAGCTAACTGCGTTTTGCCGACACCTGTTGGTCCCAAAAAGATAAATGTTCCAATCGGTTTGTTAGGATCTTTAAGACCGGCACGGTTTCTCTGAATGGATTTAACGATTTTTTCAATCGCCTCTTTTTGTCCGATAACCTTGCCCTCAAGCTCTTGAGCCATTTTTTTAAGCCTTTGACTCTCTGCCTGTGCAATTCTCGTAACGGGAACACCCGTCATCATAGCCACGACCTCCTCAACGTTGCTTTCATCAACGGTTTCACGCTTTTTGGTAAGGTCTTTTTCCCATTTTTCACGCTCGGTTTCAAGGAGTTTTAAGAGTTCGCCTTCTTTGTCTCTAAAAGATGCTGCCAACTCAAAATTCTGACTTTTAACAGCTTTGACTTTGTCTTCACGGGTTGCCTCAATTTGTTTTTCAAGTTCGTCAATACGTTCGGGAACCTGAATTTTTGAAATGTGAACCCTTGAGCCTGCCTCGTCCAAAGCATCAATTGCCTTGTCGGGAAGACATCTGTCGCTAATATAACGGTCTGTTAATCTGACACATGCCTCAATAGCCTCAGGCGTATAAGTTACGTTGTGATGGCTCTCGTATTTATCTTTGATATTATTAAGAATTTCGATGGAATCCTCAACCGTAGTAGGTTCTACGATAATTTTTTGAAATCTGCGCTCCAAAGCACCGTCCTTTTCGATATACTGACGGTATTCGTCCAAAGTCGTTGCGCCGATACATTGAAGTTCACCACGCGCTAAAGCCGGTTTTAAGATGTTGCTTGCATCCAAAGAGCCACTTGCTCCGCCTGCGCCTACAAGCGTATGTATCTCGTCTATAAAAAGAATTATATTGGGATTGCGGGACAATTCGCCCATAATGGATTTCATTCTCTCCTCAAACTGTCCGCGGTATTTCGTACCCGCTACAATAGAGGCAAGGTCAAGTGCAACAATCCTCTTGCCGTACAAAACCCTTGAAACCTTGTGCTGAATAATCCTCAATGCCAAACCCTCGGCTATTGCTGATTTGCCCACACCCGGTTCACCGATCAAAACGGGATTGTTTTTCTTACGACGGCTCAAAATCTGAACCAACCTTTCGATTTCCTTATTACGACCGACAATAGGGTCAAGCTTGTTTTCTTCGGCAGCTTTGGTTAAATCCGTGCCAAAATTATCAAGCACCGGCGTTTCCGAAACTCCGTTTTTCTGAGCCTGAGATTTATCGTTACGCTCATCGTCGTAATCATCGTCGTCATCGTCGTCTTCCTCATCGGGAATGTCCGCATGAGCATTCAAAATGCCCGGCAGAAATTTCTCCCGCAAAACGTCCTGGTCTTCGACAGTCTTTTCCTTAAACATATACTTAACTAAAAAAAATTTAGCGCAAAAATATAAAAAAAACCTCAAACGATAAAAGTTTTTTTCTTATTTTTTTGATTGTTTAAAAATTAAAAGGCTTTTTTGTTAAACATTTCTAAAAAAATTTTGCCGCTTGTATCTTATTTCTAACTTTGCAGTAAAAATTTATAGAAAGAAGTGTTCATAAGAAAAATTTTAACGGCAATGCTTTTGTTGATGGCATCCATTAACGCCTTTTCTCAACAAAAAATCTATCAGGTACGCGGCACTCTGACCGATACCGAGGGCAAAGCCGTGCAATTCGCCCATGTTGTAAACATCAACAAAAGAGCTGCCTGCATTTCGGATACTGCCGGCAGATTCAGAGTTTTGATGATTAAAAACGATACCATAAAAATTTCATGCTTAGGTTATGATATTTCGGGTTTTACAATTTCGGGACTTAATTTAGATGACGATACAAGCGATAACGTAATAGAAATCGGCAATATCGTATTAAAAGAAAAAACCTACGAACTCGAAATGATTTCCGTTTATAAAGAACGTTGGAAATCTTTTGTTTACGACTGGCAACAAGAAGAGCCCGAAGAGACTCCGTATTATGAGAAAAAAATCGAACATTGGAAAAATAATCTCGTAGAAGTCAACGAGTTAAAACAATTAGCCACGGCTGCCAGAGGTGTAGGTTTCGGCATGGGATTTCTTTTTGACAGAAAACAGCGCAAGGCCATGGAAAAAATAAACGAAGACAAACGTCAAGAAACCCTCAACAAAGAGGCCGAGGCTAAATACAATCCCGAAATCGTTGCCGAAATTACCGGCATGAGCATTGACGAGGCAAGAAAGTTTATGGATCATTTCAAACTCGACAGAGATTTCGTTTTAAGACGCAACGATTACGATTTATATTTGATTATCAAACAATTATACAAAGAATATAAAAAATGAAAAAGTTTTTTCAGTACATTTGTTACCTTTTGTACAGAGCGGTAATTTTCGGTTTTAGGATAACGCCGTTTTGGTTGCTTTATTTTTGGTCGGACATAATATCGTTTTTGATATTCAGAGTCCTCAGATACAGAGTAAAAGTCGTTGATAAAAACCTCGAAATGTGTTTTCCCGAAAAATCCAAAGCCGAAAGGGACGAAATCAAGAAAAAATACTATTCATACATGGTGGATTTGATGGCAGAGAGTTTGAAAGGTTACACTTATCCGGCTGAAAAACTCCGCAAAAGATTGGTTTACGACGACTTGTCAATTCCCGAAAAATTATACGCTCAGGGTAAATCAATGATTGTGGCAATGGGTCATCACGGAAATTGGGAATGGACAACTCAAACGGTAAAATATGAACACAAACACAAATTTGCCGCTATATTCAAACCGATGAAAAATCAGTATATCAGCAATTTTACCGTAAAATGCAGAGAACAACGGGGCACACATTTTTGTCCGATTGAAAAAACCCGTTTCGCTTTTGGAATGAGAGAAAAACAACCGACAGGTTTTTGTATGGCAGGCGACCAAAACACTCCTAACTTAAAACGTGCCATTTGGGTTGATTTTTTCGGCATACAAACCGCTTGTCTGCCCGGAATAGAAAACTACGCTAAACTTTTTGATTTGCCGGTAATTTTCATGGAGATACGCCGCGTTAAAAGAGGTTATTACCGCTGTTACGTTTCAATGATAGCCGAAGACCCTTCTAAATGCGCTCCGGGTGAAATTACTCAACGTTATATGTCAAAATTGGAAGAAGTGATGAGGAATCAGCCCGAGACTTGGCTCTGGAGCCACAAACGCTGGAAAGCTCTCAAAAACGAAAAAGGCGAAATTAATTACGGCGAAATTTATAAAGGTATGTAATTGTGTTTCAATCATTTAACATATTTAATAATATTATTTCAGACCTTTCGGATTTGGTATGTCCGAGGGTCTGTCTTATTTGTAACAACCACATAAAAGTCCAAACGGAAATACTCATCTGCCCCGAATGTACGGAAAATTTAAAGAAAGTTGATTTGTTCAAAAAAGACCAAAACGAAATACTTTCAACGGTAAATCTTGCCGATTTGGATTTTAACATAGAATACGGTTGCGCATTCTTAAAATTTGACAAACACGAAAACACTCAACGTCTGCTTCACGCATTAAAATATTTCAATCAGCCTGAAGTTGCTGTCAAGATGGGGAGAATAGCCGGTTATCAGTTAAAAAATTATTCGCGTTTTAAGGATTGTGATTTTATTTTACCAATTCCAATGCACCCCGACAAACAGAAAAAACGCGGCTACAATCAAGCAGAACGCATTTCGTTCGGATTATCGCAAGTATTAAACATTCCCATAGAAGAAAGAATCCTAAAAAAAATAATTAACACCAAATCACAAACCAGAATGAACAAAATTCAAAGAAAAGAAAACTCCCAAAACGCTTATTGCGCTCAAAGAATTGAAGAATTATCAAGAAAACATTTTTTAATCGTAGACGATGTTTTTACCACGGGAGCAACTTTGGAAGTCTGCGCAGAGGCACTTCACAAAGTTATGCCCGAGAGTAAAATTAGCATTTTTGCATTAGCAAAAGCCTAAAAATTAATCCAAAATATTTTCGATTACGGCATAGTTTTTTCCTCCGTCAGAATCTGAAGGCAAAGGAACAAGTGTCCGCTTGAAACCGATAGTTTTTTCGTCAATATTTTTAACCTTAACAAAAAACGAAACTGCCGTTTTTTTATTTAAAAGTCCCTCTTTGTCAAGGTTTTGGTCAGAGCCTGAAAATATATCGAAACTAATTTTGTCTTTGCCGTAAAACTCATAAAAAGCCTCGTTTGCCCATGCTATTTTTCCGGAAGAATCCGTCAATGAAACAGGAACGATTTCGCTGTTTAGGATATAACCGAAACTTTCCGTTTGAAATTTTTGCTTCTTTATTTCATTATTCAAAAGACCGATAATTTTTCTATATTCTTTGCTTTTAAGATGCGAGAAGTACCAAAGAGCAAATGCCGTAAACGCCGTTAAAATAAAGAGAACCATAAAAATATTTTTCAAAACGTAATCGCTGTTATCAACAACGGCTTCGCTTTTGTGAAGTTCGGCCTCGTTCTTAAAAAATTCAACGTTTTTAACGGAATCACCGCAGTCAATATACTGTGCATCAACAAATTCCGAGCAAAACAACATCAAAATAATAATTACTATTTTTTTCATTTTCTTTTTTCTGGTTTTTACTTCTGGAAATACACGGTCATTTTTATTTTCGCAAGGTCATCCGAATAACCACGACCTGTCATTGAGGTTATCTTAAACATAGCATAAGTTCCGTCCGAGAGTTGAGCCTTGTACAACGAACCGTTATTATCTACAACTATTCCTGAGCCGTAAGCCTCCACATTATTCAACGGACCATAAGACCAACCGTCCTCCGCGGCTAACATTTTAGCGCTAAAATTATCCCACGAAACAGGATTGCTTGCATTACCTTTATCAATATATCCGAATTTTGTTTCTCTAAAAACTTTGTCGATATTTTCACCGCCATACGAAAAATCAGTATTCTTGGCTTTCGCTTCAAAATAAGGTCCTAAATAGCTAACAGCATCAGGACTTACAAAAGCCGTCCCGAAGGCATCGTAATAATCCTTACGTGTCTCGTTAATAAACACCAAATCATAATTATGATTTTCATATTCGGTAATTCTATACGTCGTTTTGTTCCTAATATCAAGAAGACAGTTTTCACCTAAGGCCGAAGACAATTCAACTTCAAAGGAATCAACCTCAGGATAAGTGTATTTGTATTTCAATTTTCTTACAGCCCAACACGTATCCGTATCCGTTGATAACATCAGCGTAAAAGTATAAGTGGAATCCTCAGAGTCTATTTTATAACCTTTCTCGTGGGTCAGATTAATATTAAAATCGACATCGTGAGTATAAGCATCAAAAGATTTAATATCTTTCCAGCCGACGTGATTAGGCTCGGAACTCCATTTACAAAACCGTATATCCTCCTCACAATGTGCTTTAACATTGAAGGTTGCCGTTTGAATTTCAGAAAAATAAACAATATCTTCTTCCGAAGGCGTTACGGTTAAATGCGGCTTATCAATCTCGTATTTCTCTAAACAAGCACTAAAAGCCGCAAAAATAATTGTTAAGACTAAAAAATAGATTACTTTCATAGCTAAAAAATTTTCGCATTTGATGATTTTTAAGTTGCAAATATATGAATTAAACGTCAAAAACTTTGCAATTATTTAATTTTTTTTTGGAAAAAAACGTTTTGTGCCTAAAAAAAAATAATCTATCTTTGCAAGCAGCAAGCAATAAATAATTTAACTGAAAATGATTTACACAGGCATTTATATTAAGCATAAACTACTTTTGCAGTGCCTTGAAAACTTTTTGTCCTCAACCGACGACATCAAAAACGTAATCGCCGTTACGGACAAGGACACTTTGTTTGAAAAGATGCAAGGCAGAATAGTTAATGTGCTTATTGTCAATTTTCTTGAGATTACTCATAACGATTTGGATATGATAATTTCACTTAGAATGAAATTTCCGAAAACCTCGATCCTCATCGTGGCTCAATCTCAAAAAGAAGACATCGTAACAAAAACCATTAAAGCAGGTGCAAAAGGTTTTTTAACCGTTGATTCTGAAAGTTCTGAACTCGTACAAGCGATTTATACAATTCGCGGCGGACACGATTATTACAGCGAATCAATAACTCACATCCTCTTGCAAAAGTACATTAACAATATGAATCCCAATTCATCTAACGAAACAGAAGAATACGATGACACCTCTTCTGCCCTATCGTCAAGACAAATTGAGATTTTAAGACTTTGGGGCGACGGACTTACAAATCAGGAAATAGCTGATACATTGTTTATTTCCGTCAGAACGGTCGAGACTCACAAAAACCACATAATGCAAAAGTTGAATCTCAAATCAAGCGTGGATTTAATGAAATTCGCAATCAGAAATAATATTATAACAGTTTAAAACATTTTTTTTTCAAGCAAGAGATTGTCTTTTTCTTTTATACAATCTCTTGTTTTTTATAGTAATAACGTCCCATTTCTTGAGTAATGTCAGCGTATTGAATAGCACGTTTCGGACATCGGTGAATACATGAAAGACATTTTACACAATGTCCGAGCCATTGAGGTTTACCGTCTTTTAAAGAAATGTTTTTTTCGGGACAAAATTTTTCACACTTTCCGCAGCTGATACAATTTTCGTCAGCGAAAAACTTTTTGTCGCCCATTGTGAATTTCATAAACAAAGGATAAACTATGCGGCCTTTCAAAAACGGGTGCGTTCCGATAACATAACGGTCAAAAATTTTACCGTTTTTTATAGCATCGGCAATCTTAGGGAGTTCTTCTTCGGCGGTTTTTAGTTTCTTTTCTTCCAACTCTTTGGAATCGGTTCCGAAACCTTTCATAACGATATAAGTATTAGGCATTTGAACGGAACAAACAAAATCACAAAGTATTCCGCTTTTCTTTTTTAGTTTTTCTTGTAATTGTTCACGAGCCTTGCCGCAATTATCACCGCAAGAAAAAACTGCGAAAACTTTTTTGCCGGAATAATTAATTTTTGTTTTTTTCAAAAATCTTGACATCGGAATAGACAAGCCCCACGAATGAATAGGCGAGACAAAACCTAAAAAATCCTCATTATCAACATCCAAGGAAAAATTTTTAAGAGTTGTAACCTCATCGTAATAATCCGCAATATTTTTAACGGACGTGTTTAAAAGTTCGCCCAATTTTTCGGCAATATGTTTAGAATTGCCCGTTCCAGAAAAATAAAAAATCATTGTTTTTTCTCAATAAAATAAAATTTCTTAACAAAGTGCAAAGATGATGTTTTTTCAATGAATAACAAATTGTTTTAAAGTTTTTTACACATTTTTGGCACTTGAGGTAAATATATCTACCCATTATGTCAAAACACTTTTCATATACATTTCAATTTCACGTGCGGAAACGTTATAGATGGGATCCATTTGCATTTCATCCTCCGATTCAAAATCCTTGTTTTCATACTCTTGATGTATACTTCAATTTTTCGGCCACCGAACGAATTTTTTGGCGGTTTAATACACATTTTTGAGTCTTGATTGATTTTGTTCGTAAAAAATGCAAAATATTTTTTTTAATCGTTGGAAAATTTTACATTTGTCGAAAACTTAAACGCTTATAACTATGCCAACAATATTTGTTTTTTTCGGGTATCGTTTTTTGTTTTATTCAAACGATCACGAACCTGTTCACGTTCACGTCGTCAAGGACGATTGTGAAGCAAAATATAATGTAGAGCCTATTGTTCAGGTTTATAATCACGGTTTCAAGAATCGTGAAATCGCGATTATTGAATCTATCATTGATGAAAACAAAGAAATTATCATTGAACGTTGGAAAAACTTTTTT
>JAFPYR010000060.1 GCA_017412115.1 Bacteroidales bacterium | reverse complement strand
CCGCATGATTATGACTCCTAACCCCGGTAAAGGTTATGAATTCGTTAATACCGTTAAAGGTGGTCATATCCCCGGTGAATTTATTCCTTCTGTTGATAAAGGTATTCAGAAGACTTTGGAGAAAGGCGTTTTGGCAGGATTCCCCGTTGTTGATGTTAAAATCAACCTCTATGACGGTAGTTTCCACCCGGTTGACTCTTCTGACTTCGCATTCCAGACTTGTGCGTCAATCTGTTTCAAGGAAGCGTTCATGAAAGCACATCCTGTATTGCTCGAACCTGTTATGAAATTGGAGGTTATCACTCCTGATGAGTACATGGGCGATATTATCGGTAACCTCAACAAACGTCGTGGTAGAATCGAACAACAAGGTCCTCACCCGCACCGTAAAGGTTTGACCGAAATCAAAGGTTTCGTTCCTTTGGCAGGTATGTTCGGTTATGCTAACGATTTGAGAAACATTTCTTCTGGTCGTGCAAGCTTCTCTATGGAATTTGCTCAGTACGAACAGCTTAACGCTGCTACTCAGGAAGAAGTTTTGAAGAAACTCGCTGCTAAACGCGCTGCTGAAGAAGCTGCAAAATAAAGTTTAATCCGCTTGCCGCAAAGGCGTTCCCTTTTGAAAAAGGGAACCGGAAAACTTTTATAAAATTTATCTTAAATATGTAAGGGGCTGTGGTCAATAAACCACAGCCCCTTACATATTTAAGATAAGTAATTAAAAGTTCTTTGGTTCTTTCTTGAATGAAAGAACGCCCCGCAGCGAGCGATAAAAAAAAATATCATGAAACTACGTTTAAGTTATTCTACGTGTCCTAATGACACATTTATTTTTTATGCGATAGCTAACAAGAGGATTGATTTGGAGGGCATTGATTTTGAGATTTCGATGCATGACATTGACGTTTTGAATCATAATGCTTTGAAGTCGGATTGTCCTGAGGTTACGAAAATTAGTTCTAACGCGTACGCTATTGACATTTGGAAAAAATATGTAACGTTGAATTCGGGAGCGGCTTTAGGTCGTAACAACGGCCCTGTTTTGGTTGCAAAGCATGAGTTTGACGTTAAGGATATGGCTAAGAAAAAGATTTTGATTCCGGGTGTTAATACGACGGCAAATCTTTTGTTTTCGATATTTTTCCCGGATGCACCCAATAAAACACCGATTCTGTTTTCTGAAATTGAGAAAGAAGTGTTAGCAGAAAATTATGATTGCGGATTGTTGATTCATGAGGGGCGTTTTACGTATAGGGACAAGGGTTTGAAGAAAATAATTGATTTTGGCGAAAAGTGGGAGAGAGAGTTTCATCAGCTTATACCTTTGGGAACTATTATTGCAAAACGCAGTCTTGATTCTGAAGTTTTGAAAACTCTTGACAGATTGATTTTTAGAAGTATTGAATATGCTTTTTCGCATATTGAGGAGGCGATGCCGTATATTAGAAGTTATGCGAGGGAGTTGAGCGATGAAGTTACGAAAAGTCATATCGGGCTTTATGTTAATGATTATACGAAACGGTTAGGTCAAGAGGGCAGAAGTGCAATCGAATTTCTTTATGCAAAGGGTTTTGAATGCGGATTTTTGAAAGAGAAACCTCAAGATATTTTCTTGTAAAAAGATTGGATATGAAGTCATTGTCTTTTTTGATATTACCGTTTGTGTTTTGCGCATTGATAATTTTTGTCTTTGTGTTGGAACAGGTTTTTGACTATGATTTTTTCAGGCTCGGAATTTATCCCAGAACTTTTTCGGGAGTTTTGGGAATATTTTTTTCGCCTTTTATACACGGTGATTTGGAACATTTGATTTCAAATCTTTCTGCTTTGCCGGTTTTGACAGGACTTTTAACGCTGATTCACAGACGTAATTATTTTACGGTTTTTTCCGTGTTGTATTTTTCGACGGGAATTTTGGTGTGGCTTTTTGCGCGTGAAAGTTATCATATCGGCTCAAGCGGAATGATTTACGCTTTGGCTTCATTTCTGTTTTTCGGTGGAATAGTCTCCGGCAAAAAAGGTTCTGCGGCAATTTCAATGATTACGATAATGCTTTATGGTTCAATGATTTGGGGTGTTTTGCCCGTTGTGCCGAATGTCAGTTGGGAATCTCATGCTTTGGGAGCTGTTGCCGGTTTTTTTTCTGCTTTTATTTTCGTTAAGGAGCAGCCTAAAAAAGTTGTTACGGATAAGGATTTTGATTTTAAAACTCCCGGTTTTGAAAAATTTTCTCTTACGGAGGATTTTTCTAAAATTGGATACGAATTTAAAGAATAATTATTCATATATTTGCGCATGGCAATCGTATTTTATATGGATACAAAAATATCTTTATTAATAAAATTCATCTTGATTATTTTTTTGCTGGCGGCTGCTGTTTCGGTGAGGGCTCAAAATGTTAGAAACGAAAAAAAAATCATTGCAATTACCGATTCGCTGATTGGTAAAAAAAAATTCAACGAAGCCGTGCGTATTTGCGATAGTGTGTTGGAGGCTTCCGATAAAAATAAAACACCGACACTTTACAGTAAAGCTGCTTGTGCCAATATCGTTTTGGCTGATAATATGCATTATACAGATATGGATTCTATCCGTTTTTATTGTGAAAAGTCCCAGAGATACGCTTTCGCTTCAAATAACACCCAAATCATTGATTCTGTGTTAATTACGATATTGAAAATATCTGCACAAGCTAGCGGAATTTTGTTTGAACTGCCTTTTTTGGAACGGATAAAATCATATATCGGCACAATGAAATCCGATACCCGTAAATTTTATGCATGGTATTATTATGCAACAGGCAATTATTACCAAATGGCGGGCGATAATGAATTTGCCGTGGAAGATTATAAAAAAAGCAGCCGTTATTTTCATTCTTTGGATATGGATTTTTTGGCTATGCTCATGTGTTTTAAGGTAATGAGAAATATTTCTTTGTCAGGCTATGATGACAATGCCATTCATTATTGGTATAATTTTCTTCAAAGGCTGCATGCCAACGTCGCCTCAAAACAGAAAACACCCGATATTAATACGGAGCTGATATATTATAGAACGATTGCCCGTTATCTTACGTATGTGAAAAAATATGAGAGTGCTTTGAGTGCTTATGATTCCTCAATCGTTTATTATGATATGTATTTACAAAAAAAACATGACGATCCTAAAAATTCTTTTAACAGGTTTAAATATATAAATATTACGGCTTACAACTATGCTTACCGTATACAGTATCTTGAAAATTTGGGCAGGGAAGCCGATATTGATTTGATAGCAAAGTTTGCAAGCGATTCTACTGATATTATTAAGGACGATTTAGCGTGTCTGCAATTTTTGTTAGGAAGGCATTATAACAATATAAATTGTTACGATTTGTCATATAAATATTACAAAGATGCGTTTAATAATTATATGGCAGCGTACGGAAAAAATAATTATGTAACTCAAAAAACAATGTTACAATTGTTACAGAATGCAGTTATTGTCGGAGAGTTTGAGGTTGCGGATTCCGTTTCTGCATTTTTGAGAGAATGTTTCAATTCCGGCTCCGGCAATTCCAACACTATTTCAGAGGTTTTGTTTCATGAAATCAATGCTAAATTATATATACGGACTTCCCGTTATTCTTTGTTACAATCCGAAATGATAAAGGCGCAGGAAATATTGTCGTTTTTATTGAGGCGTAATTTCGGATTTATGAGCAGGGACGCTTTGAGGGATATGTGGAGGCGTTCTGATATTTTGTGTTCGAGGGTTTTGCATACAGCTTTAATTTTGGGCGATAGTATAACGGATGATTTTGCAAAAGCGGTTTATAATTCGGTATTGATTCAAAAAAATCTTCTTTTTTTATCGCAAAGTCATTTAAAAAATATATCGCTTTCTGATACGTTGTTGATTAAAATTTACCGCAGTGTATCTTCTGTAAAAGCGGTACTTGCCAGTGAAAAATCGGGTTTAAACAGTTTTGAGCGCGACAGCCTTTATAATATTATGCGGGAAAACGAGTTGAAACTTCTTGCCGCTGACACTTTGCAATCGAAAATCATCGGAACATTGTCGGCCGATTTCAGTAGTATAAAACGCAAGCTCCGTCAAGGTGAAGTAATTGTGGATTTTTCGGAAATTTTTGAATACGACAAAGATTATTGTCAAAACAATCCTGAAAAATGTGATAATAAATACGTTGCCGTTGTTTTCGGGGCAGATTCTAATGCGCCTGAAATTATTCCTCTTTTTGCAAGAGATGAATTAACGGGTTTTGTCCTCAGCAACGGACGTACTGTAAAGGAGGTGTTGAAAAACAGAAATCCCGATAATATTGATGCGATATATTCTGATACTGCTTTAACACAGCTTATTTGGGGGAAAATTTTAGAAAAAATTCCTAGGGCTAAAACTATTTATTTTTCACCTACGGGATTTTTTCATGATATTGCCGTGGGCAGTTTGCAGCTTAAAGACGGGAAAATTTTGCAAGACAAATATAATATCGTAAGGGTTTTTAATTCAGCCGATATAAGTTCTGACGTTGAACTTTTCGTTTCGGGAGGTTTGGCGGTTTTCGGCGGCATCGAATATATGAATTCTGAAATTCAGAGGTTGCCTTATTCGTTGGAAGAATGTGATTATATCCGTATTAAAGCTGGTCAGAAAGGTATTCCCGTATCGTCTTATACGGGGGAAAATGCGGTAGTTAGTAATTTAACGAAATATTCCGGAAATTCTCCATACGTATTGCATATTGCTACTCACGGATATTTTGAAGGAGATGAATCAGACCCGGAATCGCTTGAAAACTCTTCGCTTGCCTTTGCCGACAAAAACCTTACGGCGTTGGAAATTTCAGAAACGGATTTTTCTAACACAGGACTTGCCGTACTTTCCGCATGCGAAACGGGACTCGGCACTATTAACAGTAACGGATTGTTCGGACTTGAACGTGGTTTTAAATTAGCCGGTGTTGATAAGATTGTTATGTCGCTGTGGAATGTTGTTGATGATGCGGCAGCTTATTTTATGAAAAAATTTTACTCTTATTATTTGGGCGGTCATAGCGCGAGAGAATCTATGAAATACGCCCGTGAAGTCTTGCGTGAGGGAAACAAGTTTTCGCATCCGTATTATTGGGCGGGTTTTGTTTTGGTTGAATAAATGTAGAGAAAAAATAAAGCCGCAATCGTAGACACTACAATTGCGGCACAAAAAACATTATGACAACTTAATTATAATAGAAACCTTATTGATTAGTTGTTTTCAGGACGGAGTTTTCTAACCGTAACAGCCGTCTGCCACATTTCTGATTCTCTAAGAGCTTTGAGTTCTTTTTCAAGACCGTCGCGATAGTCCGGTTTTGAGTTAGAATCGATAGAAATTTGAGCCTCGTTACCGGTCTTAACTGACAAGTAAAGCCATTCAAGAACGGGTTTAACCGCATCGTGGAATCTCGGGAACCAATCCAAAGCACCTCTTTGAGCTGTTGTAGAGCAGTTAGCGTACATCCAATCCATACCGTTTTTAGCAAACAAAGGCATCAAAGATTGAGTTAATTCCTCAACTGTTTCGTTGAAAGCCTCAGAAGGAGAGTGTCCGTGTTCTCTTAAAACTTCGTATTGAGCAAGCAACAAACCTTGAATAGCACCCATCAAAGAGCCTCTTTCGCCGGTTAAGTCAGAAGTAGCTTCTCTTTGGAAAGTGGTTTCAAACAAGTAGCCTGAACCGATACCGATACCGAGAGCCAAAGTTCTGTCCATTGCTTTGCCGGTGTAATCCTGATAAACTGCGTATGAAGAGTTCAAACCGCGGCCTTCGAGGAACATAGTTCTGAGAGATGTTCCTGAACCTTTAGGAGCTACCATGATAACGTCGATGTCTGCGGGAGGAACAACACCGGTGCGGTCGTTCCAAGTGATTGCAAAACCGTGTGAGAAATAGAGTGCTTTGCCTGCGGTAAGATATTGTTTGATTTTGGGCCAAACTGACATTACAGCTGCGTCTGAAAGCAGACACATTATAACCGTTGCTTTTTGACAAGCCTCTTCGATAGAGAATAATGTTTTGCCGGGTACCCAGCCGTCAGCAACAGCTTTGTCGTAAGTTTTACCTGCACGTTGTCCTACTATAACATTGAAACCGTTGTCCCTGAGGTTAAGAGATTGTCCGGGACCTTGAACACCGTAACCTATAACAGCGATGGTTTCGTCTTTGAGAATTTCACGTGCTTTTTCCAATGGAAATTCTTCGCGGGTCATTACGTTTTCTTCGACACCGCCAAAATTCATTTTTGCCATTTTTTTAATATGATTTTAAAAGTTTTGTATTTTTTTACTAAAACTGCGCAAATATAGTTATTTATTTTCTATAAAAAAAAACTTTTTTTGCAGAAAAAATACTCATATTTTTTATCCACGGAAATCTTTAGGACCGATGCCGACTAAGCGTTTGAAATATTTGCCGAAAGCACTTTGCGTGGGAAAATTCAGTTTGTAGGAAATCTCTTGAACGCTTAATTCACTATATTTTAATAGTGTTTTGGCCTCCAAAATTACATATTCGTTTATCCAGTCCAAAGCCGCCTTGCCCGAAAAATCTTTTACCGCTCCGCTTAAATAATTTGGAGTAAGACACATTTTCGAGGCGTAAAATCTGACTGACCTTTCCCTTGTATGAAATTGTGAAAGTAAATTCATAAATTTATCAAAAAGCACTTCGTTTCTTGAGGCTGTAGAGTCGATAACGCTAACGTTAGAGATGTTAATAATCGAAATTATATTATAAACGAAAGCCTGAATAAGATTTTTAATAATATTTTCCGTTTCTTTTGACCCGCTCAAAATGTTGGAATGTAAAAGCGGATAATAATGTTTTAATAATTCTTTGTCTGTATCTGTAATTTTTGTGACAGTGGAGCGGGGAGCCAAACGGTAATTTTGTTGCCAAAAGTTTATTTTAAGTTCGTTGATAAAATCTATGGAAACCAAACCTGCATAAACTTCCAAATTCTCACAACTTAAGATTTGCAAAATATCGCAATTACGGCAGATTACAACCATGTTTTTCTCTACCGTATATTTTTTCAAATTAATAGTACATTCCATTTTGCCGTCGGTGCAAATCAAAATGCTGACGGCATCAAGGCGGCAAGGATATTTAAAAAGTTCCGAAAGCGAAAGTTTGTCGGCAATTATTAATTTATCCTTGTAAGCCGTGGCGTAAAAATGTTTACGCTTTACTAATTGTTTGATTGTGATTGGTGTTAAAAGATTTTCCATAATGTTGCGGCAAATATAATAAAATTTCCGCTAATTTTTTTTAAATTTTTCTTCAAAGGTTAATAAAACATTAAAAATAAACATTAATATTAAATGAAAATTAACAAAAAATTGTTAGTTTCAAAAAAAGCCTTTATATTAGCCGCATGATTTTTTACATAAAACCTTTTTAAGCGATGATAAAATCCGTTACGACAAGATTAAAAATAAAAAAAACGGGAAGGGAATACTTGGAATCTTATTTGGAATATGATATTTTAGGTAATGAGATTTTTAGGGAGATTTTTTCTCCTGAAAATTTTTCAAGCGTTAAAACCGTTTCTGCATACGATTCTAAAAACAGAATTGTGCGTAAAGACGTTTTTAATGGCGGAAACGTTCCGGTTGAGGTTCACAAGTTTTTTTATAATAAGAGTGGTGATATTTCTAACGAGGAGGTTTCTCAAGAGGATAACATCAAAATGATACGGACATATTTTTATACTCCGGGGTCTTTGATGAAACGAACTATTAACGGTCAAGAGGAAGAACTTGAAAGACTTGTCATTAATTATGATAGTTCTCATAATGTTATTGAAGAAACCATGACGGATTCTTCGGGTGTTTTGAGTTATCATTTAACACAGGAATACGATGAGAATAACAGACTTTCGTGCAGTTGTAAATTTGACGCCTCAGGCTCTCAAATTAGAAAAGTAATCTATACTTACAATTCTTTAGGATTGTTGGAGAGGGAAAAAATCGAAGAAAAAGGGCGCATAGTTCCGTTGTACAATACTTATAAATATGACGGAAAAAATCGTGAAATTTTCCGCGTTATTGGCAATTTAGGCAATATTGAAACTCTTTACGACGACGAAAATCATACTGTTACCGAAAAAAGAACTTCAGAGCAGGGAATACTTATGGACACGATAGTTGCCGTTTATGATTCTCAAGGGCTTTTGCTTTTAAGGGAAGATTCTTCGGAATTAAAAACCTTGAAATACGAATATTTTTAAGACAATAACATAAAAACAAATTTTAAAAAAAATGAACGAAAATTTACCGCAAGATCCGATGATTTTGTTTAGTTTTGTTAACATGAAACTAAGGGACGATTATTCCTCACTTGAGGCAATGTGTGATGATATGGGCATCGACAAAAACATTTTGATAGAGAAACTTAAAGCCGCAGGTTTTGAGTATAATGAGGCTCAAAACAAGTTTTGGTGAAAAAAAATTATTAAATTTTAACATATCGTAATAAAAAAAAACATATATTTGCGGCGTAAAAAATACAAGTACACTAAAAATTTTAAATAAAAGTTATAATTATGAAATTTACTTATTTTCTGTCAATAGCTGCTTTATGTGCGGCTTTGGCATCATGCGGCGGCTCTTCAAGTGCCGATCAAAAAGCAAAAGCAGACTCAATTGCTGCTGCTAAAACAGCTGATTCTTTGAAATTGGTTGAAGCTCAAAATCAGAAAGCTGCGGCTCAGAAAGCTGCAAGAGAAGACGGTAAAATTGATCCTTCAGAGGTTGAAGAAGGCGAAAGCTTAATCAAAGGTTTCGTAACGGCTATCGAAGGTGACATCGTAACGATTAACACTGACAACGGCGACGTTAAAGTTCTTATTCCTAACCGTCCTGAAAGCCTTATCGAAGGTGCTCCTATCATGGTTCTCGTAAAAGAGGCTGACGGAGAGAAAAAAGCTGACAAAGAGGTTGCTATCTTGAAAAACTACAAGAAACTTCTTGGTAAATGGGCTACAGAAGGCAATGCTATTTCTTTTGAACTTCGTAAAAACGGCAAATGCAAACGCGTAGACAAAGCCGGCAAACAAAATACTGTTTTCAATACATGGAAACTTACCGACAATGGCGTTATTACTTTCAACGTAACCGGTGGCGGACAGAATTTCAACATGGATTGGAATGTAGAATCAGTTGATGATGCAAAACTCGTTTTGACTCAAGGTGAAGCAAGACTTGAAATGAACAATGTAGATCACAACATTCAATAATTTTTTTATTGATACGTTATAAGAAAAAAAATGAAAACCGGCTTTGTAACATCTTGCAAAGTCGGTTTTTTATTTGTGTTAATAAATGATATTTCCTTTTTCGTCGAATTTTATTAATTGTCCAATCGACATTGTTATAGTTTCGTTACCGTTATGAAAGCTGAGTTTTTTTGCTAAAAAACCTTCACGTAAGTTTCCTTTTTCGTCAAGTTTTATCGGGTTGTCGGACGAAATCAAAATTCTGATACCTTCGGCTGTTAAAAATTTGAAATTTGCCGAGGGCGTAATTTGTCTTATTCTACCGCTTGCGTAAAACTCTATCGGTGAATTATCGGCGGAGCGTACGATTTGATTATCAACCGTGATTTCAATGCTTTCGTTGAGAGTGCCTCTAAAAACTAATCCTTCGTTGTCAAAAAAAACTCTCGTTCCTCGTTTGAACTCACGGAATTTGTTGTCAAGACAATTGGCTAAAATATTAACCGCCAAAACTCCTTGAGTTACTTTGCCCTTGGAATTGAATTTTACAATACCCTCCGATGAAAAATAAACCAAAGGTCCGGTCGTCCAAAGGTCGGTATCTGAGGCGGGTGTCCCTTCGATAACGAAACCGTTTTTGTCGGTTTTGTAGGCAGTTCCGCCTTTAAAAGCCGTTTTTATGCCCGTTGTCTGCATTACGGAGTCGGTTTTCAAGGTGTCAATGTTGATACCAAAGCTTGTGCAACTCATTAATACAAAAAAAGATAACGCCGCAATTTTTTTTATTGTCATATCAAAAACATTATTTTTTCAGGTTGTAAAATTAGAAATAATTATTACCTTTGCAACCGAATTTTCTAAAAAAATAATCGTTTAAAAAAAATGGCTTTCAAAGCAGGTTTTGTAAATATTGTCGGCAATCCTAATGTAGGAAAGTCTACTCTTATGAATATTTTAGTCGGTGAAAAACTTTCAATCATCACCGCAAAAAGTCAGACAACACGCCACAGAATTATGGGAGTTGTTACAACTGACGACTATCAAATCGTATACAGCGATACTCCGGGCGTTTTGAAACCGGTTTACAAACTTCAAGAATCCATGTTAAATTATTCCGAATCGGCTTTGGTGGACGCCGATGTCGTTTTGTATATAACTGACGTTTTGGAAACTAAAACCAAAAACAAGTTTTTCCTTGACATGGTAAACCGTCTGACTTGTCCCGTTATAATTTTGATTAATAAAATCGACCTTGCACAATCTCAGGAGCAGGTTGCGGAAATAATTTCAGAATGGAAAAAACTTATTCCTAAAGCTGAAATTTTTCCTGTTTCGGCTTTGCATAAATTCAATACGGAAAACATTTTGGACAAAATCGTTTCGCTTTTGCCCGAGAATCCTCCGTATTTTGAGAAAGATTGTCTTACCGATAAGAGCGAAAGATTTTTCGTTTCCGAAATCGTGAGAGAAAAAGTTTTGACTCATTACGAAAAAGAAATTCCTTATTCGGTTGAGGTTCAGGTGGAATCCTTTAAGGAGGAGACCGATATTATTAGAATTCAAGCAGTTATCAACGTTATAAGAGAATCTCAAAAAGGAATTATTATCGGACGTCAGGGTCAGGCTTTGAAAAAACTCGGCTCTGATGCCAGAAAAGAATTAGAGGCGTTTTTCGGCAAAAAGATTTATCTTGAAATTTTTGTTAAAGTTTCAAAAGATTGGAGGGATAACAAAAACAGGCTCAGAGGTTTTGGTTATGACGTTACCGGAATGTCTTAAAAAAAGTTTTAGTTTTAATAAAAAATCCCTATATTTGCAACGGTAAAACTAATAAAAGTATTAAAAAGAAGAAAATGAAATTTGTAGTATCAAGTACGGAACTCTTGAGCCGCCTTCAGTCGGTAGGAAGGGTTATTAATAGTAAAAATACCTTGCCCATTCTTGATGACTTTTTGTTTGAGGTATCGGGCAATACTTTGACAATTACGGCTTCTGACCTTGAAAGTACTATGCGTTCGCGTCTTATGTTGGACAATGTGGAAGGCGAGGGTAAAATTGCAATAGAGGCAAAACGTCTGACGGATATTCTTAAAGAGTTTCCCGAGCAGCCGCTTATTTTTGAAATAAATCAAGAAACATTTGCAGTAGTAATATTGTCTGATAACGGTAAATTTTCTGTCGTTGGTCAGAATGCTGACGAATACCCGGAGATGAAACGTCTTAGCGAGGAAAACACCGTAACGGCAACTATTAATGGTGCGGTACTTCTTAAAGGTATTGATAAGACTATTTTTGCAACGGCTGACGATGAGTTAAGACCCGTTATGAATTGTATTTACCTTCAGTTTTTGTCTTCGGGCGCAACATTTGTTGCCTCTGACACTCACAAACTTGTAAGATATTCAAACAATAGCGTTAATACCGAGGGGCTCAACAATGCTTCGTTTATGCTTCCTAAAAAACCTGCTACGATGTTGAAAACTGTTTTAGCAAAGGAAACGCAAGATATTATTCTTCAGTTTGATGACAAAAATGCTTATTTTCAGCTTTCGGAATACGAAATGATTTGTCGTTTGCAAGAAGGTCAATATCCTAATTACGAGGCAGTTATCCCGACTAACAATCCTAACCGTCTTACTATCTCAAGACAAGATTTTGCAACAATCTTGAAACGTGTTTCGGTATTTTCAAATTCAAGCAATTTGATTAAACTTGACATTAAGAGCGATCAGGTAAAAGTAACGGCAGAGGATATTGATTTTTCGATTTCGGCAGAGGAAAAAATCAACGCTCAATACGAGGGCGAGGATATGCGCATCGGTTTCAAATCATCGTTTTTAATTGCGATTTTGAACGCTATCAATTCAGAAAATGTAGTAATTCAGATGTCAGAGCCTTCAAGGGCGGGCATTATTGTTCCTTTGGAAAAAGAATCTGAGTCTGAAGACGAATTGATGCTTTTGATGCCTATCGTTACCAACGATTAGTTACTTTTAATACCAAAATACTATGAAAAAAGCAATTGCAATCGGAATCCTTGTTGTATTGATTGTAGGCGGTCTGTTTTTCTTTTTCAGATATTATTGGCCTTTTGCCGACGGTGTAAAAGCCGGTACGCTTGACCAAATCATGCACAAGGGATATGTTTTTAAAACATACGAGGGTTCTATTCATCAGGACAAATTAGTAAACGCTACCGATAAGGTTTGGGAGTTTTCGGTTGAGGACGAGCGTATTGCCGATTCCCTTACCAGATGTGCGGGTGCTAAAGTAACGCTTCATTACAAAGAGTACAAAAATCCTTTGCCGTGGCGTGGTATGCAGAGATTCATTGTTGATAGTATAGTTACTGTCGGCAGATAAAAGTTTGTCCTTTTTTTTGACAAAAAAATTAATAGTCGGAGCGGTAGTTTTTTCTTTCGCTCCGACTATTTTTTATTAAACAGCGAAATCGTTTAAAAAAATAACGGTTTCGCTGTTTTTTGTTTATAAAAATATTTTTGCATTTTTATTTAAAAAAAATTATTTTTGCGGACAAAAATAAAAACCGCTATGAAATATTACGACCCGAGAGCAGACGTATTGTTTAAAAAAATTTTTGGAAGGAACGAAGATTTGACAATCAGTTTCTTAAATGCGATGTTGCCATTGGAGGATGATGAAAAAATCGTTTCGGTTGATTATCTTCAGCCGGAAGTTTTGCCACAAATTCCCGACCTTAAAGACAGCATCGTAGATGTACTCTGCACCGACCAAAAACAGCGCACTTTCATCGTTGAAATGCAGATGTATTGGACATCGTATTTCAAACAGCGAGTTTTGTTCAACGCGTCGAAAATTTATTCGTCGCAGCTAAAAAAAGGCATGAACTACAAAACGTTGCAGCCTGTTTACGGTCTTAATCTTGTTAATGATATTTTTGACGATAATTCTGAGGATTTTTATCATCACTATAAGATGTGCGAACCTTTGCACCCTGAGAAAACGATTAACGGTATTGAATTGTTTTTCTTTGAGTTACCGAAATTTCAGCCTAAAAACTTTTCTGAAAAGAAAATGCAAGTTTTGTGGTT
>JAFPYR010000059.1 GCA_017412115.1 Bacteroidales bacterium | reverse complement strand
GGTGATTACCACGCGCTTGGGGATAAGACCGATTTGGTCGGCAAGAAACTTGCTGTAAGCCAAGGCGTAAGCGGCGTCGGCTGTTACCACAAACTCGCTCGGCATTCCGTACCAATATTCGGCAAAAAATTCCGAAAAATGCTCCAAATAATAGTAGTAAATTTCGGCTTCTTGTTTGATGAACTCTTCGGATTTGGCTTTGTCAATGCCCGCAAAATCAACCACTTGACGGATGAATTTTGCTGTTGCCTCTTCGCCCACGGGGATTTCGGGAATGTGGAGGAAGGGCTGATTGTATTTCTTTTGGAGATGTTCGGCATTCTTGACACCAACCCACGGCGAAACCACAAGGTTGAACTGCGCCTGCGGAATCTTTTTCCACGCGCTAACGCCCGGATTTTCAGGACCAAACAATACGTTCACCTCCAATCCTGCGCCACGGAGAATGCGTGCAAGTTCCTGATAATCACCGCGCCAATTTTGATTGTAGTATGGCGTTTCAAACCAAAGATTTACCAAACCTTTTTGTTTTTCGCCGTTGTAATCGCCTACAAATTGGTCGATTATGGCATTTACAACCTCCTCGTGACCAAAAAGATTGTTGCCCTTGAAACCCGCTGTGTTGGCATAGACGATTGGGTAGCCCGCCTTTTGGTACTTGCCCACGAGGTCGGGAACGTTGTCGCCGATGAGTTCGCCCGTGCAGCCCGTGAGCACCACAAAGAGGTCGCCGTCGTAGATTTTCAAAGAAGATTTGAGAAGGAGATCGAGGGTTTTGATACCGCCGAAAACCACGTCGTTTTCAGTGGCGTTTGCACTCGGCATATTGCCGCCTCCCGCTGCCACACTGCCCTGAAAACCGTTTTCAAAGGTCAGCATCGCAGTTGTTTTCAATTGGCAGCCCGGCGAACAGTTAGCGATTGGAACCGCGCCCTTGATGGCTACCACGGTGTTGGTTGCGCCCACCGCACAGGCATATCTAACATCGGATATTACCGAAGGTTTTTTCTTTTTTATTTCTGTCATTTTTTTTCTATGAATTTTTCTTCACCGAATCAAACAAATGTAACAAATTTTTCTTCCCTAATAAAATCAATTACAACAAGTTATAATTGATTTTTACTAATTGAACCAATTAAGTTTCCGAAAGGATTAGTTGAATTGGCCGTCGCTTGCGACATTAGTTTTCAATTGTAATATTTGTTTTTTTAGTTAAATTCGGTGATAATTTATTATTCTACTGCTGATAATCTATCCTCAATTTCTTTGAAAACATCCTTTTGATTGGTGAGAGCGAACGGATCGGTCTGCGCAAACCACCAATCGTTGTAAGGCAGGCGGACGTGGCGTTGAAGGGTCTTGTTGAATTTTGTACGCGCCAAAACGCCTTTAAGGATTTCGCCGACACGCAAAAGTCCGTCGTAACCAACAGGGATATGTTCGTCGCCGAGCGCAAAGGTGGGCACGCCGAGGTGTCCCGCTACCGACGCAAGACCCGGGTGACGGATAATCAAGAAGTCGGTTTTGATGCGGTTGAGAAGTTGCGGAAGTTGGAACGCACGGGTTTTGCTGACAGTGTAATGCGGTATATCTCCGTAAGTATCAACAAGTTCCTTTAATGTATCTTGATTTTTACCTGCGCCGTCGTAGATGGGGTCGTGGTGGAAAACAAGTGCGCCTTCGTTTTTGATTCCGAGTTCTGCCAACACGCTTATCAATCCGTGAGCGTATGCCGAGCCGGTGAGCACCATTCCGTGTTTGCCCTTGAAATATTCGCGATATTCCTCCAATTTGGGTGCGATGCGCTTGTGTTCGCTTTCGATAAAAGCCTCTGTCTCAGCCTCTTTGCCAACAACTTTTGCAATTGCCCTCAGCCAAGCGTCGGTACCTTTGATTCCGTAAGGCTGGGGAGCGTCGATTTGCGGCACGCCGAATTGGTCTTCGAGAGCCGCGCCCATATATCCGCCGAGAGTTTCGCAGAATGTGGTTGTAGCCACTGCCTCCGACGCCTGACGAATCTCCTCAAACGATGCGCAGTCCAAGAGGTAGTTGACCCTCAGTCCGAGCGGTTTCAAGAGGTCGGTGAACCAATCCGTACCCCAAAGTGCAATGATGTTAATGAGGTCTTTCTGTTTTTTAACGGGGTGTTTTTCAACGATTTGACGCAATACGCCGTGGAATGCAACGTCGAAACCTGTGCTCCAATGTTTGCTTCTGAAACCTTCGCAGTGAAGCGGAATCACAGGAACGCCAACTTCGGGTTCCAACTCTTCTGCCACGCTGTCGATGTCTTCGCCGGTAATGGCTGTGGCACAAGCCATTGCGATAAAAATTGCTTTCGGATTGTATCGCTCTTTGGCTATGCGGATAGCATCACGGAGTTTAGCACTTCCACCAAAAACCATATCTTTTTCTTGAAGGTTTGTGCTGATACAGAGCGTGTTTTGTTGCGGTTTGCCACGACGTGCGAGACCCATGTGCATAGTGAGGTTGAATTTAGCGTCCTCGCTACTGCAACCGATTGGCGCGTGGTTGATAAGCACGCAGTCGGTGAGGTTTCCAATCTGACACTGTACGATAGCGTTGGAGCACATAGTCTCCTGATTGAGAGGACTTTGCAATTCACAAAGTCTGCAACCCTGACCTGCGCCCTTGCAGCCGCCGTGTTTTTTGATACTCCGTTCGTCGTAAGCCGACTGACGGATTAGTTCCTTAGCCGAACCGTCCCAACCGATGATAGTACCGAGCCTCAACTCGCGGTTTTCGACGGTGGTCATATTTAAATTTATTCTATTTGCCATGATTATTGTCTAAGTCTGTTAATTCTGTTATCCACTTTGTAATAATAACTTACAATCTTTTCCAACGCCTCTTTTACGGGTATGGAAACATCGAATGTGGAGATTGCGCGGAGTTCCAATTGTTTGAGAATGTTTCTGCCGATTTTTGCGCAAACTATCGCGCGGCAGTCGGAGAGGAGTTCTACGGCTTCGGATTTTTCACCGCCGCCACAAGTATTGCCACCGTTTTCACCGCAACCGTTGCCGTTACCCTCGCCGCAGTTGCAGCCTGTTTTTGGGGCGTTGGCAGAGTTAATAACACGGCGGCTTTCGAGAAATTCAACTTTCTCGCCCTCAGCCTGATAAATCGAAAAGACCTCAGTGCTGCCAAAATGCAAATCAACATTCTCTCTGTCGGATGTGGCAACCGCTATTTTGTAACTCATAACGTTTTTTTTAGAACACCGAATTAAACAAATTATTACAAAAAGTGTTTTGTAATATTCGTTTAATTCGGTGATAAAACAATTAATTAGATTTTGTAATCGTCAGCGGTTTCCATAAAGCCGTATTCCATAAGGATTTCTTCGAGACGTTCCTGTGTCATCGGAGTGGGAATAACGAATTGTTGGTTGTCGATGATTGCTTTAGCAAGATTGCGGTATTCTTGAGCCTGACCTGATTCGGGTTTGTACTCGATTACCGTTTTCTTGTGGATTTCAGCGTGTTGAACGATGTTGTCACGGGGTACGAAATATAGGAGTTGTGTGCCGAGTTCCTTGGCAAACGCACGCAAAAGGTCGCGTTCGTGATCTACTTTGCGGCTGTTGCAGATGATGCCGCCGAGCCTTACTCCGCCCGTCTTGGCATAACGCTGAATACCTTTGGCGATGTTGTTGGCTGCATAAAGAGCCATCATTTCGCCCGAAGCTACGATGTAAATCTCTTTAGCTTTGCCTTCGCGGATAGGCATTGCAAAACCACCGCAGACAACGTCGCCGAGCACGTCGTAAAATACATAGTCAAGGTCTTCGGTGTATGCGCCAAGATTTTCCAACATATTGATTGAGGTGATGATACCACGACCTGCACAACCAACACCGGGTTCAGGTCCGCCTGATTCCACACAGCGTGTGCCGCCGTAACCTTCTTTCAAAATTCTGTCAAGAGAGATATCCTCACCCTCTTCGCGGATGGTGTCGAGCACGGTTTTCTGCGCTAAGCCGCCCAAGAGGAGACGTGTAGAATCCGCTTTCGGGTCGCAACCCACCACCATTACTTTCTTTCCGTGTTCTACCAAACCTGCTGTAAGGTTTTGTGTCGTAGTCGATTTGCCAATACCGCCTTTGCCGTATATGGCTATTTGTCTGATTTCGCTCATCTGTGATTGTTTGTTTTTTTATGCCCGTTTCGGGCGATTATGTTAATATTAAATTCTGTATCTCGTTGTATGTGAACACTTTTTCTAAAACCTCGTTGATATCGCCGGGTAGTGCCATCGCTTGAATGTGTTTTCCTTGCAAGACTGACATTGCGCCTGTGCCGATTTTTGATGCCACAACAAACTGACAATCTGCAAATTGATCAATATTTTGCTCCATTGCAGCGATGGAGTGTTGTCCGCCCTGACATACGGGTTTTACGTTGCGTTTTTCTACAAAAATCCATTCGTCAATCAAATATTGATAAATGTAGAAGTCATTAGCCCTACCGAAGTGAGTGTCTACGGTATAACCGTCGGTAGAGGCCACCGCCACCCTGAAAATTTTGCTTTTATCCATGTGAAAAAGTCTCCTCCAATTTAAAGTCTTGACTATAAACTTCTTTTGAAAATTCGCTTTTACCCGGAATGCCCACCGCATCGGCGCGGCAACGGTTGCAATGACGGAAAACTCCAATAAATTTTTCAGCATCTTTGCGAGCCTGTTCTATCTGAAAACAGAGCGGTGCTTTTTCGTTTTCGAGTTCAAAAGTGGGTATTAGCGGGATGATGTTGTAAATTTTAGCCCCCGCTGCGGCTACCGTTTCAGCAATTTTTGCAATATGGCTGCCGTTGATTCTCGGAACTAAAACAGTATTGACTTTTACAGTGATTCCGCTGTCGGCGATTTTTTTGATGCCCTTCAATTGATTTTCAATCAATATTTTTGCACCTTCAAGAGCGTCGTATTTTTTACCGTGGTAGATGATAAATTTATTGAGTTTGGCCTCTATTTCTGGATCAACAGCATTCACCGTTACCGTCAGAGAATCGATGTTGACGGCAATCACCTCGTCGGCTTTTTCGTTGAGCAACAATCCGTTGGTACTCATACATTTGAGTAGTTTTGGGAAATGTTTGTCAATCAGTCTGAATGTTTCCAATGCAGCGTTTGTGGCGAGCGTGTCGCCCGGCCCCGCAATACCCGCAACACGGATATCGGGACAGATTTTCAACGCTTTTTCCAAAACGGTGATGCTCTGTTCGGGAGTAATCACTTTGGCGGTAACGCCCGGACGATTTTCTGTGTCGTTGAGCACCCTATGACAAAACCGGCAACCTATATTGCAAGCTGGGCTCACCGGCAAGTGAATTCTTCCTGTGGTGGCGTTTCCTTTAGAAAAGCACGGATGATTTATTTCTAAGTCTTTACTCATTGTTGATTGTTTTAATTTGACGATGCAAAAGTACTACATATGGAATATCATTCCAAGCAAAACGATATGTTTGGATAATATTTCTGTAATTGTGGTGTTAGATAGAAGTTTTTAACTAAAATACTGGCTTAATGGGGAGATTGCAAGTAATATTTTTTTTATCACATATATAATGATATTGCATATTAGAAAAAAACAGAGCGAAAACTTTTGTCAAGTCCCCGCTCCGCCATAAAAAACTATTTGTCTTGAAAATGAATAAAATTCTAATTGAATCGTCTTACAGCAACAGTGTAAATGTCTTCTATTAAGCGGATTCCGCCAGTGTAGCCTACATAAAAACTGTCGAATACTACCTTGTCTAACACTGGCCACGAGATGTTGAGAAAGTTGCCTTTGAGATTTTCGGTAACTTCTTTTTCGTAGTAGCCGCCAAGCACAAGCGGGTAGCCGTGGTAGTCGTGGCTCTTGATTTCTTCGTGTATCTTGTAGCCGTCGGTTTGGAAATCCACATCGGCTTTGATTCCGTAGTTAAGGTTCTGAAATTCAGCCCTAATTGCCTCTTGAAATTGCTTCGGAGTGTCGTCGGTAACAAATTGTTTGGCAGGTATCAAGCCCAAATCGTTTACCAAAAACTTGGTGATTGCAAGGGCGTATTGAGCGTCGGCAACCAATGAAAATTGCTTGTTTATCACGCGGTTTTCCAAAAACAAATCGGCGTAACGAGAAATCAGATAGTAAAAGTAATCTTCGTGTTTTTTGATTACGGATTCCACTTTTTCACTGTCTATTCCGGCAAATTTACCTACTTCGCGCAAAAATTTGCCTGTCTCGGTTGCACCCACGGGCAGCACGGGATAATGAAGGTAAGGAATTCCGAGATGTTTTTCCATAGTCTTCATATTTTGAAGACCCACCCACGGCGACACCAAAAGGTTGAACTCGGCTTTTGGTATGCGCTTAATGTTCTCAATGCCACGCTGATAGCCAAAAATTGTGTTGGGTTTGAGTCCAATTTCGCGCAGAAGGTTTTCAAGTTCGCGGATGTTGCCGAGCCAAAAAAGATCCTGATAAGGCACATCTGCCCAAAGGTTTACAAGACCTTTTTCGCGTTCGTCGCTACGCTCCAAATATTGCGTAACTATCGCATC
>JAFPYR010000058.1 GCA_017412115.1 Bacteroidales bacterium | reverse complement strand
GCGAGGGGCTTTCTCCCCCTTGCCTAAATTGGGGTGTGCTTCTACCTCCCCCTCGCCTCTAAGGAGAGGGGGTTGGGGGGTGAGGTCTATCTCCGCAAACAACCCGCCATCATTTTTTGGCGTCGGTTTTATTTTTCCATCCAAAAAATCTTTCATAAAATGGCTGTCGAAGAGGCTTTTTGCGCCTACTTCTTCTTCCGAAAATGGTATCCAATGGTTGACACCTTGACGGCACGAAATTCTGTTTTGTCCGTGGAACAATGTGTAAACCAAACAATTGGTCTGAAATTCTGTATCGGTTTTCCAGCCGTCGTTGGGATAGAGAAATTGGTCACGGTCGTTGAGCCAATCGGCTGGAATAACTTGACGAACAGCAAGATAAATTGAACAATCAATTAAATTTTGAGCATTAATTTCAACAAAAATACCATGTCTTGTTCCTTTTTTATTAAGATAGGAAATGTATTTATTGTTTTGAAAATCAGGACTATCAGCCATCAAAAAACCAATATAATTTGAATTTTTCTTATTAAATGTTGATAGCCATTTATTTATGCGTTGGGAAGTTTCATCGTCTACTTGAATTGTTTTATTGCAATAAAAACTGCCGTCAGCATTGAAAGTATTTGCAGATATTATAGAAAATTTTTCTATTTTATTTGCATCCCAAATATGAAATGCAATAGGGAAAGTTCCCTTTACATTATCAAATGTCTTTGCTGGAACAAGGAACAATTTTTCCAATTTTGCTTGAAACACATTACGGAAGTCCGCAAAGTTGGAAGCGCAAAGCGCTTTCAACGTTGCAAAATTTGCAATTTTGCAACGTTGGAGTTCTTTATAAATGCGAATTAAAAACTGTGCAAATAATTCTTTAGATGCATTTCCAATTTCAGACTTGTACTTATTAAAAATGCGGTTTTCAGACGAAACACCTGCCTTGTGTTTTCCTTGCCCACTTCCCGCCTCCGCATACGGCGGATTGATGTAAATCACCAATTTTTTTCGTTTTTCTGGGTCGGAAATGATTTTCTTCAAGTCTTGTGGCACTTTTTCATCATTGAAATCATCGTTGAGAAAATCAAACTGAAAAACATGGCTTTCCAAAAGGTTCGCGCCGTTTTTAATTCGCTCTTTCATTACGTCAACATCTTGTTGGTCGAGCGTGGAGGCGAAGATGTGATATTTGTTTGTCAAACCGTTCAGGAGGTTCCCAGTACCGGCGCAACAATCCCACACGTAATATTCATCCTGCCAATCCGCACCCAAAACGTCGGCGATGTATTGTTGTGATTTTTCGACCCAGATTTGCGGTGTAAAAAACGCGCCTTTGCGTTCCCTAACGTCCTGTGGCACAAGGAGGTCTTTGCGCTCGATGATGTAGTTCCAATATTCGTTTTTGGGCGGTCGTTTGTAATGTTTCCAAAACTCGGCGTAACGGTCTAAACCGTCATCTTTGAACCCGAACTCGTATTTCACATCCATTCCGAGTCCATCTTTGCGGAGCAATTGATAGGGTCTGCGACCCTTGGGCGAAAATGTTATATAAAAATCTTCGTTTACTGTCCTATCGTCTGAAATGTCGGTTGTGCCATTGTCGTCGATATTGAGTTCAGCGAGGAAGAAGTCGCAGTCGTAAACGGCGTAAGATTTTTTGAGTTTCTCAAAATCGGCGTTGATGTATGGTTTCACCGCCTTGCACCATTTTTGATATACAAAGATAAAGTTGTTTTTGTCGATGAGTGTTGACAATAGCGAACCGCCGTCTTTAAAATTGTCGGCGATAAAGGTTTTCAGTTCGGGTTCGTCGTTGTTGAAATAAAACGTGAAAATCTTATTCTTGTCAATCGTGTTTTTTACGGTTGCAATGGTCTTGTCGTCCACTTGCGATGGAGTTTGTGTCCAATTGAAATCGTTGAGATTAAACACTGACTGAACGTCGTAAAACTGCACGAAAGCGATTTTCTCGTTGTCGAAACATCCAAGAAACTTAGGCGGTGTGAGATTCCAAGCGTCGGCTTTAATGGTGATAAGTAGTTGCGCCAACATTTTATAGATGTCGGTAGGTTGCTGTTTGGCTTCAGCCCACAATAGGTAGCCGTAATCGTTTTTCACCGAAAAATCGATGCGTTTTATTATGTCGGTACAGACAAATTTTTTGAAATATTTGACCGCAATTTCGTTTTTGAGTTGTTCTTCGAGCATAACTGAAAACTTACATTATGGCACAAAGATAATATTATTTTGCTGTTTAGCGAAAAAAAAATTTGTGTATGCTGAATATAATGATTAACTTTGTGTGTTCAATAGATAACTATTCCATAAATTGCCATAAAAAAAACGACCCGCCGATTTAAGCATTGCAAAGAGGCTTGGCGGGTTCTCGTGCTGCAAATATAGAAACATACTCATTCTCAACTATTTTCTTTTAGCACTTTTCTATTTGCAACATCTTCTAACACCGTCATTTGCTGAATTGCAATGCGATTGAGTTCTTGAAGTCTTTCGGATTGTGGCAAACCCTTATTGATGAATAACGCGTTGAGGTTTTCAAGATTTGATAAGCAAATTAGTTGATTGATTGTGGCATAGTCGCGGATATTGCCTTTCTTGTCGGGATTTTCGGTGCGCCATTGTTTTGCGGTTTTGCCAAACATAGCCATATTAAGCATATCGGCCTCGTCTGCATAGACATACGAACGTTGTTCGGGGGTAAGTTCAGTCGGAATAAGGTTGTGACTGATTGCGCTTGTATGGATATGATAGTTGATTTTTGAGAGTTCTCGCTTGGCGCTCCATCCGAGTTGCTGTTGTTCCTGTTCTTTAAGGCGTTGAAACTCTTTTACAATGTAGATTTTAAATTCAGGGCTAATCCACATTGCAAATTCAAATGCAATATCTTTGTGAGCGTATGTACCGCCGTACCGTCCGGCTTTTGCCTGCAAACTGATTGCATTTGTTCGTTCAACGAACTCTTTTACACTAATTTTAAAACTGTTTAAACCCGAATTACTTTTAATTGTGGCGAATTCGCCATAATTAAAATCAGGATTATAAACTTTTTCCCAAATACCAATATATTCGAGAGTGTTTCTATTTCTGAGCCAATCAGTTATAAAGAAATCACCGTCTTTGGCTTTAAGCATATCTGTAAGGCACAGATAATCTTCGTCTTTAACCTTCAAAATAGTGATTTCAGTATCTTTAACTTTTATTTTAGTCATATTTGCTTAATTGTTTTGAGGTTGTTAGTTAACAATTTTTTTATTTTACCTCTTCCACTACCCAATCCGTCAGATTCTTCTCTTTGCTTGAAAAATTAGCACCAATCTTTAAAATCTTGCGTCCGTCCATATTATAACGTCCGGCGTAGTTTTTAAGGTTGATTTGGCTGAGGGCGGTTTGAGCGTCTTGGTCAACTTTAAATTCAAAAATATACACAAAATTTTTGTTGATTAAGATGACGTCGGCGCGACCTTTTGAGAAGTGCGGTTCGGAGATTGTATTGTAACCCAAAATGCTGAATACCAAGAATATGACGTTTTGAAAATCACGTTCTATAAGTGCAACGTTCTTATCGTTGGCGTATGGCAAAGTTTCAAAAAGGGCTTGAAAACGTTTCAAAACGCCTTCCACATT
>JAFPYR010000057.1 GCA_017412115.1 Bacteroidales bacterium | reverse complement strand
TTTGCCGTCAGAAAAAGCCATATCACCCTCACGCACAAGTATATGCACGTGATATTTGCCGTTGAAATCCGACGGCGACATTCCGCTTTGCTTTGTATTGTATATGCCACATTCCATTTTTAAGCCTGTTTTAATGAAGGTCAAAGATAATAAAAAATTTGGAAAACTATTTTGTGTGGCGGACAATATTTAACAAAATTTCCCTAAATCTTGGTAAAACTTTCCGAAATTTGGGTAACGGTTTTCAGTTTGAGAACCGTTATTTTTGTGTCGTTGAATTTAAAACATTTACGACTATGAAAAAAGCAATCATAACCTTGTTTTCGACATTGGCACTCACCGCCTGTCAAAACAACCAACCAACTAATATTCAAGACGATATGAACAATACAACAATCAATTCAGAACCCCTGACCGCACGTCAGAAATCTCTCGCCGCGTGCGCCTGTGTGATGGCGCAGGGCGACTTGCCAAAACTTGAAAACGAAGTACGCTCAGCACTCGACAACGGCGTAACAATCAACGAGTTGAAGGAGGCTTTTTCGCAACTTTACGCTTACACGGGATTTCCGCGCTCGTTGAACGCTTTGGGCGTATTGAACAAGGTAATCAGCCAAAATCCTGACCCAAAATGGCAGGAAGGCAAGCCGTGGACCCGCCCCGCCGAATGGGACGACGCAAAGAAAGCCTACGAAAACGGCAAGGCAGTGCAGACCAAAGTTTCGGGCAGGGAGTTCAATTACGATTTTTGTCCGCAAGACGATTATTACCTCAAATCGCACCTTTTCGGCGACATTTTTGCGGGTGACATTCTCAACGCTGCCGACCGTGAGATTGTTACCGTGGCGGCATTGAGCGGATTGCAAGATGTTGACCCTCAACTTGCTGCACACAAACGCGGCGCGGTGAATATGGGCAACAGTCAGGCACTTGTTGACGAACTTTCTTCGTGGCTCGACAAGGAAGGCTACACTCTCAAAAGCCGTTTTGCGAAAGGCAATCCCAATGTCAACTATGCCCAATATTTCATTGGCAACAGTTACCTCAATCCGTTGCAGCCCAAGAACTTGAACGACGGCGAAAAGACCGTCCTGCCGATGTCAAACGTAACATTTGAGCCGGGCTGCCGCAACAACTGGCACATCCACCACGGTGCGCGGCAGATTCTGATTTGCCTGTCGGGACGCGGCTGGTATCAGGAATGGGGCAAACCCGCCGTGGCTCTCAACCCCGGCGACGTAATCGACATTCCCGAAGGCGCAAAGCACTGGCACGGAGCGCAAAAAGACAGTTGGTTTCAGCACATCGCCACACACGTTGCCACCGGCGGCAAAGAGAGCAACGAATGGCTCGAAACGGTGAGCGACGAGGAATATTACAAGTTGGGTAATTGATAATTCGCCGTCGCCACACTCACCCCGATTACGCCGAGCAATACGCGCAGGATGTAGTCGGGTTGATTGTGTTCCGATGCCCAAAGATTGGGGTCGTTGGTGATTTGCGACGCCTTGTCGGTAGTGACGGCGTAACGCTCCATCACCCATTCTATCGCACTCTTGCCATTGACTATGTAACGACTACAAGCGGGGAATCGGTCAAATTATACGGAAAATTTGGAATAGAGGGTAAATATTGAGGAAAGGTTAAGCAAAATAATTTTGCCCATTACAAATATAATCACTACTTTTGCAAAAACAAAAAATACGATTATATGAAACCGTTGATAAAATACCGTGGCGGTAAAACCAAAGAACTGCCGCACATTATTTCGCAAATTCCAAAGTTCAAAGGACGGTACATCGAACCGTTTTTTGGCGGAGGTGCTTTGTACTTTTATCTGGAACGGAAAAACGCTATTATTAACGACATAAACACCAAACTGATTGAGTTTTACCGTGGTGTGCAGCAAAACTACCCGAACTTGCGGACGGAACTCAGCGAAGTCGAAAAAATATATAATTTAAACAGGCAACAATTTGACAACTTGAAAGCGTTGACACCAAACGAAAGGGTCGAGGACAAAAACGAGGAATTATATTATTCATTGCGTGATATGTTCAACGGTCTGTCCGAGAAAAAATATTCGGATGCTTTGTTGTATTATTTTATCAACAAAACCGCATATTCGGGTATGATAAGGTATAACGCAAAAGGCGAATTTAACGTTCCTTTCGGCAGGTATAAAAACATCAATACATTGCTTGTTACTCAGGCTCATAGCAATTTGCTTTCCACCGCTGAAATTTACAATTTAGATTACAGCGAAATTTTTAGAATGGCGAAAGACGATGATTTTATTTTCCTCGACCCGCCTTACGATTGTGTGTTTTCCGATTATGGTAATGAAGAATACAAGGACGGCTTTAATGAAGACTGCCACAAAAAATTGGCGGACGACATCAAAAAACTAAACTGCCGTGTCCTTTTGGTGATTGGACGGACACCATTAACCGAAAAATTGTATGGTGATATGATAATTGACGAATATGCAAAAAATTACGCTGTTAACATTCGTAATAGGTTTAAATCCTCGGCATCGCATATTCTTGTCGCCAACTATAAATCGCAAAATTTAACTTTCCACAACGATTTGTTTAACAACGAATTAATTGCAATATAATGGCAAGGATTGACAGCAAGGTAATATTTGTAACGACATCACCGCGTACACCTGCGAAGATGATACCCGAAATAGAATTGCTCAACAGCAATTTTGCGGGGCAGGTTTGGAATAACGACACCCAAATTGCCTTTATGGAACTCCTCAAAGAGGAAAATTTCTTCAATGGCGAGGGTGCTAACGACCCTGCATTCAGCGCAAGAGACAGAATGAATCGTGCGCCGAAAGCATTGGGGTTCGTAAAACTTTCGCCAAAAATTGCCTTGACACCTGCCGGCGAGAGATTGGTGACAGACAAAAGGAAAGAGGAAGTATTTTTGCGCCAATTGCTTAAATTTCAAGTACCTTCGCCATATCACAAACCGAGCGCAAATGCCGCCGATTTTTGGGTGAAACCATATTTGGAATTGTTCAGGCTGATTCGGCATTTCGGCTCGTTGAAGTTTGACGAACTTATGATTTTCGGTTTGCAGTTGGTTAATTACAATAATTTTGATGAAATTGTAGAAAAAATCGACAGATTCAGAATTGCAAAAGCCGAAAACAAAGGCAGTTACAACAAATTCAAAACCGAAACTCTTAAAACTGAACTTTTGGAAATTTATCAATCAGAAATCAACACCGGCAATACCAAAACTCGCGAAAGCCGCGACAAATCGATTGACAAATTTCTGAGGACAAAAGCAAGCAACTTGCACGATTACGCCGATGCCTGCATAAGGTATTTGAGGGCTACGGGGCTTGTAAACATCTCACACATAGGTCGTTCATTGTCGATAATCCCCGAAAAAACTAGTGAGGTGGATTTCTTTTTGGACAAAACAGACAGAAATCCTTGTTTTGTTGACGATGAAAGGCAATACACTGATTATTTGGGTGATGCAACGTTGCCAATTCTTCAAACTGACAACAAGACTGCCGTAATCGAAAAGTTGAAAAATGAATTTCCGCAAACATCTTTTAACAAAGCCGATGATATTGAAAAACTTAAAGATTTGCTTGATGATGCAATTTCTGAACGTAAAGAGCAACTTATTGAAAACCAAGTAATTGAAATCAAAGATTACAGGTGTTACGACGACATTCAAAACACATTCAAGCAAATTGACGACAAAACAATCTACGATCCGTCTTTGATGCTTGAATGGAATGTTTGGCGTGCTATGACGATGCTTGACGGAGGCGATATAAGCGCAAATTTGAAGTTTGACGATTTCGGAAATCCAATGTCAACTGCACAAGGCAATATGGCTGACATTGTTTGTGATTATGGCGATTTCGGATTGACGGTGGAAGTTACTATGGCTGCCGGTCAAAAGCAATATGAGATGGAAGGTGAACCTGTAACTCGTCATCTTGCAAAGTTCAAGAAATCAACTGGAAAGCCTGCGTTTTGCCTTTTTGTTGCACCAACGATAAATGAGGCTTGCGTGGCTCATTTTTATGCTTTGCACAAAATGAATATTTCATATTACGGCGGCAAATCAACAATAATTCCATTGCCACTCAGCGTTTTTCGTAAAATGTTAGAGGATTCATACAAAGCGACTTACACACCTGAACCGAACCAAGTGAAACGCTTTTTTGAACGTTCAAACCAATTAGTCGAAACTTGCGATAACGAACAAGATTGGTTTGAACAGATTCAAAAGGCAGCGTTGAATTGGTTGGCGATAAGATAAATTTCCGACCCTTGTCGTGTTCCGACGAGGATTGGGATTGGAATATGTTGAGAATTTGGTCGAGTGTCATTGTCAGTGTTCTTTTAGTTCTGATTGGGCAAAATTAACAAAAAAATTCGGAAAACGGGAGATTATCCCCCTAAATTTTGGTAACAATCCCCGAAATTCAGGTACTTGCAAATCCCGAAAAATCTGTTATCTTTGCGCTGTAATCAAAACCGCAGAAAACTATGCAAGAAATAAACTTCAACACCGTCCAAGAGTTCAACGATTATTACGGCATCGAAACTCTGCATCCGCTTGTGAGCGTGTTCAGGTTCAATAAGTCGGTAATCGTTGAAGAAAGCAATGTGCATTACGGCATTTACGCGCTGTTTCTAAAAGAGAACAAGGGTTGCAAACTCTCTTACGGGCGCACCAAATACGATTTTGACGAGATGACCGTAACATCTTTCGCGCCCGGTCAGACTATCCACGTGGAGCCTAACCCCGACGTGCCTAACCCGAAATTCACGGCGTTGGTCTTCCACCCCGACTTCCTCGCCCGCACGCAGTTGGGACGGCAGATGTCGCGCTACGAATTTTTCTCTTACAGTAGCAACGAGGCGCTGCACCTCTCCACGGGCGAAATCGAGATTTTCCGCAGCGTTTTGGATATGATTTCGCAGGAACTCCGCCACGCCATCGACAAGCACACCCGCGAACTCATCGTCTCCAACATCGAATTGTTGTTGAATTATTGTCTGAGGTTTTACGACCGACAGTTCATCACGCGTGAGGAAATCAACCACGAAGTAGTGAAGAAATTTGAAAAACTTCTCCGCGAATATCTCGACCAAAAGGCTGAGACAGAGGGTATTCCGTCGGTGGCATATTTTGCCGACAAGTGCAGCCTCACGTCCGGATATTTTGGCGAATTGGTAAAGACCGAGACGGGCAGCACGGCGCAGGATTTCATCGGCGACGCAATCGTAAAACGCGCCAAAGAAATCCTCAACGATTCGTCTTTCACCGTTTCGCAAGTGGCATACTCACTCGGTTTTGGTTATCCGCAGCATTTTGTGCGGTTTTTCAAAAGGAAAACCGGCAAGACACCAAGCGAGTATCGGGGTGCGGCGTAATGTAACCAAAGCCTCGTTGATTGGCTACTAGTTTTAATCATAATTTTTCTTTGCTTGGTCGATGAACGCCAATGCTTCGTCGGCAACGCGCTCGGGGGTGTCGATTTCCATCAGATGTTTTTC
>JAFPYR010000056.1 GCA_017412115.1 Bacteroidales bacterium | reverse complement strand
GCCTGCACTCGCAAGGCTGCTAAAACCAAGATGACAATTGTGATAAATGTTCTCATTGTTTTGTGTGTTTGGAGTTTTACGTTTACGAAAGCAAAGTTAAAGTGCGTTGTCATAACCTGCAAACGTCGTGTTACCGAAAATGTATTACTATAGTATTGTTAATCAATGAATTAACTAAAAAAAATATCTCCAAAAACCGTAACAAATCCGAAGATGTTACCAAAATGGTGCGCATTGATAATCAATCGTTTGACAAAAACAGCAAGAGAAAATTTTTTTCACGTAGAGAAAGTTTTTTTTGCGTTTTGAGTCTAATGCACTACCTTTGTAACACAAAAAAACAGCGATGAAACTTAGATTTATATCCGTTATACTCATAATCATTCTTTTTGGCTGCGGTGAAAAGTCCCCGAATCAGGATTATTTTGACCGTATGTATTCGTTTATGATTGCGGGCGACTACGATTTGGCGATGGAATATTCCAACAACCACGCCGACGAAATCATAAAACCTGCGTCATGGGCGGACAGCGTGTATTCCATACTAATCCATTCTATGTATTGGCTCAACAACTTGAATTACCACTCGATAGATGACACATTGAGGCTCAATCGTTGCATATCATTATATTCTGATGACGACGACGAAAAACTCGCCTGGGCATTGCTCCTCAAAAGCGGCAAGATGTACGAGGATGAGGCTCTCTGGAACGATGGAATTTTTTACCTCAAACAATCGGAGCAAATCGCCAAAAGGCTTCGCTGCAATGAGTTGAGATACCAAATTTCATTTCTAAAAATCAATTACGATGGTCATTCCGCAAATATTCCGCGCAAAATGACGTTGCTGGACTCCCTCGGCAAATATTCGCATCGTAAACGTCAAAAGGCTTTTTTTTACGAAATGAAATCGTTGCTTTTTTCTATGATTGACCAAATAGACAGCGCAAAGTTGTATCAACTAAAAGCATCAGAATTAGATACGTCAAGTTATTGGTACAATGTATGTTATATTCTTGCTAATGCTGATGGTTCGGTAGTAGAAACACAGCGACGCGTCAATAATGTTTTTGAAATGAATGCTCAATCAGAAGAGGCGACGTATGTGCAGACACATCTTTATATTAAAGGGGGTCAGATAGAAAAGGCATTGGATTTTTGGGAGAGCCATAAGATTTTCAACGAATTTTTTCATATAAAATGCAACAATGATTTCGCCGAATATTACACTATGAAAGACGATTACAAAAAAGCCACCGAGTTTTACAAAGCAAACGAAAGTCTTCACGGAAACGCTATTTCCACAATATCCGACAATCAAGTGGAATTGAACAGCCAAAAATATGATTTTGAAATACAAAAACTCGAACAACGAAACCGAAACACGAGGACGGTTTTTGTTGTCATTGTGCTTTCTATCTTTGTAATCATCTTATTGTTAACTATTTTGCTATTCCAAAAACGGCGGCACGAAAAACTCCAAAGCCAAAACACTCAAATTCTCAAAGAATCTCAGGACAAAATAGAGGAACTACGTTCCGCCGACAAGACCGAAGAAAACTTGAAGGAAATTAATCGGTTGCAGAAAAAAATCACCGATATTGAAAACCGTTACGCCGACATTTACCGCGAAGGTCGCTCTCTGTACGATAATATTTTTTCGGGCGATGGCAATGCATCTCAGTGGACTAAAAGCGATTACGACAAGTTCATTGAATATTACAAAACCCTCGACCTCAGCCTCGTAGCGCAGATAGAAGAAGAATATTCAGGGCTGAATCCGCGTCAAGTTTTCTTCAAAATCTTGCAGGCAAAAGGTTTTGAAAAAGAAAGGATAATGTCTGTTCTCGGCATCTTCACCGACGGAGCATTTCGGGCGTTGAAATCGAAGGTGGAAGCGAAAAAGAAAAACCAATCCTAAGCCCCAATTTTTTTTTGAATTTTGAATCAAAACCGTTACTTTTGCATCGGAGAAAAAAACTAATTCGTTATGGCACAGTTGATAGCAAATCCGATATATGATTCTGCGTTCAAGTATATGATGCAGAACGAAAGGGCGGCTACCGTCCTTTTGGAGAATCTTTTGCGTAAAAAAATTCTCAAACTCGACATCCTCAGCAACGACACGCCCATCATTGAGGAGCAGAGCGGCGTAAGGATACTGCGTTTGGATTTTTCGGCGAAGGTTTTCAATCCGGATACCAACGAGCCTGAACTCATCACAATAGAGTTGCAAAAATCGTATCTTGACACCGAGATAATGCGTTTTCGCACGTACCTTGGTCAGCAATATTCCGACACCAAGAAGACTCAGCCCGAAATAGTGCAGACTTGGCGCAAAAACAAGCAGACTGGCAAGGCTGAGCAGGTGGAAATCAAAAAACAAGTGCCGCTGCATATTGTTGCAATCTATATTTTGGGACATCCGTTTCAGGAAATCCCGATTGAAAAGCCGGTGATTTACAATTATGCCAATCCTGTTGGCATCGAAAACGAGTCTGTGCCGGAAGTTTTGAAGACACGTTTTTTCAGGGGTATTACTCACGATACCATCATTGTTCAAATTCCATATCTGAAAAAAAACGCCAAGACCAAATTAGAGCAAATGCTCGAAATTTTTTGTCAGGATTACATTTCAGACACCACGGAGCAGTTGCTCAACATAGAGAATTTTGACCAAAAGTCGGAAGAGTTCAAGGCGCTTGCCCGCCCGCTTCTGTTTGCGGTATCAGATGTAGAATTGAGAAAAATAATGACCATCGAGGACGAGATGTCGATTCATTTTCAGAATGTTAAATACGTAACGGACGAAAACGAGGCGTTACATTCTATGATTGAAGAAAGCAACAGGAAGTTGCAGGAGAAGGATTCTCAGTTGCAGGAAAAAGATTCGCAGTTGCTGGAGAAGGATTCGCAGTTGCAGGAAAAAGATTCTCAGTTGCAGGAAACAAATCAACAACTTGCCAATTCAATCAAATTGCTCTATTCGGCGGGATTGTCGGTAGATGACATTGCGGCGAAACTTGGCATCCCTGTTGACAAAATACAGACGATTGTGTAGGTGTTAATCGTGTTGCTGTCACAAATCTAAAAATTGATGGATTTAGTTTTCAATACGCTCTCCACATCCTTCACAGAAAATGGAACTGCGCCGCGGCTTAATTCTGGAATGTTGAACGATTTCAAACAGTTGTCATAAAAATCGGGATATTTTTGGGGTAAGACAAACGGTTTTGTGGTGTTGCCGGCTTCGTCAATGTGAAAAAAATATGGTTTTCCGTATAACCCGTCATCACGCTTGCTCGCAAAAACAACCCATTTGGAATTCGATGAAAAAGTGTGGTAAGTATTGCTGTTTCTTGAATTTACATTTTTAAGCGAATCAATTTCCATGGTTTGCAAATTTAACATTCTAAGCTCAGTTTCTCTATGCCAAATCGGAAATGTCCCGTAGTCAGCCTCGGTATAAATCAGGTATTTCCCATCCGGCGAAACACTCGGCAGACAAACGGAAATATTTTTAGCTTTTATAATAGTGTCGGTTTGCTCTCCAATTTCTCCGTTTTCAAAATTTATGCTTATTAAATCGTAATGAATGTTTTTGATTTCTTTAACACCGCCTTTCAAAACAGGAGCCGAACAATAATAAATTTTTTTGCCGTCTGCCGAAAAACACGGAAACGTTTGAGCATAATTCGTATCGCAAAGCCTCGGATTTGAAATAATTTTATTAGCCTCAAAATCAGCTACATAAACGTCTGATTTAGTGTCAAAAACCTCCATTCGTTTTTTTGAATCAGCGTGTAGTCCCGGAATTATAACATTGGTTGAAAAAACAAAATATCTCCCGTCCAACGAAAAATGTCCGTAAACCGAACCAGAATACATTCTTTCGGTTTTAATATTGAGCTTTCTTAATTTCCCGTTTTGATTCAAAACCGCTCCTCCGTTTTTCCCGCGAACATAAAACATCGAGGTTTTAGAATCGTTGAAAGCAAATGTATGACAATTCATGCACGCATTTTCAGTGATTTCATGATTGCAAATATCTTTTTTGTTGAAATTTTCAATACATCTTTGTTCGATTTTCAATCTTGAAAAAACCTCATAATCAGGCTCTATCAATCGGTAAGTAAGGTATGGATCGATGGAATCTTTCTCTACATGAATCTTGAAATTTTTGTATTTATAAAAAATTCCGTCCTCTTTTTCAAGACAAACAGAAATTTCAATGTCGTTCCCGATTGCAGAAGAAACCAAATCTTTCCAATCTTTAAGGTCAAAACAAACTTGATTGCTTTTGTTATAAACCGTTATTCTTTTTTCCATGTATAACGCATTGACATATACCGATTTGCAGTCTTCTCGTACCAAAAAATTGAGCGGTGCGATGTTCGGCGGTATGCTTACATCTTTGTAATCAGGAAAAATTTCAAGAGGAGAATCCGTTTCTAAAAATTCTTTAGGTCCTGATTTACAAGATGTTAATAAAAATAATATCAATATTATGTATATGATTTTCATTTTTGAAGTGCCTTGATATATAATTTGTTCAACCTTTCTCTATTGTTTTTAACGCAAAATTTATAATAATCTGCCTTGAATGTTTGGGTTTGTCCCAAAATTAAATCCGTACACAATAAATAATCAAGTGCAACGGTGTTATTAGGATTGCTTTCCAAAAGTTCCGTTAAAATTTCTCTGCAATTATCGTTTAGTCTGATTGCCTTTGAAGTGTTGGAAAATTTTCTTTTTTCTAAAATTTCCTTTTTAACTTTTTCGTCCAAAGAATAAGGATTGTGTTTTTTTGCCCAATCTTTGTATAAAAGTGTCTTTTCTAAAATTCTAACATATTTCAACGCAACCGCCGTATCGCCTGTAACGAGATTGATTTCACATAACCGCTTTATCATCTTGACGTTACGATTGTTAGGCGAAAAAACTTGGGCTAAAATTGCCGCCCTTTCCGCCATCGCCATATCACCTATTAAATAATAAAAATCGTTCATTAAAAAAATAGCCTCGCTGGGTGAATTTTCATCAATGTGAATTAACGTTCCAAGTTCTGGAATCGCTTGATTTTCAATTTTTTCAGGCAAAATTCCTTTCTGCGCTTGAATCATGTTGTAATAAATTCCGGATTGAGCCGTCATCGTATCTTGTTTTAACACTATTTGTTCCAACTTTTCAAAATGTTTGAAATAATATTCCGTTGAAATCGAATACGAAAATTCTGTATACAAATCGGGAAGTTTTGGCGAATAAACTCCCGGATACAAAAGATTGATTTTGTATGTCGTTTGAAAAAATCTTTGTCCGAAAAGCGGAATTATAAAAACAAGCGCGGGGACAATTATAAATTCTTTTAATCTCCTTTCTTTTAATGATTTAGCGGCGAACAAAATTGCAAAAATTATTTGAGCAAATCCTGCCGAATAATAAACAATTATAAGGCATATTGAGGCGGAAACAAAATCTTCATTTTTGAAAATTTTGGAATAAATTCCGTATGAAAGAAAACCGAAAAATACCGTTAAAAGAAAATCCAATCTGAAATTATTGTTGAAAACCGTAAAAATCAAAAGGATTTCTATTGTTAAGGTTATAAAAAAACTCAAATTTATGGAAAAAATATTGCTTAAAATTTTCCTTAATTTTAATGCCGTGAAAAAAATCAGCGATGAGGTAACTATCGGTCCTACAAACAGATAATAAAAAAATTGCGTTATAAAATCGCCTAAAAAAACTGTTAAAAAACCGTTTTGAGAGAAATATTCAAAAATATATTGTTTGGAATAAATAAAAATTTGGTTTTGCTCTTGTATAAAAAAATGATATTTGTAACAAAAATGAAATATCATTAGTGATAATAGCGGCAAAATTGCAAACGTTAAATTATATTTTTGAAATTTTTCTAATTTCATTTTTTCTTTTTAGTTGAATCTAATATTGGGCAAAGATAATACAAAAATCGGCAAAAACAATTTTTCGTTTGAGAATTTTTTTGCAATCGTTTGCACATTTTTTCGGTTGGTTTGTATCTGAAAAATAGCGTTTAAAAGAGAAAAACTCAGTAAAATTGCATTGTAAAAAATTATAACAGAAAAAAATGATGACTTGTATATTTGATTTGGACGGAGTTTTGGTAGACTCTGCAAAATACCATTATTTGGCATGGAAAGCCCTTGCTGACAAATTAGGTTTTGTTTTTACCGAAAAAGACAATGAACGTTTGAAAGGTGTCAGCCGTATGAAATCTTTGGAAATTCTTTTGGAAATCGGCAAAATCAATATGACGGAGGCTGAAAAAGAAGAGGCGGCTGATGAGAAAAACAAATTGTACAGAAGTTATATTTCAAAAATGACTCCTGGGGAAATTCTTCCTGGCGTTGAGGATTTTTTGAAAGAATTGAAATCTTTGAACATAAAAACGGCAATCGGTTCTGCAAGCAAGAATACTTCTTTGATAATGGAGCGTACAGGCTTAGACAAATATTTTGATGCGATAGCCGACGGCACAATGGTTTCAAAGGCAAAACCCGACCCGGAGGTTTTCTTGAAAGGTGCTGAACTTTTAGGCTCTGATCCTAAGGATTGTATCGTTTTTGAAGATTCCGAAGCCGGTATCGAAGCTGCTCACAGAGCGGGCATGAAAGCTATCGGAATAGGAGATAAGAGCATTTTGAAAGAGGCTGATTTAGTGATTAAAAACTTTGTCGGTTTTAATGTAAAAAAGTTGCGATAGTAAAAAAAATTAAAAAAAAATTTGGATTTTATAAAAATTCTCCATACTTTGCAGCCACTAATTTTATATTCATTAACCAATAAAAATTTTAACACCAATTATGGAAGGATTAAAAGTTGACGGAAGAATGAAAGTTAAGACCTTGAAAGAGAATTTCAAGAAAACTTTCGGTTATACTTTAAGAGTTTATAACACTCAGAATCACTTTGTTGATGAAGAATTGCTGCTTGCTGATGTTCGTCAGGACGACAGCGTTAAGACTGGAGAATTTTCTATTGATCCCGAATGGACAATTGATGAGTTTGAAAGAAATTTCAAAGATGCTTTTGCAATAAAAGTTCAGGTTGCAACAGCCGATGATTCAGCTTTGGCAGAAAACAACTTGAAAGTTATTTCCGGCAAATCGCTCAAAGTGGACGGCAGAATGAAAGTAAAAACTTTGAGAGAGGCTTTCAAAAATACTTACGGTTTCTGCTTGAGAGTTTACAATACGCAGAATCATTTTGTAGACGACGAATTGCTCCTTGCTAACGTCAGACAAGATGCTGATGCTGCAAAAACAGGCGAAACGACTATCGACCCGACATGGACAATTGACGAGTTTGAAAAGAATTTTATGGCAAATTACGGCATAAAGGTTCAGGTTTATACTCCTGACGACACTAAACTTGCCGAAAATAACATAAAATTGTTTTGGGGAAATAACTAATTGCTAAGATTTTATACATTCTCATAATATTAAAAAATAAAGCGCAGTTCTAAAAAAAATTTTTTAAGGGCTGTGCTTTTTGTTTTTTTTCTTTCTGTATTATAAAATAAATGTATAACATACAATTAAAATGTTCTTTACATAAAATTAACTTTAAAATGTTAAAAAATGCGTTTCTGTCAAATATAGTTTACTAAAATTCTGTTAATAAAATATAAGTTTTATTTACTTTTTGTGAATTTTAAAAGCATTTTTAGTATTTTTTTAAAAAAAAATTAATATTGATTTATAATTATT
>JAFPYR010000055.1 GCA_017412115.1 Bacteroidales bacterium | reverse complement strand
TTAAAATGTTTCTACTTTTGTGCCGTCATAGTAACAATATTTTTAGAGTTTAACATTTATTGAAATCGGGGCATGGCGCAGTTGGCTAGCGTACTTGCATGGGGTGCAAGTGGTCGTGTGTTCAAGTCACACTGCTCCGACAAGCCGTCTGAGAAATCAGACGGCTTTTTTATTTTTAGTACCTCTTACTTGAAATTTTTTGACCTCATTTTAAAAAAAATATATATTTTTGCATTATGAAAAATAACAAACGTGAATATGAAAATAGTACCTTTTAGTCCTGAATTAAAAAACGACTTTGTGGAACTCAACAAAGTCTGGATTTCTGCAATGTTTAGAATTGAACCTGCTGACATTGAGGAGTTTTCAAATACAGAAAAAGCCATTGAAAATGGTGCGCAAATATTTTTTGCGTTAGACGACAACAAAACCGTTCTTGCCTGTTGCATGATACGTCCTTGTGCTGACAACGAATGGGAAATCTTAAAATTTGCCGCCAAAGGTATGTCAACAGGTACGGGTGCGGGTTCGGCGTGTTTCAAGGCTTGCATAGACTATGCAAAACAGCAAAACGCCGCCAAAATTATCATCGTTTCTAACAAAAAACTATCTCAGGCACTGCATATTTATAAGAAATTCGGCTTTACGGAAGTTCCCGTAGATAAAACAAAATTCCCGTTTGAACGCGGTGATATTGCGTTTGAATTAGTATTAAAACACGAAAAGATTATGACAAAATCAGAAAAAATTTCGGTTTACGAAACCGTTTTACCACAAATAGAATCGCTTGTTCTTGGCGTTAAATACGGCATCAGTTCGCTTGCAAATATTGCTGCGGTGTTGCAGCGTAGTTTAAACTTTTTTTGGACAGGTTTTTATGTCGTTGAGGGCGATACATTACTTTTAGGACCTTTCCAGGGTGATACCGCTTGTATTAAAATTCCAAAAGGCAAAGGCGTTTGCGGTACGGCTTGGCAAGAGCGCAAAACAATTGTTGTGGAAGATGTTGAAAAATTTCCGGGACACATTGCGTGTAGTTCGCTTTCAAAATCCGAAATCGTAGTCCCCGTATTTTCTGCTTCGGGCGAAATAACCGCCGTTCTTGACATCGACAGCGACCGCCTTGCAACTTTCGACGATACCGACAAAATGTATTTAGAAAAAGTTGTAGAAGTTTTGAAAGTATACGAGAGGTTTGTATAGCAAACCTCTCTTGAAAAACTTTTTGTATTTTTTCTCGCTGCTGATTTTTATACTAAACTAAAAAAAGAATAAATGAAAAAAAATTCAATACTTATTTTTACCACGGTAGGAACTTTATTGATGCTTTTGTATCAGCCGCTTTGGGACTTTTTCTCCAATCATGATATTGAATCGGCTATTCAAAATTTAGGTTGGGCGACGCTGTTTTTCTTGCCTTTTTTGGCGGTGTATTTTCTAAATCATTTTTGGCTGATTCCGAAATATATTTTTAAAGAAAAAAACACGAAAAAATTTTGGGGTATCAATCTGATAGTTTTTTTGTGCTTTTATGTGATAAAAGTTGCCATAATATATTTCTTTGTTAATCATGATTTTGCGGATGTTTTTTGGCTGCTTTTACCGAATGTAATGGTTGTTTTTATGATTATTGGAACGGCTCTCGGAATAAGTTATTATTTGAAAAGCGTTGAAGATTTAGAGAAAGAAAAAGAGAACCAAAAGGCTGAACTTCAATGGCTTAAAAACCAGTTGAATCCGCATTTCCTCTTTAACACGATGAATAATATTTCGGCGCAGATTTATACAAATCCCGATGAGGCGCAGGAAAATCTTTCGCGTTTGAGTGCGGTTCTAAGGTACGCGCTTTATGAAACTCAGGTCGAAAAAGTGCCGCTTGAAGGCGAAATCGAATTTATGGAGGATTATATTTCGCTGATGAAGTTGAGGTGTTCAGACAAGACAACCGTCACCGTCAATTTTGACTGCGAACCCGCCGGAGAAAAAATCCTTCCGCTTTTGTACGTTTCGCTTATCGAAAACGCTTTCAAACACGGTATCAGCAACAAGGAAGAATCGTTTATAAAAGTTTCGCTGAAAAAGTCGGCTGAAAATTTGGATTTTACAGTTGAAAACAGTAATTTTCCCAAAAATGAAAACCGCAGCGGTTCTGGCATCGGACTCGAAAACTTAAAACGCCGTTTGGAGTTGGCATACGGCGGCAATTATAAGTTTTCAAGCGTCGTAACCGGCGGAACTTATCTTGCAAAACTAATTATAAAACTCTGAAATTATGGAACTTAACTGCGTTGTTATTGATGACGAGCCTCAGGCGGTGGAACTCTTGAAAAACTACATAGCAAGGACTCCGTTTTTGAAATTTTGCGCAGGCTATACCGACAGCGTGGAAGCCGCCTCGCAGATTATCAAAAATCCGCCCGACATACTGTTTTTAGATATTCAAATGCCTGACCTTGACGGACTTGAACTTTCAAAAATGGTGCTGAAACAGACAAAGATAATTTTTACGACGGCTTTCAAACAATACGCTTTTGAAAGTTACGACGTAAGTGCGGCGGATTATCTTTTGAAGCCGATTAGTTACGCAAAATTTTTGAAGTCAACGCAAAAATGTCTTGAATGGTTTGAGATGAAAGTTTCAGCGGAAACCTCTGCGCCGAAAAATTCCGGCAACGATATTTTTGTAAAAAGCGACGGAATGATGGTCAGAGTTAACTTGTCTGAACTTTTGTACGTTTGCGGTTTGAAGGATTATGTTAAGTTTGTTTTTCAGCCGCCGACAAAATCCGTTATTTCGCTTATGACAATGAAAAATCTTGAAGAAATGCTTCTTCCGCACGGCTTTTTGCGCGTAAACCGTTCATACATAGTTGCTACCGACAAGATAAAATCCGTTGATAAAAACGATTGTATCTGTATTGGTGATGAAATTATTCACGTTACGGATATTTATAAAGATGAATTTTACAAAAAGTTGTTTTGATTGAAATAAATGTTTTAAAAAAAATAAATACAATGAAAAAATTGAATGTATTGTTTTTGTTGCTGATGATTTGTAATTTGGTCATGGCACAAAATGTAGAAACGAAAATCAAATCGGTTACAGTTTACAAGCACGGTGCGTTAGTGGAACGTTCCGGCAAACTTAACCTTCAAAAAGGTAATACGACGCTGTATCTTAACGCTTTAAGCACGGAACTCGACCCGAATACGCTTAGAATCGGAATTGAAAACAAGAACGTTAAAATCCTTTCCGTTAAGCACGAAATTGTGGTTGTTGATAACGAAAACCTCAAGAAAAAAGATATAGAGGCTGACAGAAGAATTGCTGTCCTAAAAGATTCTTTGTCGTATCTCAAAGCGCAAACTTTGATTTTCTCTGACGAAGAAGACCTTATCCGTCAAAACAGAAATATCGGCGGACAGCAAAACGGCGTTTCAACTGCTGAACTCAAAGCGATGACGGAGTTTTACAAAAAAGAACTTTCAGAAATTGCCGTCAAAAAAATTACTGTCAATAAGAAAATTCAAAAATATAAGGACGAAATCTTAAAACTTTTGCAGGAAAAACAAAACCGTCAAAAAAACTTGCAGAAAAAAGACAGCCGCGTAAAACTCGTTTTTCAGACTGATAATGCGCTTTCAAATGTGCCTGTAACAATGAGTTACGTAATTTTCAATGCAAGTTGGGAACCGTTTTACGAAATCCGCGTAGATAAAACCGACAAGCCTTTGGACATGGTTTACGGTGCGCATATCAAACAGTCCTCAACCGAAGACTGGAACGAAGTAAAACTCACCGTTTCGACCGGCGACCCGTCAATCGGAAACAATGCGCCTGATTTTTTCCCGATGTATCTGCCGCCTGCAAAACGTCCGAACAACACAAAAAAATGGACTCCGCCGTCATCAAATCTTGTTTACGGCATAGTTACGGACGAGAATTACGAACCGTTGCCCGGAGTTACCGTTATGGAAACGGGTACTAAAACCGGTACGATAACCGACCTTGACGGAAAATTTCAGTTAAATATGACTGACACCCGTAATACTTTGACTTTTCAGTATATAGGATTTAAAGATAAAATTGAAAAGGCGGGCGAAAATATGCAGATTGTTTTGGAGGAAGATGATGTTTTACTTGACGAAGTTGTGGTTGTGGGTTACGGTACGGCGAGAAAATCTTCTTTTAACGATGATTTTGTTGCTGAATATAAACCGAAAGAAATAAAATACGACGAACCTGAGAAGTTGGTTCCGCTGGAATTATTTGATTCTCAGACTGCTACCGAGTTCAAAATAGATGTTCCGTATACAATTCCCTCAGATGGAAAAGTTTACGATGTTTCGATGCTGACATACCACATCGACGCGGATTACCGTTTCAGTTGTCTGCCGAGATATTCGCCGGACGTGTTTTTGCTTGCCGATTTGAAAAATTTTTCGCAGTATCCGATTTTGAAAGGCAACGCATACGTCTATTTTGACAACGTTTATCAAGGCGAATGTGAAATTGCGCCGGATTTTGCCGCCGACACGTTTTCGATTTCAGTCGGACGGGACAAGGACATCGCGGTCAACCGTCAGGCTGTCAAGGAGTTTACTTCTAAAAAGTTTATCGGCTCAAATGTAAAAGTTGTGAAATGTTTTGAAATCACGGTTAAAAACAACAAAAATACTTCGGTTGATGTGGTTGTTACAGACCAATATCCGTTGCCCAAATTTTCGGACATAAAAGTTGAACTTTTGGACAAAGGCGGTGCAGAAACCGATGCCGAAAAAGGCAAACTGACATGGAAATTAAACTTGTCAGCAGGAGAGAAAAAAGTTTTGAGATTTTCTTACGAAGTAAAATATCCGAAATCGTATAATTTTTCGGTAGAATAATAAAAAGTTTTGTATTTTTGCGCAGTGAAAAAACAGAGTATTTCATTGAACAAAATTTTTTATATAATAGGGTTATTTTGGCTTTTGATATGTTCTAACGGACTCAAAGCAATTGATGTAAAGGATTTCTCTTTTTCGCACTTGGGGAAAAATCAAGGCGTGGAAAATTTGAGAATTTTTTCTATTTGCAGAACTAATTCGGGTGCACTTTGGTGGTCTTCTAAGACAGGTGTAAGCCGTTATAACGGTAGTGAAGTTTTTAATTACGGTTTACAGCAAAAAACCTTTTACGGAAATCAAGGCGGACGGGTAATTCATTTGTTGGCGGATTCCGTTTCCCTTTATGCTTTTGATAACAGAGGGTTTATTTTTTTGTTCAATCCGATAGAAAATAGTTTTGTTCAGGTATCAAGTCTTTCCAAATATTTTGGACACGAGGTGGCCTTAAACGATGTTTTTATTGGTCAGGACGGACTTTATTTGGCTTTGCATAACGGTGTTTTTATGTTGAAAGACAGCATTTTAACACCGCTTCATCAAGGCGTTTGGGTAAACCGTATTATCAAAATCAAAAACAAACTTTATTACTTGACGCGTGAGGGCGTGCTTAATGAGGTTTTCAAAAAACTTTTGCCGTATCATTCCGAGAGTGCTTATTATGACGAAAAAAACAATAAACTTTGGCTCGGCGGTTATGAAAACGGTCTTAATATCATTACTTTTAACGGTTCTGAGCAGATAATAAGCGACGAATTTGTTCCGCTTGGCAATTGTCTGCAACAATATCCTATACGCAGTATTTGCCCTTATACCGATGATATTATGCTTGTCGGTGTTGATGGTTTGGGTGTTTATCAGATTTCAAGAAATTCCAACAAGTTTAAGGCGGAACTTCTTTTTGATGCTAACGGCGGACCAAATGGCGTACTTCACGGTAACGGCATTTACAGCATTGTCGTTGATGATTGGAACAATATCGTTATCGGCTCGTATTCGGGCGGAATTGATATTGCACGTCCTGTCAGCGGTGTTACGGCGGTTTTTAGGCATCAGAGAGGCGGACTTTTGAACGGTCATGTTAATACGGTTTCGCAGTTGGACGAAAATACCATCATTTTCGGTACTGATAACGGCGTAAGTATTTTTGATACTAAAACTTCTCAATGGAAACATTGTTGTCAAGGTGTTGTCGTTTTGAATACATACAAAACCTCTGATGGTAAAGTTTTGGTTTTAACTTACGGTCAAGGCGTTTACGAAATAGATTCAAGAGGAAATGTCAGACAGTTGTATACCGTAGAAAACGGAGTGTTGAAAGATGACCATGTTTATGCGGTTTGTTGTGATAATAATCAAAATCTTTGGTTTGGTTGTCTTAATGGTGAACTTGTTAGAAAAACTCCTAACGGTTGCGATTATTTTCCTATTTCGGATGTTCAGACATTGCTGCTGCTGAAATCGGGGAAAATAGCAGTAGGAACTGCTTTTTCTCTGAAATTAATTGATACTCAAACTCTTGAAATCGAAGATTTGAATTATGCTCCGCCTTCGGTAAATGATTTTAATCCTTTTGTAACGCATATTTTTGAGGACGGGACGCAAAAACTTTGGATTGCAACCGACGGGGGAGGAGTTTACGTTTATGATCTTTTGAAAAAAACAAGCATTCAAATTACGGTTCAGGACGGACTTCCTACAAATTATGTCAGCAGTATAGAGCAGGATTCTTTAGGACGGATTTGGATTGCAACGGAGGACGGTTTGGCTTTTGTTGAAAAGGATAATCCTAAAAATGTAATTAACGTGAATTATTATTGCGATTTGAACTGTGGATATTCGCACGGAGCGGTCGTAAAACTTTTCAGCGGAGATATTCTTTATGGTACTAATGACGGTGCTGTTATAATGCACCCTGAAAGCCTTCAGAGAGTTAATTACAAAGCTGATTTTAGGATTTTGAGGGTAGAAAGCGGGGCAAAATGCGGCGAACTTTCAGCTCAAGAGGGTTATGAAATGTTGAGACAAGGAGTTTTAACATTGGATTACACACAGCGGACGTTCATTATTTATTTTGAAAGTGTTAATATGCGTTATCATTTTGATATTGCATACCGTTATAAATTGGAAAACGGCATTTGGAGCGAACCTTCTTCGCAGCAGTTTGTCCGTTTTGACAATTTGGAGCCGGGACGACACGAACTTGTTTTGCAAGCTTTCAGCCGCACGGGCGGTTTTGAAATCGATTCCGAAAAGCTATCTGTTGTTATCAGAAATCCTTGGTGGTATTCTTGGCAGATGAAAATCATTTATTTCTTGGTTTTGATTTTAATTTTTTACGTTGCATGGCGTGTTTACCGTTTGCAAGAAAAATATATGCGACTTACAATCGAATATACAAAACTTTCACATCAGGAGGAGGACTCTGTTTTGCAAGAAAACGAAGAAATCGTTTCGGACGATATGGGAAAAGAATTTGTTGATAAAGCCACGAAACTTATTTTGGAACATCTTTCCGATTCAGAGTTTACAATCAACAGTCTTTGTAAGGAAATGGCTGTCAGCAGAACTTTGTTTTATGTAAAATTAAAATCTTATACGGGAAAATCTCCTCAGGATTTTATAAGGATTATCCGTTTGGAAAAGGCAGCGACTTTGTTGCGTTCGGGCAGTACGGTTTCTGATGCGGCAATGTTAACGGGTTTTGATAATCCGAAATATTTCAGCACCGTTTTCAAAAAATATTTTGACCTCCCGCCATCAAAATATCAATAAAAAGTTACACCGAAAATAGTATAAAATCTCTCAAAAAAGGTTTCAAAACTATCACAAAATAGTTTTGAAACCTTTTTTGTATGTATCTGAACCCCGTTTTGATATTCACTTTCTAATTTTACAATGCGAAATCACCCGGGCATCCGGTTTAAAAAAATTTACTAACTCACTAAACTCATTTTTTTTAGGCATGAAAAAAATTACGTTTTTATTATTAACTATCCTTAGTTTTTCTTCTGTTGTTACGGCACAGCCTACGGCTCAGGAGTGGAACAGAAATGTTATTGGTTGGAATTTAGGTAATCAGTTTGAGTGTTCTGCTCCTGGTCAGGACGGTGAGACAATGGAAATTTCTTTAGCAGATAATTCCATAAAGGCTGAAACCGCTTGGGGTAATCCTATTGTTACAAGAAAAACTATCAGTGCCGTAAAAGCGGCAGGTTTCAATGCAATACGTATTCCTGTGCGTTGGCAGTGTCACATTACAAATCCTGTGGCAATGAGTATTGACAAATATTGGATAGCACGTATTAAAGAGGTTGTTGATTGGTCTTTGGCTGAGGGCTTGAAAGTGATAATCAACACTCATCATGACAAATGGCTTGAGGGGCGTCCTGATTATCAGCATAAAGCGGAAAACAATCAGAAATTGGCTCTTTTGTGGCTTAATATCGCTAACGAATTTGCCTCTTATGATTACAGAGTAGCTTTTGCGGGAACCAACGAGGTTCACTTGCGCGACAATTGGGGCAAACCCGAAGCTGAAAATTTAGAGGTTCAAAACAGTTATAACCAAACCTTTATTGATATTGTACGCTCCACTGGCGGCAAAAATGCAAAACGTCATTTAATTGTTCAGACTTACGTTTGCAATCCTGATTTCGGAATTAATAACGGTGATTTTATTATTCCTAATGATTTGGAAGATAACGGTAACAAATACATGAGCGTAGAATTTCATTATTATACGCCTTGGGATTATGCCGGAGAATGTAAATATGATTTTTGGGGCAGCCCTTACAAAGACCAAGGCGAGGCTTCTTCCTCCGATGAGAAAACCATGTCGGAATTTTTTGATAAAGTTGTTAAGACGTGGATAGAAAAGGATTTAGGAATTGTTATTGGCGAATGGGGTGTTACAGACCGTCAAAAAGCAGGAAAAACGGATTTAATTCACCAAAACATGACTTACTATTGCAGTTATTTCGTCAAAGAGGCTAAAAAACGCGGTTTCTCAACTTTTGTTTGGGATAACAATGCTTTCGGCAGCGGTGCGGAACATTTTGGAATTTTTGATCGGAATCGGGGCATGAAAATTAAAAGCCCGTGGATTTTGGACGGAATTAAGGAAGGAATGGATTTTTAGTTTTTAACCAAATATATTTGAAGAACATTAAATTAAAAAAAACAGTTCACTACGATGAAGAAAAGAATAGTTTTATGCTTGGTCGGCGCATACTTGCTTAGTATGTCCACGGAGGTTTCAGCATCCGTACCGGCGGAGGGAATTTATTCCGTAGACCAAACGAATCAGCAGCTGATTAAGGGTACTGTCAGCGATGCAAACGGTCCGTTGATTGGAGCAACGGTAGTTGTGAAAGGTACTACAAACGGTACCGTTACGGATCTTGACGGTAATTTTGAACTTACTTGCGAATCAGGAGATATTCTTGTAATAAGTTTTGTGGGTTATAACACAGTGGAATTACCTGCCATAAATGGTATGCAAGTTTCTCTTACGGAAAATGATGAAGCTTTGGACGAGGTTGTGGTAACAGCTCTTGGTATCAAACGTGAACGTAAGGCCTTAGGTTACGCTCTCGAAGAGGTTAAAGGCGAAGATTTAACCAAAGCTAAAGAAACCAATGTTATTAACTCTCTTGCTGGTAAAGTTGCAGGTTTGGTTGTAACGCAGACTGCCGGCGGCGCATCAGGTTCTACCCGTGTAATGCTCCGCGGTAATACGGAAATGACCGGCAACAATCAACCGCTTTACGTTATCGACGGTGTGCCGCTCGACAACACTAATTTTGCAAGCGCAGGCACAGCTGGTGGTTACGACCTCGGCGATGGTATCTCCGCTATCAACCCCGATGATATTGAAAATATGACGGTCTTAAAAGGACCTGCCGCATCAGCTCTTTACGGTAGCCGTGCCTCTCACGGTGTAATTCTTATTACCACTAAAAAAGCTGACAAGGATAAAATCAGCGTAGAATATAACGGCTCGTTCACTGTTGAAACTCAACTTGCTAAATGGGACGATATTCAACAGACTTACGGTATGGGTTACGGCGGAGAATATTCCAAAACAGCGACATCTGGTACTAATGCAAGTTGGGGTCCGAAAGCCGATAATTTTCTTGTAGAATATTTCGACCACGAAAAACGTCCGTTCTATATGTATCCTGACAATACTTCTGGCTTTTTCCGCACGGGTTTTACCGCTCAAAATTCAGCAGTTATGTCTGTAAGTTCTGGTAAAACGGGTGCAAGGTTCTCTATAACTGATATGCGTAACAAGGACATTTTGCCCCAAACACACATGAGCCGTGATAATTTTAATCTCCGTGTTAATACTTCGGCAGGCCCTGTTGATTTTGACTTCACTGCTAATTACACTCAGGAAGACGTTACAAATCGTCCCGCCCTCGGTGATTCTCAGAGCAATGTCGGCAAAAACCTTATGACTTTGGCAGGAACTTACAATCAGGAATGGTTGAAAAATTATGAAACCTCTGATGGCGATTACGCAAACTGGAACGGTAACGACCAATATAACAAAAATCCGTATTGGGATCTTTACAAAAACGAAAATACTACCGTTAAAAACATTTACCGTTTTACCGGTAAAGCAATTTACAACGTAAACGACCACCTCAAATTTCAAGGTACAGTCGGAACTGACATCAACAATATGAATTTTGAAGAGTACATTGCTAAAACCACTCCGGGTACCGCTGCTGGCAAATTACAAGACAGAACTTTCAACAACCGTACTTTAAATGCTGAATTATTAGCCCTTTACAACAACTCTTGGGGCGATTTTGATTTCAACGCAACTGTTGGCGGTAATATTTTCAAGGTTAACAACAAAACCGATGAGTTTACCGGAACAGATCAGCAGATGAAAAACGTTGTTGCAATTATGAACTATGCTGAGCAAAACATTACTCAAAATTCTTACAAGAAACAGATTAACTCTGTTTTCGGTTCTGCAAGTGTAGGTTTTATGCACACCTATTATTTGGAGGCTACTGTCCGTGGCGACCAATCTTCAACGCTTCCTGTCAGCAACAACGTTTATGTTTACCCCTCGTTTTCGGGTAGCGTAGTATTCTCCGAATTTATTCAAAATAAAAGAATATTGACTTACGGTAAATTGCGTGGCTCTTGGGCTCAGGTCGGAAGCGACACGGATCCGTATCAGCTTGCTCTTAACTACACCACAGGTAAATATTCTTACGGCGGTTACGTTATCGGAATGATTAATAATAAAACCCAACCTAACAAAGAACTCAAACCTACCCGTACCAATAGTTTTGAGTTAGGTCTTGAGTTGAAATTCTTTTCAAACCGTTTGAATGCCGACATTACTTATTATGACCAGACTTCAAACGACCAAATTATTGCTTTGGCATCTACTACTGCCTCTGGTTATGATTACCGCTTAATCAATGCGGGCGAAATTCAAAACAAGGGTATTGAAATTGCTTTGAACGGTAGAGTTTTACAAGTTCACGATTTTGCATGGGATGCAGGAGTCAATTTCTCCAAAAACCAAAACAAAGTAAAATCGCTTACCAGCGGCATGAATTATTTTGAAATCGAAAAAGCTATGTGGTGCGGCGTTTCTGTAGGTGCAGAAGTTGGCGAAAACTTTGGTAGCATTATCGGCAAAGATTTTAGACGCACCGAAGACGGAATGTTAATTATCGATCCTACAAGCGGTTTGCCTTTTGTTGATAGCGAAACTCACACTTTAGGCAACGCATCATGGGATTGGACAGGTGGTTTTTATTCTACTTTCACTTACAAAAATTTCCGTCTTTCAGCAGGATTTGACGTAAAAGTAGGTGCTGATATGTTTTCAATGTCAATGCGTTCTGCATACGCAACAGGCAAGGCAACCGAAACTTTGGAAGGAAGAGAAGAATGGTATCGCTCTGAGGAAAACCGCAAAGCTGCTAATATGGGAATCGAAGAATGGCGTGCAGCCGGCAAATGCGAAGGTTTGGTTATCAACGGCGTTATTGACAACGGTGACGGCACTTACAGACAAAACGACATCGCAGTTAATCCTGAGGCTTATTGGAAAAGTGCGGCAGATGTTGCTCCGAGTATGTTCATTTATGACAACTCATACGTAAAATGCCGTGAAATTACATTCGGTTATACTTTCCCCGAAAAATATTTGGGCAAAAAGATTAAAGGCATGAGTGTATCGTTTGTAGCAAGAAACCCGTTCATCGTTTGGAAAAACATTCCCAACATTGACCCCGATTCTGGTTATAACACATCTGGCATGGGCTTGGAATACGGTTCTCTTCCCTCACGCCGCAGTTACGGTATCAACATAAATGTTAAATTCTAAGAGTTAAAAAAAGCAATGAAAATCAAGAATATAAAAAACATATTAGCTGCCAGTGCGGTTTACGGATTGATGTCCATAGCTATAACCTCTTGCAGCGACGATTATATGGAGGATATGAACATTGATGAATCAAAAGCCTCCTCAATAGAACCGGGAGCTCAGCTAACGACTGCCTTGTTGCAGACTTACGGCGACTTCGGACTTATGGATACTTACCGCAGTTACATTACGGGGTTCACGCAGCATTTTGCCGGTGGATGGAACGTTTCAAATTACGCCGGTAGTGTTCACGCAAGCGACGATCAAATGCGGCTTATTTGGGATCAGTATTATAAGGTTGCCATAAAAAACCTTGTTGATGCAATCGTCAATTCTGCTGACAAACCGGCCATTAACGCTGTTTTGCGTATTCACCGTGTTTATTTGATGTCCGTTTTGACAGATACCTACGGTGATGTTCCTTGTATCGAAGCAGGCTTGGGATTTATCAGCGGTATTTCAAACCCGAAATACGACAAACAGGAAGATATTTACAATTTCTTTTTTGACGAGCTTGCCTCTTGTGTTGAACAACTCGGTACCGCGCAAGACCGTATAGGCGGTGATGTTACAAGTCTTTCCGGCGATGCTTTAGCTTGGCGCAAATATGCCAACTCTTTACGCTTGCGTTTTGCAATGCGTATAAGCGATGTTAATCCGTCAAAAGCGCAGGAAGAATTTGAAAAGGCTTTGAAAGCTGACGGCGGATATATTCAAAGCGCTTCCGAAGATGCTTATATTATTTACACTGACGGACCTTTTACTCTTTACGTTGGTTCGCAAGATTTAGACTTTCGTGTTAATGCACTCGGAGAAATTCTTTACGGACAAGATCCGACTTCACCGACATTTGTTTCGTCTACTTTCTACAATTTGATGAAAAAGACCTCTGACCCCAGACTTAACCGTATCTGCCGTCATTACATCAACACCAAACGCAGTGAAATTAAACCTGACCGCGAATGGAATGTAGATGTAACGGATGAAGTTCTTTCTTATGTAGAGAAAAGCGGTGAAATTATCCATCCCTGCAATCCGGGTGCTGCTTGGTGGCACAACTGGATCAACGGTCCTGCCAATGCAGACATTCCCACACTTGAACGTATTGTTAATATGTATCCTGAAGCAGGTTTCGATAAAAACAACTTCCCTGCGCGTATGATGAGACCTTTTCTTTCTATTGATATGGAAATGCCTAACAGACCGGGTTTTTTAATCAGTTCTGCTGAAGTTGAGTTTCTTTTGGCTGAAGCTAAATCCAAGGGTTGGACTGTTGATGGCGATGTTGAAACACATTTTAAAAACGGTATCATTGCTTCAATGCAAATTCTTAACAACCATTATTTAGAAAGCAACAAGATTTCCGAGAGTGAAATTCAAGATTATATTGACGGCATTATTGCTGAAGGTACATTGACAAGCAATCCCCGTGAGGCTATCAACACTCAGGCTTGGATTCTTCATATGATGAATCCCGCCGAAGCTTGGGCAAACTTGCGCCGTTCGGATTATCCTGTTTTGCAGGACAGAACCAAACTCGATAAATTTGAGGCAGACTTTTCATACGACGACGGAAACTTGCAAACCCCTGTACGTTTGCGCTATCCGATACTTGAGGCTCAGTACAACAGTGTCAATTACAAAAAGGCTGTTGAGGATTTGGGCGGCACTGATGATTGGCATCACCGTTTATGGTGGGATACAAAAGATATTAATGTTGAATAACCGTAAAAAATTTAGATTATTATGAAATTCAAAAATATACTTACAGCCGGATTGTTGAGCTTGGGCATAGCTGCCGGTTTAATGAGTTGTTCCTCTGACGAAGATCCGTTTTTCACGGCTTCGCCATCTGATTCGCCCAGAATTTTGAACACCGACATTCCTCAAGGGAAAAATGGTGTTGCGGAAAAATTTTCAACGATCGACCGTACACAAAATTTTACGTATGAACTGATAGTTACTCCCGTAGAAGGAGCATCTGTTGAGTGGTTCATAGATGATGAAAAAGTTGCAGAGGGTTTGTCTATTGACACTCATTTGGAGGTCGGAGTACATACCGTAAAAGTTGTAGCAAAAACTTTAGGTGGTGAAACTTCACGTACTTTTACCATTACGGTTCAGCCGTTGGAAACCGATCCCGTATTGGCTAACAAATCCAAAGAGCGTTTGGTAAAATCCGGTGCAGAGGCTACAATGCACGGTAAAAACCTTCAAGACGTTGTAAAACTTCTTATCGGAACAACTACTGTTGATTGTGTTTGCAATGAAGACGGTTATTTGGAATATACAGTTCCCGAAGGATTGGCAGAAGGCGTTTACGATTTGAGAGTTATTGACAAAGACGGTAATTCATACGTCGGCGGTCAAATTGAGCTTTCAAAAAATCCTGTTTTCAGTGAAATTGAAGTTGAGCTTTGGAGCGGAGAGTTTGATGTAACATGGGCTACTCCTTTCGAGGTTTTGAAAGCAAAAACTGAAGCTTGGGCGTCAAATGGTATTTTGAAACCCGGAGTTGTTGTTAATATAACTGTTACGGCTAAAAAAGATGACGCACAAGGTTGTGTAGCTACTTCTTGGTGGCGTAATATCGTAACCGGCTATTCTGACGACGATGAAGGACGCGGTGATGATAAAATCAGCGGTACTATGGTTTTGTCATACGAACTTAATGAAACCTCAATTAATATTTTGGTCGAACAGAAAGGAATGTTAGTTGTTGGTAACAATTATACTTTAACGAAAGTTACATTTGTCGGCAATGATTTGGATGCTTTGGAGGAGGAATTAGAAAAAGAGAATTCCAACAAAGAGTCAGAACCGAAAACAGACCCCGAACCCACACCCGAACCCACACCCGACCCCGAACCTACACCGGAACCCGTTCTTGTTGTAGGAGAATATGTTGAAGTTTGGAGCGGTGAAGTTACTGTTACTTGGAGTACAACTTTTGACGGCGTAAAAGAATATACTTATGACAAAATAAAAGACGGTAAAATAACAGACGGAACTGTTATTAGATTTTACGTTGAAGGAGAAGGTCAAGGCTGTATCACAAATACAAGCTGGGTTAATATCTGGACTGGAGGAGAAGGTGATTTAGATCGTGGTGATACACCGATTTCCTCAAGTACAGAGTATTTAGAAGTTACACTTACTGAAGAATCATTAACATTAGCAACTGAAAATGATAACTGGGGTATCATTGCAGTCGGTTATGGTTATAAAGTAACTAAAGTTGAAATTAATATCGCCAAATAAAAAGAATTATTGTTAGATTATAAAAAGAGAGAGAGGCAAAAAAAATCGAAAGATTTACTGCCTCTCTTTTTTTATTTTTTATTAACAGTCTTTATAGTTATTTTTTTTTTAGCGGTTGTTTTTTCGGCTTTGTTTTTGTAGCAAAGTGTTAGAAAAAATTTTAATCGAAAACAATATGAATTTCAAAGATTTCAAACTCCGTACTCAACTTGTAACCGTTTTTGGTATTGCCATCGTATTTATGATTGTAATGTCTTTAGTTCCGGTTATACGATTAGGTTCCGTTAATAATTCTGCTCAGGGACTTGCCGTAAAATATGTTCCGATGTTGCAGTCTGCTAATCTTATGGTTAATAATTTGTCGGGAACGATAAATGCTTTTCAGATGTTTGCCGCAACGGGCAAAATGGAAGGAAATAGGGAAGAGGGCTTTAGAACTTATAATTTGGCTATTAAAAATCTTGAAGATCTTACCGCAATTATTGAAAAAAATGATGATATTCCCTCGGAGTTGAAAATGTGTTATGATTCCGTTAATTCTAAATTTAAGGCTTTGACAGACCTTTTTTATGCTATGGATGATAAAAATACCGAAACGCAAAAAGTGATGGATGAACTTTCTAAACTTCAAAATAAGTACGAAAGCAGTTTGTATATGTTTTATGAAAAAATAAGTAAACAACCTAAATATTCTGAGCCGTCTAAAGATTTGAAATCTTCGATGTTACTCAACAAATTGCTTTCTTGTAGAGAAATAACCTCTGATAAGGAGTTGCTGCTTAAATATTTGAACGAAAATGCCGCACTCTTAAAAAATGTTGAGGACTATCCCATGGAAGAAAATTTAAAACAAGAATATAAGCGTATTGTCGGTATTAGAGAGCATTATCTTAAAGTCAGCAACGATTTTTTCTCTAATGCGGGCCTCATGATGTCAGCCGTTCAAAAGCTTCCTCAATTGAGTACAGATTTGAAAACAACCACCGAAAATCTTTGCAGGCTTATCGAAAAATATTCAGCGGAGAGTGCTCAAAAAATAGAGTCTATAACGACGGAATTAAGGTTAGCCGGTTCTATTATTGTTCCGATAATATCAATATTGGTGTTATTGATAGCCCTTAGAACTACGAATATTATAATCAGAGGAATCCAAAAAAATGTTGTTAAGATTAAACAGCTTACCTCAGGCGATTTAACTATAAATTTTGAACGTTCGGAGGGCGAAAGTGAAATTTCAGAACTTAACAATTCCATGGCGGACATGAAAGATACTTTGCTAAAAGTAGTGGAATCTATTTCTGAGAGTACTTCAGAGATGACCTCTGCCGCCGTTGAAATGAACAGGGCAAGCCGTCAGATGAGCGGCAGTGCCAACGAACAAGCTACTTCAGCCGAGGAAATAAGTTCCGCTATCGAAGAAATGGCATCTTCTATTGAGCAAAACAGTCAAAATGCCGTTAAAACCGAGCAAATTGCCGTAACTTCCGCTCAAACGATTAAGGAGTGCGATGTAGCTGCTAAAAAGACCGTTAAATCCATTACCGAAATTGCTGAAAAAATTTCCGTTATCAACGATATTGCATTTCAAACAAATATTCTTGCCCTTAACGCCGCAGTAGAGGCAGCAAGGGCGGGCGAACAGGGAAAAGGTTTTGCCGTGGTTGCCGCAGAGGTCAGAAAACTTGCCGAAAAATGCGCCGAGGCTGCCAAGGATATTGATTCAGTAAGTTCGGACGGCGTTAGTGTTGCAAAATTAACGGGAGAAGTATTTTCAAAGGTTTTGCCCGAATTTGAAAAAACAACGGTTTTGGTTCAGGAGATTGCCTCCTCAAGTCGTGAACAGTCTGCGGGCGGAGCTCAGATTAATACAGCCGTTCAGAGGTTCAATTCCGGCATTCAGCAGGTAGCCTCTGTAAGTGAGCAGGTTGCTAATTATTCTGACAATCTTATGGTTTTGTCCCAAAAATTAACGGAGATGATTCAATATTTCAAAACTAAATAAAAATTTGTAATTTTTAACTCAAAATTAATTTTTGCCTTGTGAGAAAATAACTAACTTTGCGCCGAAATATTTAGTTCTTTTTTACAATGATAAGCAGAAGAATTTTGAGAATAAAAGTTTTGCAAACTGTTTATTCCTTTTATCAAGGCGGAGATTCGGACGTGGCAAAATCCGAAAAAGAATTGCTGTACAGCATACAGAAATCATACGACTTGTATTTTTACCTCTTTCTTCTCGGCGTAGAGGTATGCAATTACGCCGAATCCGTAATTAATTCCAAAAAACAAAAATTTTTGGCAACGGAAACCGATCGTAATCCTAACATGAAATTTGTTAATAACAAATTCATTGCTCAATTCAAGGAAAACGAGGCTTTCATTACTCAGGTTAACGGAAAAAAAATTTCGTGGGCTACCAATCCTGAATTGCCCAAACGTATTTTTAACACATTAGAAAAAACCGACGAGTATATTTCATACATGGCAAAACCGACTTCGTCATACGAGGAGGACAAAAAAATCATTGCCTTTATGTTTGAAAATGTGATTTACGATTGCGATTTGCTTTATCAAATACTTGAGGAACAATCTGTATATTGGATTGATACAGTGGAGTTTATAATCGGAATGGTTTTGAAAACTATCGAAAGATACAAAATCGGTTACGATAATTCTTATCCTTTGGTAAAAATGTTCAAAAACGATGACGATCGTGAATTTGTGATTCAACTTTTCAGAAAAACGGTTGCAAGAGGCGATTATTATCGCAAGTTGATTTCCGAAAATACTCAAAACTGGGATTTGGAAAGAATTGCATTTTTTGATATTTTGGTTTTGCAGACCGCTTTGGCAGAGGTTGAAACATTTCCCGAAATACCGCTCAAAGTTACTTTCAACGAGTATATTGAACTTGCAAAAGATTATTCTACTTCAAAGAGTAGCGTTTTTGTTAACGGTGTTTTGGACAAAGCAGTTTCAAAACTTATGAGCGAGAAAAAAATTAAAAAAATAGCGGAAGCTCCTGAAAAAACCGAAAAAAATGAAGATTAATTTTATTATAATCTTAGCCGTATTTTTTTCTGCGGCATTTTTTTCATGTTCGTCAAACAATACGGCAAACAATTCTGCCGCTCAAATTGATACGACTACTTTTCCTGAAATTGATTTTGATACGGCAGTTTTCAATTTCGGCAAAGTTCTTCAGGGCGAGCAGGTAAGTTTTACTTTTAAATTCAAAAACACGGGCAAAGCCGATTTATTGATTCAGAAAGTAGAAACTTCATGCGGCTGTACCGTTCCTGAATACGACAAAAAGCCTGTTGTACCCGGCGGCGAGGGCTACATAAAAGTCCGTTTTGATTCTTCAGGAAAGGAAGGTTCGCAATACAAAACCGTAAAAGTAATCTCTAACTGTGTTGATAATATTTTTGATCTTGTCATAACGGGAGAGGTGCTTTGCAACAATTAACAATAAGGAAAAAATTAACAATTAAAAATTATATTAAAAATGACACTTTTGGATATTTTTTTAACAATTCAGCAAGATGTTGCCGGCACTCCCGGACAGCCTCAAGGCAGCGGAATTAGCATGATAATAATGTTGGTGTTGATGTTTGCTGTTTTTTATCTTTTTATGATTCGTCCCCAGCAAAAAAAGCAAAAAGAACTCAACAAATTCCGTGAGTCTTTGAAACCCGGCAGCAAGGTTATGACCGTAGGCGGAATCCACGGAACGATTGTTTCTGTTCTTGAAACGACATTTATTGTTGCTATTGCACAAGATGTTAATATCAGTGTTGAAAAATCATGCATTATTGCGGATTCTTCTGATTTAGCACCTGAAAATGCAGCTAAATAATTATTTATAAATTTTAGAATTTTTTTTTTAAGGGACGAAAATTTTTAAAAAATTTCGTCCTTTATTTTTTCCTTTGAACGGGAATGTAAATGAAGAAATTTGCTTTCTTGAGTGTCGTATTAAAATCATAAAGCGAAAACAAAATCTCCGTAACAAGATTTTTTGAAGTTTCCCTTATAATTTTGGGCAATTTGTATTTATTATTGTATTCGTCGTAAGTGTATTCTATTATTTTTTTTACGGTCATTGTATCGCTCAAAAGTTCCGTTTTGGTTCTTAATCCGTTATTGATGTCGAAATAATGATTGATTGCCTCGTTGTTTAGTCCGATGGTTTCCACTTTGAAAAGTCCTTCTTGAAACAAATCATAATCGCATGAAAGTCTGAATCTTATCCCTAATTTGTCATAATAAGCCTCCAAGGGGAAATATGCTTTTTGAATAAGAGTTTTTTCCCTTACCGTATCAACCTCTTCTCTGCCGTAAAGCATGGTGCTGTCGTAAGGAATATTGCCGTCAAACATTTCTTTGTAATGAAAAATTTTCATAGAGTCTTCATGTACAACATAATTTTCCAAAGAATACATATTGGGCGTTTTTCTTAAAATTCTGCCCGTTGCGGTGTATTGAACGCCTTTGTCCAAATAGTCATAAACGGTTTTGAATGTTACCGTATAATTTTTCGGCGGATTGTTTAACCCTGTGGAAACCAAATATTTATCCAAAACATTTTGAGCCGTAAAACCTTTATCGAAAGTGAATGAAACTTCGTTTTGAAGGTTTCCGAGTTCCACTTTTCTATCATGGGCGAGCCTCAATAATGTGCAGTGATGTTTTCTTTGCTCTCCGAGCGATGCCAAAACATTGCTTCCGTTTTTGTTGATAATGTTGATAAAAGTATTCATTTCCGCCTCGGTAATCATGTTGATACTGCCTTCAAAATTGGAAAAATAATTGTTTTGAAATTTGTACAAAATTATGTGTGAAGCGATTTCCGTAGCGTATGCCGGCGATTTGAGTTCGTTTTTAAAATTTTCAATAACGAGTTTTTTTGCCTCTTCCAAATCCTGATTTTCGATTTGGGATTTGTTGTTTCGGAATTTAAAAATGCGTTTTGTAATCGAATCAAAATTAGAGTCATCTTCCGCCGTTAAATTTAGCGAATAAATTTCGTGTCCGAGGGTTGAAAAATTTCTTACTCTCATAGCGTATTCCCCGTAAATTATTTGCTGAGCTAACTTGTTGAAAATATAGTTTTTAGGTGTTTTTTGACACGGAAAATAATTTCTGAAAGAGCATATTGTTTTCTCTTGAAGAGAATCGTTGATAAAATAAATCAAATCTTGAGCGGCATAGGTTGCGGGTTTTGCTTTGCCTTTTTGAGAATTTTTGTCTGCTTTTCCAAAATGTTTTTCTGCAAGTTCCTGAATTTGAGAAACTTCCATATTGGAAATTATTGTTAATAAACATCTTCCGGCTGTAAAACAGCGTTTTTTAAATTCTTTGTAATCGTTTTCAAAGATATTCTCGAGATAGTTTTTTGGCAGGAGTTCTATTCCGCATTTTGAGGATGCGAAATCCGAGACGGCGGATTCTTTATCTGCGGAGAGGTTTCTTAAATATTCCTGACGGCGGGATTTGTATTCGTTGAAAGTGATGTTTTTTTCTTCCGGGGAAAAAGCCGTTTCTGCCATAAATTCCATCAATGAGTCCAAAGCCTGATTGTGGCTTATCATGTTTTTTACAAGCAATTCTTCGCCGATGAGCTCGGAGCCTGTTAGAGCTGCCGTAACGCTTTTGATACCTTTTTGTTCGCCTTCTACGAGGTCTGAAATATCAACTGTAAGGCGGCAGTTGCAGTATTGATATTCATTTGAGGTGATAATTTGAACTTTAAAACCGTTGGATAAAGTTACGATTTTAAAATTTTCAATGTCGTTTAATACGGTTGAAACGTTTTGAGCCTTAACCGATAACGAAAAAATTAATATTATTAGTGTAAAAAGATTTTTCATAGTAGTTTTTCAAAATAACGGGAAAAAATTTCAGAGTGTAAAGTTATGAAAGTTTTTGTAAAATAAAAAATGCCGTTGTCAGCTTTTTTGTTAAAAGAAACCGGCAACGGCTAAACATCAAGTATAGTCGAGTTATAAAAGTAATATCAAAAAAAATGTTAAGGCTATACCTTGGTTAAAGAAAAACAATTATCTTTGTTTTCTAAAACACAGAAAATACAATTTCCGTTCCAATACGGCGGAAAAATAGCATTCATTATGAAATATTTTTTAATAGCGGGAGAAGCTTCCGGAGATTTGCACGCATCGACTTTGATGGCGCAGATTAAAAATATCGACAAAGCGGCCGAATTTATGTTTTTGGGTGGGGATTTAATGCTTTCACAAGGCGGAAAAATCCTTCAGCATTATCGTGAAATGGCATATATGGGCGTAACGGAGGTTTTGGCTAATATTTCAAAAATCAAAAAAAATTTTGAAATATGTAAAACCAATATGTTGAAATTTTCGCCTGACGCCGTAATTTTTGTTGATTATCCGGGTTTCAACCTCAAGATGGCTAAATTTGCCAAGGAGCATGGTTTTAAGACGTTTTATTATATTTCGCCTAAAATTTGGGCGTGGAAAAAACGTCGTGCCTACACTATAAAAAAATATGTTGATAAGATGTTTGCAATTTTTCCTTTTGAAAAGGAATTTTACAAGCAGTTCGATTATGATGTTGAGTACGTCGGCAATCCTCTTATTGATGCCATGCGAGCCAAAGAAAAAGATATTTTACCGTATGAGGATTTTGTAGAAAAATATTCTTTGGATTCCCGTCCTAAAATTGCACTTGTGCCGGGCAGCAGAAAAAATGAGATTCAAAAACTTTTGCCGGAGATGTTGAAAATAGTTCCGCGTTTTGGCGGTTATCAGTTTTTGGTCTGCGGTGCACCGGGTATTGAAAATGATTTTTATTCAAGTTTTTTTGAGGGTTTTAGCGGTGTCAATATTATTTACGGTGATACTTATAATGTTGTAAAACATTCAGTTGCAGCCGTTGTAACATCAGGAACGGCAACCCTTGAGACAGCTATTTTGGGAACGCCTCAAGTTGTGGTTTACAAACTTAATACGATAAGTTATTTGGCTGCAAAAGCTTTTGTTAAAATAAAATATTTTTCGCTTGTAAATATAATTCTCGGGCGTGAAGCCGTTAAGGAATTGTTGCAGACCAAACTCTCTGATGATATTTCGTTGGAATTGGAGAAAATAATTTCGGATGATGATTATCGAAGAAAAATGACGGATTCATACAAAGAGATTCTTGCGGTCTCTGGCGACGGAACGGCATCAAAGAAAACGGCGCAGATAATTTATCAGGATATTCAAAAATAAAAATTAAATGACTGAAAAAATGGCTGAGGAAAACAAATTACAAAAGAAAAAATCTTTTTTTTCAAAAAAAGAAGGTAAAACGGGATTAATATTTCTCGCGGGCGGTGTAGCCTCGTTGTTTGTGTTTAGAAATCCTATTTTGAGCTTTTTTCGGGATATATATCAAGATATGATGGCCTCGATGACGGGTTCGATTCTTGGATTCGGAGTTTTGGGTTTGCTTGTTTTTATGGCTACTGACAAAAGGGCTCGCAATCTTATTGTCTACGGTTTCAAATCGTTGATGCGTTGGATTACGGGTTTGTTTACCGAATTGGATCCTATCAAAATTCTTGAGAGCCATATTGAGGAGTTGGACAGAAATTTCAAAATGTTAGGTGATAATATTGCAAAATTGCGCAATAATATGATTAGGATAAAGGAAACCCGCAATTCCAACAATAAGGAGATTCTTCGGGCAACAAAACTTATTGAAGAGGCGAAACGTCAAAACCGTCAGGAGGTGGTTGCCGTTAATTACAATCAAATCGGCAGGCTCAAAGCCTTGAATCAAAAATACGATGTTATGATTGGCAAAATGGAAGACCTTAACAACGTTTTGATAAAAATGCACACGTATTCTTCTTACAAATTGGCTGATACGCGTAATGAAATCAGAATGAAAAAACAGGAATATTCTGCAATTTCGAGCGGTTATTCGGCGATGGAGAACGCGCGTAACATTTTGGAGGGTAATTTTAGCCGCAATGAAAGATATGATGCTGCAACTGACGCTTTAGCCGCGGATTTAAGCACTAAGATTGCCGAAATGGATAATTTTATGGAACTTTCATCAGGAATTTTCAAGGATATGGACCTTCAGAACAGTATTTATAAAGTTGAAGGAATGGAAATGTTTGATGAGATTACAAACAAAGGCAAAGCCATTTTGGACAAATTAGATTCTTCGCAGAATTATAGTTATTTTCCTGAAAAATCATAAAATAGATTAAAAAAATATGAGAAGAAAACAAATGCCGCTGCTTCTAAAACTTTTGATTTATGTTGCAGTGTTTGCAGTAATAGGAGTTTTGTTTTTTATGTTCAAAGACCGTTTGTTTTGAACTTGAAAAACTTAAAAGAAAAAAATACCCCGCATCGGTCTTAAAAATTTTTAAGCCTTTGCGGGGTTTATCACACTATGAAACAAAATTACTACCTATTATTTATCGAGCGGGAATTTGCTCATCATCTCGTTAACCTCGCCTTTTACTTTTGCGATAACATCATCATTGTTAATGTTTTTGATAACGGTATCAATAAAATCAACGATTCTAACGATTTCTGCTTCTTTGATTCCGCGGGTTGTGATTGCGGGAGTACCGAGTCTTATGCCCGAAGTCTGGAATGCTGAGCGGCTGTCAAAGGGAACCATGTTTTTGTTAGCGGTGATGTCTGCTTTTTCCAAAGCGATTTGAACCTCTTTTCCTGTAATATCGGGGAAATTCTGACGCAAATCAACCAACATCGAATGGTTGTCAGTACCGCCGGAAAGAATTTTATAGCCTTTGTTGATAAGTTCTTCAGCCATAAGAGCAGCATTTTTCTTAACTTGTGTTTGATAAGCCTTGAACTCAGGAGTTAAAGCCTCACCGAAAGCAACGGCTTTTGCTGCGATAACATGCTCCAAAGGTCCGCCCTGAATGCCCGGAAATACCGCAGAGTCAAGAAGTTGCGACATTGTTTTGGTAACGCCTTTGGGAGTTTTTAATCCCCAAGGATTTTCAAAATCTTTGCCTAACAAAATAATACCGCCGCGAGGACCTCTTAACGTTTTGTGAGTTGTAGAGGTTACGATGTGAGCATATTTCAACGGGTTTTTCAAAAGACCTGCTGCGATAAGACCGGCTGGGTGAGCCATATCAATCATCATCAGCGCACCGATTTTGTCGCAAATAGCACGCATACGCTCGTAGTCCCAATCTCTTGAATAAGCCGAAGCACCACCAATGATGAGTTTTGGTTTTTTCTCCAACGCAACTTTTTCCATTTGGTCGTAGTCGATAAGACCGGTTTTTTCATTAACGTTGTAAGAAATATGATTGTAAAGTTTTCCTGACGAATTGACAGGTGAGCCGTGAGAGAGGTGTCCGCCGTGATCGAGGTCAAGACCCATAAACGTATCGCCCGGATTCAAAACTACTGACAAAACAGCCATGTTAGCCTGTGCGCCTGAGTGCGGCTGAACGTTTACCCATTCAGCATCGTAAAGTTTTTTAAGTCTTTCGATAGCGATGTTTTCAACTTGGTCTACAACATGGCAACCGCCGTAAAAACGTTTACCGGGCAAACCTTCGGCATACTTGTTGGTTAAAACAGAACCCATTGCACGCATAACTTGTGCGCTTACAAAATTTTCAGAAGCAATAAGTTCAATGCCGTTTTTCTGACGGCTGTACTCTTTTTCGATAAGGTCAAAGATTTCGTTATCCATTATATGATAATTTATTGTGTTAAGATTGTGCGCAAATTTACACATTTAGGTTTTAATATTCTAATATTTTTTAAGAATTTAATTTTCTTTTAATATTGGAGGGGAAAATGCAAAATTTTTTCTCATTTTTTTCTCTGATTTTTAAATTTCTTTCTCTATCTTTTATCTTTACGGCATAAATTAAAATAAAGCGATAGGTTCACGCAGTAAATACGTGAGCCGTTTTTTATCATATTAATTTATTGTAATACAACTCATTATCTAATAATTGGACAAATTTAAAGTAGCACTTTAAATTTGTCCAATTATATTATAAGTTGCAGATATTCAAATAGTTAATATAGCCGTTTTCAGGATTGTGATTTTCTGAATTTCCGGTGTAAATTACATAACTTTTGTTGTTTTCTGTTGGAAAAAGCGTTTTGAAATATTTTAAATTTTTATAAAAGTCGGAATTGATTGACGGCGATATTTTTATTTCGTATGCGTAAAAATTATTCCCGACTTCCTGAACCAAATCAACCTCCTTTTGGCTTTTGTCCTTGAAAAAAAACAAGTTATTATCAAGCCCCTTGTTATATTGCTTTTTTAGAAATTCACAAACCACTAAGGTTTCAAAAATACTTCCTCTAAGCGGATGTGTGTCAAGTTGTTGTGCTGTATTTATGCCAAGTAAAAAACACACAAGTCCCACATCGTAAAAATAAATTTTAGGCGTTTTCACCAACCTTTTGTTGATATTTCTGTAAAACGGTTGCAATCTGAAAATTATATACGATGCCTCCAAAACATTCAGCCATTCCGTAATTGTCGGCACGGATACGCCTATCTCGTTCGAAAGGCTTGACGCATTAAACTCCGTTCCTGTGCGTGCTGCACACAAAACCACAAACCGTCTGAATTCTGACAAGTTTTTTATGTTTATAACTTGTTGAATATCACGTTGTATGTATGTAGAAAAATATTGTCTGTAAACATCTTGCGGCGGAATATTTTTTGCCCAGACAGCGGGATAAAACCCTCGGAACATTATTTCCGTCAAGTCTTTTTGCCTGTCGTTTTCTGTTAATTCTGACAGAGAAAACGGTAACAGAGACAAAATTGCAGTTCTGCCGGCTAATGATTGTGTTATTTTTTGAACCAACAGAAAATTATTACTGCCCGTGAGAACAAAACGTGAATCTTCATACTCGTCAATTACAATTTGCACTGCCGAAAAAATCTCCGGCATATTTTGTACTTCATCGATAATTAAGCCGTTACGGTTTCTAATCAGAAAATCTTTGCGGTTGATTTCTAATTCAGAAACAGTAGTTTCGTCCTCCAAATTGATATATTTATACTCAGCAAAAGTTTTTTTGCATAGTGTTGTTTTACCCGATTGCCTTGGTCCCGTAACTGTCAACACTCTAAAAAATTGCGACAGACGGATTAATTCCGCTTCTAACTCTCTGTAATACATGGTATTAAAATATTTTTAGACAAATTTAAAGTATCACTTTAAATTTGTCCAAAATTACTAAAACTTTTTGATATTCAAAACATTTCGTCCAAAATTATTTCATTGCTGGCTAAAAAACTCATTTTTCTAAAAATTTAATTTTCACTTAATACGATTTACGGCTTAATAGTTTTAATTTGCAGTCGGAAAGTTAAAGGAATGAAAATAAACAAACGAAAATTAAAATGCAGACGGTTGATGACTAAGTTCTACGAATGGCGGATTCGTCATATCGGAACTAATCAATATATGGTTTTGTTAAGCATTATTGCAGGTGTCATCGCCGCTTTAATCGCTTACGTGCTGAAAACTTCAACACATACTATCAGCCGCTTGTTAGCAGGTTTTATTGATGACGAGACAAGTATACTTTATTTTATAAGTCCGTTAATAGGTATTTTTTTAACGACTATTTTTGTAAACTATCTTTTACGTCATAATGTCTCCGGTGGCATACCGAGGGTTTTGTATTCGATTTCAAAGGAAGGTGCGGTCATAAAACCGCACAATATGTATTCTTCTGTTATAGGTTCAGCCTTGACGGTCGGTTTCGGCGGAAGTGCGGGATTGGAGGGTCCTACCGTCGTAACAGGTGCGGCTATCGGCTCAAACCTCGGACGTCTTTTACACCTTAATTATAAACAAAAACTTCTGATGTTAGGCTGTGCAACGGCGGCGGCTTTGGCAGCAATGTTCAAAGCACCGATTATGGGAACGGTTTTCGTTTTGGAAGTTTTTATGTTGGATTTGACAATGGCTTCGCTTGCTCCGTTATTGGTTTCCTCAGTAACGGGCGTTTTGATTTCGTATGCTTTGACGGGAACTAATCCGCTCTTCTTTTTCCATGTTTCTAACACGTTTCAAGCGAGTGAATTTTGGGTTTATTTGCTGCTTGGAATTATCTGCGCGGTTTCGTCGGTATATTTTACGAAAAGTTATATTTTTACGGCAAATCTGTTCAAAAAGGTAAAGTCCGTTTGGTTGAAATTTTTAATCGGCGGTTCGGTTTTGTCGCTGCTTATTTTCTTGTTTCCGGCTCTTTTTGGTGAGGGCGGCGATACGATTAACGACTGTATTAACGGTGATTTCAACTTCCTGTTTATGAACGGATTGTACTTGAAAATGAAAAGCAATTCGTGGTTTGTTGTGATGCTTTTGTGGTTTGTGTTGCTGTTGAAACCGGCGGCTACATCGCTGACTTTTGTAGCGGGCGGTGTCGGAGGTATCTTTATGCCGGCATTGTTTGTCGGTGCTAACACGGGGCTTTTGACAGCCGTGATTTTGAATTTAATGGGTTTTGCTAATATTCACCCCGAAAACATGGCGTTAGTGGGCATGGCGGGGACGATAGGCGGTGTTTTGCACGCTCCTATGACAGCTGTCTTCCTGATTGCTGCGATAACTGGAAGTTATAAATTGTTAGTGCCGCTTTTAATGGTATCGGTTTTGTCGTACATTGTTACGAAAAAATTTATCACTAATTCTATTTATACATTCCAACTTGCTCAGCGTAACGAACTTATGACGCATCACGCTGACAAAAAAGTTCTCAACCTTATGAAACTTGACACGTTGATTGAGAGAAATTTTGCGGTTGTTTTTCCTGAGGATTCTTTGCGGGTTTTGGTTAAAGCTGTAGAGGAGACAACGCGTAATATTTTTGCGGTTGTGGACAGGGATAGTAATACTTTTTTCGGTATCATAAAACTTGACAATATCCGTACGATGATGTTTAAGCCCGAACTTTACGACAAAGTTTTTGTGAAGGATCTTGTTTTCAGACCCGATTATACTGTCAGAATTGATGAAAGTATGGATTCTGTTGCCACAAAATTCACCAATTCCGACAAGTTTAATATTGCCGTTTTAGACGAAAACAATAAGTATTTAGGCTTTGTTTCAAGGGCAAAGATTTTCTCGGTTTACCGTAGAATGAGTCAGCAGTTGTCAGAGGAATAGTGTTGTTTTTTATTTAGGCTGTTTTTTTGACCTTTCAATACCTTTTTTAACTTTTCCCCAAAAATTGTTTTCACCTTCTGCTCCTAATTTTATACGAAGTTTTTCGTTTTCAAAAATTTGCGGGTTTTGCATCATTAACACTAAATCAGCAACATCTTTGGATATGATTCCGGCATTTCGCATTTTCAAAATTTCATCAAACGAAAATGTCATCAAATACTTACACGTATGATTTTCAACTAATTTATTCATCGAAAATTCAATTATATTAACAACTTCCGATGAAACTTTCGTCCAAGCATCATTAATATAATCAATAGGTACGATATTATTTTTTAATTCAGGAACGTAATACAACAAAGTTGTTTCGATGTAATTAGATGCTTTTTTCACTTCCGTATCAAAGTTATCAAAAGAGTTTCTGATGGGAGTAAAAATATCTTCTTCACCAAAAAACACTCCGACTGAAACTCTGAAATATTTTGCGATTTTTTCTAAAGTTTCAAGTGTCGTACTATTGCGCTGCATAGCC
>JAFPYR010000054.1 GCA_017412115.1 Bacteroidales bacterium | reverse complement strand
TTTTAATCGCAACGCATTTTCGGGGATTCGGATGTCGTCATAATCTTGCGCGAGAAATTCGCTGTAATCCATCGGCGAAATTAAGTCGGTGATTCTCAGCGCGTCAGCCACGCCCCAAGTGATGATTTGACGCCCTGCACGTAGGTCAAAATTTCCGAAAGTTTGCGACACGTAAAGTTCCCTGATTTTGAACCCTGAATAGTCTTTCAACAACGAATTGTAAACCGCATTGGCAGAAAAAAACAATTCAGTGTGATTTTTAGCCAATGAAAGTTCGCCGCGAAGCCTTGTGCGCGACGACATCCAATCGTTTGGTTCGCTGCATCTTACGGCGTGATAACTATCGGCGAATCCCTTCACTTTCACTTTAAAATCCCCGTCGCCATCTTGTGCAAAGGCGGCGACGGCATAAAATGTCAAAAACAATAAAAATTGCAGTTTCATTTTCTTTAAATTTTATTTTACTGCAAAATTATTGCTCTGTTTAGAAAAAATCAATACTCAAAAATAGGTATTTTCGTGGTGAAACTACCTATTTATCGGTAATTTTTTTTCTGTTGTTGCGTCGTTCCTTTTACATCAATCCAGCCATATATACTGGCAGGAATTGTACGCCGTTTTCTTCTTTGAGGTCGCTTGTGTGAAGTACCACGGGAGTGTCAATGAAATCACGAAAACGTTCTGTCATCTTGTTGAGCGACGAAAAAGTGTAGTTTTTGCCGCTCTTGACCTCTACGGGGATAATGTTGTGACGGCTCGTAACGCGGCTTTTCGCCAGAAGAAAGTCGATTTCCATACGTTCTTGTGAATTTTCGGAGTTTTTGGAGTAAAAATAAAGATTGTGTCCTTTTGCTGTAAACATTTGGGCAACAATATTTTCCATCAACATTCCCTCATTAATGTCGAGTTTGGAGAGTAGGATTTTTTGGTAAACATCGTTGGTTACTATGCCTCGCTCGTCAAAGGCGTGACTAATCAACAGCCCTGTGTCGTTCATGTAGCATTTGAGGGTAGTGCGTTCCTCGTTCATTTTCAGACCTATATTGGGTGCAGTGCTGTTGTAACAAATGTTGACCACACGCGAATCTTTGAGCCAAAAAAATGCGTCGTCCAAGTCGCGGAATTTTGCGTCGGGCTTTACCGACGAGAGTTTGAATTTTTTTTCGTGACGCGATAGTTGCGGCGGTATTTGGTCAAAAATCGACACTACTTTTTCTGCCTGTTCCGCAGCGTAGTTGAAAATGTCGTTGCGGTAAATGTTTAATATGTCACGTTTTACAGTGTCAACGGCATCAAAATCCTTGGTTTCCATGTATGTTTTCACCGCCTGCGGCATTCCGCCCACAATCATATACTGCCGGAAAATATCCATTGCCTTTCGGTGGAAAACTTGACCCATAGGATGTTTTTCATTATACATTTTGGTGATGAAATCCCATAGCATTTCGTTATCTGTCGCCCACAAAAACTCCTCAAAATCCATAGGATGCATTTTTAATGTGCGTTCTTCCGACGGCACAACAATGCCTTTGAGGTTTTTCTTGATGCTGACGAGCGAGCCCGTCTCTATATAGTCGTAGCGTCCGTCTGCAACCAAAAACTTGATGGCGGCGCGGGTGCGAGGACATAATTGGATTTCGTCGAAGATTATCAGCGACTTACGTTCAATTAGTTTCACTTTGTAATGTTGCGAAAGATAGAAGAAAAGCGTGTCCAAGTCCTCCAAATAGATGTCGAACCATTCGCGTACAGCCGCCGACGCCTTGTTGAAATCTATAATGATATACGACTCGTATTCGTTTTTGGCAAACTGTTCCACGATGAAACTTTTGCCGATGCGTCTTGCACCCTCAATCAACAAGGCAACACTACCCTTTCTATTTTGCTTCCAATCAAGCAATTGCGAATATATTTTACGTTTCAGTATCATAATCTTGCACCTTATTGAGATTTTTCTAAGCGCAAATTTACACCTTTTTGAGATTTTTTGCAATAGGATTTTACACCTTTTTGAGATTTTTTAAATGACGATTTTACACCTTTTTGAGATTTTTTGGAAAATTGCATAATTTTAGAATAAATATTTAGGTGAAAAAAATTGCGTTTGAGGCTTCACCGTCTCAAAAAAAAACACTATATTTGCAACGTTACTTGCATAAGCAAAATGTATAACTATTTATAATTTATTATAAAGTAAAAACAGACAGAATTTATTAACATATAAAGCATTGACTATTATTCACATTCAAAACAAAAGCCTAGGAAACTATTGATTTTGAATCAGTTGGAATAAAAGCAATTCACGTGAGTGTTTTGGACACTCTGTAGCACAATGTAAGGTTAATGTTCGCACCCAAAAGGTGTGGGCAGATCTAATTGTGGTACGGGGTTCTCCGAGGCTCCTCGTGAATGCGATAGTGAAGGCTCACGCCTTTTTTATGCCGATAAGTGATTGATAGCGAATGCAAAAAACTATCAATCAAAATGGCAGGAAACAAAAGTTTACACGCCGCTAACAAAGCAAAAGAAGATGAGTTTTATACAGAACTCTCGGATATAGAGAATGAATTGAAGTATTTCAAAGCCCATTTCAAAGATAAAACTATTCTTTGTAATTGCGATGATCCACGCATAAGCAATTTCTTCCATTATTTCAGTTATAATTTTGAAAAGCTTGGCTTAAAAAAACTTATAACTACCTGTTACAAAAGTCAATGTAGAGATTTATTTTCAAAAAACGATTCTGAACGCGCAATTTGGCTCGAATACAATGGCGACAAAAATGGTAATCATATTCCTGACCCAGAGGAAATTGGAATCAACTTTCTAAAAGGTGATGGCGATTTTCGTAGTCAAGAATGTATTGAACTATTGAAACAAGCTGATATTGTAGTAACCAATCCACCATTTTCTCTATTCCGTGAATATGTAGCACAATTGATGGAATACGACAAAAAATTTGTAATTATTGGCAATCAAAATGCCATTACATACAAGGAGATTTTTTCATACATAAAAGCAAATAAATTATGGTTGGGTAGTACTCTTTCTTTTGCAAAATTCAAAGTTCCTGATTACTATGAGCCACGTGCAACACGTTTTTGGATAGATGAAACTGGACAAAAATGGAGAAGTATGGGTAATATTTGTTGGTTTACAAATCTTGACATTGCAAAAAGACACGAGGAACTTATTCTTTACAAAAGCTATTCAAAAGAAGAATATCCATTTTACGACAATTACGATGCCATTAATGTTAATAAAGTTGCTGATATTCCATGCGATTACGAAGGTGTAATGGGTGTGCCGATTACATTTTTAGATAAGTATAATCCAAGTCAATTTGAAATTGTCAAATTTAGAAAGGGTAACGATGACAAAGATTTATCAATCAACGGTAAATGCCCATATTTCAGAATCTTAATCCGTCGCAAACAACAATCCCAATACCATCTCGCTGCCGAACCGTCATCCAAATATTCACCATCAAAATAACAAACCATGAAAATAGAACTCAACAAAATTACCGTCCGCGAATTAACGCAGGGTTACGAAGACAATGCCGAAAACGGTGTTAAGGCTTTCGGTGGAAAACTTGACGTGCGTCCGCCATTTCAGCGCGAATTTGTTTATAAAGAAAACCAACGAAACGCCGTAATCGACACTCTTACAAAGGGTTTCCCTTTAAACGTAATGTATTGGGCGTGTAGAGATTCGGCGGACGAGCCGTCCGCTCCCCAATACGAAATTATTGATGGTCAGCAACGTACAATAAGTATTTGCCAATATGTCAACGGTGATTTTGCGTTTGATATGCGCTATTTTCATAACCTTCAAGAAAACGAAAAAGAACAAATACTCAATTACGAACTTCAAGTGTACATTTGCAGCGGTACCGACAGCGAAAAACTCCGCTGGTTTGAAACCATAAACATTGCAGGTGAGGAACTTACAAAACAAGAACTCCGCAATGCCGTTTACGCCGGAAGTTGGGTAAGCGATGCTAAACGTTATTTTAGCAAAATTGGTGCTCCGGCTGCAAAAATCGGTGGCGATTATCTTTCCGGGTCAGCCAACCGTCAAGAATATTTAGAAACCGCAATATCTTGGATTTCAGATGGTAACATCGAAATTCACATGGCAAATCATCAGCACGATGCCAACGCCGCACCGCTGTGGCAGTTTTTTAGTAGCGTAATCACTTGGATAGAAACCACTTTTAAGCCATCCAAAGAACGCAAAAAAATTATGAAAGGCGTTAATTGGGGCGCATTATACAAAGAGTTTAAAGACAAGTTGATAGACCAAAAAGCCGTTGATACAGAGGTAAAACAATTGATTTTAGACGATGATGTTACCAACAAAAAAGGCATTTATCCATACATTCTTACTCGTAAAGAAAAATTTCTTTCTATCCGCGCCTTCACCGAATCGCAAAAACTTGCCGCATACGAACGTCAGGGTGGCATTTGCCCACATTGCAAAAAGCATTACGACCTTAGTCAAATGGAAGCCGACCACATAACCCCTTGGCATCTTGGAGGTAAGACCATTGCCGAAAACTGCCAAATGCTTTGCAAATCGTGCAATCGCGTTAAATCCGGCAAGTGATTAAATCTTTTCCTCTGCCGCCTCGTAACTCTCGATGTTCCTGTCCTTTGACGAGAATTTGATGGCGAGTTTTACTATGCGCTTGCCCGAATCCAAATATGCCTTTGCGTAGCGGCGGTTGCGGATTTGGGTCTTGGCTGATTCCAACGATTGGTCGTATTTCAGTTCAATTACATAAATCGTTTTGGGCATATTGAGAACCAAATCAGCCTTACCAAGGGCGGTCTCACGATTGGCGACGATGTCTGCGCTGAAAGATGTCAAAACTGTATAAAGTATTGAATGATAATACTTTTCGTTTTCTTTTTGGTCGTTGAGACTAAACGGAAAACCATCAAAAAAGACTTTTAGATGTTCTATAAAAGCGTCAATGTCGTCGTTTGCATAAAAATCAAAATAAGCATTACGAAGCGGCATAGTGTCATTCACCTTGTAAAAATCTCTGAACAGCGAATCCGCCAATGCCGCCCTCACTTCGTCGTTAGGATAGCCCAACATATAAATCGAAGTTGGAACTATGCCATAATTGACAGATTTATAGCCCTTTATCGTCAAATAACCCGCCTGAAACAAAAACGGCACAAGGTCGGTGATTTTTTCTACGGGTTGATTGAATCTCGACACGCCACATTCCACACCTTCAAAATCCTCCATTTGGATGTTGAATTTTGCGATAAGTTTCAGCAATGCCGACGGCGTTCCCGAATTAAACCAATAATTGTTTAATTGCTTGTCGTGCATTGCATTGATTACAGAGTATGGATTATAAACTCCGCGCATTTCGGGCGAAAAATTGTAGCCATCGTATTTAAACTTCAGATACTTGACGGTCTGTTCAAAAGTGTATCCATTTTTATCGGCAAACCTCTGAATGTCAGACTTGAAAACAGTCTGCATTTCTTCGTGCGAAATGCCACATAGTGTCTCAAACTCAGGCAACAACGAAATATCTTTCAAGTTGTTCAATGTAGAGAATATCGACATCTGCGAAAATTTGGTGATGCCAGTGATGAAGACAAAACGGATGTATGGGTCAAGTTCTTTGAGCGGCGAAAAAAAGTTGTTTTGTTGCTCTCTGATTTTGTTTTGCAAATCATTGTCGTGTATCGCATTGAGCATCAGCGCGTCGTATTCGTCAATTATGACAGCCTCTTTTTGTCCAGTCTGTTTAAATGCTGCCTGAATAATATAGCCCAAGCGGACGTTTGAAATATCCGCCGCATCTTTTGCACACTTCCTTTCTTTTTCGTATTCTTTGTCAGAAATCAGGGAATACTGATGTTCGTAATCAGCCAACATTTTTGAAAGATACAATTTGATGGCCTTCAAGTCGGTGGTTTTGCACGAACTGAAATCGAGATGAATCACAGGATACTTCACCCATTCTTTTTCCAATGCGTCGATTTTAAGCCCCTTAAACAAATCTTTGTTGCCCAAGAAATACTCTTTCAACGTGCTGCACAGCAACGACTTGCCAAAACGCCGAGGTCTTGACAAGAATACATAGCGATATTCATTGGTCATTTTATATACCAAATCCGTCTTATCTACATAGACACAATTTTCTTCTATAATTGTGCTAAACGTCTGTGTGCCAATAGGGTATCTGCGAAATTCCATAGCGAGCGAAGTTTTTGTTACGATGGCAAAGGTAAAAATTTTTTTTATATTATTGGTGATGAATCAAAAAAGATTTCGCAGTTTCATTTTACAGACCCTTTTCCAATTTTGCAACATTGAACATTTCGCCGTCGATTTTCAGATCAAATTTCAAATCCGAAAAAGTGAGGATTGTCTTGTGTTTGGTCTGCACGTTTTCCATCACCATCTTGCCGCGTGTCCAAAAGCCTTGCACTTGCTTTATGTCGCTGATGTTCAATACTCTATGAAGTTTGCCGAGTTTGTCGTAATACTCCACTTTCACGCCCATAAAACAATCCTTGCGAATCCACGAAATGCGTTTAGAATAGATTTCGCGCTTGTCTTTCGGCACGGATTCCACGACGTAACATTCGTGTCCGTCGATGGTTTCCATCCGCAGGAATTTGTGGTCGTCTTCGTCGATGTTGCGGTCGCCCATATCGTCGTAAGTGAAGTCGGTTCCCATAAAATAGTCTGTCTTAGAGGAACTTCCGCTGATTCGGCGAGTCTTTTTGAGGGCGGGCATATAGAGCCATTTGTCGTCGTCCTTGCCGATTTCGTCGTAATTCCAAGTGAGGAAACCTGTGCCCTTCACGTCG
>JAFPYR010000009.1 GCA_017412115.1 Bacteroidales bacterium | reverse complement strand
TTTCGTTATTATGTCGGTGAGAGAAGCGTATTCCATACCCTCGTGGACGCCTGTGCGTTTCCATTCGTCGGTGAGTTCCTTGCGGACTTCGATGGACTTTATGCGTTGGTTGATCCAAGCGTCGGAATATCCAAGGCGTTTATAGTCTGCAACTGCCTGTTGAATGTCAAGTTCGGGGTCTTGCATTTGGTCGATACGCTGACTTGCCACTTGCGCCATCCATTGTTTGAAAGGTTCGGCTTTTGGCGATGGAATTGACTGAATGATGCGGAAAATCGTTTTTGTGTCCCCAACCAATGTTTTGCGTTTTTTACCCGATGCTGTCGGCATTTCTACATGGGGACAATTTGTCCCCACGAACGCAGCAAGTTCAGGTTCGCGTTTACGCATCTTTTTGAAGTAGTCGGTAGGATTTTTGCTGTCGGTCAACACTTCTACTACATCCAACACCGAAAAATACCACTTTTCTTCCTTGTCGTCCCACACGGAGCGGACTTTTTTCTCCTCAAATATCTGTAATGATGATTGTTTGGTCATAGTTAAAACAGGTTTGTTGTTTTCGCAAATATAGCATTAGTTTTTGAAAATTGAAAAACTTTTTTGCGCCGCCTTACTTTCCAATTGTTTTTTGGCGGCTTTGACTTCAAGACAACCACCGCATTTACTTAATTAAAATTTTCTAAAATTTCTTTAAATTCTGATGGAATTATTGAAAGAATTTTATCAACAATCCACTGTGGAATTTCTTTGTAAAAAGCCTCCGCTATGCCGCCGGTTATGCACGTTAAAGTGTCTGTGTCACCGCCTAACGAAACCGCAAGACGGATGGCAGATTCAAAACTGTTACTTTCCAAAAACGCTATAATAGCCTCAGGAACAGTGCCTTGACACGAACCGTCAAAATGATATTTTGGACGGATTTCATCGCAAGTTCGGCTGAGGTCATAACCGAATGTATGTTCGATGTAATCTTTTATTTCGCGTTTTGACTTGCCATTTCGTGCTAAAAATATCGCCGCAGCCGTTGCTTGTGCCCCCTTGATACCTTCGGGATGGTTGTGAGTAATTTCGGCTGAACGTTTTGCTATCTCCAACGTCTCCTCCAACGTCTCAAAAGCCCAACCCACGGCAGAAACCCTCATCGCAGAGCCGTTGCCCCATGAATTGTAAGGGTGTCGCCCCGATTTTGAAGGCTCAGTTTCTCCGTATGATTTGAGTTTTTGCGGATAGAACAACCAAGTTAAATATCCACCGCCATATCCGCCCATAGGATTCGGATAACGCTTGCCAAAATCAACAAGACATTCCTCCAATTTTTCAAATGTATGCTCCTTGTCGGTAACGAGCCATTTTGCAACGGCTACCGTAACAATTGAATCGTCGGTAAACTCGCAGCGCGGGTCAAACAATGGAAAATCCACCGACTTGTGGTTACAAAACTCATAGATTGAGCCAACCGTATCTCCAATTATCGCTCCTAATATCATATTTTTTTATGTGTTAAAAAGTTAGCGATTACAAATATACTAAATTTTTTTAAAAGTTCAACATAGAAGTTATCACTGCAAAATTCAGAAAATAAATTTGCATTGATGTCGCCTTGAAAGCGACAATTTTTTTTCTCGGAGATATGTCCGTTAAAAATTCGTTGTAAAAAAGATTGTCAAAAAAAAATTTTTTTTAAATTTGCAATCATAAAATTTATAGAATTATGCCACTATTAATAAGTCGAAACGATATAACCAAGATAGATGTTGATGTTATAGTTAACGCTGCAAATACGGCATTGCAAATGGGTGGAGGAGTTTGCGGTGCGATTTTTCGTGCTGCCGGACCTTCTGAACTTCAAGCTGCTTGCGATAAGTTAGCCCCGATTAAAACGGGTGAAGCGGTGATAACGGACGGTTTTAAATCGAAAGCGAAATACATAATTCACACCGCCGGACCAATTTATCAAGGCGGCAATACTGCGCAAGAAAAGCAACTTTACGATTGTTATTACAACTCGTTGAAACTTGCCTCAGAGAAAAATTTAAAATCGATTGCGTTTCCGCTAATTTCGGCGGGAATTTACGGTTATCCGCCTAACAAAGCACTCAGCACCGCCTTAAAATCAATTCATGACTTTTTAGGTGGGTATGACGGTGAAATGACCGTTTACATGATAGTTTATAACGATGATGCGTTTTCTGCGGCGAAAAAACTTTATGACGGTGTAGAAAGTTATATTGACGAAAAACTTATCGTCAATGATATTGAACGACGTAGAAGATCAGGCAATTTTTCTTGTAAAAATTCCGATGTTGAATATCCAGAATCAATACTATGCGAAAGCGAAATTTTTGCCAATCTCGAAGATAGTTTTAATACTAAACTTTTCGATTTTATTCGTCAAAAGCAGATGACAAATGCCGATGTCTACAAAAATGCGAATATCGACCGTAGATTGTTTTCAAAGATAATTTCCAACGATACTTACACTCCGAGCAAGAATACGATTTTTGCGCTCGCAATATCGCTGAAACTCAATTTGAAAGAAACCGAATCTTTGTTGAAAAGTGCTGGTTATGCAATTTCTCATTCTTCCAAGTCGGATTTGATAATTGAGTATTACATTTTGCATAACCAATCCCAAAATTACAATATTGACGAATTGAATTTTTTACTTTATCAACATCAACAAATTCAATTAGGACAAGAGTAAAATTTTGCTTAAAAAAAGACATAATAAAAATGCCATTTTACAAGAACATAGATTTTTGTAAAATGGCATTTTATATTTTAGGGGTTTGTTAGAAGAAATTTATAACTTCGTCAAAAGGTCTGTGTCCGGGTTGTTTTGGCTCGCCGTCACGATAACCAAGTGATATTACAGCCATGACAGTTTCGTTTTCAGGGATGTTGAACTCTTTTCTGAGTCCCTCTGAGTCACGCATTCCCATTATGAGCGTGTCAAAACCCATTGCACGGGCTTTCATGATGAGGTAACAATTGCTTAGTCCGTTATCGTATGCGCCCCAACCATCACCGATTTCGTTGGCTGCGTTACCGTTGAAAAATCCCGATTTACCTTTCTCAAATGTTGAAACGATTAATACGGGAGCGTTAGCGATACGGTCTTTGTTGCCGCCAACAAGGTTCTGAACCGCTTCGACTTTTTCTTTACTCATCGCAACGTAATACTTTGTGGGTTGGTTGTTTGCCCAAGACGGTGCTTCTTGAACCGCTTTGAAAAGTTCACGTACTTCGTTTTCTGAAATTTTCTTGGTGGCGTCATAACTGCGGATACTACGCCTCGTGGTTAAAACTTCGTCAAAAGACGGTGATGATGAGGCTGCGGATTTGTCGTTTTGACAATTGTTGTTACAAGCCGGCAATGTTAAAAATGCCGTTGCTGCTATCAATAAATATTTTTTTATCATGTTGTGTAAAATGTTTTTCATATTTGATTCGGTATTTGATGATAAGTTTAAAACTGAAAACGAAAAAAATAGTATTTTTACAACGGAACACTTTAAAAAAAAGCCTTTCATTGTAAAAATACTATTTTGCAAAAAAAGTCGAAACGCATTAATCGCGTCTAAAACTTTATACCCATTACTGTTACGTCGTCTATTTGACCAAGCGATTGCTGAGCCATCCAGTCATCAAGGGTATTATTAATTTTATTCGTTTGTTCTGCCGGACTAAGTATTGAAACATTTGCGAACAATTCACGAAGTTTAGTTGAACCAAAACGACGGTTAGCCGAACCTCCGAACTGATCTCCGTAACCGTCAGAGCAAAGGAATATTTCATCACCCGTTTCGTAATCTATGACGTTACGTGTAAAATTAACCATCTTTGGATAACGGCCTATCGGGCACTTGTCAGCAGGATACTCGGTTATAACACCTTGGCGTACAAAGTACAACGAATTGAAAGCACCTGTAAACTGTAACTGCTTTTTCGCTTTGTCAATCACAATCAAACTAATGTCGAAACCTTCGTCGCTGTTCATCGTTTTTATCACATTGGAACGTAATGTTTCAAGTATATTTTCCGATGTTAATTCTTCGCCTGAGAGTTCGCTGATGGTATTGCGTAAGTACGACATCGACAAAGTACTCAAAAGCGCACCTGCTACTCCGTGTCCCGTACAATCGCCTACCGTGGCTATCGTTTTGCCGTCTTTTTCCGTTGCATAGAAGAAATCGCCTCCAACGACGTCTTTCGGACGGTAGATTACAAAACAATTATCAAAAATACTATGAATATGTTCGAACGGCATTATAGCAGATTGTGTACGTTTGGCGGCTGTAATACTTTCCATTGTCGCCTGATGCGCAAGTTCAATGGTGTGTTTTTGCGATTCGATGGTCTTTTCTCTTATTACTCGTTCCGTAACGTCGTGAAGTATGCCTTCAAAACCCGCAACTGCATTTTCGCTGTCAACCCATGTAACAAGATTGGCTTCAACGTATTTTTCTTCTCCTAAAAGGTTTACGAGTTTGTTAGAAAAACCGTCAATTCTTCCAATCTTTTTTACTTCTTTTACAAAAATATGATAATCGTAATCAATTTGACACAATGTCTCGAAAAAGTTTTTTCCGATAATTTCAGTCTTGTGTTTGCAACCGTAAAGCGTGCATACTGAAGGACTTACTTCTACAATTTTGCCCTCGTTATCGGTTTTTACATAAACATCGGTAAGGGTATTGATTGTGTTTTCAAACTGACGGGTACGTTCAAGAATAGTCTGTTCGTAGTGTTTTCTGCTGGTGATGTCGCGAACCACGCCTATGACACCAGAGATTTGTCCCTCGCTGTTTTTATATGATAATTTGGAGGTTGAAATCCATTTTTCACTACCTTTTTTGTCTGTAATTTTTCTTTCGATATTGAAAGACGGATTAGCGGTATTAATAATATGTTGTTCAAATTGTTCAATACCTTTACTATCTTCAATTCCTAATTCCGTGTCAGTTTTGTTGATAATTTTATCAACGGAATCAAATCCGATTGATTGGGCATATCTAAGGTTTGCAACCTTGTATCTTAGGTCTTTGTCTTTGAGGTAAACATCAGCAATGAGGTTGTTGATAAGAGTATTCATCACGTTGTTCTGCTCCGTAATCTGCTTTTCGTAACGGAGTGTCTCGCTGATGTCATGAATTATCGAAATACAGTCAATAGGACGGTCGTTGGAATCGCGCAAAAACGACGACAAAACTTCGGTCATAATACAAGTACCGTCTTTTTTGAGCATCGGAAGACGAACCTTATCGTGGCCGCCTCGGTCAAAACTGCGTTGTCCGGTTACATAACTTGTAACAAGATCCATAATCGGCTGACGGACACTCGGATGGAAAATATCAACACAACGTGTTCCGATAAGTTCTTCCCATTCATAGCCCGCCATATATTTTATAGACTTGCTGACAAAAGACATTTTAAAAGTTTTGAAATCGTACCTTAATATCACATCGGCTGTGCTGTTGGCTACAAGGTCGAGGTTAGCCATGGCTGCTTTCAAAGCGATTTTGTCTTTTTCCTCTTCTGTTTTGTCATTGACAGATACAAGATAACCGTCAGCATTACGCTTGGTATCAAAAAATGACGAAATGCTAAGCCTAAGAACTTTTTTGCTGCCTTTGACAGTCGTAATTTTGACATCAATATTTGTTTTGCTGCCGAATGTTTGCGACAAAAGTGTTTTGATTATTTCTTTATCTTCTGCGCTGACAAAATCAAACACATTGGCATCTTTATCCTCAGATAGTTCCAAAATGCCGTTAAGGACTTTATTGTTGTAGACGTTGTTAAAACTTTTGTCTACGATAGCAAGACCTTCGTCTAAGCCATGTAAAATGGTTGTTATGTAATCGTCGAATATTTCCATATCGTTGCGATGTTTTTAGCGGTTATATTTTAATATTGTCAGTTACAAAAATAATGCAATTTTCTATAATTAAAAATTTTTTCCTATATGATAATGTAAAATTAACAATGGATTATTTTAGAAGATTGTCATTAATCTTCGGCGAAATTTTTTTGTCGTTGAACCACGGGAAAAATTCTGCTTTAACGAGCCACGCAAAACTAAACGCCCAAAGCATTACAGCCTCGTTGATTAGCGTCCAATAGCCAGGATAACCGAAATATACCGATAAAACTTGATTCAACATAAAAGCACCTATTATGCCGGCACAAATGTAATATATTTTGTTTCTGACTTTTTTCTCTTTTGTAACCGAGTCGTTTCCGCTTCGTGTAAAATTGTAACCTACCATTATTGCGAAACTTACGAACATAATGCTTGCAAATGCGCAATGTATATTGAAACTCGTTGCGCAATCCAAGCCTAAAAGTCCGGTTTTTAAAATGTCGTCATGTCCGCACGGAAAAACTACAATTCCCATTGCGCATATACCGGATATTGTGGTTAAGATTTTGTCGGAGGCATTATAGCCGATATACGATAAAAATAAGACTGACATTGAGAACAAAACGCCAATCATACAAATTTGTGAGTTAGCGTAGTATGTCATACTTATTGAATACCACCATTTAGGGTTTACGATAGCGGAATTATCGCCTAAAAGTCCGAAGCCGATAGCACACGGCGCTAAAAAGAATCCTAACAATCCTAAAATTCTTTTTTGAAATACCATTAATTCTTTTTTGTCTGTACTCACCATGATATAATTTTTTTTGTCTTTTTTAACAAATTTTGTGCCGTGGTTTGTTGATGATTGAAGAATATACGGCAATTTATTTTTTGTTAATAATAAAAATAATGCTTAATTTTCGCCGAAGTTTTTTTTTAAAACCTCCGCATTATGAAATATTTATTCTTTCTTTTGACGTTGGTATTGTTGAATTTAAACTCTTGCAATATGTTTGGACAAGACAGACCTGTTTGTGGCGGTGTTGTACACGATGTCCACAAAACTAAACCTCTCGAAAATGTCAAGGGCACGGTAACTTATTTGTCGTTTGAGGTTTACAATCGTGAATGGATGGACGGCGAAAAGCCTTTGTCGGTGGAGTGTATGCTCCGAGAAGGGCATTTTGGAGGAAGTGTAGCCCGCGATGAGGAACACGAAAGTTTCAAGTTTGATTTTGAGGCCGATGACGTTTTTTTAAAAAAACTCTCTGATGCCTTGAAAGAGAGCGGAATGTTAGAATTTAACAATTGGAATGTTGAAGTTGCGGGACTTCCTCCGACCTACGATTTGTATATCAGTGCGAAGTTTTCGACGGGAGAGAGCCTTTATATCAATTTTAACGGCGGACGCGCCCCCGTAGGGGTTTCTAAATGTGTGCTAAACTTTGCCTTGTCGGTTTGCCGAATGGTTGATTACGACCGAGAAAAATGTCCGAAGTTGAAACCGTATGTGAGTCCTTATGTAGGCACGCACAATTTTGTCTATCAAAAAAACGGCAAAACACAGCATTTCACGTTTATTGTGGAATCTACGGGCGGCAGCGACGGCAATTCAGAGGTGATTTCTGACGGTGATTTCGGCTATGTACATCTGCGTTGTGCTGCTAACAGAGTGAGCGGAAAATATCATTTCGATGTTTTGAGGCATTACGACGATTCAAAATTAACCCAAGTGAAAAAAAATTCATTGGCTGGGATTATCTCGTTGAAAAATGATGTTTTTTACCTTGAACCGCTTCAAGCCGCGCCCGATTTACCCGACCGCTCGCTACTAAAGCAGGAAGAGTGAAATTTTTTTTGTTTTTTAGTCCTAAGTGCCAAAAATGTGTAAAAACACACAAAACCAAGTGCCAAAAATGTGTAAATTTACACATTTTTGGCACTTAATGAAAGTATTAAATAAGGTTTACAATTACCTCTTTGCCGATGGTTTGTTTGAGTTTTGCGCCAATTAGTTCGTCGCCGTAGATATTTGCCCAATGTTCCTCAAATACAGGATTGTTGCGGTCGGCAGAGCCATTGCCATCCACGGAGAAAACTACGAGACGTTCCTTGTCGCAAATTGCCATAAGTTTTGAGCGCAGCATACGTGCATACGACAAGCATTGCGCAAAGGCGTTGATTCGTTCTGCCATCGGCGCCATATCTAATTTCGCCTCAATCACTAACGTAGAGGAGGCAAAGTGTTTTTCTCCCTGCGGCAAAAACACAAAGTCGGGAATCGCTTTTAAGCCACGTCCTGCCTTTTGCGACAATTGTCGTGTGTAGTCGCTATCACCGTAACCAAGACGGTGGAGAATAGGAATTAGTATTTTCTCCTCAACGTCTTTTTCAATCTTGATTTCACCAAAATCCATTGCATCGGTCTCAAACAATTTTGGGAACATTTCCACATTGTCGCCTCGCTCCTTCACATAACGGATTATTTCGGAATAGTCTTTGGGCGACAATTCAACACCATTGACGCCTTGAAGGTTTTTCCTAACAATTGGAATCTGAGACAGATAAGCATCGCTCCGCAATTCCTTGATAGATACCGATGGAATTTTGACACCATTGCATACTGTTGTGCGGCATTGGTAGTAGTCGAATGGGTTGAAAATGCCATCAGTGTTGGCTCTCCACACTGAATGTATGCAACTCCTTGGCAAACGACAATACATAACAATTAAATCACCACGTTTGGTTTTCTCGTTGCATTGCCATATATGTTCGGGATTGCCATCTGTATCGACACCGAGTGTGTCGAGAAACTTGAAATCGCCGGGTGCCGCTCCCACAAGCCAAACATTTGTCGGCTTAGGGAGTTCTGTTGGGATTGCGGGCTTAACAAGCATCGGAGCAAAATCGTACAGACAAGCGCAAAATTCAGCGTCCGAAAGGTTGTTTTCTTTCTGAAATTCGTTCCAAACCTGACAGATGTCCCAATAATACATCATATACTGTATATAGTCCTTTGTGCGTGGTATTGGTGGCAACTCGATGCCCAAGAGATCGCAATTTCGCATAATGACAGGAAACCGTGTTTGATAAAACAGCGGTTTGTACATTGATGGATTATTGATGTATAATGCCATAGACATAAACATCATCTGCCAATTTTTGTCGCGGTAACGATTGCTTGGCAAAAGTACACGGTCTTCTTGGAATTGAAGTTTGCCATTTTCGTCAATAATGTAGTCTACTATATCGAAATCAGTAATGAATTTTTCAAATTCCTCACGTGTCGTAGTTTTTTGAGTTGGCGTTTTCATACAACTCATATTTGCTTCCAATATTATGAAAGCATCACTGTCGTAATCAGAAGGAAAATCACCATGTTTGTTTTCCATATAGTCGGCAATTTCCTGAATTTTAGCATATTCAGGATTATCACCCAAATCAAAAAGAGCGATTGCTTTCTTGCCTTGTTCGGAATCCTTGTAGAGATTCCATATATCTGGAGTTAGCATAATTGTATTATTTAGTGGTTAATTATAAAACAGAAGTTCTGTTAATTGATTAATCTTCTTCTTCCGGGACTCCAAAAACAGTGTCGTAAAAAGTGAGATGTGGACGTGAATAACCAGAGCCACGGCGGAAAACAATCCGTAAATTATCGCCGCTCCATTCCCATCTGTAAAAAGCGATTACTCTCGGATTTGCACCTTCTTTTACCAATGTGTAATTGGAATTTAGTTCTTCAATAATTGATTTACACTCTTTGGAGGCTGCCATACGACCTGCATGGTTTTGTTGTACATCTACATAGGTAACAATTTTATCTTGATTGTAGTGTACATAAATATCAGCACTTTCAAAAGCCATGAATTGAGTCTCCAATTTTACTTCATCGTCGTCTTGATATTCAAGAAATCTTGCTCCTTTGGCTTTGAGTTTTTCTACGAAATCTTTCATATTACCGCCCATTTCAATTTCCCAAAATTTACCATGTTCACCGGTGTTACTTTGCGCTTGGGTGAACATTTGAGAGCGTCCGCTTGCAAATTTTATCTGAGAAACAGAACTTTTTTTTACTACATTTACTAAACTTTCACCTGGATACGAATATTCGATTTCTTTATCTGTAATTTTGCTGACGGTACATCCTTCATTTCTGCCATCAGAGAAATAAATAGTGTCAGTTTGCGCTTTCAAACTTAATGAAATCTGCGTTAAGGATAACAACAATAAAATTTTTTTCATTTTTATTACTTTTTTCTTTCTGCAAAACCCCGAATCAGAACTGGTTAATAGTGAAAATTTATAAAAAAAACAATGCGCAGGTTTTTGGCTTTAATGCCCGTCCCGAACATTGAGGCTTTGGCCTTGCCCGATAGATAGGAACGAGCAACGCCTCAGCCTACGCAATATATGTACAGCACACCCATTGATGAGGTGCGGATATACATAACCCGTAGGCATCGCCGTTGCTTTGCCCCGAATCTATCCTTGAAATGGCCAAATCTCAATGTTCCGAGAACAAAGCGTTTAGCAACGCCTTTGTTTATTAAATGCCGCCTCCGCTAAAAAATGCGAAGACACGGCAAATATACGGATTTTTATTTTATAATGTACATATAAATGCGGATTTTTTTTATTGTTTTTTCAGATAGACCACAATTGCATCAATTTGCAGAGGGTTTACTGATAGTTCCATCGATACAATCATCGACGCTTTGTTAGGATCGTCGGAGTTAACAAAGTAAAACTCTTTATCTGTGTAGTCAATCGGCTGATAACGTTCTGTAAGAAAATCTGTTAACACCGATGATTGCGCATACGAAATGTTAGGCATACCATAAGTTACGCTTTTGAGTTTCGAGGTTTCAGGATCGAAATTATAATGCATTAAATACGTTTTTTTGTCGGTGTAAATTAATTCTAAATCGCGTTCTTCTTCGAGCGGACGTGTTTCCTGTGCCTTAACGTCGTTCTTTGTGAGATTAAAGTCAAGAATTGGTTCT